>CP134226.1:2250000-2905000 GCA_031655335.1 Thalassospiraceae bacterium LMO-SO8 | reverse complement strand
ATGTGGGTCGAACGCTCGACCCGCAACGATGCCGACGTGGACTATACCTTCGCGCAGATCGGCATCCGCGACGACGTGGTCGACATGTCGTCCAACTGCGGCAACATGACCTCCGCCGTCGCCCCCTTCGCCGTCGAGGAAGGCATCTTTCCCGTCGCGGACGGCCCGGCCATGGTGCGCATGTTCAACACCAACACCAGGAAGGTCGTGCACGCGCATTTCACCGTCCAGGACGGCCGCGCCGTCTCGACCGGCGACATGGAGATTCCCGGCGTCTCCGGAACGGGGGCGCCCATGCGCCTCGACTGGATGGATCCGGCCGGCACCGCCGGGCGCGGCGTATTGCCGACCGGCAAGCCGCAGGAAACCTTCTCCGCCCCCGGGTTCGGCGAGTTCCCCGGCTCGATCGTCGATGCCGCCTCGGTCTGCGTCTATGTCCCCGCCGCCGCCTTCGGCCTGACCTGCGCGGAATCGCCCATGGCCATCGACGACATGAAGGAGGTCATGGCGGGCATGGAATACGTGCGCCGCGACGCCGCCGTGCGCGCCGGCCTGGCCGCGACGCCGGAAGCCGCCGCCCAGGCCTCGCCCCGGGTCGCCCTGATCGCCCCGCCGGTCGCCTACAAGACCCTGGCGGGGACGGAGATCGCCGCCGAGGACTACACCATCGCGGTGCGCGTCGCCTCCATGGAAAACATCCACCGGGCGGTTCAGGTCACGGGGGCCATGAGCATTTCCGCCGGTCTGGTCGTCGAAGGCACGTTGTTGAACGAGATGGCCGTCAATCTGGACACCAAGGGGGACCTCAAGATCGGCAATCCGTCAGGGGTGCTGGCGACCCGCGCCGATGCCAAGAAGAACGCGGACGGGTCGTGGAATCTGGTCTCGACCTCCGCCTACCGCACTTTCCGGCGCATCATGGACGGGCACGTCTATCACCCCTAGGCAGATCGCCCGTCACGGTCCCGCGTATGAAATCCGGATGACCTCGACCTCGTCGAGGCCCTGAGGCGTGCGCACGGCGACCACGTCGCCTTCCTCCGCCTTCATCAGGGCGCGGGCCATGGGCGAGACCCAGCTGATCTCGCCTTCCTCCAGCCGCGCCTCGTCGACGCCGACGATGCGCACCGTCGGCGTCTCGCCACGGGAATTCTCGAAGGTCACCCAGGCACCGAAGAACACCTGATCGCGATTGGTCTGGCGCGCCGGATCGACGACCTCGGCGATCTCCAGTCGCTTCATCAGATAGCGCAGGCGGCGGTCGATCTCGCGCAGGCGTTTCTTACCGTAGATGTAGTCGCCGTTTTCGGAGCGGTCGCCGTTGCCCGCGGCCCAGGACACGATATCGACCACCTTGGGCCGCTCGACATGGCGCAGATGCTTGAGCTCCGCCTGCAGGCGCGCGTGGCCCTCGGGTGTCAGCAGATTGCGCGATCCCGCCGGCAGCACGGGGCCGTCGTCGATCTCATCCTCAAGATCGACTTCCGCCGCCGCGTCCTCGTTCACGAATGCCTTGCTCACCTTGGTCCTCTCGCGTGGCCCGGAATGGACCTATTCTAGCGCAAGCGCGCGGGATACAAGCGCCCAATCAACGCTTAGGAGATTTTCCCGGCCATGACCGATACCACCGACCGCCCCCTCGGCCCCCCGCTTCCTCAGTGGACACCCCGCCCCCGCCCCGGCCGCGACATCCTGACCGGCCCGCGATGCCGCCTGGAGCCCCTGTCCGCCGATGCCCATGGCGAGGACCTGTGGCAGGCCAACACCGCCGACACGGACGGCCGCATGTGGGATTACATGGCCTACGGGCCTTTCGCTGAATTCGCCGAATACCGGACCTGGCTGGCCGGTGCCGAAGCCGGGGATGACCCCCTGTTCTTCGCGATCGTCGACCCCGCGTCGGGCAAGGCCCTCGGCGTCGCCAGTTACCTGCGCATCGACCCCGCGAACGGCGTCATCGAGGTCGGCAACATCGCCTATTCGCCCGCCCTTCAGGGCACCGTTCTCGCAACCGAAGCCATGTATCTGATGATGGCTCATGCCTTCGATACGCTCGGCTACCGGCGCTATGAATGGAAGTGCAACGGCTTCAACGCGCCGTCGCGGCGGGCGGCGCAGCGCCTGGGCTTTTCCTATGAAGGGTTGTTCCGCAACCATATGGTGGTCAAAGGCCGCAGCCGCAATTCCGCCTGGTTCGCGATTACGGATGCGGAGTGGCCCGCCATCAAGGCGGCGCATGAATCCTGGCTCAGCCCGGACAATTTCGATGCGGACGGCAATCAGCGCCGCGCGCTGTCGAAACTGACAAAGGGCCTAAGAACGGAAGATTCCAAAGCGGTCTAAGGCGACGTTCAGCCGCCGACGGTCGACGGTTCGCAGAACTGGCGGCGCTTCTTCAGGTCGGCGCAGATTCCCTTGGCTTCGCCCGCCGACTTCAGCGGCCCGGCCTTGAGGCGGTAATAGACGCCCTTCTTGCCAAGATCGACCTTGGAAACCTCATGCTCCATATCCTTGAGCACGGTGCGGTGACGGCGCTGAATCAGCTTCCAGCCGTCCTCCGCCTGCTTTTCCGAGCGATAGGACGCGAGGTGCACACCCGGCTGCGGGCCCTTCGGCTTTTCCATCTTCTCGGCCTTGTCCTTGTCGACAAGGCTGGTGGGGGCGGCCTGAGCCGACACCATCTTGGGCGCTTCCGGCTGCATGGCTTTTTCGATGGCGGCGCGTTCACGGGTGTATTCGTCGGACGAGATGTAGCCGCTGTCGCGCAGTTGTTCCAGGCGGCGCACCATGTCGGCGGCCTCCATCAGACCTTGCGGCGGCGGCGCCGGATTGACCAGGCGCACGGGTGCCGCCGGCATCAGGGCATCGAGGATCATGTTGCGTTCGGCGGCATGCTGCGACACGGAGATGGCCCGCAGTTCCAGCGCGCGGCCGATGGCGCGCAGGCGCCCGGAAATCTGTTCCGTGGTCGGCACGGGCCGGTCCAGCCCTGCCGACGACGGCGGCGAGGTCAGCGGTAACAGGGCACCGACATTGGCCTGGCGCCGGGTCGCATATTCCTGCGGCGTGACAAGGCCCTGATCCTTCAGGGCGCGCATGGTCGAAAAGCGCGAAATCACGTTCTGGTCGCCGCCGGAGTAGGCATCCATGGTGGTCACCGGCATGGCGGGGGCGGCCATGGCCTGCTGCGGCTGGGCCGAAGTCATGGGCGGCGGCGCGCCGAACGAGGTGGCCGGGGCGCGGCCCGTGGGCGACGCGGAAACGGTGGCGGGGGCGCCGGGGAACCCGGCCGGGGCCTGGCCCAGACGCACGGCGCTGGGCACTTCGCCGGAATCGAGCAACGACAGGTTGACGCTGGCGATCTGCGACGCCGGACGCGTCGCCAGGTTGTTCCACACAACGAACTGCTGAGATTCCTCCGGACGCAGGGCCAGCACGGCCTCGTACATCTGGCGCGACTTCGTGATCTGGCCCGTATTCTGATAGAGGATGCCGGCACCAAGCAGCGCGTCAACATCCTTCGGGTTGGCCTGCAAGGCCTTCTGGAAATGGCTTTCGGCGGTGACGAAGTTACCCTTGGCCAGTTCGGCGATGCCCAGTTCGGCCTCGTCGTTCTGCTTCAGGGGGCTTCCCGCCCAGAAGGTGTCCGTGAAGATCTGCGATTCCTGCAAGGCACCACAGGCACCAATGCCCACGGTTGCCACCGCAACAAACGCAAACCGCGCCATAAGACGTCGACCGGTCATGATCCTCTCCCGCAGCTAAGACACGCGCCGCCCCGGCGTTCACTCCCAAGAAAACGCCGGAAAATACCCAGGATGGCGGCGCCACGTCTGGATCAACTCAAGGATAGTGAAAACCATTGGGGTAAACAATTGGTAAAAAAGGAGGAATCATTCACCACCCCTAAGGTGGACCTAGGATTTCCGGGGCGATCCGGCGTCCTGGGCCGACATGGTCAATTCCATGAACCGCATGCCGGGGGCCGTGTCGCCGTGATAAGGCGCGATTTCGGCGAATCCCATGGCGCGGTAGAGGGCCTGCGCGCCTTTCATGTGATCGAGGGTATCCAGACAGAGCGCGCGGAACCCGGCGGCCCGGGCATGGCCCACGGCGGCCGCGGCCAACCGGCGGCCGAAGCCTTGGCCCTGCCAGGCCGGACGCACGTACAGGCGTTTCATTTCCGCCCTGTCTTCGGACAGAGCGCGGACACCGACCGCGCCGGCGGCGGCGGCGTCCGCGCGCAAAAGCAACAGAGCCCCCCGGGGCGGGCCGTAAGCCCCGGGCAGCCCCGCCAGCTCGGCGTCGAAGCCTTTCAGGCAGTAGGCGCGGGAAACGTCGGCCCCGTATTCGGCGAACATTTCCCGCACCGCATCAAGGTCCGGGCCGCCGGTGACCGTCGTGATGACCGCGTCCGGCATCCCCGCACGTCCCTTAAGAGGACAGCGCCTCGGCAATGGCCGCGCCCAGTTCCTGGGTCGAGGCCGTGCCGCCCATGTCGCGGGTCTTGGGACCGTCGCCGGCGACCACCTGTTCGATGACGCGCACGATCTCGTCGGCCGCGTCCTTCTGGCCCAGGTGGTCGAGCATCATCGCCGCCGACCAGATCTGGCCGATGGGGTTGGCGATGTTTTGGCCCGCGATGTCGGGGGCGGAGCCGTGAACCGGCTCGAACATCGACGGATAATCCCGTTCGGGATTGATGTTGGCCGACGGCGCGATGCCGATGGTGCCGGTGCAGGCCGGCCCCAGGTCGGACAGAATATCGCCGAACAGATTGGAGCCGACGACCACGTCGAACCAATCCGGGTTGCGCACGAAATGGGCCGTCAGAATGTCGATGTGGAACTGGTCGGTCTCGATATCCGGATATTCCGATGCGATCGCCGCGAAGCGTTCGTCCCAATAGGGCATGGAGATGCTGATGCCGTTGGATTTGGTCGCCGAGGTGACCTTCTTGCGCTTGCGCGTGCGGGCCAGTTCGAAGGCGACGCGGATGATGCGGTCGCAGCCCTTCTTGGTGAACACGGACAGCTGCGTCGCGAATTCTTCCGGCGTGCCGACATTGCCGCGTCCGCCGATGTCGGAATATTCGCCTTCGTTGTTTTCGCGCACGACCAGGAAGTCGATGTCGCCCGGCTTGCGGTTTGCCAGCGGACAGGGCATGCCTTCCATGAGCTTGACCGGGCGCAGCGACAGGTACTGTTGGAACTGGCGGCGGATCGGGATCAACAGCCCCCAAAGCGAGACATGGTCCTTCACGCCCGGGAAGCCGACGGCGCCCAGCAGGATCGAATCATGGCCCTTGATGGTGTCCAGCCCGTCTTCCGGCATCATGGCACCTTCCTTGGCGTAGCGCTCGCAGCTCCAGTCGAATTCGTCGAACTTGAACGACAGGTCGTGCTTGCGGCCGATCACCTCGAGCACGCGGAGCGCTTCGGGCATGACTTCGTTGCCAATGCCGTCCCCGGGGATGACGGCGATGCGGTAGGCGTTGGTGGACATGGATGGCTCCCTTTTTGGTTCTTTCTGCCGCGGATCGGGCGGGACAACGGTTTTAGCCCCCCGCCCCTTTTCCGGCAAGCACGCGGACCAGCAAATCCTTGTCCACGTTGCCGCCGGAAAGCACCACGCCCGTCTTCTTCCCGGCCATGGCGTCGCGTTCCTGAAGACGGGCCGCCAAGGTCGCCGCTCCCGCGCCTTCGGCCAGATTATGGGTGTCCGTGAAATAAGCCGCCATGGCGGCGGAAATCTCTTCGTCGGAAACCGTGACGATGCGCGCGGCGCCCGCGCAGATGATGTCAAGCGCCAGGGCGTCCGGCTGACGGACGGCCAATCCCTCGGCAATGGTCGCGACGCCGTTGGTCGCGATCACCCGGCGTGCTTCGTACGACAGCGCGTAACAGGGCGCGCCTTAGGCGACGACACCGACGACCTCCGTCTTCAAACCAAGCGCATCGCGCGCCGCGATGACGCCGCAGATGCCGGAGCCCAGACCGATGGGGACATAGACCGTATCCAGGTCCGGCTGCGCCTCGAACAACTCCAACCCATAGCTTGCCACCCCCTGGACCAGCCAGGGATGGAACGACGGCACCATATGCAGACCGCGCGCCGCCGCGAGCCCCTCGGCGAATTCCTTCGCCGCCTGGAAATCATCGCCATGCTCGATCAGATCGACGCCCTGCGCCGCCATGGCGGCATTCTTGCCCGGATTGTTCCCCTTCGGCACGACAATGGTTGCCGGCAGGCCAACCATGCGGGCCGCCCGGCCGACGCTTTGCCCATGGTTTCCGGTGGTCGCCGAGACAACCCCCGCAAGATCCGGATGTTCGGCCTTTAGTCGCGTGAGGTAAACAAGACCACCCCGCACCTTAAAGGCGCCGACGGGTGAATGGTTCTCGTGCTTGACCCAAACCTCGCCGCCGGCGCGTTGGTCAAGCAATGGCCAGTTGTGGGTCGGCGTGGGGGGCACATGGGTGCTGACGATCTCGCGGGCGGATTTAAGCTCCGGCAGGGTCATCCAATCCATGAAGCGTCCCCCAACATTGTCCGCATATTGTCACCCATCAATTCCGCATTAACCCCGAACATTGATCAATTAACTCAATACAATTGACACGCAATCGATACAATATCTAAAATCGCACCATGACAATCTGGATGCCCGAACTGCGTGGCCGTGCCGGCCCCAAGTACCAGGCGATCGTCGACGCCATCGTCGACGCCCTGGAAACGGGCGACCTGACGCCGGGCACCAAATTGCCGCCGCAACGCAATCTGGCCTATGACCTGGGCGTGACCTTGGGCACCGTGACCCGCGCCTACCAGGAATTGGAACGCAGCGGCCTGGCCCGCGGCGAGGTCGGTCGCGGCACCTTCATCACCGCCCCCGCCGACCGTGTCCCCGCACCGTCCCTCAACCATAACATCGACGCACTGCGCAACAGCGTCGATCTGGTCGCCTCGCCGTACAACGCCATGTACGGCACGGACTTCATGGGTTCGGAAGGGCTTGAGCTTGCCTCCAACTACCCCGTGACCATAGGTGTCGGCGCCCTGACCCAGCGCGCCATCGCCCGCGTCAACCACGAAGCGGTGTGGGAAGCGGTTTCCCGCTATCAGGCGCACAACGGTCTGCGCCCGCATCTTGAGGCAAGCGCGGAATGGCTGACCGGCCTGGGCGTGAATGCCCGCGCCGAAGACATCCTGATCGCGCCGGGGGCGCAGGCCGCGACCCAGACGGCGCTGATGGCCCTGGCCAAACCGGGTGACCTGATCCTCGCCGAAGCGTTGAGCTGGCCCGGGGTCAAGGTGACGGCGGCGCCGCTCGGCCTACGGGTCGAGGGTCTGGCCATGGACGAACACGGTCTGATTCCGGACGCCTTCGAACAGGCCTGCCGCGACCGCGCGCCCCGCCTGCTCTACCTGCTGCCGACGTTGCAGAACCCGACGGCGAGCATCATGCCGGAGGACCGCCGCCGCCAGATCGCCGAGATCGCCCGCAAGTACGGCGTGTTCGTGATCGAGGACGATGTCTACGGCTTTCTTGTGGACGACGCCCCGCCCCGCCTTCATACCCTCGCGCCGGACGTCACCGTCTATGTGACCAGCCTGTCCAAGGCCGTGTCGCCGGGCCTGCGCGTCGGCTATGTCCTGGTCCCCCAGGGCCTCATGGCGTCGTTCGTGAACGCCTTGCGCTCGTCGACCCTGATGGCCTCGCCGCTGGCCGTCGAAATCGCCAGCGAGATGATCCGCGGCGGCGAAGCCGACGAGATGATGGCCCAGCAACGCCGCGAGGTCGAAAGCCGCCAGAAGGAATTGGTGCGCCGCCTGGGCCACCTTGAGCTCCGCACCCACCCGCGCTCGCTGCATGCCTGGCTGCCGGTGCCTCACGGGTTCACCGGGCCCGAGTTCCGCACCCGGCTGCTGGAACGCGGCGTGTCCGTAACCCCGGGCAACGCCTTCGTGATGGACGAACGCCACCGCCCCGACCGACCGCATGTGCGCATCTGCCTTGGCGCCGAGCAGGACCGCCAGCGACTGGAGCGGGCGCTTGGCATCATCGCCGAGGTGGCGGGCGCGACCAGCCACATGGCCGAGCCGACCTACGTCTAAGCAATCAGCTAATTTTTCGGATCAAAGGGCGTGACCGCGAACCCGTGATTCAGAGGGCCGTGGCCTCGCCCCAGTCCGGGCGCGGTGCGGATCGCCTCCACCACATAGGCATGGGCGCGGGCGACGGCGTCGATCAGGTCCAGGCCCTGGGCAATCCCGGCGGCACAGGCGCTGGCCAGGGTGCACCCCGTGCCGTGGGTATGGGGCGTATCGATGCGGGGGCCTTCCCAACCCAAGCAGTCATCGGCTGTAACCAGAAGGTCCGTCACCGTGTCGCCGTCCAGATGCCCGCCCTTCATCAGCACGGCCCTGGCACCCAATGCCAGAATATCCTCGCCCGCATCCATCATGTCCTCGACCGTTCGCACGGGCAGGCCCGTAAGCACTTCGGCTTCGGGCAGGTTGGGCGTAACCAGGGCCGCCCCCGGCAGCAAACGGGTCTTCAACGCGTCAACGGCATCGTCGTCGAGCAGCGCATGGCCGCCCTTGGCGATCATCACCGTATCCAGAACCACCGGGACGCCCGCCGCGGTTTCGGCCAGGGCATCGGCGACGGCCAGGACGACCTCGGCCCGGTGCAGCATGCCGATCTTGATGCAGTCGGCGCCCAAATCTTCCATCACCATGCGGATCTGCTGGGCGACGAAGTCCGCGGGCACGGCCTGGATTCCCGTGACGCCCAGGGTGTTCTGGGCCGTCAACGCGGTGATCGCGGTCATGGCGTAACCGCCCAGCGCCGACACCGTCTTGATGTCCGCCTGGATTCCGGCACCGCCGCCGGAATCCGATCCGGCGATGATCAGCACGCGGCCTTTGAGTTGCATGGGTTAGGTCCGGACTTCCGTTTCCAGGAGGGTGATCAGCTCGTCCACCACCCGGGTGATGAGCACATCGTCCTCGCCCTCGGCCATGACACGGACCAGCGGCTCCGTGCCCGACGGGCGGACCAGCAAACGCCCCTTGCCGTTCAGCGTGGCGTGGGCGTCCTTGATCGCGTCCTGCACGATTGCCGCCTCGAGCGGTGACGCCCCGTCGAACCGTACATTCTTGAGAAGCTGCGGCAGCGGTTCGAACGGGCGGCAGACCTCGCTGGCCGGCAGGCCGGATTTCTTGACCACGGACAATACCTGCAAGGCAGCGATCAGACCGTCGCCGGTCGTCGAATAGTCACCCAGAATGATATGGCCGGATTGTTCCCCGCCCAGGTTGAAGCCCTTGGCGCGCATGTACTCGACCACGTAGCGGTCGCCGACCTGGGTGCGTTCCAGCCCCAGGCCCAGATTGTCGTTCAGAAACCGTTCCAGGCCCAGGTTGGACATCACCGTGGCGACCACGCCGCCGCCCTTCAGGATGCCGCGTTCCAGCCAGTTGCGCGCGACCAGGCCGAGGATCTGGTCGCCGTCGACCATGTCGCCTTTTTCATCACAGACCAGGACCCGGTCGGCGTCACCGTCGAGCGCGATCCCCAGGTCGGCACCATGGGCCAGGGTCTGGGATTGCATGGCCTCGGTATTCGTGGACCCGCAATCCTTGTTGATGTTGAAGCCGTCGGGATCGACGCCGATCGAAATGACTTCGGCTCCCAATTCCCACAGGACTTCGGGCGCCACGCGATAAGCCGCACCGTTGGCGCAGTCGAGCACGACCTTGAGCCCGTCGAGGGTATGTTCCCGTGGGAAGGTGCGCTTGACGTAATCATTGTAACGCCCGCGCGCGCTGTCCAGACGCCAGGTCCGGCCCAACTTGTCCGGCGGCGCCAGATCCGCCGACTGGTCGCCGGCCATGCGGGCCTCGATCTCGATCTCGATCTCGTCCGACAGCTTGTAACCGTCGGGCCCGAACAGCTTGATGCCGTTGTCGTGGTAGGGATTGTGCGAGGCCGACAGCATGACGCCCAGGTCGGCGCGCAGCGACTGCGTCAACATGGCGATGGCGGGCGTCGGGATCGGGCCGACGATGATCACGTCCATGCCGACGGAAACGAACCCGGCGACCAGCGCCGGCTCCAGCAGATAGCCCGACAGCCGCGTGTCCTTGCCGATCACCACGCGATGTCGATGGTCGCCACGAATGAACTGCGCCCCCGCCGCCATGCCGACCTTGAGCGCCGTTTCGGCGTTCATGGGGTCGGAATTGGCGGTGCCGCGGATGCCGTCGGTGCCGAACAGTTTGCGTGTCATGGCTCAATTTGTACCAAAGCGGTGGTTAACAGGCCCCTTATGAACCCTTCCCGCCGGTCTCCGCAATAGCGCGGTAAACGGCCAACGCCTGACGGTGTTCGGCGACGTCGTGGACCCGGAAGATGCGCACGCCCCGGTCCCAGGCGGCCAACGCCGTGGCGACGGAACCCGCGACCCGTTCGCCGGGCGGCACGTCGCGGTCGATCTTGGCGATGTAGCTTTTGCGCGACACGCCTAAAACCACGGGATGGCCGGTCTCGGTCAGGCGGTCCAGGTTTGCCAGCAACGATAGGTTATGCGCCACGGTCTTGCCGAAGCCGATCCCGGGGTCGAGCGCGATGTCCTGGGCCGCGATGCCTGCGTTCCGACAGGCGCGGGCGCGGGCCAGAAGACCATCCCGCACCTCGGCCACCACGTCGTCATAAGTGGGATTGTCCTGCATGGTGCCGGGCTCGCCCTGCATGTGCATGAGGATCACCGGCACGCCGAGGTCCGCCGCCGCATCCAACGCCCCTTCGCCTTGAAGCGCCGACACGTCGTTAATGATGCGGGCTCCCGCTTTTACGGCGGCGCGCATGACCTCGGCCCGGCGGCTGTCGATGGATACCAGGCCCCCTTCGGCCGCCAGAGCCTCGATCACGGGCACGACGCGGCGGATTTCCTCCTGGGCGGAGACCGGCGTTGCCCCAGGGCGGGTCGATTCTCCGCCGACGTCCAGGATATCGGCACCTTCGGCTATGAAAGCACGGCCCCGGTTGAGAGCGTCCTCAAGGGCGAAGGCCTCGCCGCCGTCGGAAAAGCTGTCGGGGGTCGCGTTGATCACCGCCATCAGGCGCGGCCGGTCGAGGGCCAGGCCCGCGAACGACGGCGCCGCCGAAACGGGCGCGGTCACGATTCCGGTTGCGGTTCCGGCCCGAACCCGCCCGGGCTTCCCTTGGGCTTGCGGCCCTTGCCGGCGTCGGGCACGGACGCCTTGCGGCCGGACCCTTCCGTCGGCGTCGAACCGCCGTCATCCTCGCGGGTGATGGCTTCGCCGCGCATGGCCTTTTTGACTTCGTCGCCGGTCAGGGTTTCGTATTCCAACAGGGCCTCGGCCAAACGGTGGAGCTCGTCCATGTGCTCGGTCAGAATCTTATGGGCCCGGTGTTCGGCCTCGTCGATCAGACGCCGCACTTCCTCGTCGATCAGCGCCGCCGTGGCGTCGGATACGTTCTTCTGGCGCGCCACGGAATGGCCCAGGAACACCTCTTCCTCGTTATCCGCATAGCGCAGCCGGCCCAGCTTGTCGGAGAACCCGAATTCGGTGACCATGCGCCGCGCCATGTAGGTCGCCTGCTGGATGTCGCCGCCGGCCCCGGTGGTGATGTTTTCCTTGCCGAAGATCAGTTCTTCCGCGGTGCGCCCGCCGAAGGCCATGGCCAGCTTGGATTCAAGCTGAACCTGGGACTGGCTCAACTGGTCCCGCTCCGGCAGGGACATGGTCAGACCGAGGGCACGGCCGCGCGGGATGATCGTCACCTTGTGGATCGGATCGTGCTTGGGCACGTAGATACCGACAATGGCGTGCCCGGCCTCGTGATAGGCGGTCAGGCGCTTTTCTTCCTCGGTCATGACCATGGAACGGCGCTCCGCCCCCATCAGGACCTTGTCCTTGGCGTTTTCGAAGTCGCTCATGGTGACCACGCGATGCCCGGCGCGGGCGGCCAGCAAGGCCGCCTCGTTGACCAGATTGGCGAGGTCCGCACCGGAAAACCCGGGGGACCCACGGGCGATGATCTTGGCGTCCACGTCGGGCGCCAACGGCACCTTTTTCATGTGAACCTTGAGGATTTTCTCGCGGCCCAGAATGTCCGGGTTGGGCACCACGACCTGACGGTCGAAGCGGCCCGGACGCAGCAGCGCCGGGTCGAGAACGTCGGGCCGGTTGGTCGCAGCGACCAGGATGACGCCTTCGTTGGCCTCGAACCCATCCATTTCGACCAGCAGCTGGTTGAGGGTCTGCTCGCGCTCGTCGTTACCGCCGCCGAGACCGGCGCCGCGATGGCGTCCGACGGCGTCGATTTCGTCGATGAAGATGATGCAGGGCGCGTTCTTCTTGCCCTGTTCGAACATGTCACGCACGCGGGATGCGCCCACGCCGACGAACATTTCCACGAAGTCGGAGCCGGAAATGGTGAAGAACGGCACATTGGCCTCGCCGGCGATGGCGCGGGCCAGCAGCGTCTTACCGGTCCCCGGAGGGCCGACGAGCAGGCAGCCCTTGGGGATCTTGCCGCCCAGGCGCTGGAATTTCTGCGGGTCCTTCAGGAATTCGACGATTTCCTCAAGTTCCTGCTTGGCTTCGTCGATGCCGGCGACGTCCTCGAAGGTGACGCGGCCCGCCTTTTCGGTCAGCAGCTTGGCCTTCGACTTGCCGAAGCCCATGGCCTTGCCGCCGCCCGACTGCATCTGGCGCATGAAGAAAATCCACACCCCGATCAGCAGCAACATGGGGAACCAGGAAATCAGGATGCCCCACAGCGTCGGCGAATTTTCATCGGACGGCTTGGCCTTGATGCTGACGCCCTGTTCGCGCAGACGGGTGACCAGCGTGGGGTCGTCGGGGGCATAGGTCGTGAAATGGCGGCCGTCGCGCAGGTTGCCGGAAATCGACTGCCCCTGGATGACGACATTACGCACTTCGCCGCTTTCCACGTTGTTGAGGAAGTCGGTGAAGGCCAATTCGTTCTGCACGGCCCGTTGCGGCGTGCCCTGGAACAGGTTGAACAGGGCAAAAACCAGCAAGGCGATGATGACCCAGAGGGCGAAATTCCGGCTGAAATTCAACGATTAAGTCCTTTTAAGAGGTTGGACGAAGGCCGCAGGGACGACGTATCGACGCCACATGCAGCGCCCACAGGGCCCTTCTTCCAGAGATAGTACTCCGAAACCCTCACGCAATACAAAACCCGTTAAAGGCCAAGGTATTTTTTGCCCGGAAGCGAATGGAGAGCCCCTCCGCGCCGCCGCCGGGCACCGCATGGGCCAGGAGAGTACCGTTTTCGAACAGGGCCGGCAACGTGCGCGCGGCGGCGGAGGGCAGCCCGGACGCGCGGCGCATGTCCTTGGGAATCTGGCGCCAGCCCTCGGGTCCCAGGGGGGCGAGCACCACCCCCGGGGAGATGCCCGCCGGCAGAACGATGGCGAAGCGGCCATCCCAACTGGCCACACGGCCCGCAGAGACCGCCATCGGAGCGGGCAGTCCGCGCCCGTCGCGGCAAACAACGATACATCCGGCCTTGTCAGCCAGGAACCGGCAGCGGCCCAGGCTGCCACCGGGAAAGGCCCCGCCCCCCGCGATGCGCCGGGCCAGGCGATCCGCCCGCGCCGCCGGAGGGGCATGATCGGCTCCGCCCAGAACCTGCGCCAGCCGGGCCGCCAGACGCCCCGCCACATCGGGGGCCAGGCCAGCGAACGCGCGGCGGTCGAGATCGGCAAAGCCGAGGGGATGCGGGGAAACGGTTTCCGCCAACGCCCGGTTGACGGCATCTTGGAGCTTCTGGCGCGCCACTCCCGCCGCATGCGCCTCCGCAAGCGCCCGATCCGCCAGCCCCGCATCGGTCACGAGACGCCGCCGGATACGCACCCGTTCGAAATCGGTGTTGGCATTGGAAGGGTCTTCGATCCAGGCGACACCCTTCGCCGCGAGATAGGCTGTCAGGGCGCCGTGGCGGATACCCAGAAGCGGGCGCAGCAGGCGCAGTTCGGGAAAGCTCACCAGGGCGCTCATCCCCGCGGCGCCGAAGCCGCCGCCCCGGCTTTGCCGCATCACGTGGGTTTCCGCCTGATCATCGCCATGATGCCCGGCCAGAAGATGCAGCACCCCGGCAGTCCGGCACCAATTCCGCAACAGCCCGTAGCGCGCCGCCCGCGCCGCGGCCTGCACCGACGCGGCGGGCTTGGCCCCGTCCCAGGTCAGGATATGCGCCACGATGCCGAGGGATTGGAGACGTGCCGCCGTCCCCGCCGCTTCCGCCGCCGAGCCCCCCCTCAGCCCGTGATCGACGATCAGCGCCGTCACCCGCCCGTCCCGCTCTGCTGCCCAGTCCTGGGCCAGCAAGGCCAGGGCCGTGCTGTCCGCACCTCCGGAAACGGCGACGGCCAGATGGGGGGCGGTCTCGAACGGACCGAGACGGTCCATCGATTTGGCAAACCGGCGGCCAAGGCCGTCGGCATCGTCATTTGAAAGGGGATGAGCGGTCGCCGTCATCATCTGCCGTCCGGGCTGTCTCCAGAGGGCGCAGGTCCGTGAACCCTGGCGCGGCGTCAGGCCGAGCCGGTCACTGCTTGCAGTTCATTTGCCGCTGCTGGCGGGTGGCCGTGCGCTTGAGGGAGCTGTTGGCATTGGGGAAATCGGCGAACAGCTTGTCGATGGCGCCGCAGCCTTCCTTGTTCTGGCCCAGTTGGCCCAGCGACATGGCCAGCTTCAGCAGGCTGTCCGGCGCCTTGCCGCCCTTGGGGTCCTTTTCAAACCCCTGTAGGAAGACTTCGGCCGCCTTCACGTATTCGGCCCGCGCGTAATGGGTTTCGCCCAGCCAATAGCGCGCGTTGCTTGAAAGCGCGCCGCCATCGTGCTTGCCCAGGAATTCCTTGAAGGCCGCTTCCGCCTGGTCGAACTGGTGCTTACGCAACAGGTCGAAGGCGAATTTGTACTGTTCCTCGGCGGTGCCGTCCGGCAGCACCGGGCCCTGTGCCGCGCCGGTCTGGGGCACGGCGGCGGCCTGTTGCGGCGATTGAACGCGCGTGACGGCGGCCGGGTTGGGGGCACCGGCGGGGGCCGGCATGGGCGCCGCCTGAACCGGCCCGCCGACGCCCAACGGCGCGGCATTGGCCGCCTCCGGTTTGCCCGACGGCGTGGCGGATTTGACCAGGTCGGGGTTGATTTGACCCAGGGTGCCCGCGGGACGGCCGATGATGCGGACCTCGCCCGGGGTCGGCGCCGCGTTGGCCTGGGGCCCGGCCGCGCCGGGCTGCATGGCCGTGGAAGCACCCGGACCGCGGCCCTGCTGTTCCAGACCGGACAGCCGGAAATCCATATCGGTGACCAGACGATCGACCCGCGCCGTCAGCTGATCCACATTGTAGGTCATTTCCTCGATCCGCCCGGTCACGTCCCGCAGTTCGTTTTCCAGCGTGTCGAGCCGCACGCCGATGCGCGCCACGGCGTTCTGCGGCAGATTGGGCATCGGCTCGGCCGGCTTGGCGGCGGCCGGCAGATCGGCGGCGGGGACCGCCCCCGGACCGCGAACGACCATTTTCGACAGGGTCTGGATATCCCGCTCCAGCCGCTCGAGACGCTGCGACAGGGCCTGCGCGTCCTGGGCCCGGGCCGGAACGGCGGCGGCCAGAACAGCGGCGAGGCAAAGCAAGGTCAGGGCGGTCGGGAAGGTCATCAGACGCATGGGAATTCGCGTGTCCCTGTTGTCGCGGTTGAAACGGGCGCGGCGATCCGAAACGATGGTTTCGCGGCCGCAGACTGAATGCCCGTAATCCCAGGAATTTTAGGCAAAACTAAGGCGCTTGCCCATCCCGCAATCCGCGGCCGGACAAGCGCCCTAGAAACGCTAGACGGTCAGCCCGAGGATCAGGAACCGGGGCCCGTCACGACGGTCACGCCACGGCGGTTCTGCGACCAGGCGGTTTCGTCGGAGCCGAGCGCCACGGGGCGTTCCTCACCGTAGGAGACGGTCTTGATCCGCTTGGCGTCGATGCCGAGATAGATCAGGTATTCTTTCACCGCATTGGCGCGGCGTTCGCCGAGCGCCAAGTTGTATTCCCGCGTGCCGCGTTCGTCGGCATGGCCTTCGATCGTGACCGTCACGGAGCTGTATTTCTTGAGCCAAGCGGCCTGAACGTCCAGGACCTTCTTCTGATCCGGCTCGACATCAAAACGGTCGAACGCGAAGAACACGCGGTCACCGACGTCAACGACGAACTGGTCCTTCAACGCCAGCGGCGCGGCGGCCGGCAGCGGTGTGATAGATTGGCCAGAACCGGAGGCGCCGGCGCCCGACCCTGACGTGGATTCGCAGGCCGAAACTGCCAAAGCAAGAGCGGCGACCATTCCGAGAACTTTAAAGCGCATGTAATCCCCCATTTGTCGGGTTTTAGTGCATTGCAAATCCGCCGGGGCTGCCGACGGTGAAATCTGCTTGGCCTTTAAAAAAAGGCCGTTCGTGTGATGTATTAACGGTTAAGCGTTCTGATTCCAAGTACTTTTTAAGTTCAAAGGCGTTCTGAGACCCTGCATTTTTGCATGCGCGAAATGTCTTTTTGTATGATCACTGTCACAACATTTCCCGACGTCAGGGAATAAGTGGCGACCACGCTGGGTCGGACGCATCCATGGGGGTCGGAATCTCGCGTTCGTTATGCCCGGTCAAATCGATGGACCACAACTTCGACTGCCCGCCGCTGCCGTCCTTTTCCGACCTGCCCTTGCGATAGAAGATCAGCACGCGGCCGTTCGGCGACCAGGTCGGCCCTTCGATCTTGAAATCCTCGGCCAAAAGCCGTTCACCCGATCCGTCCGGCTTCATGACACCGATGAAGAACCGCCCGCCCGACAACTTGGTGAAGGCGATCAGGTCGCCGCGCGGCGACCACACGGGCGTGGCGTAGCGCCCATTGCCGAAACTGATGCGGCGCACGTTCTTGCCACGGTCGTCCATGATGTAAAGCTGCTGACTGCCGCCGCGGTCGGAGTTGAAGACGACCTGGTCGGCGTCGGGCGAAAAGCTGGGCGAGGTGTCGATGGCGGAATGGAACGTCAGCTGCCGCACCACGCGGGTGCGCAGGTCCATGACGTAGATTTCCGAGTTCCCGTCCTTGGCCATGGACATGATGATTTTCTTGCCGTCCGGCGAAAACCGGGGCGCGAAGGTCATGCCGGGAAAGTCGCCCAGGACTTCCTGGCGTCCCGTGTCGATGTTGAAGATGTAGACGCGCGGGTTGTTGCGGAAATAGGACATGTAGGTGATTTCCTGCAACGTCGGCGAGAACCGGGGTGTCAGCACCAGGGTCGTGCCGTCGGTCAGAAAGCGGTGGTTTTCCCCGTCCTGGTCCATGATCGCCAGCCGCTTGCCGAACGGGTTCAGGCGGTTGCGCCCGACCCCCTTGGCGTCCTTGGGCTGTTCGGCGACATAGACGATGCGCGTGTCGAAATAGCCGTCCTCGCCGGTAATCCGCTTGTAGATCGAGTCGGAAATGATATGCGCCACGCGCCGCCAGTTGTCGGGCACGGTGAAATAGGCCAGGCCGATCATCTGCTGTTCCGAGAACACGTCCCACAGGCGGAATTCGACGCGCAGCCGCCCGTCGGACACAACCTCGGTGCGGCCTTGGACCAAGGCCTGGGCGTTGATGACGCGCCAATCGCCGAACCGGGGCAGCGCGTTGAGCGCCCCCGCCGACTGGATGAAGGCCTTGGGGTCGATCGGCTTGAACAGGCCGGAACGCTCCAGGTTGGCGGCGATCACGCCGGCAATGTCGCGCCCTGCCCGGGCCGCGGCGCCGGATTTGCCGACGAAGTCGGTGACCGCGATAGGCAGCGGTTCGACGTTGCCCCGGGTGATGTCGATTGTGATCTCGGCGCGCGCCGGTCGAGCGTCGCTCAACGCCGCGGCGAAAGCCAACAGCGCGATCAGCGGGGCAAAGGTCTTCATTGCGAATTTAGCGGGCATAATCATCGGCCTAATGGTCATCACAGCATTCCGCTCGGGTCAAATATGAACTTCAGATCGCGCCAGACATGATACTTGTCCGGCGGCAGGTTGAACTTGTTGCAGCGCGGGTCCAGGACCGCGCGGCGGGCCGCCTCGACGGCGACCTGGAAATAGCGGTCGGTGAACATCCGCCCCGTGTCCTCGACCTCGACCGACTGCACGGTGCCGTCGGAATTCATCGTCAAGCGCAGTTCCGGCCTCAGCTTTTCCGCCCCCGGCGCACCATATGGCGGCGACCAGCACTTGGATACCTGGTTACGGATCATCGTGCGCCACTGGTCGATCTCAAGCTGCGAAACCTTCTTGTCCGGGTCGTACTTGATCGACTTGGAATTGTTCTGCAAGGCCGCCCGGATGCGCGCCATGGTGTCGTCCTTGGGCGTTTCCGACACTTTCTTCTCAGGCTTTTCCTCGGGCTTGGGCGTCGGCTGCTGCTTGATCTTCTCAAGTGTCTTCAGCACGGACGCCGTGTCGAAGGTCGGCTTCTGCGGTTTCTTGGGCTTCTTCGGAACCTCGACCTGGGCCAGTTTCGGTTTGGGCGGCTCCGGCTTCTTCTCGGGCTTGGGCTCCGCCTCCTTCTTGGGCTCCGGTTCGGGCTTGGGTTCCGGCTTCGCCTTGGGCAGGGGTTCGGGCTCCGCCTCGGGCTTGGGCGGCAGGGCCGCGATCTCGGGCTGCTTGGGCGTGGGCGGCGCCGGTTTCGGCTTGGGCGGCGTCGGCGGTTTGGGCGGTTCGGCCTTGGCCTCTTTTTTCGGGGCTTCCTGAACCGGCATCGGCGGCGCGTTGCGCATCTCGTCGACGTCGACGATCTCGACGAAGATGGGCTGCTCTTCATGCAACGGCGTGATCTTGTTGAACGGCAGGCCCAGCCAGGCGGCCAGCACCAAACCCACGTGCAGGGAGACGGATGTGATCAGTGCGGTCCGCAAGGGGCCCCGGCTTACTTCTTGGCAGGCGGGCGTTTCGCCGCCTTGCCCGGTTCCTGCGCGATCAGCGCCACGCGCCGGTAGCCGGCCGCGTTGATCTGCCCCATCACCGCCATGACACGTCCGTAATTGATGGCCTTATCCCCTCTGACGAAGATCCGGATGTCCGGATTGTTGCCGGTGATAGCGTGCAATCTTGGCACCAATGTGTCCAAGTCGACGGCCGTGTCCTGAATATAGATCTGCCCGCCGGCGTCGACGCTGACGGCCAGCGGTTCGTCCTGGCCGCTGACGGCGCCCGCCTTGGTTTCCGGCAGGTCGACCTGGACGCCCACGGTCAAAAGCGGCGCCGTGACCATGAAGATGATGAGCAGGACCAGCATCACGTCGACGAACGGCGTGACGTTGATGTCGCTCATCAGCGCCCGGTTCTTGCGCCGCCGGCGCGA
Source organism: Thalassospiraceae bacterium LMO-SO8 (assembly GCA_031655335.1). NCBI lineage: Bacteria > Pseudomonadati > Pseudomonadota > Alphaproteobacteria > Rhodospirillales > Thalassospiraceae > Thalassospiraceae bacterium LMO-SO8. Next base: position 2,885,567 of record CP134226.1, on the reverse strand, counting down.
GGTCCGCTGTATGGTGACGGCCACGTTCCCGCTCCCCGCCCTAGGTGTCCAACTCGCGCGACAGGATCGCCGAGAACTCGCCCGAGAAGTTTTCGAGCCGCCCGGCATAACGGTCCAGATCGCGGGAGAATTTGTTGTAGGCGATAACCGCCGGAATGGCCGCGAGAAGGCCCAGCGCCGTGGCGAACAGGGCCTCGGCGATGCCGGGCGCGACCACGGCGAGCGACGTGTTCTTGGAAATGGCGATCGACTGGAACGAATTCATGATGCCCCAGACCGTGCCGAACAGGCCGATGAAGGGGGCCGTGTTGCCCGTGGTCGCCAGGAACGTGAGATAGCGTTCGGCACGATCCATTTCCCGGTCGGCGGTGATCTGCATGACCCGCTCGATACGCTGGGCCAGGGTTGTCGATCCGCCGCCGTTGGGCGACGCGCGCCGCCATTCCCGCATGGCGGCGGCGAACACGGCGGACATGGGGTCCATGGGCCGGCTGCCGATTTTGTCATACAGGCTGTCGAGGCTGTCGCCGGACCAGAAACGGTCCTCGAATTTGTCCGTCCGTTTGTTCAGGCGGCGCACGGACAACAGTTTTTCGAAGATGATCGCCCAGCACCAGATCGATGCCGACACCAGCAGCAGGATGACACACTTGACCACCAGGTCGGCCTTCATGAACAACGCCACGACCGAGAAATCCAGGTTCGTCGAGCCCGCCAGGGCCATCGCTTCGACCGCTTGATTTTCCATCTTTGTCCGTCTCGTTCCGTTTTTCTTAAGGCCCCGCGCCGACGTCGGCGATCCGGGCCATTTCAATTCGCACTTCGGCCGGCAGGCGCACGGGCCGTCCGGCCGAGTTCATGCAGGCAAGCGTCAGGCTCATCTGCACCAGGTCTTCGTCGTCTCGGCGCACCACCTGGGCCATCTCCACGGTCGCCCCCCGCACCGCCAGCACCCGCGTCTCGACGCTGAGCGCATCGTCCAGCCGCGCCGGCTTCAGGTATTCGGCGCTGACCCGGCGTACGGCAAGCGCGACGCCCTTCTGCGCCAAAATCGCGGAATTTTCAAATCCCAGTTCACGCAGAAGCTCCGTGCGGGCGCGCTCCGCATAGCGCAGGTAGTTGGCGTAATAGACGATGCCGCCGGCGTCCGTGTCCTCGTAATAGACACGCACGGGCATGCGGTGGCAGGGCGTTTCTCCTGTTCCGGTCACGCGCCATCCTCCGACCCACTTGTGGCGGAAAGAAGGTCGAGTTGCGGCGCGCCCGGCGGCAGGTCGAGCCCCAGGTGCCGGAATGTTTCCGGCGTCACGGCGCGGCCGCGCGGCGTGCGCATCAATAACCCCTGCTGGATCAAGAAGGGTTCGATCACTTCCTCGATGGTGTCGCGCTGTTCCGACAGGGCGGCGGCCAGGGTTTCGACGCCGACCGGCCCGCCACCGTAATTGCCGCAGATACAGGTCAGATAGCGGCGGTCCATGGCGTCGAGCCCGCGCTGATCGACCTCAAGCCGCGTCAGGGCCGCATCGGCGATCCGGGCGTCGACGGACCCGGATCCGTCGACGGCGGCGAAATCGCGGACCCGGCGCAGCAAGCGGCCCGCGACCCGTGGCGTGCCGCGGGACCGGCGGGCGATCTCCAACGCTCCCTCGGCCGTCAAGTCCAGACCCAGCAGCGCCGCCCCCCGGCGCACGATGCCTTCGAGCGCTTCCGGGCTGTAGAAGTTAAGCCGCACGGGAATGCCGAAACGGTCGCGCAGCGGCGTGGTGATCAGGCCCGAACGCGTCGTCGCCCCCACCAGGGTGAAGGGCGGCAGATCGATGCGCACGGACCGCGCCGCCGGCCCCTCGCCGATGATCAGGTCGAGCTGATAATCCTCCATCGCGGGATAGAGAATTTCCTCGACGATCGGGCTGAGGCGGTGGATTTCATCGATGAACAGCACGTCGCGCGGCTGCAGGTTGGTGAGAATCGCCGCCAGGTCGCCCGCCTTGGCGACCACCGGGCCCGAGGTGGCGCGAAAGCCCACGCCCAGTTCGCGGGCGACGATCTGCGCCAAGGTGGTCTTGCCCAGCCCCGGGGGGCCGAAAAACAGGACATGGTCCATCGCTTCGCCACGCGACCGCGCGGCCTCGATGAACACCTTCAGGTTCTCGCGCGCCTGGTCCTGGCCGACGAAATCGTCGAGCACCTGCGGGCGCAGGCCGGGATCGGCGGCGAAGTCGTCACCCACGACTTCGGGCTGGATCATACGTTCTTCCGCCACGGCCTAGGCCCCCCGCCGCTGATCGCTCGGGGCAAGTTCGGCCAACCCGGCGCGGATCAAGGCTTCCAACGTCAGAGCCGCGTCCGACGCCTGGGCGGCGCGGGACACCGCCCCCAGGGCCTCCGACGGGGTATAGCCCAAATTGACCAGGGCCGAGGCGGCGTCGCGCAGCAGATCCTGCGCCGCGTCGCCGGCTTCCGGCTTGGCCGCGCCCGGGGACGGCACAACGCCTCCCTTGGCCGCCGCCGGCCCCAGGGCCAGGGCGCCGACCTTGTCCTTCAACTCGTGCAGGATGCGCTGCGCCAGCTTGGGCCCGACGCCGGGGGCACGGCACACCGCCGCCTTGTCCCCGGCGGCGATGGCCTGCAGCAACATGTCGCCGGTCAACGCCGACAGCATGGCGAGGGCGACCTTGGCGCCCACGCCCTGCACGGTGGTCAGCAGGCGGAACCAGTCCTGTTCGTCGGCACGCAGGAAACCGTAAAGGTGGATGTGATCTTCGCGCACATGGGTTTCGATGAACAGCGCCACCGCGTCGCCCTGCCCCATCTGCGACAAGGTCCGGGAAGAGGCATGAACCAGATAGCCGACCCCGTTGACGTCGATGACGGCGGTATCCGTTCCCACGGCGTCGACCAGGCCCTTCAGCCGCGCGATCACCGGGCCGCCCCCGCCATGGCGGCGTGCCCGGGCGCCGTGCGGTGATGGGCGTGGCAGATGGCGACGGCAAGCGCATCGGCGCTGTCCGCGCTTTTGAAGGCCGCTCCCGGCAACAGCGTGCGCACCATCATCTGAACCTGTTCCTTGGCCGCGTGGCCGGTGCCGACGACGGTCTTTTTCACGAGGTTGGGGGTGTATTCGAACACCGGCAGACCGGCCAGGGCCGGCACCAGCATGGAGATGCCGCGGGCCTGGCCCAGTTTCAGGGTCGTCGTCGGATTGGTGTTGACGAAGGTTTCTTCGACCGCCGCCTCGACCGGGGCCATGGCGCGGATGACCTCGACCAATCCGTCATGAAGCTGCACCAGACGTTCGGCCAGACTGGCCTTCGGATCGGAGGACACAACACCGTCGGCGACATAGCGAAGCCGGTTGCCGGCGTGTTCGATGACGCCCCATCCGGTGTTCTTCAACCCCGGGTCAAACCCGATCAGCCGCATCCGTGTTCCATTCCGCTCCGTATCCCTGTGGCGTCCGCTTTACGGTTTAGGCGCTCAGCCTTTCCATGATCTCGTCATCGACCTCGAAGTTGGCGGCGACGCGCTGCACATCGTCGTTGTCTTCCAACGCGTCGATCAGCTTCAACAATGTCTGCGCCGTGCCTTCGTCGACGGAGATGGAATTCTGCGGCTTCCACGCCAGGCGCGCTTCCTCCGGTTCGCCGAAGCGTTCCTCGAGCGCGTCGCGCACGGCGGCAAAATCGTCGGGCTGGCAGGTGATGGTGTGGTTGTCATCGTCCGATTCCACGTCCTCCGCCCCCGCTTCCAAGGCGCCTTCGAACATGGCCTCGGCGCCGGCGACGGCGGCCGGATAGGTGATCTGGCCGACCCGGTCGAACATGAAGGCGACGCTGCCCGTCTCGCCCAGGTTGCCGCCGTTCTTGGAAAAGGCGGTGCGGACTTCCGAGGCCGTGCGATTGCGGTTGTCGGACAGGGCCTCGACGATCACGGCGACCCCGCCCGGGCCATAGCCTTCGTAACGGATTTCCTCGTAATTCTCGGCATCGTTGCCCTGGGCCTTCTGGATCGCCCGGTTGATGACGTCGTTGGGCATGTTCAGGGCCTTGGCGTTGGCGACGGCCAAACGCAGGGCGGCGTTGAAGTTGGGATCGGGGCCGTTGCGCGCGGCGACCGTCACTTCGCGGCCCAGCTTGGCGAAGACCTTTGCCCGCTTGGCGTCCTGACGGCCTTTGCGGTGCATGATGTTCTTAAATTTGGAATGACCAGCCATTTTGGCGGGAACCCCCTATATGTCGTGGCGATTCGTCGGGATTATACCCAAATGATGGGACCGGCGCGAGTGTCACCGGCGGTGAAGCTAGGCCCGCAATATGGCAAGAATTCGTCCGCCGTGAAAGGCCGCAGGCCAAGGAAAAGGTTGATTTTCAGGTCTGCCGGCTATCCCGGCACCGTCGGCGCCAGACGGCCGCCCAGGCGCACGGGCTCGGCCCGCGTCGCCAAACCCGTGGCGTCGTCGGTTTCCAGGTACATGGCACAGAAGGTCGCCTCGCCGCCCGCGGGCTCCAACCGGCCCTGCGGCAGCTTGGTGGTGAACCGCGCCGTGGCGTTTTCCTTCTGCATGCCGATGACGGAATCGTAATCGCCGGTCATGCCCAGATCCGTCTGATAGGCCGTGCCGCCCTTGAACACCTGGGCGTCCGCCGTCGGCACGTGCGTGTGGGTGCCGACCACGGCGGAAACGCGACCGTCCAGGAAATGGGCCATGGCCATCTTTTCCGACGACGCCTCGCCGTGCAGGTCGAGCAGGATGGCGTCGACGTTGCCGCGGCCGCTGGCCGCGCCCAGACGGTGGTTCTTCAAGGCTTCATCCACCCCGGCGAAGGGATCGTCGAGCGGGTCCATGAACAGCCGGCACATGGCGTGCACGACCATGACCTTGCGGCCGTCCTTGGCGTCGAACACGCCGGCCCCCTTGCCGGGCGTGCCGGCGGGGAAATTCAGGGGACGCAGCAGACGGTCGTCGCCGTCGATGTAGTTCATGATCTCGCGCTGATCCCACACGTGATTGCCCGTGGTGATGACGTCCGCCCCCTGGGCGTACAGATCGTTGCAGATCGCCTCGGTAATGCCGAAGCCATGGGCCGCGTTCTCGCCGTTGACGATGACGAAGTCGAGGTCCAGTTGCGCGCGCAGGGCCGGCAGGTGCTTGGCCACGGCGTCCCGGCCGCTGCGACCGACCACATCCCCGACAATCATGATTTTCATTAACCGACCTTGTCCTTAGTGCCTTATCGGGGCGTCACGACGTAATCCGGATGATGTCTTCCTCCGTCACCACCCAGTCCAGGCGTGCGTCGTAATGGTCCCGCGGCACGGCGTCAACTTCCTGGGCCGCATAACCGACTCCGACCGCGGTCACGGGAGTGCCGGATTGTCGCAGTTCGGCAAGGGTACGATCATAGAATCCGCCGCCCCAGCCAAGCCGGTAGCCGGCCCGGTCGAAGGCGAGCAGCGGCACCAGAAGCAGGTCCGGGCGCACGTCTTCCGCCCCGTCCGCAGGATGGCGGGTGCCGAACACGCCGTCCGCCAGCTTCGCCCCGGGCGACCAGGCCCGGAACAGGAGCGGGCGCGCCTTGCCGACGACCACCGGCAGGCATCCCCGCCAGCCGTACGCGGCCAGGGCCAGGATGGCCGGTAGGACATCCATTTCGTCCTGCATGGCGAGATAGCCCGAAACATGCCCCGGCGGGGCCGCCTCCCCCAACCCCTGCGCCAAGGCCACGGCATGACAGGCCACGGCGGTGGCGACACCGGAGCCCAGGTCCGCGCGCGCGCGAACACGGCGGGCGGCGGCTTCTTTGCGCAGGAGACGCTTTTGTTCGAGGAGATCCATAATGACTTGATGACGGCGCCCGAAATTCGGGTGCCGTAACAATATCCAAACAATGCCCGAGACGAAAAAAGTCGGCGGTGCCGCAGTAGCCGTCGGCGTTAAGATCCTCCGTGGCCTGCTCTCAACAGGTTGGGCACCGTGATACCGAGCGTCCAGGACGAACCCGTGCAACCCGGCAGGGACAGCACCCTTAAAGGACGCATCGCCCCAGGGATAATGTGCCTAACGCGCTCCGCAGCGCTCCGCCTGAGCGGAAGTTAGGCTTGTTCAAGCCCCACGGCAATGCCTTCGATGCGGTCGGCGATATTTTCCAGGGTGCGGCTGACCTTTTCCTCGGATTCGATCAGCTTGGCGACGCCTTCGCTTTTGCGGCTGATGGATTCCAGTTCCGCATAGGCGTCGGACAGTTCGTCGGCGAGAAGCAGGCTGACCATGACCAGAAGCCGGGCGTCGCCGGCCTGACCGACGGCGGCGACCAGTTCCTGAACACGGTTGTCGACATACTTGCCGAGCCGTGACAGGTGCGCTTCCTGCCCATCGTCGCAGGCGACCTGATACTGGCGTCCGTTGATGGTGACGGTGACATGGGCCATGGCGCGATCCGACCCTAGCCTTCGAGAGCTTTTTCAAGGCGGCCAATGGCGCCGTCGAGACGGCCCTTGACCTCCTCGGTCACGGTTTGCAGGCGGGCGTTCTCCGCCCGCAATGCCGCCGTGTCGCCGCCGTCGCCGGCCGCGGCGGCGTTCCCGCGCGCCTGCACGGCCTTTTCCAGGCGCGACAAGGCGCCTTCCAGCCGCTCGAAGGCACGGTCCACTCGTGATGGTTTACTGATAGTCGCCACACATACCCCCCGACCCAACTAAAAATATAATTGCCTTAGTGGGTAAAAATTTTATGAAGAATAGGTGCCTATGAACACAAGTTCAACCACCACATCAATTGGAGAGCATTGCGCCCCGGACAACCGGGCGTTCGCGGGTTTACAGGGGTCGAAGGGTAGCCTATATGCTCGCCCTGACCGAGGCATCCGTCGCAGGGGCCTCAACGCAGGAAATTCAACAAATTTACGGAGGCATTCATGGCGGTTCGGGTTGCGATCAACGGGTTCGGAAGAATTGGTCGTTTGGTTCTTCGGGGCATTTTGGAATCGCGGCGCAACGACATCGAAGTCGTCGCCATCAACGACCTGGGCTCGCCCGAAATGAACGCCCACCTTCTTAAGTACGATTCCGTGCACGGCCCGCTGGGCATGGACGTGTCGGTCGCTGGCGACGTGATGAACGTGGGCGCCGGGCCGATCAAGGTGACCGCCGAACGCAACCCCGCCGATCTGCCCTGGAAGGAACTGGGCATCGACGTGGCGCTGGAATGCACCGGCCTGTTCACCGACCGCGACAGCGCCGCCAAGCACCTGGACGCGGGTGCCGCCAAGGTTCTGGTCTCGGCCCCGGCCTCGGGCGTCGACCTGACCGTCGTCTACGGCGTCAACCACGACAAGCTGGAAGCCGGCCACACGGTCGTGTCCAACGCATCCTGCACGACCAACTGCCTGGCCCCCGTGGCCGACGTGCTGCACAAACTTGTCGGCATCGAAAAGGGCTACATGACGACGATCCACGCCTACACCGGCGATCAGCGCCCCCTCGACACCCTGCATTCCGATCCCCGCCGGGCGCGCGCCTGCGCCGTGTCCATGATCCCGACCTCGACGGGGGCCGCCAAGGCCGTCGGCCTGGTGCTGCCGGAACTGAAGGGCAAGCTGGACGGCACCGCGATCCGCGTGCCGACCCCCAACGTGTCGCTGATCGACCTGACCTTCACGGCCGGACGGTCGACCACGGCCGAGGAAATCAACGCGGCCATGCTGGAGGCCTCCAACGGCCGGCTCAAGGGCGTGCTCGCCTACAATACCGAGCCCCTGGTCTCCATCGACTTCAACCACAACCCCGCCAGCTCGAGCTTCGATTCCACCCAGACCCAGGTGATCGACGGCAATTTCGTGCGCGTGCTCAGCTGGTACGATAACGAATGGGGCTTCTCCAACCGCATGCCGGACACCGCGCTGGCCATGCATGGTGCGAAATAAGCGACGGGATTGAGATGACGGGGGACGCGACCAAGCAATCGGCCGTTCCCCCGGCATCCGTCGTCATCCACGACCTGAACCACGCAAAACAGGCATTGACCGCTGCCCGCCGCACGGGTTGTCCCGTGCATCTGGTCAGCGCGCCCGGCGCCGCCGGCTACCTCGGCCCGGCCCTGTTCAAACAGATCGTCGATCAGGCCCGCGCCGCCGAACCGGCGGCCCGCGCCACGGCCTGCCTTGATTGCGCGGACGAACCGGGCATGGCCCTGGACGCCCTCAGGCAGGGCGTCGAAGCCGTGTCCCTGTCGGCCGCCCCCGAGGTTCTGGCCAGGATCGAACGCGTGGCAACGCAGGCCGGCGCCCGCCTGGCCAAACGACCCGCGCGGGCATTGGACATGGCCGACGCAGGCGCCGACCGGCGGCTCGACGCTTGGCTCACGGGAGAATTCCAACATGGCTGACACCGATGACGGCTGCCTGCTCTATCTGGTCACGCCGCCCGCCTTCGACCCGAACGTCTTCGCGGGCGATCTGGCGGCGGCGCTCGACGCCGGCCCCGTCGGCGCCGTGCAATTGCGCCTGAAGGCCCCGGACGGCACGCCTGACAGCGACGACGGCATCCGCCGCGCCGCCGATATTCTGCTCCCCGTCTGCCGCGACCGCGGCGTGCCCCTGATCCTCAACGACCGCCCCGACCTGGCGGCGGAGACCGATTGCGACGGCGTCCATGTGGGCCAGGGTGACGCGTCCTACCGGGACGCCCGCAAAATCATGGGCGACAGGCGCGCCGTCGGCGTGACCTGTCATGCGTCGCGCCACCTGGCCATGGAGGCCGGCGAGGCCGGGGCCGACTACGTCGCTTTCGGCGCGTTTTTCCCGACCGGGACCAAGGAGGTCACCCATCACGCGGACGTCGATCTTTTGCACTGGTGGAGCGAGATTTTCGTCGTGCCCTGCGTCGCCATCGGCGGCATCACCGTGGACAATTGCGCGCCCCTGGTCGCCGCGGGTGCTGACTTCCTGGCCGTGGTCTCCGGGGTCTGGCGGCACGCCGAGGGACCGGCCGCCGCGGTCGCCGCGTTCAACAAGGTAATTGCCGACGCCCCGCGCCCCTGACGGCGGCGCTGGGCCGTTGCTATGCACGAAACAAACTGGTAGCTTCCGCGCCGCTTTCACCCCCCATCAACATGTAAACGGGCACGGACATGAAAATCGACGGCAACGCCATTCGACCCGGTATGGTCATCGAACATCAGGGACGCCTGTGGCGCGCGGTCAAGATCGCCCATACGCAGCCCGGCAAGGGCGGCGCCTATCTTCAGGTCGAATTGCGCGAACTGCGCGACGGCACCAAGCTGAACGAACGCTTCCGGTCCTCGGAAAAGGTCGAGCGCGCGACCCTGGAACAAAAGGAATACCAATTCCTGTTTTCCGACGGCGAGATGTTCACCTTCATGGACAACGAGACCTATGAGCAGGTCGTCCTGAACGGCGATCAGATCGGCGAGGACCAGACCCCCTATCTGCAAGACGGCATGGAAGTGACCATCGAAAGCCACGACGGCGACCCCATCGGCGTTCAGTTGCCCGACCGGGTGACCCTGACGGTGGTCGAAACCGAAGCCGTGGTCAAAGGCCAGACGGCGGCGTCGAGCTACAAACCGGCGCTTTTGGACAACGGCGTGCGCACCAGCGTGCCGCCGCATATCGAGACCGGCACCCGCATCGTCGTCAATCCCGCCGAGGGTACCTATGTCGAGCGGGCCAAGGACTAGGCTTCGGCCACGCCCTTCCCGCCCCTTTCCGACCGCTTGAAACAAGGCCCGCCATGCTGCGCACGCCCCTGATAAACGTCATGACCGCCGCCGCCCAGAAGGCGGCGCGGGGCCTGGTCCGCGATTTCGGCGAGGTCGAGCACCTACAGGTCTCCAAGAAGGGCCCGGCCGACTTCGTCTCGAACGCCGACCGCAAGGCCGAGAAAATCCTGTTCGAGGAACTACAGCGCGCGCGGCCCAAGTACGGTTTCCTGATGGAGGAACGCGGCGCGGTCGACGGCGCCGATACCTCGAACCGCTGGATCATCGATCCCTTGGACGGCACCACCAACTTTCTGCACGGCATTCCTCAGTTCGCCATCTCCATCGGCCTGGAACGCGACGGCCAGATATTCGCCGGCGTCGTCTACAACCCGATCACCGACGAGATGTTCGTCGCCGAAAAGGGCCAGGGCGCGTTTCTAGGCGGGCGGCGCCTGCGCGTCTCGGCCCGCCGCGACATTACCGAATCCCTGTTCGCGACGGGCATTCCCTTCGTCGGCCGGGGCAATCACGACCTGTTCCTGAACCAACTGCGCGCGATCATGGCCGTGTCCGCCGGGGTGCGGCGCAACGGTGCCGCCGCGCTTGATCTGGCCTGGGTCGCCGCCGGGCGCTTCGAAGGGTTCTGGGAACAGAACCTGCAACCCTGGGACATGGCCGCGGGCATGATCCTGGTCGCCGAAGCGGGCGGTTTCGTCACCGACCTTGCGGGCGGCCGCGACATCTTCCAACGCGGCGACATCGCCGCCGGCAACGACGCCATGCATCCGGCCATGCTGAAGACCCTGGCCGGCGCCGGCGCGGCGGCCACCTGACCCGTTCCCACCCCGCCGAGGGGCTGTTTTCGGGTGCCCCGAAAGCGTCATATTTACCTGTTTTCATTCAAGGGCTTTACGGTTGTCCAGCGCATCGCCGTTGGTTAAGGTGATCGCCTTGGCTTCCGCCGCTGATCGGGGAGTACCCGGACTGTCTCAGCGCCGGGATGCCGAGCCTGCCGCAAACGGGATCGACATCCCCGAACACGACAACGGGCCGGAAGACGACAACAGGGAAGAATGGGGAGTGACCGTCCGATGACATCCTCACGTTTTTTGACCGGACTTTTGGTCATCGTCGTGGCGCCGCTGGCGCTGGCGTCAGGCCCGGTCGAGGCACAGGTGAGCAACTACGCGGACGGTGCCGTGACCATCGACATGGGCGCCCTGCCCGGCGGTGGATACGGCCACACCGTGGACGTATCGTCGGAACCGGCCATCCCTGCCTATGGCGGCGGACTGCGCCTGCCGGGCACGAGCCGGCCGACATCTCAACTGTTCGTCGCCCCCGAGAAATCCGCCCCCATCCGCAAGCTGCGGGTGACCCGCGCCGAGGCCGCGCCGACCCCGCGTGCCAGCCGCATGGAAACGGAGATGCGCCCGCCCGCGGCCAAGGCGCCGCCGCCGCCCATGCCGTCGAAACCATCGCCCGCGCCGGCCCCCGCCGCCGAGGCGCCCGCACCGCTGACGGCCGCAGCACCACCGCCGCCCGCCGCGCCGACGGCGCCCGACAAGAAAATGGCCGCCGTGGCACCGCCGCCGGCCCCCAAGGCCGACGCCGGGAAGGACAGCGCGGACAAAGCACCCCCGCCGCCCCCGCCCGCCACCGCACCGGGGGCCGCCGTTCCGCCCCCCCCGCCGCCACCCGCCACGGCCGCGGCCGTGCCCACGCCGCCGCCGCCCAAGACGGAAAGCACCGCCTCCCTGACGACCGGCGAGGACGGCCGGTTGATCCGCGTGGTGTTCGACGAAAGCCAGTCGAAACTGCCCGACGCCGCCAAGCCGAACCTGTTGAAGCTGGCCGATCAGGTAAAGGACCAGCGCGACGTGCGGTTGCAGCTTCTGGCCTATGCCGGGGGTGACGACCTGAAATCCAACCGGGCTCGCCGCCTGTCCCTGTCCCGGGCCCTTTCCGTGCGCTCGTTCCTGATCGAAAGCGGCATCCGCTCGACCCGGATCGACGTGCGGGCCCTCGGCGACAAGACCTCCGATGAACCCAAGAACCGGGTCGATATCACCCTGGCCCCGCGTTGACGCACCATCGGGTTCCGCGTAACGCCCGTGCCCCCGAAAGGACCTCGTAAGGGCTTCCCTAGATGACGCGCCCCAACCGATACCTGCTCAGGATGATCCTGTTCCTCGGCGCCGTCGTCGCCGTGTGTGCGCCCCTGTTTCAGCCGCTGCGCGACGCCTTTCTGGCCAACGCGCCCCTGAACGGCGGCATCCTGGCGGTGCTGGCGCTCGGCATCGCCTATAACTTCCTGCAGGTCGCGCGCCTGAAGCCCGAGGTCGAATGGGTGGACAGCTACCGCCGCGACGGCGCACAGCTGTCGCAACCGAGCCCGCCGCGTCTGCTCGGCCCCATGGCAAGCATGCTGGGCCAGCGCTCCGGCCGCCTGACCCTGTCGACCACGTCGCTGCGCACCTTGCTCGACGGCTTGGTGTCGCGCCTGGACGAATCACGCGATATTTCCCGCTATATCATCGGCCTGCTGATCTTCCTCGGCCTGCTCGGCACCTTCTGGGGGCTTCTGGAAACGGTCGCCTCGGTCAAGGACGTGATCGTCGGCCTGACCGTCGACGGCGGTGACATCAACGCGACATTCAACAAGCTGAAACAAGGCCTGGAAACGCCATTGTCCGGCATGGGAACGGCCTTTTCGTCGTCCCTGTTCGGGCTGTCGGGCTCGCTCATTCTGGGCTTTCTCGACCTACAGGCCGGCCAGGCGCAGAACCGTTTCTACAATGACCTGGAAGAATGGCTGTCGAGCCTGACCCGCCTGTCGTCCGGGTCCCTTTCCGGCGACGGCGACCAGTCCATGCCGGCCTATGTGCAGGCGTTGTTGGAACAGTCGGCGGAAAACCTGGAGAACCTGCAACGCACCCTGTCGCGCGGCGAGGAAAGCCGCGCCGAGGCCAACCAAGGCATTCTGGCCCTGACCGACAAGCTGGACACCCTGACCGACCACCTGCGCACGCAGCAGCAGTTGATGAAGGACATGGCCCAGAGCATGAACCGGAGCGACGGCGGGGGCATGGATGCGGAAACCAGGACCAGCATCCGCAACCTGGACCGTTCCGTGGCCCGTCTGGCCGACGACGTCAGCCACGGCCGCGACGAAATCATCAAGGAAGTGCGGTCCGAGATCAAACTTCTGGCCCGCACCATGGCCAACATCGCCGACGGCGAATATGACCGCTGACGCCGTGACGCCGGCTCTCTGTCCCCGTCACGTCCCCGCGGCCCCCCGGCAAGGGACAACGTAACCATGGCCAGCCTCGCCAGGCGCCACGAACGATCAACCAACATCTGGCCCGGCTTCGTCGATGCCCTGGCGACGCTGCTGATGGTCATCATCTTCCTGTTGCTGATCTTCATCATGGCCCAGGTGTTTTTGGGACAGGCCTTGACCGGGCGCGATCAAGCGCTGCGCAAGCTGGAAGGCGAGATCAGCGAACTGGCGAGCCTATTGGCCCTGGAACGCAAGACCACGGACAGTCTGCGCGCCGACGTCAGCCGTCTGTCGACGGAACTTGAAGCCTCGGTCGGCGAACGCGACCGGCTGAGCACCAGCGTCGCCGAATTGCGCATGCGCGCCGAATCCGCCGAACAGCAGCTTGTCGACGCCATGGTTTCCATGGAAACCAGCCGCCAGACCATCGGCCGGCTGGAAACCTCGTTGGCGGACACCAAGAAGACGCTCGCGGTCCGCGAGGAGGAACTGGCCGAGCGCGTGCAGCGCCTGAACAATCTGGCGCGCGAGATCGAGGCCCTGACGGCGCTGCGCGACGAATTGACCGCCAAGGTCATGGAGCTTGGCAAACAGGCCAACGAAAAGGGCGAGGCGCTGATCAACGAGCGCCAGATTTCCGAAAGCGCCCGCGCCCAGGTCGCCCTGATGAACCGCCAACTGGCGGCGCTCCGCGAACAACTGGCGACCCTGGAGGCGACGCTCCGCGCGGCCGAGGAAAAGGCCCAGGCGCAGGGCGTTCAGATCGAAAGCCTGGGCAAGCGGCTCAACGCCGCGCTGGCGTCGAAGGTGCAGGAACTCAGCCGCTATCGCTCGGAATTCTTCGGCCGCCTGCGCGAGGTTCTTGGCAACCGTCCCGGCATCCGCATCGTCGGCGACCGCTTCGTGTTCCAGTCGGAGGTGCTGTTCGACGTCGCCTCCGCCGAACTGGGCCCGGCGGGCAAGGAACAGATGGCGGCACTGGCCCAGACCCTCAAGGAACTGGTCGTGAAAATCCCCGAGGACATCGACTGGGTGCTCCGTGTCGACGGGCATACGGACAAGACGCCCATTGCCACGGCCCGCTTCCCCTCCAACTGGGAATTGTCCGCGGCGCGGGCGATTTCCGTGGTCAAATACCTGATCGACCAGGGACTTCCGCCCGTGCGTCTGGTCGCCGCCGGGTTCGCGGCCAACCGGCCCATCGACCCCGGTACCGATGAAATCGCGCTTCGGCGGAACCGCCGGATCGAACTCAAACTGACCCAGCGCTGATCGGCCAACCAGAATGCTCGCTATTTTCCTGATCGTCGTCGTCGATCTTATCGGTTTCGGTATCATCATTCCGCTGCTGCCGTTCTACGGCGAACATTTCCAGGCCGATCCTCAGACCGTCGGCCTGCTGATGGCGACCTATTCCCTGGCCCAGTTCATTTCCGCGCCCCTGTGGGGGCGGCTCAGCGATCACGCCGGACGGCGGCCGGTTCTGCTGCTGAGCCTTGCCGGGGCGGCCGCGGCCTATGTCTGGCTGGCCTTCGCCGATGCGCTGTGGATGTTGTTCATGGCGCGCACCCTGGGCGGCCTGATGGCCGGCAACATATCCGCCGCCTTCGCCTATATGGCCGACATCACGACCAAGGAGAACCGTGCCAAGGGCATGGGGATGATCGGCGCCGCCTTCGGCATCGGCTTCATCCTGGGCCCCGCCATCGGCGGCATCCTGGCCGGACCGGACCCGCTGACCGCCGATTACCGCAGCCCGGCCCTGGCCGCCGCCGGCCTGTCCCTGCTCGCCCTTCTGCTCGGCCTGGTAAAGCTGCCGGAATCCCTGTCGGCCGAAGTCCGCGCCCGCGCGGCGGCGATGCCGCGCCGGCGGCGTCTGGCGCAATTCGCGGATGCCTTGAGACTGCCCGGGGTGGGGCTGCTGATGCTGCTGGGATTCCTCGCGACCTTCGTATTCGCGGGGCTGGAGACCACTTTCGCCATGTGGTCCCGGCGGGCCTTCGACTGGGGCCCGGAACAGAACGGCTGGCTGTTCGCCTATGTCGGCCTGCTGTCGGCGGCGGTCCAGGGCGGCCTGATGGGCCGTCTCGCCAAACGCTTCGGCGAACGGGCGTTGTTGATCCAGGGGGCTGTCGCCCTCGCCCTCGGCATCGGCGCCATCCCCTTCTGCACCGAAGTCTGGCATCTGCTGGCCGCCATGGCCGTCGCGGCCTACGGTTTCAGCGTCATCAACCCAGCCTACAACAGCCTGATTTCCCAACAGGTTCCCGACACCGACCAGGGCGGCGTGATGGGCGTGACACGGTCGGTGACAACCCTGGCGCGCGTCCTGGGGCCGGCCTGGGCAGGCTTGCTGTTCGCTCAGATCGGGCGGGACTGGCCCTATTACTCGGGCGCCCTGGTGATGGCGGCGGTGCTGCTCCTGGCCCTCGCCGTTCCGGCGGGGCTGCGCCCCGCCCCGTCGTCACAGACGGACGGCGACCCCCGTTGACGCCTTGAGTTCAGCCACTAATTTCTCGTCCAGGAATTCACCCGACCGCGTGCAGCGCCACTGTTCCTTGTCCGCGTCAAAATCGTAATGAGTGGCGCCGCTGACCGGCGACGACATCCAGATTTGGCGGTTGGGCGCGTGCTTGTTGATGACATATTGACCGCCCGAGTCCAATTCGATGGTCAGGATGCCGCCTTCCAGGTCCACGTCGGCCTGATCGCCAAGCGCCGCCTCGATCACATCCATGAACGATTCCAGGGTCTTGTCGGCGATATGCGTGAATGACGTGTCGTCCAGGGACATGCGGGGGAACTCCTTGAGTTTGGGCCGAAAAGACCAGCTTAACAGTGGGGTTTCATGAAACCTTGCGCATGGCAGGTCAGGTCTGTATATAGAGCGCCACTTTTGCCGGAGCCAAGCCAAATGAAAAAAGATATCCACCCGGACTACCACGAAATCACCGTTCAGATGACGGATGGTAGCTCGTTCACGACGCGCAGCACCTGGGGCAACCCCGGCGATGTGCTGAAGCTGGAAGTCGATCCGAAAAGCCACCCGGCCTGGACGGGCGGCGGACACCGCCTGGTTGATGCCGGCGGACGCCTTGCGCGCTTCAACAAGCGGTTCGGGAACAGCGGCCTGAAGATGTAGGGGTGCCGTCCCCTCGGGGACGGTCTCCGGCGATGGCCGGAACCTGGATCGACATGCACAAGGGCGCACCCCAAGGGCGCGCCCTTTTCCATGCACAATCCCTGGGATAGGGCGGTTAAAATCAACCCCTCCCATAGCATGAACAGCTATGCTAACTTTTATACAATCGGGTAGGGAATTGTTTACCGCCCCACATCAAAATTGCTCTTCTGGGAAATACCGAAACATCCGGTAGCCTGTTCGACCGGGGAAGGCGACTAGCGGCTACGACGGTAATTCGGTCTGATTAATGGGGAGCGGCTGGGTAACGGCCATGGCAAGACATATTCATTTCGAAGTCCACGTGCAGCAGGCCGGCCGCTGGTCGATCCATGCTCAGTTCGGCGCCGCGCAGCGTGAAAAGGCCATCGAAGAAGCCAAGAAAATCGAGAAGACGCCCGGTTTCGACGCCGTCAAGGTGGTCAAGGAAACCTATGACAGCGATCTCGGCAACCATCAGGACACGACCATCTATCGCGGCCCCAAGGGCGCCGAGGAACACAAGGGCTTTCGCGACATCGGCGGCGGCAAGGTCGACGGTGGTAGTGGTGGCGGCGGTGGCGGCGGCTGGTCCATGTCGCGCGGTGACGACGACGACGACGGTTACTACGATGACGACGACGCGCCGAAAAAGCGCCGCGCCGCAAGCAACGCCAACAGCATCACCGCGACGGCGACGACCGTCGTCGTCAAGATGCTCATGCTGGCCCTGGTCAGTCTGCTGGTGTCGGGGGGGTTCGCGGTCGCCTTTTCCTGGTACTTCAGCGGCAAGATGCTGTTCGGCTACAAGATTTCCGGTGCGGTCGAGGCCAACGCCATCTTCCTGGTGTTTGTCGCAAGCTTCCTTCTGACCGCCTCCACCCTGGCGGTCACCTATCTCCGGAACATTCGGCTCAAGGGGCGGCAGGCGTCCAACAGGATGGC
Organism: Thalassospiraceae bacterium LMO-SO8; assembly: GCA_031655335.1. Taxonomy (NCBI): domain Bacteria; kingdom Pseudomonadati; phylum Pseudomonadota; class Alphaproteobacteria; order Rhodospirillales; family Thalassospiraceae; species Thalassospiraceae bacterium LMO-SO8. Next base: position 2,868,455 of record CP134226.1, on the reverse strand, counting down.
CATGCAACCGGCAGGAGGCGGCACCAGCGTGACGTCCATCCTAGACCGGGCCGCATCGGCACTGGGTCAGCCGCCGGCGAACACCGTCGAAGTCGATATGGAAAAGCCCGAAGGCTCGGTCGGCGATTGGCGCGAACAGGCCAAGGCCGAAGAGGCGGCGCGGGGCCAGACGGACGATGCGGCGAACCAGCGCCTGCGCGAGGAGCTGGACAACGACGCGACCACCCGCGGCGTGACCCTGGAAGCCGAAAAATACGGCTCCCAGGACCAGCAGCCGCAGCTCGACGCCGCCGGCGAAAAGCAAAAGGCCTACATGATGAAGTTCCTGGGCCAGCTTCTCGACGTCACCGGCCAGGACAAGAAGAAGCTCGACAACTTCACCAAGTTCGGGATCAACCTGTTCCTTGCCGGCGCTTGTGAATCCCTGTCGTCAAAGCGCGACTTGGACCCCGCGACACGGTCCCGCATTCTGGCCGACAGCGTCCAGGTCATGGGCTTCAAGAAATCCCACGCCTCGTCCTTCGCCGACCGCTACGAGGAATACCTGCTGCAGGATTCCCGCTACATGAGCATGTTCCAGGCTGGCCGTAACGCCATGGCCAACCACCTGACGGACAACGCCTCGGGCCCGTCCCATCTGAAAACGGCGCTGGAGGATTGGAACAAACCGAAGCCGAAGGAAGCCCAGGCCCGCGTCGTCGCCGTGTTGTTCACGGACATCGCCGGCTCCACCGCCCTGACCCAGCAATTGGGCGACGCGGGTGCCCAGGAAGTCGTGCGCGCCCACAACAAGATCGTGCGCGAGAACCTGACCCGCTATCACGGCCGCGAGGTCAAGCACACGGGCGACGGCATGATGTGTTCGTTCGATCAGCCGACCAACGCGGTCGAGGCGTCGATCGAGATCCAGAAGGAAACCATCCAGCTGCGGTCTTCCAATCCGAACCTGCCGCTCAAGCTGAAGATCGGCATCAACGCGGGCGAGCCCATCGCCGAGGATAACGATCTGTTCGGAACCACCGTGCAGCTGGCGGCGCGCATCGTCGACAAGGCCCAGGCCGATCAGATTTTCGTATCGGAAACCGTGCGCGGGATTTGCACCGGCAAGGGCATTTCCTTCAAATCAGCGGGCGGCTTCGCCATGAAGGGCTTCGACGGCGACGTCAACCTGTACGAGGTCATGTGGCAATCCGGGAACGCGGCCAAGGCCTCCTAACCTTCTGACTTTCCCTATGTTTTCCGGCGGAAAAATTTCCGCCCGGGACTTGCGCGGCATTTTCCCCAAACCTATCTCATGGCTGGAAGCGGGTGCCCGGATGGGGCCCGCAAGACCTGAACCGCCCGACCCGCGCGGTTCGTCGGACCGGCCCCTGCGGCGGTCCTGAACGGCATGCCGCGCTGGCGGGCACCATATCGCTTCGTTAAGGAGGACTTGGTTATGCGTACAATCGATTTCACCCCCCTGTTCCGTCATTCCGTCGGCTTCGACCGTCTCGAACGGCTGCTCGACAGCGCCATGCGTCATGACGACGGCAATTCCTATCCGCCCTACAACATCGAACAACTGGGCGAGGATACCTACCGGATCACCATGGCCGTCGCCGGCTTCGGCGAGAACGACCTGGACGTCACCGTCAACGACGGCACCCTGACCGTCACCGGCAAGCACGCGGATTCCAAGGACGACAACGTCGTCTACGTTCACCGCGGCATCGCCGGCCGCGCATTCGAACGCCGCTTTCAGCTTGCCGACCATATCGAGGTCAAGGGCGGCGCCCTTGAAAACGGCCTTCTGCACATCGAACTGGAACGCGTCGTTCCGGAAGAAAAGAAGCCCCGCAAGATCGAGATCGCGGGTGGGCAGAAAAAACTGGTTGAAAGCAAGGCCGCCTAACGGACGCGCCGGCTTCGGCCGACACCAAGTTACGTCAGACGGAAAGGGCGTGCCCGGGAAACCGGGTGCGCCTTTTCTTTTGCCCGTTCAGCGGAACCGTTCGTAGACGGCGCGGGCGGCATCCGGCATGGGCACGGAAATTTCCGCGTCCCGGTCCGAATAGACATGGATGAAATGCCCCGTGGCGGCGGGGGCCTCGCGGTCGGCCGCGCCGAACAGGCCGATCAGGAAGGTCACGCTGGAATTGCCCAGGCGCCCGACGCGGAGCCCCGCATGGACGGTTTCGGGATAGCTGAGGGAGCGGTGGAAGCGGCACAGCACCTCCACGGCGACCGGGGCGATGCGGTGCCGGGCATAATCGACGCCTGCTTCCTGCATTTGGAACTGTGTCACCACGGCCTCGATATAGCGGTTGTAGGCGACGTTGTTGGCGTGGCCCAGCATGTCGTTGTCGCCGAACCGGGTCGGGATATCCATGCGGTAAGGATAGGCCGAAAGCGGCACCTGGCGCGGATCTGATTCGGCTTCGCTCATTATCCACCGTCCTTGGTGCTGATTTTTTCCAAGGCCGCGCGGATGGCCGCCGGCACCGGCGTCGGGCGGTCCGTCCGGCGGTCGACGAAGACGTGCACGAAATGACCCGCGGCGGCGGCCGTGTCCTCGCCGTCCTTGAAGATGGCGATTTCGTAGCGCACGCTGGAATTGCCAAGCTTGCCGACCCTGAGCCCTGCCGCCAGTTTTTCCGGAAAGGCCACGGGCTTGAAAAACCGGCAGGTCGTCTCGACCGCGAAGCCGACGACGGTGCCGTCATGGATGTCCAACCCGCCCGCGTCGATCAGGTAGCTGTTCACCACCGTGTCGAAGTAGCTGTAATAGGTCACGTTGTTGACGTGGCCGTAGATGTCGTTGTCCATCCACCGTGTCTGGATCGGTAGGATATGCGGATAGGCGTCGCGGGTTTCGGGGGTCTTTTCGTCGGCCATGGCGGGCGGGGCTTTTCGTTGGAATGGAAGGCCCGAAAATACGGGTCCAGAATTGATTAAGGGCCGCCGGTTTGCCCAGCGGCCCTTTAATTATTTTATATGCCTCACACCTGTCAAACTCGCCTGAATGACCGGGGAAGCGTAGCCAGCCGTCATAAAACCGTCAACTGTAAAGGGTTATTGACAACCGCGAATTTACCCGGGAATTCACGGAATCTTCCCCGCCCCGACATAAAAATAACCGCCCCCGGGTTGGGAGGGCGGTCGTCGAGTTTTCAGGGAGGCATAGAAGTAAAAGGACACTTTCGCCTCGTGTCCTGCTTGCAGGCTACCCTTGGGATGTTAAGTTTCCCCTAATTGTAAGCAGAGGAATCGCCATGTCGCCTGCCGCCGCCTGGGCCGTGATCGTGATCGGCTTCGTCCTGCCGCTGATCCATGTCGCCCTGTCGAAGGACATCGCCCCGGCCAAGCCGGCCGAGGACGGGGCCGCCTGCCCGTTCAGCCCGCGCATGGGCTGGCTGGTCATCGTGCTGTTCCTGGGCCCCGTCGGCTGGCTGATATTCATGGCGTCGCGGCGCAAGCGGCGGGCGATGACGGCCGCCCGCGCGGCGGCGGCGCCAGAACCGCGGGAGCCCCCCGCTAGAGCCTAGGACTTGAAAAAGCTGTCGGCGCTTTGGCGCGCGGCTTCCTTGGCCTTGATGGTCTCGCGCACGCGCGCGATTTCGGCCTCCAGATCGGCGATATAGTCGTTCAGCGCCTCGATCGACATCACCTCCAGATTCTTCAGGTCCGGCTTTTTCTTCTGCGGTTCCAGATCGTCCGCGTCCATGGCCATGGCGTCATCCCCTCTTGCGCTTTGGGGCCTCAATCTACTAGGTGAAGGGGCCTTTGGAAAACCCACTAGCGAACGGATACGCTGATGTCCCTGCCCACGGAAATGACCTGCGTCGAAATCACCGAGCCCGGCGGCCCGGAACAGTTGCGCATCACGACACGCCCCGTGCCCGCCCCCGCCAAGGGCGAGGTCCTGATCCGTGTCGCGGCCGCCGGCGTCAACCGCCCCGACGTGGTGCAGCGCCTGGGTCATTACGCCCCGCCCGAGGGCGTGACGGACATTCCGGGACTGGAGGTGTCGGGCACCGTGGCCGCCCTGGGCGACGGTGTCGAAGGCTGGAAGATCGGCGACACGCTCTGCGCCCTGGTCGCGGGCGGCGGGTATGGCGAATACGTCACGGCGCCTACGGAACAGTGCCTGCCCATGCCCAAGGGCCTGTCCATGGTCGAGGCGGCCGCTCTGCCGGAAACCTTCTTCACCGTATGGACCAACCTGTACGAACGCGGCGACCTGAAGCCGGGCGAGACCCTGATGGTCCACGGCGGCACGTCCGGCATCGGCACCACGGCGATTCAGGTCGCGAGCCAACTCGGTGCGAAGGTCATCGCCACGGCGGGCAGCGCCGAAAAATGCCAGGCCTGCCTGGACCTGGGGGCCGCGCGCGCCGTCAACTACCGGGAAGAAGACTTCGTCGAGGCCGCCAAGGACTTCACCGGCGGCAAGGGGGTCGACGTGATCCTCGACATGGTCGGCGGCGATTACATCGAAAAGAACCTGAAATCCCTCAACCGCGACGGGCGTCTGGTCAACATCGCCTTCATGAAGGGGGCCAAGGCCGAAATCAACTTCATGCCCCTGATGCTGAAGCGCCTGACCATCACCGGATCGACCCTGCGCGCCCAATCGGTCGCGCGCAAGGGCGTGATCGCAAAGGCCGTACGCGAGAACGTCTGGCCCCTGATCGAGAAGGGAGCGGTCAAGCCCGTGATTTACAAGACGTTTTCCCTGAATCAGGCGCGCGAGGCCCACGAATTGATGGAATCCAACCGGCACATCGGCAAAATCGTGTTCCAGGTGGCGGAATAGCCGCCAAATTCAATCTGATCCTTTGACCCGAGGGCCCTTGTGCCTATATAACGTCGCAAGTTCCGGTGCGTCCCCGTACGCGCGGGGGCGTGCTGGTCGACAAGACAATCCCGAAATCCAACACCGAATGGGAAGGTAATTATGGCGCGTCCGTTGATGCCGAAGGCCACAGCCGTCTGGCTTGTGGAGAACACGGCCCTCACCTTCAGGCAGATCGCCGAATTCTGCGGTCTGCATGAACTGGAAGTCCAGGCCATCGCCGACGACGAAGTCGCCGTCGGCATGCAGGGGCTCGACCCCGTGCAGGCCGGTGAACTGACCCAGGAGGAACTGGAGCGCTGCGAAGGCGACGCCACGGCCAGCCTTAAAGCCGCCAAGCCGTCCCTGCCCCTGCCGAAGGCCAAGACCAAGGGTGCGCGCTACACCCCCGTGGCCAAACGCCAGGACCGGCCCGACGCCATCGCCTGGCTGGTGAAGAACTATCCGGAAATGTCGGACGGCCAGATTTCCAAGCTGATCGGCACGACCAAGCCGACCATCATGTCCGTGCGCGACCGTTCTCACTGGAACACCTCGAACATCAAGCCGCAGAACCCGGTGGGTCTGGGCCTGTGTACGGCCGACGACCTGGAGAAGGTCATCGCCGTCGCCCGTGCGCGGGCCGGCACCGTTCACGGCCCGGCGGCCCAGGCATCGGGTGCTCAGGGCATGGAACCGGCGGCACCGCCCGCCCCGGCCGAGCCCGCCCCGGCGGTCGAGCCCAGCGCGGAATCCGTCTGGCCGACCACGGAAAGTGCTCAGGACTGAGCCTGCCCCGCCGTCCCGTCACCGTCCCTTGAAGACGGCGGCGCGTTTTTCGGCAAAGGCCTGCTCTGCCTCGCGGTGATCCTCGGAAAACCACAAGTCTTCCAAAAGCGCCTCTCCGGCCGACCGCCCTTCGCCGCGCGCGGCCGCGCGCAGGGCCTGTTTCGTCGCGGACACCGCCAGGGGCGCCGCCGGCATGCCGGTTAGGAAACCCACGGCATGATCCACGACGTCTTCCGCCGTGACCACGGCGTCAATCAGGCCCTGGTCCAGGGCCGCCTTGGCTGACAGTTGCTCACAGCTCAACAGCATCCGCATGGCGCGGGCGTATCCCACGACATGCATCAGGCGCTCGGCGCCGTTCCAGCCGGGAATGATGCCGAGCCGCGCCTGCGGCAGGCCGATCTTGGCCCCCTCAGCCGCGAACCGCAGATCGCAGGCCAAGGCCAGTTCCGCGCCGCCGCCCAGGGCATAGCCGTTGATGGCCGCGATGACCGGCAGGGGATGAGCCTCGATCGCGTCGAGCAGACCACGGACCACGCCGAAGGTCTCGGCCAATTCCTCGGACGAGGATATCGCGCGGTAGGCCTTCAAATCGCCGCCGGTACAGAAGAAACGATCACCGGCGCCGGTCACGACGATGCCGCGCAGATCGGTTCTGCCGGTTGTGCCGTCCAAGGCGTCGCGCATGGCCTGAGCCGTGTCGCGGGAGATTGAATTCCCCGCCTGTTCACGGTCGATGGTAAGGATCAGAACGCCGGCGCGTTCCGACGCGCGAACCGGCGGCTCAATCACGCTGGACGACATGGAGCAGAAGCCCGCCAAGGCTTTTAGGATGGATGAACCCGATCAGCGCCCGCCGCGACCCCGGCCGCCCCACGGTATCGATCATGGTGCATCCGGCGTCGCCGAGGGCGGCAAGCGTCGCGTTGATGTCCGGCGACTTCAGGGCGACATGATGCAGGCCCTGGCCGCGCGTGTTGATGTACTTCGTAATGGCCCCCTGGTCCTGCCGCGTCGTGCCCGAAGCCCCATGGGCAATCGCCGCGCCGTGGGACGGGTCGAAGTTCTGTAGAAACTCCAACTCGCAATCACCGGCGGTCAGGAATGCGACGCGTAGGCCGCCGACGGGCTGAGGCGGGCGGCTGTGATAGACGACACCGTATTTGTCCGAGGTGAAGCTTTCGACCGTCGTCTGGACTTCCATATCCGTCTGCTGGCTTTCGATCGGCAGACCGAGCGTATCGGTGAACACCGCGATGGCCTTCCGGTTGTCGGAACTGGCGACGCCCAGATGATCGATACGCTCGATCCGGGGCGACGACGACCTCTCGATGGTCAGCGGATCGACCAGACAGGTCCGCACCCCCACGGTGGCGTCCGGATCGAGTTCCACATGGCGCCCCCCGGCCAGGCCCGGCGAGCCCGCGTCACGCGCGGAAATTCCCGCCGCCGCAAGGCGCGCGGCGGTCGCATCCACGTCATCGACGGACAGGCCGATATGATGCACGCCGGTGCGGTCCGTTCCGTGGACAAAGGGGTCGCCCGGCTCGAACAGGGCAAGGGCTGCCTCGCCGGTGGCGAACACCGGCACGGTGTCCCCCCCGCCCAGGGCACAATCGGTCCGCGTCAGCCCCAGGACACCGCTCAGAACCTCGCATGCGGCGGGCACATCGCGGGAAACCAGGGCGACGTAGGAAAGTTTAGGTGATGATGTCATGTCATCCTCGCTGTGCTGTTCTCGATTGACCCATCGTCAATGAGACGTTGGATACGGTCCGGCGCGATGCCCCAATCCGTAAGAACCGCTTCGCTGTGTTCCCCCAGGGCCGGCGGCGCAAGGCGTACGGTTTTCGGCCCGACCGCGTCCAGGCGCAACGGGTTGGACAGCAAGTGCAGATCCCCGATGACTGGATGGCTGATCGTTTCCACCATGCCCGCGTGCGCCACCTGTGGGTCGTTGAACATCTGCCCCAGGTCGTAGACCGGCCCGGCGGGAATACCCGCTTCCATCAATATTCCGGACCATTCGATGGCCGTTTTGGCCGCCAGTTTGCCGTTCAATAGATCGCGCAGGCGGCCGCGGTTGCGGTCGCGGGCCGTGTTGTCCGCGAAGTCCGGATCTTCCGCCAGTTCGGCAAGCCCCAGGATGTCGCACAATTTCCGCCATTGGGTCTGATTGGCAGCGGCGATGTTGACCAGAGCGTCCGACGCCTGAAAGGCGCCGTAGGGGTAGATCACCGGATGTTCGTTGCCCATTCGGCCGGGAATGTCCCCCAGGCTCAGATACCGCTGACCCTGGACGCAGAGCATGCCGACCACGGAGGCCAACAGCGAGGTATCGACCTTTTGCCCCTGCCCCGTCGCCGTGCGCTGGTGGATGGCGGCGGTGATGCCCGTGGACAGCCACATGCCCGAGACCAAATCCGCGAGCGGCACTCCCAGGCGCGTCGGCGGGCCGTCAGGCTCACCGGAAATGCTCATCATGCCCGACATGCCCTGGGCGATCTGATCGAACCCGGGCCAGGTGCCGTAGGGCCCGTCGGAGCCGAACCCCGTGATGGTGGCGTGGATCAGGCGCGGATTGACCTTCTTCAAGCTGTCGTAATCCAGACCCAGCTTCTCGATGGTTCCCGGCTTGAAATTCTCGACCAGGACATCGGCCTCGCGGGCCAGATCGCGCAACACCGCCTGGCCGCCGTCGCTGCGGAAATCCACGGCCAGGGACCGCTTGTTCCGGTTCACGGACAGAAAGAAACAGCCGATACCGTGATCGAACGGGCCCCAGGCGCGGCACATGTCGCCCTCGCCCACCGGCTCGGCCTTCAGAACGTCCGCCCCCAGGTCGCCCAAGATCATCGTGCAAAACGGCCCGGACAGCGCCCGCGTCAGGTCAAGCACCCGGATTCCGTCCAAAGGCAGCGCCATTCAGTCCTCCCACGATCATTACCGCCCGCATCTTTCGCGACGGGCCAATCAGAAACTTAATATTGTTATACAATTAGTCAATTAGAAAATATATAATCCTTTCCTATCCCTCTCCAACGCCCTATCAGGGGGACGATATGGCCATCGAAACTGAAACCACCGACTTTCCCCGTCCGGACCTATTGCCGGAACGGTTGGCTGAATGGATTTCAGGTGAGATCGTGGCCGGCCGCTTTCCACCCGGCGAACGTCTCGTGGAACATGCGCTTTCGAAACGCTGCAACGTCAGCCGGGTACCGCTGCGCGAGGCTCTGCGCATCGTCGCGGCCCAGGGGCTTCTGATTCTGGAACCCCATCGGGGGGCCGTCGTCACGCCCCTGTCGGAAAGCGAATTACGCGAGCTGTTCGACCTGCGCATGGCGATCGAAGGTTTTGCCGCCGCCTCGGCCGCCAGGCGGCAACCGGCGGCGCGTTTTGCCGACTTGCGCCGCATGAACGACGAGCTTGAAGAATTAATCCGGATCAAGGACTACGACGGCTATTACGCCCGGGCCGCGGAATTTCATGATTCCCTGGTCGCCGCGGCGCAAAACGGCCTGTTGGTGGAAACCTACAACCGGGTGAAGATTCGTTTCAGACGCTACCAAGCGGTGCTTGCCAACATCCCCCATCTTCCATCCCGGTCCGTTGACGAACACAGGCGGATAATGGCCGCCATGGAAGCCGGCGACGCGGACGGTGCCCGCGCCCTGGTCGAGGCGCATATCCGTGATCTGGTCGACGCTTACGGCCAATCGGACGCAGGGCGCACGTTCTTCAATCAGGCATCCTGACCGGCCCGGCGGCTATTTTTGGGCTTCGGCCAGCTTGTTGAGGCAAGCCAGCTCGACACAGGCGCAGACCACTTCCATCGCCTGAACCACCTCATCCAGCGGCGGCAGGGTCGGCGCCAGGCGGATGTTGCGGTCGTTCGGGTCCTTGCCGTAGGGGAAGCACGACCCGGCGGGCGTCAGCTTGACCCCGGCCTCGCCGGCCAGACGGATGACCTCTTTGGCGCAGCCGTCGAGCACGTCCAGGCTGACGAAATAGCCCCCCTTGGGCCGGGTCCAGGTCGCGATGCCCTTGCCCGCCAAATGCTTCGTCAACGCGTCGTCCACGGCCTTGAACTTGGGCGCGCAGAGCTTCGCATGCCCCTCCATATGGGCCAGGATGCCGTCCATGTCCTTGAAGAACTTGACCTGACGCAGCTGGGTGATCTTGTCCGGGCCGATGGTTTCGAAGAACAGATGGTCCAACGCGTCCTTCACGTTGGCCTTGGACCCCGCGAACATGGCGATCCCCGCCCCGGCGTAGGTGATCTTGGACGTCGAGCCGAAGATGAACGGCCGGTCCGGGCAGCCCGCCGTCTCGCAGACCGTCAGGATGTCGGCGACCGTGTCCAGCCCCTGGCCCAGATGGTGCACGGCATAGGCGTTGTCCCACAGGATTCGGAAATCGGGGGCCGCCGCTTTCATCTTGGCCAGCCGCTCGACCACGGCGTCCGAATAGGTCGCCCCCGTCGGGTTGGAATACTTGGGCACGCACCAGATGGCCTTGACCTTGGGGTCCTTGACCAGGTCCTCGACCGCGTCCATGTCCGGCCCGTCGTCCTTCATATCGACGGAAACCATGTCCAGGCCCAGTTCCTCGCAGATCGCGAAGTGCCGGTCATAGCCCGGAACGGGGCAGATCACCGTCGCCCCCTCGTCCCGCCACGGCCCCTTGCCGCCGACAACGCCGAAGGTCATGGCCCGGGCCAGGACGCCGTACATCATTTGCAGAGAGGAATTGCCGCCGATCACGACCTGATCGGCGGGCACGCCCAGGTAGTCCCCGAACAGCTTGCGGCAGGCCGGCGTGCCGGCCAGACCACCATAGTTGCGCAGGTCCGTGCCGTCGTCGTCACGCACCTCCTCCGCCGTCACGTTGGTCAACAGCGCGTCGGACAGGTCCAGCTGCGCCGCCGACGGCTTGCCGCGGGTCATGTCCAGGGCCAGGTTGCGGCCCCGGATATCGCCGTAGCGCGCCTTGGCCCGGTCGTGGGATTGGGCGAGGGCGTCGCCGCCCGCCTGTGTCAGGTCCGTCATGGGTCTCTCCATGCTGCGTCGCAAGGGGTCCGGGCGGGCCTAGAGGCTCGCCTGGGTCACAAACTTCGGGTTCAGGTAGGCTTCGATGGCTTCCGTGCCACCCTCGGACCCGTAACCTGAATCCTTCACGCCGCCGAACGGCGTTTCCGGCAGGGCGATGCCGTGGTGATTGATGGAAATCATCCCGCTTTCCACGTTCGCCGCCAGGTCCTGCGCCGTCTTGGCCGATCCCGTATAGGCATAGGCGGCCAAGCCGAACGGCAGGCGGTTGGCCTCGGCGACCACGTCGTCGAAGCCCTTGAACGGGGCGATCACGGCGACCGGGCCGAACGGTTCCTCGTTCATGATGCGGGCGTCCAGGGGCACGTCGGTCAGCACGGTGGGCTCGAAGAAATTGCCCTTGTTTCCGATGCGCTTGCCGCCGGTCTTCAGGCTGGCGCCCTTCTGCACGGCGTCGCCGATGAATTCCTCCATGGCGGTGATGCGCCGGGGATTGGCCATCGGGCCCATCTGGCTGTCGGCGGACATGCCGTCGCCGACCTTGATGGATTTCATGCCGTCGGTAAACTTGCTGACGAACTGATCGTACACGCCTTCCTGGATCAGGAAACGGGTCGGCGACACGCAGACCTGACCCGCGTTGCGCTGCTTGTTGGCGCGCAGGATCTTCACCGCCAGATCGACGTCGGCGTCATCGAACACGATGGACGGCGCATGCCCGCCCAGTTCCATGGTCGCACGCTTCATGTGCGTCCCGGCCAGGGCCGCCAGATGCTTGCCGACCACGGTGGAGCCGGTGAAGGAAATCTTGCGGATCACCGGATGGGGGATCAGGTATTCGGAAATCTCGGCCGGCACGCCGTAGACCAGGTTGATGGCCCCGGCAGGCACGCCCGCGTCGGCGAAGCAGCGAACCAGTTCCGCCGGCGACGACGGGGTTTCCTCTGCCGCCTTGACGATGATCGAACAGCCGGCGGCAAGCGCGCAGGCGATCTTGCGCACGGCCTGGTTGATGGGGAAGTTCCACGGCGTGAAGGCGGCGACGGGGCCCACGGGCTCCTTGATCACCATCTGATAGACGTTGCCGGCGCGGGCCGGGATGATGCGGCCGTAGGTGCGGCGCGCTTCCTCGGCGTTCCAATCGGTGACGTCGGCGGCGACCAGGATCTCGCCCTTGGCTTCCGGCAGGGTCTTGCCCTGTTCCAGGGTCATCAGGGGGGCGATCTTGTCGGCCCGTTCACGCAGCAGGTCCGCCGCCTTGCGCAACACCTTGGCGCGGTCGAAGGCCGAGACCTGGCGCCAAGCCTTGAAGCCCTTGTCCGCCGCCTCAAGGGCGCGGTCCAGGTCCGCCTGTTCCGCATGGGCGACAGTGCCGATAACCTCGCCCGTGGCCGGGTTTTCGATCGGCATCGTGCGGCCCGCGGCCGCCTTGGTCCACTCACCGTCAATGAACAGCAAGACATCATTATACATGGTCGGATTCCTCGAAATTTTGTTGGTGATGCGGGCGCGGCGCACCCTCAAGCGGCGAACAACCGCCCGTTGCCCGCACCATGCCTCATCCGGCACCGGGCCTCAATGGCCCAGGTGCGAATAAGTTATTGTCCAGAACGTGCTTAATCCCTGCGTGACTTGCCGTAGCCGATATCTTCCAGCGCGCCAGTGATCTCGTCCAGGATCGCCGGGTCGTCGATGGTCGCGGGCATCTTCCATTGTTCGTTGTCGGCGATCTTCTGCATGGTGCCGCGCAGAATCTTGCCTGACCGGGTCTTGGGCAGGCGCGGCACCACCGTCGCCTGCTTGAAGGCGGCGACGGGGCCGATCTTCTGGCGGACAAGCTGCACGACCTCGTTGACGACCTCGGCCGCATCCTTGGTCACCCCGGCCTTGAGCACCAGGAAGCCCACGGGCAACTGGCCCTTCAATTCGTCGGCAACACCGATCACGGCGCATTCGGCGACGTCGGGATGGGCGGCCAGGACCTCCTCCATCCCGCCCGTGGACAGGCGGTGCCCGGCCACGTTGATGATGTCGTCCGTGCGCGCCATGATCGAGATATAGCCGTCCTCGTCGAACACGCCGGCGTCGGCGGTTTTGTAATAGCCGGGATATTCGTTGAGATAGGCCTCGCGGAACCGCTTGTCGGCGTTCCACAGGGTCGGCAGGCTGGACGGCGGCATCGGCAGCTTGACGCAGATGGCGCCGATTTCCCCCGCCTTCACCGGCTCGTGGGTTTCCTCGTTGAGAACCTGAACGTTCCAGCCCGGACACGGCTTGGTCGGCGAGCCCGCCTTGACCGGGAAGCGGTGCAGGCCCATGCAGTTGGACGCGATGGCCCAGCCCGTTTCCGTCTGCCACCAATGGTCGATGACCGGCACGCCCAGGGTCTTTTCGGCCCATTCCAGGGTCGGCGGATCGGTCCGTTCGCCGGCCAGGAACAGCATCTTGAACGACGACATGTCGTATTTCTTCAGAAGCGCGCCCTCGGGGTCTTCCTTCTTGATCGCGCGGAAGGCCGTGGGCGCCGTGAACAGGATCTTCACCTTGTGGTCGGCGATGACCCGCCAGAACGCCCCCGCGTCGGGCGTGCCCACGGGCTTGCCCTCGTACAGGATCGTCGTGCAGCCATGCAGCAGGGGCGCGTAGACGATGTAGGAATGGCCGACCACCCAGCCGACGTCGGAGGCCGCCCAGTAGACGTCGCCCGGGTCCGCGTCATAGACGTTCTTCATCGACCATTTCAGCGCCACCGCATGGCCGCCGTTGTCGCGCACCACGCCCTTGGGCTCACCCGTGGTGCCCGAGGTATAGAGGATATAAAGCGGGTCCGTCGCCTTGACGGGTACGCAGTCGTGGGGGGCCGCCTTGGCCGCCTCCGTGGCCCAGTCGAGATAGCCGTAGGATGCCAAATCCACCTCGCATTCCGGGCGCGAGAGGATGATCACCGTGTCCGGCTTGTGCTTGGCGATGTCGATGGCCCCTTTCAGGAGCGGCATGTATTCAAGCACCCGGTTGACCTCGATCCCGCAGGTCGCGCTGACGATGGCCTTGGGCGCCGCGTCGTCGATGCGCACGGCCAATTCGTTCGAGGCGAACCCGCCGAACACCACGGAATGAATCGCGCCCAGGCGCGCGCAGGCCAGCATGGCGATGGCCGCTTCCGGCACCATGGGCATGTAGATGATGACCCGGTCGCCCTTGCCCACGCCTTGCGCCGCCAGCACGCCCGCGAAGGTCGCGACCTCGTCCCGCAGTTGCAGGTAGCTGTACTTGCGCTGTGTGCCGCCGGTGACGGGGCTGTCGTAGATCAGCGCCGTGCGGGCCCCATTGCCCTCGTCGACATGGCGGTCCAGACAGTTGTAGCAGGTGTTCAACTCACCGCCCGTGAACCAGCGGTAGATGGGGGCGGCGCTGCCGTCCAGCACCTTGTCCCACTTCCTGGTCCAAACCAGGGCCTCCGCCGCCTCGCCCCAGAAACCGTCGGGATCGTCGAGAGAGCGCGCATAGGCGGCATCATAGGCATTGGTCATCGGTGGAACCTCCCTTTAAGTCAGCGCTTTGGCCGTTATGCCGACCTGTCCCCAGTCTCAGATACCTAGTCCCGGGGCGGCGGCGTTTATCTGGGCAGTGTGGGCCAAAACAGCGTTTTTTGCCAAGGTGCTTTGTGGCACATTGACCCCTAGGTCCGCGGTCAACGAACAGGCCCGAACATAACGGTTTTGCCGGAGGCTGCCTTGAGCGAAGTCAATATGTACGAACGTGCCCTCGACGCCGTTCGCGCCAACCATACCCCCCTGTCGCCCAACACGTTTCTGAAGCGGGCGGCCCGCGTCTATCCCGACCATCCGTCGGTCGTGCACGGGGCCAAGCGCTTCACCTGGGGCGAGACCTATACGCGGGTGAGAAAGCTTGCCTCCGCCTTGTCCAAGCGGGGCATCGGCCATCTGGACACGGTCGCCATCATGGGCGCCAATACGCCCGAGATGTACGAAGCGACCTTCGCCGTGCCCATGGCGGGGGCGGTCATCAACACCCTCAACGTGCGCCTGGACGCCGAAGCCATCGCGTTTTGCCTCAACCACGGCGAGGCCAAACTGCTGCTGACCGACACGGAATTCGCGCCGACGGTGAAGGCGGCGCTCGCCCTGATCGGCCGCGACATTCCGGTGATCGACATCGTCGACAGCGAGGCTGGGCACGAGCATGTCACCCTGGGCGAAACCGATTATGAAAGCCTGCTGGCCGAAGGCGATGGCGATTTCCCGTGGGACCTGCCCCAGGACGAATGGCAGGCGATCTCGCTCAACTATACCTCGGGCACCACGGGCGACCCCAAGGGCGTGGTCTACCACCATCGGGGGGCCTATCTGAACGCGGTTTCCAACGCCGTCGGCTGGAACATGGCGCATCATCCGGTCTATCTCTGGACCCTGCCCATGTTCCATTGCAACGGCTGGTGCTTTCCCTGGACCATCGCCGCATTGGCCGGCACCAACATCTGCCTGCGCCGGGTTACGGGCGCCAACATTTACGACGCCATCGCCCTGCACAAGGTCACCCATATGTGCGGCGCCCCCATCGTCATGAGCTTCCTGGTCAATGCCACCGCGGCTGAGAAGAAACCCTTCGACCACAAGGTCAAGTTCATGGCCGCCGCCGCCCCGCCCCCGGCCGCGACCCTGGAAGCCATGCAGCGCGAGGGCATCGAGGTCACCCATGCCTACGGCCTGACGGAAACATACGGCCCCGCCGTGATGTGCGCCTGGCATCCGGAATGGGATGCGCTTCCGATCGAGGAACAGGCCCAGAAGAAATCCCGCCAGGGCGTGCCCTATCACGCGCTCAACGACCTGCAAATCATCGACCCGGACACCATGGAGCCCGTGCCCGCCGACGGCGAGACCATGGGCGAGGCCATGTTCCAGGGCAACATCGTCATGAAGGGCTACCTGAAGAACCCGGAGACCACGAAAAAGTCCCTGGCCGGCGGCTGGTTCCATTCCGGCGACCTGGGGGTCATGCATCCCGACGGCTATATCCAGCTCAAGGATCGGTCCAAGGACATCATCATCTCGGGCGGCGAGAACATCTCGTCGATCGAGGTCGAGGGCGTGCTGTACAAGCACCCGGCGGTGCTGACCGCCGCCGTGGTCGCCAAGCCCGACGACAAATGGGGCGAGACGCCCTGCGCCTTCGTGGAACTGAAAGCCGGCGTGCCGGCGCCGACGGTCGAGGACATCATCCAGTTCTGCCGCGACAACCTGGCCCACTACAAATGCCCGAAACACGTGGTGTTCGGCGAATTGCCGAAGACGTCGACGGGTAAAATCCAGAAATTCAAATTAAGGGAAGCGGCGGCGGACGCCTGAACGTCATTCCCGCGAAGGCGGGGGGGGCGTATCGGGGAGGGTCGCGTTAACCGCATCAAAGGCCGCGCGGCGCCGATCCAATCATACAAAAACGCGGCAGCCCTCCCAGGCTGCCGCGTCTTGTGTTCCCCGAATGTGTGAAGCGCTTCGCAGCGGGATGTGGCCGCCGGCCTAACCCCGGCGTCCATCCGCGCGCCCGCGCCGCCGCCCGTTAGTGCCGGGTGGCGATACCCGCCATTTCGTCTTTGATCCTGAGTTTTTCCTTCTTGAGGGCGTGTATTTCAATGTCGTCGGGGAGAGGTCTTGAGCTTTCCTGGTTGATCAGGTCTTCCAGCGTTGAATGACGTACCTTTAAGGCTTCCAACCGTTGTTCAAGACTCATATTGACGAACTCCTTCCTCAATGATGGGCCGTCAGACCATCGACGGCCCTTATCAAGCACGATTGTCACGACACTGTCATGGTAGCTGAAATTGGAACAAAAATAAACCTGACGCCCCCAGAACGACAGATTATGTCGCGGCCATAACCCCCTGAATTCAGGGCCGTTCATCCAGTTCGGTGAATTTTCCTAGGGAAATTTCCGATCTTTACCCCTGTCTGGATCAGCGGTCGCCGAGGCAGATGCCGAGGCCCCGCGCCGTGCGCGCCTGGGAGCCCTCGAGATCGACGCAGCGCGGCCCGTCGGCCAGGTCCTGGAGCGCCGTGTCGATGGTATCCCCACCCCGCCAGCCGACCATGCGCCCCGTTTTCCCCGCCGCCGCCAGGTCCACCGCATGCACGCCGAAGGCCGAGGCCAACAGGCGGTCGATGCTGGTCGGCATGCCGCCGCGCTGCACATGGCCCAGCACGGTGACCCGCACATCGGCCCCCGTGGCCCGCGCGATCTCGGCGCCCACGACCTGTCCGGCGCCGCCGTAATGCACCGTGCCGCCCGGGTCGGGACGGGTTTCGACATGGCCGCCGACGGGTTTCGCCGCCTCGGCGCAGACGACCAGCGCATGGTTGCGGCCTTCCCGGGCGACGGACGCGAGCTTGGCCGCGATGGCCGCCGCGTCATAGGGAATTTCCGGGATCAGGATCACGTCGGCCCCGCCGGCGATGCCGGCCGCCAGCGCGATATGGCCCGCGTCGCGGCCCATGACCTCCAGCACCATGACGCGCTGGTGGCTGGCCGCCGTGGGTTGCAGGCGGTCAAGGGCCTCCACCGCCGTGGCCACGGCGGTGTGGTAGCCGATGCACATTTCCGTGCCCGGCACGTCGTTGTCGATGGTCTTGGGAATGCCGACGAAGGGCAGGTTTCCCTGATCGGCCAGACGCTTGAGAATCCGCATGGAGCCGTCGCCGCCGATGCCGATCAACGCATCCAGGCCGAGCCCCCGGATGCCGGCCAAAACCTCGGCGGAACGGTCGGAAATTCCGCCCTGCCCGTCCGGAAAGGCGAAGGGATTTCCCGTGTTGATGGTGCCCAGCATGGTGCCGCCCTGGCGCAGGATATCGCCGGTGAAGATGGCGAGGTCGAGCGGCCGCGCCTTCACCGGCCGCTCCATCAGGCCCTTGGTGCCCTGGAGAATCCCCACGACCTCGGCCCCATGGCCGGTCACCGCGCGCTTCACCACGGCGCGGATGGCGGCGTTCAATCCGGCGCAGTCACCGCCGCTGGTCAGCAGCCCCAGGCGTTTCATTGCGTCGGCCCTCTTGGATTCCGGCAGCGTGGCGTCTATAGGATCGAAGATCATTCTGGTATCACGAAAGACGGGTGGACGGAAACAGCCGTCGCCGCGGGTTCAGCGGCCAATTCCCCCACGGAGCACCATGGACGAGCAGGACGCGTTACGCCGCAGGCTAGAGGAATTGAAGGTCGAACACCGCGACCTGGACGAGGCCATCAGTCATCTGGCCGATTCCCCACCCTTCGACCAGATCAAGTTGCAGCGCCTGAAAAAGCGCAAACTGATCCTGAAGGACGAGATCGCGTCGCTTGAGGATCAGCTGCTGCCCGACATCATCGCCTGATCCCGTTCCGGTCGGCCGCCCCCCGCATTTTGCCGCGCCTGCATACAATCGGATGCAATTCGCCTGGAATCCATTCACATTCGGGTCAACCCGGACCAACGGCGTATTGACCAAGCCCGTCGCACAGGTATTCAATTCACGGATAAGCGCGCCCTAAAGCGCAACCGAAGCGGTTCGTGGTAACGACTTCGGGAACCAAAAAAATGCCGCTTCGAGAGGTCTGGCTGGGTTCCAACGCACGGGAGGCGAAGACGGCAGGCGACCTTGATCAAAACGCGGACACTCCCGACCGCCTGAGCGTTGTTCTGTCCACGGCTGTTGACGGCATCATCATCATGGATGATGCCGGACGGATACAGTCGTTCAATCTGGCCTGCGAACGGCTGTTCGGATACTCGGCCGAAGAAGCCCTCGGCAACAACGTGAATATCCTGATGCCGACGCCCTATCGGGAAGAGCACGACGGCTATCTCGCCAATTATTACCGCACCGGACAGCGCAAGATCATCGGCATCGGGCGCGAGGTCACGGGCCAGCGCAAGGACGGATCGACCTTTCCCATGGAACTGTCCGTCGGCGAGGCCATCCACGACGACGCCAGAATCTTCGTCGGCATCATCCGCGACATCTCGGAACGCAAGGCCGCCGAAATGAACCTGCGCGAAAGCGAGGAACGCATCCGCGCGGTCATCGACACGGCCGTCGACGGGGTCATCATCATCGATGCTTCGGCCCGCATTCAGATCTTCAACCCGGCCTGCCAGCGCCTGTTCGGCTATTCCGCCGACGAGGTGATCGGCGAGAACGTGAAGATGCTGATGCCGCCGCCCTACCACGGCGAACACGACGGCTACATGGCCAATTACCGGACCACGGGCGAACGCAAGATCATCGGCATCGGGCGCGAGGTCATGGGTCAGCGCAAGGACGGCAGCACCTTTCCCATGGAACTGTCCGTCGGCGAGGCGTTGCAGGACGGCAAGCCGGTTTTCGTCGGCATCGTGCGCGACATCACGGAGCGCAAGGACGCCGAACTGGCGATCAAGCGCAGCGTCGACGAACTGGCGGCCTTCGCCTATTCGGTCGCCCACGACATGAAGGCCCCGTTGCGCGCCATAGAGGGGTTTTCCATGGCCCTGGTCGAGGACTATGGCGACACCCTGGTGCCGGAGGCCGGCGAATACCTGGACCATATCGCGGAGTCGGCGACCCGCATGGGTCAGATGATCGACGATCTGCTGGACTACAGCCGCATCGGGCGCGACGACCTGCTGTTCAAACAGGTGCATTTGGAGACCTTTATCGGGCAGATTCTGGCCACCCTGGATCACGAGATTACGTCCCGCAAGGCCGAGGTCATCATGGCGGGCGAATGGGACACCATCGAGGCCCATAGGCCGACCCTGAACAGCGTGTTCCAGAACCTGATCATGAACGCCCTCAAGTTCACCCGGCCGGATGCCGCGCCCCGGGTCCGCATCACGGGCCGCAAGCGGCCGGGGATGCTGGAAGTCAGCGTCGCCGACAACGGCATCGGCATTCCGGAGAACTGTTTTCAGAAAATCTTTCAAATATTCCACCGGCTGCACGACCGGAAATCATACCCCGGCACGGGCATCGGCCTGGCCATCGTCAAAAAGGGTATCGAGGTTCATCAGGGAACAATCGAGCTGGCGTCCGAAGTCGGCAAGGGAACGACCGTGACGGTACTCCTGCCGTTGCGGCGCGGCGACTGACCCCGCCGTCCGGATCAGACATGAACAAGGAAACCAACCCGTGAAGGACAAATTCCTGATCATCGAGGACGAACCCGCCGACGCGACGCTGTTGAAGCGCGCTCTGTCCGGCGCGGCGCCGGATGTCGACATCCAGGTCCTTCAGGACGGCGACGAGGCCCTGTCCCATCTGCTGCCTTCGGGTGACGACGCCCGCGGCCCGACCGAAAGCCGGCCGACCTGCATTCTGTTGGATCTCAAGCTACGCAAGCTCGATGGCCATGCCGTGCTCAAGGCCCTGAAGGAGGACCACCGGACACGGCGGATTCCGGTCGTGATCCTGACATCGTCCTCGGACCCGACCGACGTGAAACTGGCCTATGACCTGGGCGCCAACAGTTACCTGATCAAACCCGTGCGGTCCCAGGACCTGGGCCGCATGAGCGAACGGCTTATCGATTATTGGGCGCGGACCAACCATTTTCCGAGAGATGGCCATGCATTCTGACACAGTCGCTCCCGAACCCACGGGCATCTCCCTGTTCTTTGTCGAGGACGACGAGAACGATTACCGGCTCGCCCTGCGCCAGTTTTCGCGCCAGAACACCGATGTCTCTCCCCAGTGGCACACCAACTGTCGCGAAGCGATGGCGATGTTCGAGAAAGACACCTTCGACGCCATCGTCACCGACCTGAACATTCCCGAAGGTTCGGGCGTCGATTTGGTCCGCTTCGTGCGCAGCCTGGACGGCAACATCCCGATCATCGTGCTGACCGGCAACGGGTCGGAATCCGACGCCGTCGAAGCCATCAAACATGGCGCCAACGACTATCTGGTCAAGGGCACGGACTCCTTCGCCCGGCTGCCGGCGCAGATCGCCGGCCTGGTCAACGCTTACCGGCAGGAAAAGGACCGACAGCAGACAACGGCCGAACTACAGCTTTTGCGGGATCGCTTCCAGGACTTCGCCGAGGCCGCATCCGACTGGTTCTGGGAAAAGGGACCAGACCTGACGTTTACCTTCATCAGCGGCACTGTGCAGGACAACCTGGGCCTGCCGCCCTCCCACTTCCTTGGCCGGTCCGTTTGGGAACTCCTCGCCGACATGTCGACCAAGGACCGATGGCAGCATGAGAAGGATGTCCGCGAACGCCGCAACTTCCGCGATTTCGTATGCCGGATCGCCGTGCCCGCGGGGGGCGTGCGGACGATCCGGCTCAGCGGCAAGGCCGTGTTCACGCCGGACGGCGTCTTTGCCGGTTACCGGGGCATCGGTTCCGACATCACGCAACAGATCGAGGATGCCAACCGCCTGCAAGAAGCGCTGGAGTCCGCCGTCGAGGCCAACCAGGCGAAAAGCCGGTTCCTGGCCGTCATGAGCCATGAATTCCGCACCCCCTTGAACGCGATCATCGGCTTCACGGACGCCATGCTCGGCGGCGTCGCCGGACCCGTCCACGGCAAACAGGCGGAATACCTGAAGGATGTGCGATCAGCCGGCCTTCACATGCTGAGCCTGGTCCGCGACATTCTCGACCTGTCCCGCATCGAGGCGGGGCAATACGATCTGGACATCGAAACCCTGAATATTCGGGAAGAGGTTTCCGGAGTCCTTAAGATGATCAACACGGCCATCGCGGACAGCGGCATCATCCTGGAATTCGGCGACATCGGCGACGACCTGACCATCGACGCCGACCCCAGGGCGCTCACCCAGGTCATGAGCAACATCCTGTCGAATGCGATCAAGTTCACCCCGCCTGGCGGCCACATCTTCATTTCGGCCCGGGAAACCGAACTGGCGGTCGAAATTTGCATCCGCGATACCGGCATCGGCATTCCCCCCGACAAGCTGGACGAGGTCGCCCGCCCGTTTTACCAGATCGGCAACGTCCTGGCCCGCAAACACGATGGATCGGGTCTCGGGCTGTCCATCGCCAGCGGTCTGGTGGAAGCCCACGGCGGCACGATCACGATCACCAGCGAAGTGCGGACCGGCACGGAAGTATGCATGACCTTTCCCCATGTCGGGCGCGGCACGGCCTGACCCGGGGGGGCGGTCTCAGCGTGCCCCGGCCAGAGCAGCCTCGACGGCTTTGAGAACCCTGGGCGCGGTCGGCGAGGTTGGTGTCGAGAACCAGTCGACCAACCGCCCGTCCGGCGCGATCAGGTATTTGTGGAAATTCCAGCGCGGCTTGGCCAGGGCGCCCAATTCCTTGCCCGCCCAGGCATAAAACGGATGGGCGCCGTCGCCCGTGACCGCGACCTTTTCCGTCAGCGGGAAATCGACGCTGAAATTCACCTCGCAGAATTCCTTGATCTCCGCCGCCGTGCCCGGTTCCTGCCCGCCGAAATCGTTGGACGGCACGCCCAGCAGCACGAAACCCTTGTCGCGGTAGCGGGTCCACAGGTCCTGCAACGCCGTGTATTGCGGCGTGAACCCGCATCGCGACGCCGTGTTGACGACCAGCACCGCCTTGCCCGCGAAGGATTTCAACGGCAGCGGGGTGCCGTCGATGGCGGTGAAGGCGAAATCATGGGCGGTCGTCTTGGGGGCGTCGGCGGCCATGGCGGCTCCTGACATCAACAGGGCAAGCAGGGACAGGATGCGTAAGGCAATCATAAACGGCCCTCGGCGGCGTCGGAACGACAAAGGTCAGTGGGCGCCGCCCAGACTACCGGTTTTCACGAAATAGTCGACGGCGACGCCGTAATTGGGGTCATCGTCGGAATCCAGCATCAACTGACCGGCGCGGCTGAGAAGCTGGTGGCAGTCCCTGGACAGGTGGCGCAGTTGCAGGGTCTTGCCCTGGGATTCGTACTTCTGGGCCAGGGCTTCGATGGCCTGTAGGGCCGAATGGTCGACGACGCGGCTGTTCATGAAGTCGATAATGACCAGGCCGGGATCGGTTTCGGGCTTGAACAGCTCGTCGAACCCGTCGGTCGAGCCGAAGAACAGCGGCCCCTCGATCTGATAGACCTTGCCGCCCTCGGGCGTCTCGTGGGTCTTGGCGTGAATGCGCGTCGCGTTGTTCCAGGCATAGGCCAAGGCCGACACGATCACGCCGACGACCACGGCGACGGCCAGGTCGCTGAACACGGTGACGACCGTGACCAGCCCCATGACCAGGGCGTCGGTCAGGGGAATGCGACGCAGGATCAGGAAGCTCTGCCAGGCGAAGGTACCGATGACGACCATGAACATGACCCCGACCAGGGCGGCCAGGGGAATCTGTTCGATCAGGCTGGACGCGACCAGGATAAAGGCGAGCAGAAACAGCGCCGCCGAAATCCCCGACAGGCGCGTGCGCCCGCCGGACTGCACGTTGATCATGGACTGTCCGATCATCGCACACCCACCCATGCCGCCGAAAAACCCGGTGACCGTGTTGGCCAGGCCCTGAGCGACGCATTCCTGGGACGCCCCGCCGCGCTTGCCGGTGATTTCACCGACAAGGTTGAGGGTCAAAAGGCTCTCGATCAGGCCGATGGCGGCCAGGATCACCGCGTAGGGGATGATGATTTTCAGGGTTTCCAGGGTCAGCGGCACCATGGGGATGTGGAAGTCAGGCAGCCCGCCCTTGATGGTCGCCAGGTCGCCGACCCGGGGCACGTCGATACCGAAGCCGATGACGATGGCCGCGACCACGGCGATACCCGCGAGGGGTGCGGGAATGACGGCGGTGATCTTCGGCATCACCCAGATGATCGCCATGGTCAGCGCAACCAGACCCAGCATGACGGCGAGCGGCCAGCCGGTCATCCAGACCTTGGCCCCGTCGGGCCCCGGCACCTGGAACTGCGTCAATTGGGCCAGGAAGATGACGATGGCCAGGCCGTTGACGAAGCCCATCATCACCGGATGCGGCACCAGGCGGATGAACTTGCCCAGGCGCAGCAGCCCGGCGGCGATCTGGAGAAGGCCCATCAGCACGACCGTGGCGAACAGGTATTCGACCCCGTGGCTGGCGACCAGGGCCACCATAACCACGGCAAGCGCCCCGGTGGCGCCGGAAATCATGCCGGGCCGGCCGCCGATGACGGCGGTGATCAGGCCGACCAGGAAGGCCGCGTAAAGCCCGACCAGGGGATGGACCCCCGCGACGAAGGCGAAAGCCACGGCCTCGGGCACCAGGGCCAGGGACACGGTCAGGCCAGACAAAAGTTCCGTCTTGATGCGCGCGAGCAGATGGGCCGGTGATCCGTCGCCTTTCCAATCGGCAACGGAAAAGCAATCCGCGAGAGCGGCGAATAAGGGTCGTAACAAGGTGATGGATTCCGATGTGAGTGAGTAAGGGCGCCTAGTCGGCGTGTTTTTTCGGCTTCTTGCGCTTGATCGGGGCGTTCCCGGCCGGGTTTCCGCCGCCGGGGGCCTGGCCCCGGTGGGGCTTCTTCACCTTGTAGGTCTTCTTGCCCTTGGCCTTCTTGCCGCCCCCGTCCCAGGGTTTGTCGCCCTGGGGCTTTTGCGGGCGGTCACCGGCCGGCGGGCGGTCGTCGTTCAGCGCATCCGCGCGGGCGTCCTCGCGGCGCGAGAACTTTTTCTTCTTGGGCGCCTCGCCACGCGCGCCGGCTTGCGGGTTCCAGGCCGGCTTGTCGCCCTGATAGGTCTTGCCGCGCTGTTCGCGGCCTCCGTCGGCCGGCATGTCCGGCAGGCCGTCGACCCGCGCCACGCGGATCGTCTTTTCCATGGTCATGTCGGAACCCAGTTCCTCGACGAAGCGGTCGGCGCAATCGGCGCTCAGTTCGACGAAGGTTTCCGTATTGAAGATGCGGATGGCGCCGATCTCCCGCTTGGTCATATGGCCGGCGCGGCACAGCATGGGCAGCAGCCAGCGCGGCTCGGCATTCTGTTTGTGGCCGACGGACAACGAGAACCACACGCCGCCCTTGAAGGCGTCGCGGCGGGATTCCTTGCGCTCCGCCAAGCGGTCCGACGGGCCCGTATCCAGCAGTTCCTCGGGCGCCGACATGCCGGCCATCTGCTGGCGCATGAAGGCGCCGGCGATCTGCTCCGCGCTGTAACGGCTGAGAAGCTCCGTCGCGAAGGCCTGCTCCTCGTCGTTCAGGGGCTCGCTCAGGGCCGGGTCGGTAAGGACGCGCTCACGGTCGCGGGCCAGAATCTCGTCGGCCGACGGCGCCTTGGCCCAGGTCGCCTCGAGATTGGCGCTGTCCAGCAGGCGCTCCGTGCGGTAGCGCAGGTTGTGCGGCACGATCAGGGCGCTGACGCCCTTGCGCCCGGCGCGGCCCGTGCGGCCGCTTCGGTGCAGCAGGGTTTCCCGGGTCTTCGGGATGTCGGCGTGGATCACCAGTTCCAGATCGGGCAGATCGATGCCGCGCGCCGCCACGTCGGTGGCGATGCAGACCCGGGCGCGGCCGTCGCGCATGGCCTGGAGCGCGTGGGTGCGCTCGTTCTGGCTCAACTCCCCCGACAAGGCGACGACGGAGAACCCCCGGTTGGCGAAGCGGCTGGTCATGTGGTTGACCGTCGCGCGGGTCGCGCAAAACACCAGGGCACTTTTGGCATCGTAATAGCGCAGCAGGTTGATGATGGCGTTTTCCCGGTCGTTGGGGGCCACGGCCAGGGCGCGGTATTCGATGTCGAGGTGCTGTTTCTGTTCCTCCGTCGTCGCGACGCGCACGGCGTTGCGCTGATAGCGCTTGGCCAGGGTCGCGATGCTGCGCGGCACGGTGGCGGAAAACATCAGGGTGCGGCGGTCCGCCGGGGCGGCGTCGAGAATGAATTCAAGATCCTCGCGGAAGCCCAGGTCGAGCATCTCGTCGGCCTCGTCCAGCACCACGGCGCGCAGACCGGAGACATTGAGAGATCCGCGCTCGATATGATCGCGCAGGCGGCCCGGCGTGCCGACGACGATATGGGCCCCTTTGTTGAGGGCCCGGCGTTCGCCCCCCATGTCCATGCCGCCGATGCAGGAGGCCGAGACGGCGCCCGTCATCTCGTACAGCCAGTCCAGTTCGCGTTTGACCTGAAGCGCCAGTTCCCGCGTCGGCGCCACGGCCAGGGCCAGCGGCTCCGCCGCCCGCCCGAAGCGGTCTTCGCCCGCCAACAAGGTCGGCGCCAGCGACAGACCGAAGGCCACGGTCTTGCCCGATCCGGTCTGGGCCGACACCAGAACGTCCGCATCCCGGAGTTCCGGCGCCAGGATCGCGGTCTGTACGGGGGTCAGGACGGTATAGCCGCGTTTGCTCAACGCCTGGCCAAGCGCCATCGCGACGCCATCGAATTCTGTCATGTCACATCTTTCGGAATGCGGGTTTCGTGCGCCCGGAAGCGGTTAAGCGCCCTCGGCGCACGCGCGCCGCCGCCCACGGCGCGGCGATACATGCGTGTTGGCCCGTGTTGTAGTTAACGCGGAGGGGACTGTAAAGCCTGGACCTTCGCCCTAGAGCACGTACCGGCGCCTTAGCGCAGATTGCGGTCGGCGGCGGTGACCGCCGCCTCGGCGGTCATGCCCGGTTCCAGCAAGGCCACGCCCGTGCGCGCCTCGAGGAAAAGACCCTCGGCCGTATGGGTGGCGCGCAGCGCCGCCTCAAGCTCACCGGCCTTGCGCCGCGCGCCCTCGATCCCGTCTTCCAGCACCACCATCGCGAAATCGTTGCCGCCCAGGCTGCCCATGACCATGGCCTGATGGCTGTCCGATCCCAGCACGTCGCAGGTCAGGCGCAGGGCCTGGTCCAACACCGCGAGGCCATGGGCCCGGCGGATATCGTCGCCGTTGGCGAGATGAACCAGGATCAGCGCCGGCCGCGCTTCGATATGGCCCAGGCGATGGATCAGCTTTTCCATCTCGGCCATCACCCCCCGCCGGTTCAACGCCGGCACCACGGCATCGCGGAATTCGTTGGCGCGAGCCTCGGCCAATTCCTCCTGGGCATGAACAAGCTGCCGGCGCAGGGGTTCGAGCTCGGACGCCATGCGCTCGATGGCATGCTGGGCCTCCGGCGTCAGGCCTTCCATGGACAGAAGGCCCGACACGTTGATGGCCGGTTCCGAATGGCCGTTCTTGGCCTGCTCTTCGTGGTGGTCTTCTTTCTTGCCGCCGCCCGGGCCGGCGCCGCCGCCGTGCCCTCCGCCAGGTCCTACCGGCTGGACGGGGGCGGCCTGGTTGACATCCATGCCGGGTCTCCCTTCCAGGTCGCCATTCTTGGCGAACAAACGGACTGCTGTCACATTAGATTACCTTTATATTGTTAATAAAGCCTTACGTTTCAAGGATATTTGAACTCTTGCGGTGGCCGTGGCTGGCCATATAATGACGCGCTTCCCGTCACCCGAAGGCCACCGATGCGGCCTTCACCGGAAGCGAGGTCTCAACATGCCGCAATCGGCCGCCGACACCCCCCTGGTCGGCATCATCATGGGCAGTCAGTCGGACTGGGACACCATGCGCCATGCGGCGGATGTGCTGACCGAACTCGGCGTCCCGCACGAAACCCGCATCGTCTCCGCCCATCGCACGCCCGACCGCCTGTACGACTATGCCAAGGCGGCCCGCGGCCGCGGGCTGAAGGCGATCATCGCCGGCGCCGGCGGGGCCGCCCACCTGCCCGGCATGGCGGCGGCGCTGACGCCGCTGCCCGTGTTCGGCGTGCCGGTGGAAAGCAAAGCCCTGAAGGGCATGGATTCCCTGCTGTCGATCGTTCAGATGCCGGGCGGCGTGCCCGTCGGCACCCTGGCCGTCGGCAAGCCGGGGGCCAAGAACGCGGGCCTGCTGGCCGCCGCCGTGATCGCCCTGATGGACGACGGCGTGGCCGCCGCGCTCGACGGTTTCCGCGCCAAACAGACGGCCTCCGTCGCCGACGTCCCCACGGACGATCCCAAAGGCTGCTGACCATGGCTCCTCGTTCCGTCCATCCGCTGCCGCCCGGCAGCACCATCGGCATTATGGGCGGCGGCCAGCTTGGCCGCATGACCGCCCTGGCGGCGGCCCGGCTCGGCTATCGCTGCCACATCTTCACGCCGGAAACGGATTCGCCGGGCATTCAGGTATCGGCGGCGGCGACCATCGCCGATTATCAGGACCGCGCCGCCCTGAAATCCTTCGCCGAAGCCGTCGACGTGGTGACCTTCGAGTTCGAGAACGTGCCGGCGGACAGCGCCGAATTCCTGGCCGATCACGCCCTGGTGCGGCCCGGCCCGCAATGCCTGGCCATCGCCCAGGATCGACTTCTGGAAAAGGAATTCATCAACAAGACGGCGCCGACCACGCCCTACCGGCGGGTCGCCTCGGCCGGCGACCTGGCCAAGGCGGCGGACGAGATCGGCCGCCCGGCCGTGCTCAAGACGTCACGCATGGGATACGACGGCAAAGGCCAGGTGCTGATCGCCCCCGATTGCGATTACGACGCCGCCTGGGCGGAAATGGGCGCCGAGATCGGCATCCTCGAAGCCTTCGTCGATTTGGACTGCGAGATTTCCGTGATCACCGCCCGCTCCCCCCACGGCGGCTGGGGGACCTATCCGGCGGTCGAAAACCGCCACGTCAACCATATCCTGGACACCACCATGGCCCCGGCCCGTCTGCCGGACGGCCTGGCCGATCAGGCCGTGGCCATCGCCCACGATCTGGCCGATGCGTTGGACCTTGTCGGCCTGTTGGCGGTCGAGATGTTCGTCACCCGGGATCAGCGCATCCTGGTCAACGAAATGGCGCCCCGGCCCCACAATTCCGGCCATTGGACCATGGATGCCTGCGCCACCAGCCAGTTTGAACAACTGGTGCGGGCGGTCTGTGGCCTGCCGCTGGGGTCGATCGATTGCCACCACGACGCGGTCATGAAGAACCTGATCGGCGATGCCGTGAACGGCTGGCCCGATCTTTTGGCCGACCCGGGGGCCCGCCTGCACCTTTACGGCAAGGCCGAAGCCCGGCCCGGCCGCAAGATGGGCCACGTCAACCGGCTCTACCCCAAGGGCAAGCTGCCCAACGGGTGACGCGTGCTAACGGGGATCAGGCCGTGCCGGCCAGATCGTCCAGGGTGATGCGGCGCATCCGGTAGGCTTCCAGCAATTCGATCTCGACCGCGACGGAACGGCCCAGTTCGGCCAGCACCGTGTTCTTGACGAAGCGCTTCAGATCTTCGGTCTGACCGGGAAACACCAGGATATTGGTCAGCAGTTCGCGCCGCACCAGCGGCGGAAACACCAGCAGTTCGCCGACCAATAGCTGTTTGACCGCCGCCGGAATCCGCAGGCTGCCGAACAGACGGTCCAGGCAGAAGCTGTAGATGCCGAAATCCAGGCGCCCGGCGACATCGGCGGTGAAGGCCTTGAATTCCTCGACGAACGCCGCCGGCGTCATGGCGCCATCCATCATGCGCCGGACATGGTCGAGGAAATCGCGATAGCGCGCCCGGGCGGGGCTCATCTGATCGTTCAGTTCGGCCTCGATGGATTTGATTTCGGCCTCGCGGAAGCCTTTTTCCAGCAAGGTATGGGCGCTGTCGCGCACCCGCTCGTCCAGGGCCTGGTCCTCGATCAGCGAGAACAGGCGCTCATAGGCGTCACGGTCGCGCTTTTTCTTCAGCTTCTTGGCCAACTGGCCGAGCGGCAGGATCGCCGCCTGGGCGACCAGCTTGTCGCGGGAATAGATCGCCGCCATGGCCGCCGCGTCGGCGGGGATCGCGATGTTGCGCGCGAAATCCTCGGTAATGACGAAGCGATGGCCGTCGGCGACGGTCAGATAGCGGTTAAGCTTGCAGCATTCCAGGAAGTGGTTGGCCAAGTTGACCGGCGGGGCGGCGGCCCGCTGATGATAGACCCGGCCGTTGGCCGGATTGGCGGCGGATGTACCGATTTGCGCAGCGCTCACGGCCCGCGTCTCCTTTTGCTCGAAACCCCATCAATCCCTTGGGTAAAGCATAACCGACTGCGGCGCTGCCTGAAAGGTTTCCATAATACGGCAAATCCGGCCCCGACGGGGTCCGCGTCAGGCCGCCGGGCCGGGTCCGGGACGGGTGGCGACCGCCTTCAGGCGCTTGAGGAAGCCCAGCGGCGACGGCAGGCGGCCCAACGCCTGCTGCGCACGGGCCTTGTACATGGGAATTTTCAGGACATCGGCGAGACGCCGGTCGAGATACCCCCAGGTATCGGCGAAGCCGTCCGACGTGTCGGACAGCCAGTACAGGATGGTCGAGGTATAGACCGGGGCCAGCAGGCCCCGCTTGGTGTAATGGTTGAAATCGGCCGCCCGGTCGCCCGCCGCGTGCCAGATATGGTCGCAGGTGCGCCAGGTCATGCGCGCCGCCAGGGGGGCGTTCTGCGGCAGGGCCAGGAACGACAGCAGCCGGCGCATGGCCTCCCGATAGGGGGCGTTCAGTTCCAGGCGCAGGCGCACGCCGAGCGCCACCCGTTCCCGCACCTTGAGCGCGTCCAGGTCGACCTTGGCCAGTTCCGCCAGCATGCGCCGGTCGGACCAGTCCGCGAAATGGTCGGCAGCGTCGGCCATGCCGCCGGGAAAGGCGCGCAGGACGTCCGCCCGGCCCATACCCAGGTCCGCCGCCCCCCGTTCCAGGGCCTTCCGCGACCAGCCGTCGAAGGGAACGTGTTCCATAGCCGCCTCGATCAGGCGGTCGCGCAGGGCCATGTGGCGGGCGCGGGCTTCCTCGGCGGTCATGCGCGTCGTTTGGGCGGTCATGCGGCTTCTCCGTCTTCGCTGTCGGTGGCTTCGCCGCCGGTCTCATCGGCCATGATCGTGCGGGGAGCGCGGGCCATTTCCTCGGCAAAACCGAAGGTCGCGAGGTCCATCATGCGCATGGGATAGAGGATTCCGTCCAGATGGTCGCATTCGTGCTGCACCACGCGGGCGTGGTAGCCCTTGGCCTCGCGCTCGAAAATCTTGCCGTCCAGGCCCTGGGCGCGGTAGCGGATATGGGTCGGGCGCGGCACCCGGCCGGTCATCTCGGGCAGGGACAGGCAGCCTTCCCAGCCTTCCTCGACCGCATCGCCGACGACCTCGATCACCGGATTGACCAGCACGGTCAGCGGCACGTCCTTTTTGTCCTCGCAGCGCTCGCCGGGCACCCGGAACACGACGATGCGCAGCGGCACATGAACCTGGGGGGCGGCCAGGCCGATACCCGGCGCGTCGGCCATGGTTTCGACCATGTCGGCGATCAGGCCGTGAATGCGCGGATCCTTGGGGTCTTCGACCGGCTGGGCGATGCCCATCAGCACCGGATGTCCCATGCGCGCGATTTTCAGAATGGCCATCGTTGAAATCCTCTTGATCCGGGGCGTGAAGACGCCTTTATGACGTCGGATGGCTCCCCGGGAAATAACACGTTTGCTCCTTCACAAGGTGATATCTATGTGATAGAAGCCCGTCTTCCCGGACAGGTGATAGCACAGGTCCGATTGATTTTGTTGACTATAAGATTAGGAGCGTGACCTTACCGTGCAAGTCATTGTCCGAGACAACAACGTGGATCAGGCCCTCAAGGCCCTGAAAAAGAAGATGCAGCGCGAAGGCATCTTCCGCGAAATGAAGCTGCGCCGCTCCTACGAAAAGCCCTCCGAGCGCCGGGCCCGTGAAAAGGCCGAAGCCGTGCGCCGTGCGCGCAAGCTTGAG
Organism: Thalassospiraceae bacterium LMO-SO8; assembly: GCA_031655335.1. Taxonomy (NCBI): domain Bacteria; kingdom Pseudomonadati; phylum Pseudomonadota; class Alphaproteobacteria; order Rhodospirillales; family Thalassospiraceae; species Thalassospiraceae bacterium LMO-SO8. The sequence goes on along the minus strand of CP134226.1, from coordinate 2,837,110 downwards.
CGCAAGCGGATCGAGCGCGAGGGCTTCTAGCCCCTCCGGCCCGCTGAGCGGGCCGCGTTCTCCAAAATCCACCGAAATACCGGGCGCTGCCGGGGCTAAGCCCTTGCGCGCCCGTTTTCTTGCCGAACCGGCCCCGCTTTCTTGCCGAACCGGCAATGAAACGGCGGGGAAAGACGGGCATCAGGCAAAACGAAGGGCCGGCAGCCTGGTGGCCGCCGACCCTACGCGATCTTGCGAATTGCGGGAACGCGGATCAACCCAGCGCCTGGACGATCTCTTCCGTCATCTTCTTGGCGTCGCCGAACAGCATCATGGTGTTGTCGGCGAAGAACAGGGGGTTGTCGACCCCGGCATAGCCCGATGACATGCCGCGCTTGATGAACAGCACCGTGCCCGCCTTTTCCACGTCGAGGATCGGCATCCCGGCGATCGGGCTCTTCGGATCGGTCTTGGCGGTCGGGTTGGTCACGTCGTTGGCGCCGATCACGTAGGCGACGTCGGCGGTGGAGAATTCATGGTTGATCTCCTCCAGTTCGAACACCTCGTCATAGGGCACGTTGGCTTCGGCCAGCAGCACGTTCATATGTCCCGGCATGCGTCCGGCGACGGGGTGAATGGCGTAGCGGACCTCGACCCCCTCGGCCTTCAGCAGGTCGGCCATTTCACGCACGGCGTGCTGGGCCTGAGCCACGGCCATGCCGTAGCCCGGCACGATGATGACCTTGGACGCGTTCTTCATGATGAAGGCGGCGTCGTCGGCGGCACCCGATTTCACGGATTTGCCGTCGTTGGACGTGGCGGCGGCGGCCCCGCCGGAATCGCCGCCGAAACCGCCCAGCAGCACGTTGATGATCGAGCGGTTCATGCCCTTGCACATGATGTAGGACAGGATCGCGCCGGACGAGCCGACCAGCGCGCCGGTGATGATCAGTGCCGGGTTGGACAGGGTGAAGCCGATGCCGGCCGCCGCCCAGCCCGAGTACGAGTTGAGCATGGACACGACCACGGGCATGTCGGCGCCGCCGATGGGGATGATCAGCAGGAAGCCGATGGCGAACGACAGCGCCACGATGCCCCAGTAGACGGAATGGGATTCCGAGCCGACGAAGGTGATGATCAGGGCCAGGATCGCGAGCCCGACCAGGGCATTCAGCTTGTGCTGCCCCGGAAAGGTGATGGGCGCGCCCGACATGATGCCCTGCAATTTGGCGAAGGCGATGACCGAACCCGAAAAGGTGATCGCGCCGATCGCCGTGCCCAGCGACATTTCGACCAGGGACGCCCCCGGAATTTCACCCACCGCGCCCAGGCCATAGGCCTTGGGGTTGAACAGCGCCGAGGTCGCGACGAACACCGCCGCCATGCCGACCAGGGAATGGAAGGCGGCGACCAGTTGCGGCAGGGCCGTCATCTGGATCTTCAGCGCCGTGACGGTGCCGATGGTGCCGCCGATGAGGATCGCCAGGACGATCATGCCGAAGGACATGACGCCCGGATCCATCAGCGTGGTGACGATGGCGATGGCCATGCCGATGATGGCCATCATGTTGCCGCGGCGCGCGGTCACCGGCGATGACAGGCCCCGGAGCGCCAGAATGAACAGCACCGAGGAAATGAGATAGGCGTAGCCCGTCCAGCTTGCGGTCATTGTTCAGGCCTCCCCTATTTCTTCTCTTTTTTCTTGAACATGGCGAGCATTCGCTGCGTCACGATGAAGCCGCCGAAGATGTTCACCGACGCCAGCGTGATGGCGAAAAAGCCCATCCAGGACGAAAAATCCATGCCCTCGGGCCCGGCCGCCAGAATGCCGCCGACGATGATCACCGATGAAATGGCGTTGGTCACGCCCATCAGCGGCGAATGCAGGGCCGGGGTCACCGACCACACCACGTAGTAGCCGACGAAGCAGGCCAGCACGAAGACCGTGAACAGGCCGAGGAAACTGTCGTGCCCGCCCATGGCCGGGGCCTGTTGGGCGACGACGGCGGCGGCGTCCGTGGCCAGTTTCTGGGTCTGCTCCAGAAGCTGCGCGGCGCCGGCGGCAAGCTCCTGCGCCTGTTTGGCGATCGTTGCGGTATCCATCGTCAGTTCCCCTTGTCCTTGGCGGCGTCGTCACCTTCGCCGTCGGAAGTCTCAGCGGGCTTGTCGGCAGGTTTCTTGGCGGCGGCCTTCTTGGCCGGCGCCTTCTTTTCGGCCGGGGCCTTGGCGCCCATGGCCTCCTTGACCCGCGTGTTCACGACCGCGCCGTCGCGCGTGACGCAGCAGCCCTTGACGATTTCGTCGTCCCAGTCGATGGCCAGCGTGCCGGTCTTTTCCTTGTCCGTCAGCGGCGTCAGGAAATTCAGCAGGTTCTTGGCGTAAAGGTCCGACGCGGTCTGCGCTAGGCGGCCCGGCAGATTGTAGAGGCCGACGATCTTCACCCCGTTCGGCGTGGTGATGGTCTTGCCCGGTTCCGACAGCTCGCAGTTGCCGCCGGCTTCGACCGCCAGATCGACGATCACCGCCCCGGCCTGCATGCTGGCGACCATCTCCTTGGTGATCAGCCTGGGCGCCGGGCGGCCCGGGATCAACGCCGTGGTCACGACGATGTCCTGCTTCTTGATGTGCTCGGCGACGACCTGCTTCTGCTTGTCGTAATATTCCTTGGGCATTTCCTTGGCGTAACCGCCTTCGGTCTGCGCGTCCTTTTCCATTTCCGGATCGACGACCAGGAACTTGCCGCCCAGGCTTTCGACCTGCTCCTTGGTCGCGGGACGCACGTCCGTCGCGGTGACGACGGCGCCCAGACGCTTGGCCGTGGCGATGGCCTGCAGGCCGGCGACGCCGACTCCCATGATGAAGGCCTTGGCCGGCGGCACGGTGCCCGCCGCTGTCATCATCATCGGGATGCCGCGCCCGTATTCGGCGGCAGCCTCCAGAATGGCGCGGTAGCCGGCTAGGTTGGCCTGGGACGACAGCACGTCCATGGACTGCGCGCGGGAAATCCGGGGCACCAGTTCCATGGCGAAGGTGGTGATTCCGGCCTTGGCATAGGCGGCGACATCGTCGGGCGAGGTCAGGGCCGCCAGTTGCGAGATCAGCACGGCGCCCTTCTTCATCTGGGCCGGCAGCGCGTCGGCGCCGGACGTGGCCGGCGGATTGACCATCAGCACGATGTCGGCGGTTTTCACGGCGGCGCCGGTGGCGATCGAGGCGCCCGCGGCCTTGAACACGTCGTCGGAAACGCTGGCCCCCTCGCCGGCGCCCTTCTCGACGGCGACGTCATAGCCCAGGGCGACCAGCTTCTGAATCACCTGAGGCGACGCGGCGACGCGGGTTTCTCCGGCCCGGGTTTCCTTGGGAATTACGATCTTCATGGCTCTGGTCCCCTAGCCCTTGGTCTTGCAAGCATCGGTATATGACGTGTCTACCGTGCTTGCACAAGTATCGCACAGCCTTTAAATCCTGCGTCGGAAAGCTTTTTCATGAAATGAAAATCACATGGAAATCATTCCGCATTATGGAATAGATGCTAAAAGCGTCCCGATTTCCGCCAGGTTGATGAAAGGCCTCCCATGATCTTCACCCCGACCGCCCGGCGCGGCATGGTCACCGCCCCCCATCATCTGGCATCCCAGGCAGGGTTGCGCGTGTTGCAGGACGGCGGCAACGCCATCGAGGCCATGGTCGCCACCGCCGCCACCATCGCCGTGGTCTATCCCCATATGAACGGCCTGGGCGGTGACAATTTCTGGCTGGTCGCCCAACCGGGACAACCGCCCGTGGGCATCGACGCCTGCGGCGCCGCCGCCGGTGCGGCGGACGCCGGGTTTTACGCCAAGGCAGGGCACGGTGACGCCATCCCGCAGCGCGGGCCCCTCGCCGCCCTGACCGTCGCCGGGGCCGTGTCCGGCTGGGCCGAGGCACTGCGCATCTCGGCGACCTGGGGCGGCAAACTGCCGCTGGACCGCCTGCTGGAAGACGCCCGCCATTATGCCGAGCACGGCGCGCCGGTGACGCCGTCGCTGCACCATAATACGGTCGCCAAGAAGGACCAGATGACCGGCGTGCCCGGCTTCGCCGAGACCTTTCTGCCGGGCGGCATCGGCCATACCGCGCCCAACATCGGCGACACGCTGAAACTCCCGGCCCTGGCCGAAACCCTGAAGCGTCTGGGCACCGAGGGCCTCGACAGTTTCTACCGCGGCCCGCTCGCCCAGGTCATCGCCGCCGACCTGGAGAAGGCCGGCAGCCCGATTGCCCTCGCCGACCTGGAACGCCACAAGGCGCTGGAACTCGCGCCGCTGTCCGTCGCCTGCGGCCCGCATACCATCTACAACATGCCGCCGCCGACCCAGGGCTTGGCGTCGCTCATCATCCTCGCCTTGTACGAACGCCTGAAGGTCGATCAATCCGAAGGCTTCGATTTCGTGCACGGCCTGGTCGAGGCGACCAAGCAGGCCTTCCGCGTGCGCGACAAATACGTCACCGACCCGGCCTACATGGCCGCCGACCCGAAGGATTTCCTGAAGGCGGACAGCCTGGACGCCATGGCTGGCAACATCGACCGCAAGAAGGCCGCGCCCTGGCCCGACGCCGACCCCAACGGCGATACGGTGTGGTTCGGCTGCATCGACGGCGAAGGCCGGGCGGTGTCGATGATCCAAAGCCTCTATTGGGAATTCGGCTCCGGCACGGTGCTGGAGGAGACGGGCATCACCTGGCAGAACCGGGGCACCTCGTTCTCCCTCGATCCCAAGGCACTCAATACTCTGAAGCCCCACCGCCGGCCGTTCCACACCATCCAGCCGGCCATGGGAAGGCTCGCCGACGGCCGCACCATGGTCTACGGCACCATGGGCGGCGAGGGCCAGCCCCAGACCCAGGCCATGGTGTTCGCGCGCCACGTTCTGCATGGCATGGACCTGCAGGCAGCGGTGACGGCACCGCGTTGGCTTTTGGGACGGACCTGGGGGGCGGAGACCACGAACCTGCGCATCGAAAATCGTTTCGATCCAGCGGTACTCGACGCGCTGAAGGCCGCTGGCCACGACCTGGAGGTCGTGGGGCCGTTCGAGGAGTTCATGGGCCATGCGGGCGCCATCGTGCGCCATCCCTCGGGCCTGCTGGAAGGCGCCGCCGATCCGCGTTCGGACGGCTCAGTGGCGGCGTTTTAGCCTCTGCGCGTCACCCGCATTACGGCCGCTTCGCCACCATGTCGATCTCGACCAGCGCGCCGCGCGCCAGGCCGGTGACGCCGACGGTGGTGCGGGCCGGCAGGCGGTCCGCCGGGAAGTAGGATTTGTAGGTCGCGTTCATGGTCTCGTAGTCCTGCTCGAACCGGGTCAGGTAGATGCGGCAGGAAAGAACGTGGGAAAGGTCCAGCCCCAGTTCGCCGAGCACGATGATCAGGTTGTCCATGACGCGCCGGGTCTGGGCCTCGATCCCGTCGGGCAGCGGCGCCGTGTCGTCGTCGGGGTCCGTCGGCATCTGGCCGGTCAGTTGCACCCAGCCGTCGCATTCCACGGCATGACTGAAGGGGGCGACCGGCGTGGCGGCGCGGTCGAAGAAATGAAAAAGCGGCCCGGCCATCACACGTATTCCTCGGACTCGAAAACGAAGCCGCCCAGATCGCCGGTCTGAAAGCCGAGATAGATCGGCCCGCCGCCGGAGCGGTAGATGTTGACCTTGGCGTTGTAGACCTTGCGCGAGAGGCCGTGCTTGTCGCGCAGGATGTAGCGCTTGACCCCGAACTGGCCTGAATCCAGACGTTCGCCGGTCAGGTAGCACTGGATCGATTCCACGTTCTCGCCGGACAGCACCATGCCTTCCAGATTCGACAGCGATTGGCGCGTGCGTTCGATGAATTCCGAAGTGCCGATGCGCTTGACCTCGCCCGTGTCGTTCTCGCGCATGTCGACGCGGAAATCACCGACCACGATCTGTCCCGGCAGGGCCTGGTCGATCATGCGCGCCAACTCGATGGTCACGTCGCCGACGATGTAGCTGTAAACCGTCGGGCGCAGCCCTTCGGACTGGAAGAATTCGTAATGGGGGCCGACGTGGAACGCGGCCCGCAGGCGCGGCGTGGTGTTGGCCTTGCCCTTGGAGCGCGCGATGGCGTTGTCGGCCAGCACCAGATGCATCAGGTGGTACAGGTTGACGTTTGATTCGATGCTGCGGTCACGGTTCCAGATGTAAAAACCGTCGCCGGTGGTCGAGCGCGCGAACTGGATATCCAGGTTGCGGGCCAGCATCTTGGAGAACGACGCGTTGACGGAATAGGCCAGACTGTTCAACTGCGTCACCTGTTCCAACGGCGAAAACAGCGAAAAGCCGACGATGTCGAACAACGCAACAGCGCCGTTCTGGATATAGGAAATGCTGTAGCGGCGGACGACCGCCTCAAGCAGGTCGTCGGCCAGATCCTCGCCGGGGGTGAAGCTGAGTTCGACCCGCTTGGGCTCGTAGCCGAAGTATTTGGCGATGGTGTCGAAGCCTTCCTCGTCGGTCAACGTATTGCCGGCGATCACCTCGTCCACGAATTGCAGGCTGTCCGCCGCCTCGCCCGCCGTGCGGGCCGCCATTTCACCCAGGATGTAGTGCGGGATGACCAGCACGCGGATGCCCTTGCCCGCCGGTGTCCAGGCCAGGACGATGTTGCGGCCCAGCCCCCACAGGCGGTGCAATTCCTTGTCCAGTTCCTCGACGTGATTGCGGGCGGCGGCCGACAGTTCGGCAAGCGATGCCCGGTCGAGAACCGGCGGACTGAATCCGTCCGTGCCGTGAATGCTGTCGTTCATCAATCGATCCTTCCCGGCCGAACCTTACGGCCGGGTGCCGCACGAAATACGCAGGTAAACCCCAGGTGCCCGGCCAGTCCGGGCGCAGGTAGTGTAACGATGGGCCCCCTCGCCGCACAAGTCATTGAATTTACTTGGATGAGTATCCGCGAATTTACTTAAGCGAGCTTTACCGCCGTGCCGTTGGCGCTGACCATCAGCATGCAGGACTTGTCCGACGAGATGGCTTCGTAGTCCAGATCGACCGCGACAATCGCGTCAGCACCCAGTTCCGCCGCCCGCGCCTGCATGTCCTCAAGCGCGAAGCCCTTGGCCTTTTGCAGTTCCTTTTCATAGGCGCCGGAACGGCCGCCGACGATGTCGCGGATGCCCGCGAAGAAATCCTTGAAGATGTTCGTGCCCATGACCGCATCGCCGGACACGACGCCCAGATAGGCGGCGACCTGGCGGCCCTCGACGGAATCGGTGGTGGTGATGATCATCGGTTTTTTCCTTCCCTTTGCTGTCTCGGCCGACTGTTGGTTTCTAGTAAACCGGCGGCACACCGGCTTGTGCAAGCGATTCGGTCTGGCGGGCCTTCAGGCGGTCCAGATCGAAGTCGTCGATCAGGTCGTGGAACATCCGGTGCCAGTTGATTTCCGCCCTAAGATGCGTGAACACGCTGCCCAGCCCGATGGCCGCCCGGTCCATCAGCACGAATTCCCGGGGCGGGGTGACGCCGCCCAGGTCGCGCAATTTCTTGTGCACGCTGGCGGCGATGCCGGCGCCGTAAGCCGTGCCGCCCGTATCCTGGATGCTCTGCACCCGGTCGCTCAGCAACGGGCCGTAGAGAAACCGCGCCCATTCGTTCAACACGGCGATCATTTCCTTGGACGGGTTTGCGAACCCCCAGGTCTCGTAGGCGTGCACGGCCAGGGCCTCGTCGTCGGTGCTGAGCGCCCGGTACAGGTCGATCACCGCGCCCACGAATTCCGGGCGGAACACGCGGATGCAGCCGAAATCCAGCAGGTTCACCGTGGCGTCCGGGCGCACCGAATAGTTGCCCAGGTGCGGATCGCCGTGGATCACGCCGAAGAAATAGAACGGCACATACCAGGCGCGGAACATGTTGAGCGCGATGGCGTTGCGGTGTTCCAGGCTGCCGTCGATCTGATCCATCAGGGGATCACCCGTCAGCCAGGTCATGGTCAACAGCCGGTCGGTGGACAGGTCGTCCAGGACGTCGGGCACATGCACCCCGGTCTCGTCCGCCAGCATGGCCCGGTAAAGCGCCATGTTGCGGGCCTCGCGCCCGTAATCCAATTCCTCGCGCAGCCGCTCCTTCAGTTCCAGATGGATCTGCGTCGGGTCGATGGCCCGGTCGTAGCGGCGGTAGAGGGCGAACACGGCCTTAAGCTGCGACAGGTCCGCCTCCACCGCGGACGCCATGTCGGGATACTGGATCTTGCAGGCAAGGTCGCGGCCGTCATGAGATTTGGCCCGATGGACCTGACCCAGGGACGCCGCCGCCGCGGCCTCACGCTCGAACGACGCGAACCGGGTCTGCCAATCCGGCCCCAGTTCCGACGCCAGGCGCCGCCGCACGAAGGCCCAGCCCATGGGCGGTGCCGAGGTTTGCAGTTTGCGCAGTTCGTGGACGTATTCGTCGGGCAAAAGGTCCGGCACCGTGGCCAGAATCTGGGCGACCTTCATCAAGGGTCCCTTGAGCCCGCCCAGCGCCGCTTGCAGGTCGGCGGCATGCACGCCCTTGTCCAGTTCCAGGCCGAACAGCCGGTTACCCGCCAGTTTCGCCGCCAGGCCGCCGACCGTGCCGCCGACCCGGGCATAGCGCCGGACCCGCCCGGCGACCGTGTTCTTGTCCGACGGCGGACGATCAGACATTCAATTCCCTCAACCAATCGGCGATGGCTTCAGCGGCTACTTCCCAGTCGTCTTCGAGCATCACCGCATGGCCCATGCCGTCGAAGATATGAGCCTGAGTGCCCAGGAAAGCCGCCGTGCCGTAGACGAAGGCGGGTGGAATCAGGTTGTCATGCTCCGCCCCCAGCACCAGGGTCGGGATGCCGCGCAGGCCCATCAAGGGCGGCATGAACACCGTGTGCTGATCCATCACTGCGCGCCGGCTTTCCATCTGGAACCAGGGCAGCAAACGTTCGGAAACGGCCTTCGGGACATGACTGTTGAAGATCGACTGATGCAGGGTTTCGAGACTGTCCAGCGGTTCGCCCGTGGATTCGATGCGGGCAATTTCCCAGACCAGCATGGGCCGTGACAGCGCCAGGGCCACGGATGGCCCGGCCAGCCCCGTGGGCGGCACCGACGACATCAGAACGGCCGCCGCGACGTCCCGTTCCATGGCCAGCCGCTGGGCGACGAAACCGCCCATGGAATGGCCGATCAGGACAGGCGGGCGCGGCAGGGTGTCGATGACCTCGGACACGGCGTCGACGAAATCCTGGATGCCGAAGTCATGCAATTGGGGGTAATCGGGCATCCCCTTGCGCCCCGGCAGGTTGACCGCAAGGCAGGCAAACCCCCGGTCCCCGAAGTACGGCAGGAAATGTTCCGCCCAGGTCCAGGCCCCGGCGAAGGCGCCGTGGATGAAGACCAGAGGCGCGTGGTCGGAATCCTCGGGTGCGGGCCCCGCACGCAGCACGCGTTGGCCGGAGCCGGGCGCATTGGTCATCCCTTAGAATTCCTGTTCCAGCTCGTCGACGAACCCGGACAGCATGGACAGGCCCCGGTGCCAGAAATCGGGATCCGACGCGTCGAGCCCGAAGGGCGCCAAAAGTTCCTTGTGGCGCAGCGTGCCGCCGGCCCGCAGCATGTCCAGGTACTTGGCCTGGAACCCCGGGTGGCCGCCCTGGAACACGTCGTAGAGCGAATTCACCAGACAGTCGCCGAAGGCATAGGCGTAGACATAGAACGGCACATGCACGAAGTGGGAGATATAGGCCCAATAGTGCCGGTATTCGTCATCATAGCGGAAGGCCGGGCCGAGGCTTTCGGTTTGCACGTCCATCCAGATTTCGCCCAGGCGTTCCGGCGATAACTCACCTTTGGCCCGTTCGTCGTGAACCTTGGTTTCGAACATGTGGAAGGCGATCTGGCGGACAACGGTGTTGAGCATGTCCTCGACCTTGCCCGCCAACATGACGCGGCGGCGCGCCGGGTCGGTTTCGCCCGCCAGCATGGCGCGGAAGGTCAGCATCTCGCCGAACACGGACGCCGTCTCGGCCAGGGTCAGGGGCGTGTCGGCCAGTAAATTTCCTTGTGGTGCGGCCAGCACCTGATGCACGCCATGCCCCAGTTCGTGAGCCAGGGTCATGACGTCGCGCGAGCGGCCGTGGTAGTTCATCAGGATATAGGGATGGGCCGACGGCACCGTCGGATGCGCGAAGGCCCCGGAATCCTTGCCCGCCGTCGGCGGCGCGTCGATCCAGCGCTTGTCGAAGAATTGCTTGGCGATGTCAGCCATATCCGGGTTGAAGGCGCCGTAGGCGCCCAGCACCGTATCCCGCGCCTCGTTCCAGGAATACTTGCGGTCGGCGGCCGTCGGCAGGGGCGCGTTGCGGTCCCAATAATCCATCTGATCGACGCCGAACCATTTGGCCTTCAGCTTGTAATAGCGGTGCGACAGCTTGGGAAAGCTTTCGCGCACGGCGGTGACCAGGGCGTCCACCACCTCGTCCTCGACCTGGTTGGCCAGATTGCGGTAGGACACGGGCCGCGGATAGCCGCGCGACTTGTCGTCGATGGCCTTGTCCTTGACCAGGGTGTTGTAGGTCAGGGAGAACAGCTTGATGTTGTCGCCGAGTCCCTTGCCCACGGCCTTGGCGGCGCGCTTGCGCACGTCGCGGTCGGGTTCGCTCAGCTTGTTGAGGGCGCCGGACAAGGTCAGGTCCTCGCCGTCGACGGGAAAGCGCAGGCCGGCCAGGGTTTCCTCGAACAGGCGGTTCCAGGCGGCCGCCCCCGTGACGTGTCGTTCGTGCAGCGCCTGTTCCAGTTCGTCGGACAGCTGATAAGGCCGGAACGCGCGCAGGTCGTGCAACCAGGGCGCATAGCGGGAAAGCGCCGTGCTTTCCGCCATCTGCGCGTCCAGGCGCGCGTCGTCGATGCGGTTCAGTTCCAGGGTGAAAAACAGGGTCAGGGTCGAGATATCCGTGACCCGTTCCTGCATGGATTGCTGGAACCTGGCACTGGCGCCGTCTTCCATGTTCTCCGCGAACTTCAGCCCGGCGAAGCTCATGACCCGGCCCAGGCGCTCGCCAATGGCCTCGTACTCCTGAACCGCCGTGCCCAGATCGTCGCCGGAAAGCGCGGCCAGACGGCCCTTGTAGGCATCGGCGAAGGCCGCCGCCCGGCCCTCTGCCCAGGTCAGGTCCGTCTCGATCGCCGCATCATCGGGCCCTTTGTACAGGTCCGCCAGGTTCCAGCGCGGCAGATCGCCCACGGACTCCGCCGGGGCGGCGCCAGTATCGGGGCTGCGGGGGGCTGAAACATCTGAACGGCGGATATCGGTCATGACTTGCATCCCTTCGGGGCATACGTAAAGTTCTCCCTGGATATAGAGTGGTTGCGGGTCAACGACAACCGGGGGGAGTCTGAGGGAAAATGAACGCTTATGCATGGCCGAACTTGGCTGCGATGTTTTATGCCCAGGCGGCGGAACTGGGCGACCGGCCGTTCCTGTGGGAAAAGTCGGGCGGCGCGTACTGGCCGCTGAGCTGGGGCGACACGGCGGCGCGGGTCTCGCGCCTGGCGCGCGGGCTGCAGGCGTTGGGCGTGAAGCCGGGCGACCGCGTGGTCCTGGTCTCGGAAAACCGGGCCAACTGGCTGATTTCCGACGTCGCCATCATGACCACGGGCGCCATCACCACCCCCGCCTACATCACCAACACGGAAGCCGACCATCTGCACATCCTGGAGGATTCGGACGCCGTCGGCGTCATTGTCTCGACAAAACGCCTGGCCGAGCGCCTGTTGCCGGCCGCCCATCGGGCGGACGTCTGCAAGTTCGTCATCTCCATGGAACCAATCGAACTCGCCCAGTCTCTTAACTTCGACCTGTACACTTGGGATGACGTGCTCGCCAAGGGCCATGACGGCCACGACAACATGGTCGCTGCGGCCAACAGCCGGGACATCGATGACACTGCATGCATCATTTATACCTCGGGCACGGGCGGCAAACCCAAAGGGGTGATGCTGTCGCACAAGGCGATTCTGCACAATGTCGAGGGTGCCACGGACGCGCTTCGCGAAATCGGCCTGGAGTCCGAAGTGTTCCTGTCGTTCCTGCCGCTCAGCCATTCCTATGAGCATACGGGCGGACAGTTTTTTCCCATGTCGATCGGCGCCGAAATCTATTACGCCGAAGGTGTCGAGCACTTGGTCAACAACATGGCCGAGGCCCGCCCGACCATCATGACCGCCGTGCCTCGGCTCTATGAAAGCATGCGCGCGCGCATCGAACGGGGCGTCGAGGCCGCCGGGGGAACGAAGGAAAAGCTGTTCCGCAAGGCCCTGGCCCTTGGCACCAAACGATACCAGGACCCGGACAGCCTGAATTTCTTTGAACGCATTCAAGACGCCGTGCTGGACAAGCTGGTGCGCGCCAAGGTCAAGGCGCGGTTCGGCGGCCGGTTGAAGGCGCTGGTGTCCGGCGGCGCCCCCCTGAACCCGGAAGTCGGTATCTATTTCACGGCGCTGGGGCTGCGCATCCTGCAAGGCTACGGCCAGACGGAATCGGCCCCGGTGATCAGCGTCAACCGCCCCGTGAAGGTCAAGATGCACACCGTCGGCCCGCCGCTCAAGAACACCTACGTCCGCATCGCCAACGACGGCGAGATCCTGGTCCAGGGCGACCTGATCATGCAGGGCTACTGGCGCGACGAAACCGCGACACAGCAGGCGATCCAGGACGGCTGGCTGCACACCGGCGACGTCGGCCATCTGGACGACGACGGCTATCTCGTCATCACCGACCGCAAGAAGGACATCATCGTCAATTCGGGTGGCGACAACATCGCGCCTCAACGGGTCGAGGGCGTCATCATCCTGGAGCCGGAATTCGCCCAGGCCATGGTCTACGGCGATAAACGCCCGCATCTGGTGGCGCTGGTCGTGCCCGACGCCGACTGGCTGAAGGACTGGGCCGTCGCCAACGGCGTTTCCGGCAGCCTGTCGGAATTGGCCGGCGACGCCGATCTGCACAAGGCCCTGGCCGCCGCCATGGACCGCATCAACAGCAAGCTGAACAACATTGAAAAGGTCCGCCGCTTCATCATCGCCGACGAACCCTTCACCGTCGACAACGAACAGATGACGCCGACGCTCAAGGTGCGCCGCCACGTGATCCGGCAGGTCTACGGGACGCACCTGGAACGTCTTTATGGCTGATCCGGCAGGATGGCCAGCCCCGGCCACAGGGACCCCGGATCGAAGATCGCCGGGAACCAGGCCCGGCTGTCATCGACCGCTTCTTCCATGAGCGAGAAATAGCTCGGCCAGGCCGGCAGGATACGGGCCTCGACCTCGCCTTCGTCGAAGCTCAATTCGGCCTCGAACTTGGATGCGATCTTCTGCATCTTGCGGTTCTCCACGAGGCACATCATGTACACCCGGTCGATGCAGCGGTTGCGCGCGATGGTCAGCACCCGGCGCAGCAGCGCCGTGCCGACACCCGCGTTCTGCCACGGGCCTTCGACGGAGAACGCGACCTCGGCCATGACCCGCGGCATCAGGCGCACGCGCACCAGTTCGCCGACGCCGCGCAGTTCGCCCTCGATGAAGGCGCCGACGACCACGGCGGCCGACCAGTCGAGCCGCGCGCAATATTCGTCGATTGCGGTGTCGGTGACCCCGCCCCAGAAACGCAAATGGCGGTCATGGGGCTCGAGGCGCTTGAGGTGGCCCGCGAGCAAATCTCCGTCCGCCGCCGTCAGCTTGCGAAAGCTGGGCGGCGCGACCGTATCCTGAACGGACACGGCCATGCCGGCGGGTTTGATATCCTTAACGTCGTTGGCCATGGAAGGTCTTCCTTTTCAGCCGGGGCCGATTAAAGCCCGATTGGCAAAAGCGTCTTCCCCCTGAAACTCCTTTTCGAGCGAGCACAGGTAATCATATGGGCACGATATGCTGCACCGCAATATAACTTTCGTTAAGTTTTTGAGATACTTGGAACAGACCTATTGCGTTGCGGTATAAAATCGCCACGCCCGGGCCGGCGCCCTATTCCAGATCGAACCCGTGGGACCGGATAAACGCGCCGAATTCCGCGCGTTCCCGCTTGGCCAGCCGCCGGGCCGTGTTCTCGGTCCAGCCATAGTCGTCGGAAATGCCGAAATCGTCCTTGTGCATCTGCTTTTCCGGCGCGATGGGCTGCAACTTGTTGCGCCGGGCGTCATAGGCCTTCAATTCCGTCTCCAGCGCTGAATCGTCGTAGGTGCCGTGATGCACCACCACCGAGGGCGGCAGGCGCAGGGTAAAGCGCCCGTCGTCCGTGGGATAACCCACGGTCAGCCCGGCCACGGGATAAACCCCCTTGGGCAAACCCAGCAATTCGCAGACCGCCGCCGTGTGCGCACGCACCGCCGACACCGGACAGGTCCCCAGCCCCTTGAACCCGGCGGCGGTGATGAAGGACATCATGGCCAGCGACGCATCCACCGCCGCGTTCATGAAGGTATCGAGCGTGTTGTTGACGTGTTCCTTGCCGCGCATCTCGGCGATGCGCTGGCCGCGGTGCATGTCGGCGCAGAACACCAGGAAGCGCGACGCCTCGGCGATCCAGGGCATCGAGCCGATCATGTCGGAAATCGCCTGCTGCTGCCCCTTGTCGGTGACGACGATGGCGTACTGCTGCAGGTCCGACTTGGCGGGTGCGGACTGGGCCGCCGCCAGCAGGGTTTCCAGCATGCCGTCGGTGACCGCTTCCCGCCCGTAATGGCGGCACACCCGGCGGCCGATCATGCGCGCCACGGGTTCGTCCAACAGCAGGTCCGTGTCCTCGTACCGGGGGTTGAGGCCGAACCGGCCCAGGAACAGATCGTTGCGGAACGGCATGTGCGGTCTCCTTCAGGTATAACGGTTCAGGCGTCGAGGCCCAGGAACGGCGCCAGTTCGGCCCAGACGGCATCGGGCGCCTCCTCGGCCAGGAAATGGCCGCAGGGCAGCGGGCCGCCCTTTACCTCGTCGGCCCACTCGCCCCAAATGTCGAGGGCAGAGACCTTGCCGTCGGTCTTCGGGCCGCCGGCCTTCCGCGCCCCGCCCCACAGGGCCAGCACGGGGCAGCGCATCTTGCGGCCTTCGTCCAGGTCGGCGCGGTCCAACGCGTCGTCGACGGTCGCCCCGGCGCGGTAATCCTCGCAGTTGGCGTGGATGACGGCGGGATTGCGGTGGGCGCGCTTGTATTCATCCAAGGCGCCGCCGTCGAACGCCGCCATGTCCGCCGACCAGCTTTCCAGAAGCCAGGTCAGCCAGAAATCCGGGTCGTGGCCGATCAGGGTTTCCGGCCGCGGATACGGTTGCGCCAGGAACAGCCAGTGGAACGAGCCCATGGCCCAGTTCTTGTTGGCGCGCTGCCACACGCTGCCCGTGGGCACCACGTCGAGAGAACAGAGCCGCGTCACCTTGTCCGGAAAATCCATGGCCATGCGGTGGCCGACCCGCGCCCCCCGGTCGTGGCTGACCACGGCGAAGGTCTCATGCCCCAGGTCCGCCATGACCTTGACCAGATCGCGGGCCATGGCGCGCTTGGAATAGGGCATGTGGCGCTCGTCCGTCGGCGGGCAGGAACTGTCGCCGTAGCCGCGCAGATCGGGGCACACGACACGGTGGGTCCCGGCCAGCTTCGGCGCCAGATGCCGCCAGATGATATGGGTCTGGGGATAGCCGTGGATCATCAGGACCGCGGGGGCATCGGCCGCCCCCCCGACGCGAAGGTTGATCTCGGCGCCGTCGCCCGCCATCCGTTTTAATTCGAAACCGTCGAACATGGGTCGGCTCCCAACCTGTTCCCTAGACCCCGTGGTAATCCTTGTACCAGTCGACGAAGCGGGGAATGCCCTGTTCGATCGGGGTCACGGGATTAAACCCGAAATCGCGGACCGAGGCATCGATATCCGCATAGGTCTCCGGGACGTCGCCCGGCTGCAACGGCTGGAAATCGATCACCGCCTTGCGTTGAAGCGACTCTTCCAGAACCTGAACGAAGCGCATGAGCTGTTCCGAGCGGTTGTTGCCCAGGTTGTAGATGCGATGCGGCGTGCCGTCGGGGCTTTTCGGCATGGTCGCCAGAACGCCCAGGATGCCGCTGACGATATCGTCGATGAAGGTGAAGTCGCGGCGCATCTCGCCGTTGTTGAACACGGGGATCGGCTCGCCCGCCATGATCTTCTTGGTAAAGATATAGGCCGCCATGTCGGGCCGGCCCCAAGGGCCGTAGACCGTGAAGAACCGCAGCCCCGTCAGCGGCAGGCCGTACATGCGGGCATAGCTTTCCGACAACAGTTCCATGGACCGTTTGGTCGCAGCGTAAAGCGACACCGGATGCTCCACCGGGTCTTCGACCGAGAACGGCAGCTTGGTATTGGCGCCGTAGACCGAGGACGAGGACGCATAGACGAAATGCTTCAGATCCTCGAGCTTACGCGCGGCCTCCATCAGCACCAGATGGCCTTCGACGTTGGATTGCGTGTAGGCGTAGGGATTGATCAGCGAATAGCGCACGCCCGCCTGGGCCGCCAGGTGGATGATCCCGGTGATGTCGGGATGGCGGGCGAAGGTCTGTTCCATCGCCTCGCGCTCGGAAATGTCGGCGCGCACCATGGAAAAGCCTTCCTGGGCCAGCAGGCGCGCGGCGCGGTTTTCCTTCAGCCCGACATCGTAATAGTCGTTGAAGTTGTCGATGCCGATCACCTTCTCGCCCCTCGACAGAAGCGCCTGCGACGTGTGAAAGCCGATGAATCCGGCGGCACCGGTAACCAAAATGCTCATGAGCGGAAAAACCCCCGAGGTTGACCGCAGCCGGTATAGCCGCTTGAGAATCAAAAATCACGGGCCAATCATTCCAATCTGGAAGAAACCGGGCCATCGGCGAAGATTCTTTCCGCCCCCCGCACCCTGGCGGCACGGGATGGCGCGGCACCGCCCCGGAGCGTCAGAAAATTGCGATTTGCGCCACCCGGATTGCGGGCGGTCCCGGCTTCCCGTAACGTTGTCGCCGGGCGTTGGCCTCCGCCACCTGCCGACATGGGGAACAATCGGTGAAGCTTCGCAGCGTCAGCCTGGACGACAAATACGGCCTTTCCGAAGGCCGCGTGTTCCTGACCGGAACCCAGGCCCTGGTGCGCCTGACCCTGATGCAGCGCCAGCGCGACCTTGCCGCCGGGCTCAACACGGCGGGCTACGTCACCGGATACCGGGGCTCGCCGCTCGGCGGCATCGACCGCGAATTCGGCCGCGCCAAACGCTTCCTCGACGATCATCACGTCAAATTCCATCCCGCCGTGAACGAGGACCTGGCCGCCACGGCCATCTGGGGCTCGCAGCAAATCAACCTGTTCGAGCGCGCCAAGTACGACGGCGTGTTCGGCATGTGGTACGGCAAGGGCCCGGGCGTCGATCGCTCCGGCGACGTGTTCCGTCACGCCAACATGGCCGGTACCGCCCCCAACGGCGGCGTGCTGGTGATGGCGGGCGACGATCCGGCCTGCAAGTCGTCGACCGTGCCGAGCCAATCCGAACACGCCCTGATGGACGCCAACATCCCGATCCTCAACCCCATCGACGTGCAGGACCTGTTGGACATGGGAATGTACGGCTGGGCCATGTCGCGCTTCGCCGGGGTCTGGGTCGGCATGAAATGCATCACCGACAACATCGACACCTCGGCCTCCGTCGATGTCTCGCCCGGCCGGGTCGGCATCGTCCTGCCCGCGTTCGACATGCCGCCGGGCGGCCTGCACATCCGCTGGCCCGACCCGGCCATGGACCAGGAAGAACGCCTGCACCGCCACAAGATCTACGCCGCCCTCGCCTTCGCTCGCGCCAACAAATTGGACCGGGTGACGATGGATTCGACCAAGCCCCGGTTCGGCATCGTGTCCACGGGCAAGGCGTACCTGGACACCCTGCAAGCCCTGGAAGACCTGGGCATCGGCGCGGCCGAGGCCGAGGCCATCGGCCTGCGCCTTTACCGTGTCGGCATGCCCTGGCCGCTGGAACGCGACGGCATGCGCCACTTCGCCGAAGGGCTGGAGGAAATCCTCGTCGTCGAGGAAAAGCGCGCGGTCATCGAAAACCAGTTGAAGGAACAGCTCTACAACTGGCGGGCCGATGTGCGCCCCCGGGTCGTCGGCAAGTTCGATGAGGCGGGCGAGTGGATTCTGCCCTCGGCCGGCGAGCTGACCCCCGCCCGCATCGCCCGGGTGATCGCGGCCCGCATCCGCGCCTTCCACACTTCGGAGGCGGTCGAAAAGCGCCTGACGTTCCTGGAGGAAAAAGAACGCATCCTCGAACGCGCCGTGCCCGACATCAAACGCATTCCCTATTTCTGCGCCGGCTGCCCGCACAACACCTCGACCAACGTGCCCGAGGGCATGGAGGCCGCCGCCGGCATCGGCTGTCATTACATGGCGATCTGGATGCCCGGGCGGCGGACCGCGACCTTCACCCATATGGGGGCCGAGGGTGCGAACTGGATCGGCCAGGCGCCGTTTACCGAGCGCGAGCACATCTTCGTCAACATCGGCGACGGCACCTATTTCCATTCCGGCATCCTGGCGATCCGCGCCGCCGTGGCGGCCAAGGTCAACGTGACCTACAAGATCCTCTACAACGACGCCGTCGCCATGACCGGCGGCCAGACCATGGACGGGCCCTTGGACCCGGCGATCATTTCCCGCCAGGTCGCGGCCGAGGGTGTGGGCCGCGTCGTCGTCGTCACCGACGAGCCCGACAAATACCCCCCCGGCACGGAATTCGCCCAGGGTGTGACCATCCACCACCGTGACGACCTGGATCAGGTGCAGCGCGATCTCGCCACGTGGCCCGGCGTGTCGGCCCTGATTTACGATCAGACCTGCGCCGCCGAAAAGCGCCGCCGCCGGAAACGCGGCACCTTCCCCGACCCGGCCAAGCGCGTGTTCATCAACGAGGCCGTCTGCGAAGGCTGCGGCGATTGCGGCGTGGTCTCCAACTGCGTCGCCATCGCGCCTAAGGAAACGGAACTGGGGCGCAAGCGCGCCATCGATCAGTCCATGTGCAACAAGGACTTCACCTGCCTGAAGGGCTTCTGCCCGTCCTTCGTCACCGTGCACGACGGCGTCCTGGCCAAGGGCTCGGAAACACGAAGTCCCGGCGCAAGCGCCACGCCCTTCCCGGTCCTGCCCGACCCGCCGTTGCCGAAAACCGACACCGCCTACAACATCTGCGTCACCGGCATCGGCGGCACGGGCGTGGTGACGATCTCGGCCCTGCTCGGCATGGCGGCGCATGTGGACCGGAAGGCCGTGACCGTGCTCGACGTCGCCGGCCTGGCGCAGAAGAACGGCGCCGTGTTCGCCCATGTCCGCGTCGCCGACGACGCCAATGCCCTCAACGCCGTGCGCATCGCGGCGGGGGGCGCCGACCTGCTGCTGGGGGCCGACATGGTGACCTCGGGCGGGTTCGAGACCCTGGCCAAGCTGGACGCCGACCGCGCCCGGGCCGTGGTCAACGCCCGCCAGACCATGACGGCGGAATTCACCAACCTGCCAGACCTGGATTTCCCCGACGACCAATTGCGCGCCGCCATATCGGAAGCCACGGGCGGGCGCGCCGACTTCATCGACGTCACGCATCTCGCCCGCCGCCTCATGGGCGACAGCATCGCCGCCAACATCATGCTGCTGGGCTATGCCTTCCAGAAGGGCGCTGTGCCGATCAGCTCGGAAGCCATCGAGCGCGCGATCGAACTCAACGGCGTCGCCGTCGACTTCAACAAACAGGCCTTCACCTGGGGCCGCCGCGCCGCCCATGATCCCGCCGCCGTGGAAAAACTCGCGGGCCCGCAGGACAAACCGGCGGCGGTCTTCGACCTCGACGGCTTCATCGCCCGGCGCGTCGCCGACCTTACCGCCTATCAGAACGCGGCCTATGCGGCGCGCTACACGGCGCTGATCGACAAGGTGCGGAACAGGGAAGCGGCCCTCGGCACGGGCTCGACCGAGCTCACCGAAGCCGCCGCCCGCTCGTTCTTCAAACTGATGGCGTACAAGGACGAGTACGAGGTCGCGCGGCTCTATTCGGCACCCGAGTTCCGCCGGGCGCTGCGCCAAACCTTCCAGAGCCACAAGAAACTGACCGTCCATCTGGCCCCGCCGCTGGGCAGCCCCAAGGACGCCCGCACCGGCCACCTGCAAAAACGCGAATTCGGCCCCTGGATGTTCACCGCCTTCCGCCTGCTCGCCCCCCTGAAGGGCCTGCGCGGCACGGCCTTGGATCCCTTCGGGCGCACGGAAGAACGCAAGATGGAACGCGCCCTGATCGCCGAGTATGAAGCGACCGTCGCGGCCCTGCTCCACGGCCTCACCGCCCAGAACCTCCCCCTCGCCACCGAGATCGCGGCCCTGCCGCAATCCATGCGCGGCTTCGGTCACATCAAGATGGCGAACGTGGAGAAAGCCAAGGCCCGCGAGGCGGACCTGCTGGCCGCCTTCCTGGATCCGGCGAAAGCACCCCGGGCCGCCGAATAGCTCACCGCGCTTAAGGGAGGGAAAAAAGATGAACGACAGGTACACGATCCGCACCATGACCGCAGGCGAGGTCGACCAGGCCGTCGACTGGGCGGCGGCCGAGGGGTGGAATCCGGGCCTTAGCGACGCCGGCTGTTTCCGGGCGGTCGATCCCGATGGGTTCATCGGCGGCTGGCTGAATGGGCGGATGATCTCGTCGATCTCCGTCGTCAACTACGGCGACGCGTATTCCTTTCTCGGCTTCTACATCGTCGAAGAAGCCCATCGCGGCAACGGCCACGGCTACGCGTTGTGGCAGGAAGCCGTCAAGCATGCCGGCGACCGGCTGATCGGCCTGGACGGCGTGGTCGCCGAACAGGACAACTACCGCCGCTCCGGGTTCGAATTCGCCTATAACAACATCCGCTACGGCGGCGCGCCCAAGGCGTTGGACGATGCCCATGTCCCCTCCGGGGTTCTTATCACGCCGCTCGACGGCGCCGCCCCGGACCTCGCGGACTACGACCGCAAGATGTTCCCCGCCCCGCGCGCCGCGTTTCTGGAATCCTGGATATCAACGCCGGGCCACCTCGCCCGCGCCGCCCGGGCCGGCGACGGCGGCCTCCTCGGCTACGGCGTCATCCGCCCCTGCCACACGGGCTTCAAGATCGGCCCCCTGTTCGCCGACGATCCGGCGATCGCCCGCGCCCTCGCCCGGGACCTGATCGCCGCGGCGGATCTCGGCGGGCAGGATGTGTTCCTCGACGTGCCCGAGCCCAACGGCGACGCTGGCGATCTTGCCCGCGACCTGGCGCTGACCCCGGTGTTCGAAACCGCCCGCATGTACACGGGCCCGGCCCCCACCATCGACATCCCGCGAATCTACGGGGTCACGACCTTCGAACTCGGCTGATTCGGCGGGGCGTCCGCCCGCCGCGGGCGATGGCTTTCCGCATCGTCCCCTCGCCACCGGGCCCTCGCCACCGGGCCCTCGCCACCGGGATCGCGGCCCTGCCGCAATCCATGCGCGGCTTCGGTCACATCAAGATGGCGAACGTGGAGAAAGCCAAAGCCCGCGAGGCGGATCAATCGAACTAGAACGTGTAGGTCAATCCCACGAGCGCCAATGGCTGTGTTTGTTGCTCAACAATAGGGCTATCCGCGGCTTTCCCGAGCAAATGAGTGATGCCTACGGAGCCCATCGCACTGATGCTATCCGTAATCTTGTATTTGGCCGTGATTCGGAATGAGACATCCTTAAATCCACTCGTAGGTTCATAATAGCTTAGCCCCGACGCCGCCGACTCGGATGAATTGACGCCAAAATAGCCATCCATGTATTTTTGATTCCCCCAGGAGGCGCCAATGCTCGGTATAATCGCAAGCTTTTTGGTTGCATGAATCGGATAAGACACGTTTGCATTGATCAGCAACCCTCGGTCCGTGTCGCTAACTGCCTGGGTGGCCGCGAGTGTCGTAATCACTCCCTTTAATCTCGCCGATACAAAGAATCGTGCCCCGAAAGCATCATCAACGTCATTGATGCCCTTGGCCACGTCCTCCCCATCGTAACCTTGCACCCAGTTGACACTTGCTCCCGCTGTCAAGCTCGGCGTTTCGATGAGGTTCACGCCGATACCCTGCCCAGTCTTTGCAAAAAATCGCCCGTACTGCACATCAACCAGCGGGAGGGGTTGAGCCTCATATTTCTTGCTCCCCTGGAACAGGGGAACGGCCCCGACGCCTATTCCTATCGTCCAATGGTCCGAGCTTTTCTTATCGGAGGTTGCGGTTGCTCCATTTAGCGGCCTGGCGTCGCGGGCAGGCTCCGCCTTTGCGGGGGTTGGGATGCCGAAGGCGAGCACGGCAAGGGGAAACCATATCGCGACCGCGATCGGTCGCGTCGGCATGGAAGTGATCGTCATTTAGGTTCTCCGTCAATAGGATGCGTGATTGCATCTTATAGGCCGTCGCCGTCATTGACAAGATGCATTTATGTATCTTATTTAGAATGATGATCAGATGATGGTGATGAAATGAAGAAACGTCGCCGGGGCGCGGAGCTTGAGGACGCCCTTTTAGACGCCGCTTGGATGGAACTATCGGAGTTCGGCTATACTGGATTCACGATGGATGGCGTCGCCGCCCGAGCAAAAACAAGCCGCCCCGTAATTTCCCGCCGCTGGAGTGAAAAGGCCGACCTGTCGATTGCGGCCATCCGAAGACAGAAGGCCCAGAATCCAATTGATGTGCCGGATCGTGGCGATGTTCGTACCGAGTTACTGGAGTATTTAGAACTCGCATCCAGGCATGTCACCGAGATCTCCGCCGTATTCACATTATTCTCCAGCGAATATTTTAAGGAAACACAGTCGACGCCACAGGATTTGCGTATCGCTTTAATTGCAGGCGGCAAGAATACATTTGAAGCTATCTTGAACAGGGCTATAGAGCGTGGTGAGATCGATCCAGAAAAACTCGCCCCCCCGATCGCGACACTATTGCCGGATTTACTTCGGCATCATGCCGTTATGACGTTTTCGCCCCCTCCACTGTCCCTGCGGACGGCCTGGGTCGATTTGATTTTCCTGCCACTTGTCACAACCGATTAAGACCGCAGAAAAAGGCGTCGACGCCGCATTCATTGACAGCTTCGGCTCCCATTCACCGGCATCACGACAACACTCCCCCGCACCTGCCTCCCCCGCTCAATCGCCCCCCTGAAGGGGTGGCGCGGCACGGCGCTCGCCCCCTTCGGGCGGACGGAGGCGCGCAGGATGGAACGCGCCCTCATCGCCGAATTTGAAGCGACCATGGCGACCCTGCTCGCCGGCCTCTCGGCCGACACCCTCCCCCTCGCCACGGGAATCGCGGCGCTCCGGCAATCCATGCGCGGCGTCGGTCACGTAAAGATGGCGAACGTGGAAAAAGCCAAGGCCCGCGAGGCGGACCTGCTGGCTGGGCTCAAGGACCCGAAGAAGGCGGCGGTGGCGGCGGAGTGATTATTTACCCGTTTTCGAATTGTAAAAGCCGGTAGAAATCGCCCTCAGCTTCTTCAAGATAATACTCTTCTGCGGCACCGAAAATGCCTTTAGGAACAGGGTTTTTTGCCAACGGATTGTGAACGACAATAATTGGCAGTGGGTCAATGTCATAACTGACATTACAACCGACAACAGCACTCACTCCTCGAAATTCTGGGTCCAAGAACGCTCTGGTTGAAACTTCGGCCCCACTCTTTTTGACTAATGTGGGACGAAAGCTGGTTTTAGCTTCGCCCCACTCCATCGTCTCCACATTCACTGAAATTTCGATCGGCCCTATGGGGAACACCGCTTCTACAGCGAACGGAAGTTGGCTAATCCCATGGTCATCTCTGGATAAACTCAGTCGACTACCGTTTACGGCAATGACAAAAGAATCCATCTCGCCTACATGCCCATTTTGCCGATAGCCGAAGGCAACTTTCTCCGATCTGCTAGTCGAGACTCTTCGTCCTTCAAGCTTGTCTCGTTTTTCTTTAATCGCTGAAGTCCAGCGAAGCAAAATTCCTTCGTGCGGAAACGAACGGACCCTCGGAACTCCAGGCTCAGGTAGTTTAAGCCAATCCTCTGGAAGACCTGTTGGCCTTGGGGATATGGCTTCGATCCAAATTGTTTGGCCATTGTATTCAAGCTTAAAATCTGGCCCTTGATTGGTTGAACAAAGCGTATGCCTCTGTCGAATTAGGTGTTGAGCAAGGAGCATTTCCCATATGCGCTCCCAAAATTTTCCTTCATCGCCGCGCACGACATCCGAAACAAAATGGGCATCAGCAAGCCCCATGGACTGAAACCGGCGCCAAAGCTGTACGTACATCTCGGATGCACTCTGGTTCCCACAAAATTTCCCGCGGATATATCTCTCTAGTTCGTCCAAACGAAGACCTCCCAATCTCAATTGGCTAGGCAATCTTTTCTGGAACTTAACGCTCAATCAAAATAGACCGCTCGTAATTGTCTCAACCTACATCACAAACGCCAACAGGAACGGCAGGGTCGCGAAGGACAGCACGGTCGAGATCACGACCATGCCCGCCACTTCCTCCGGCTGGTTGCCGTAGCGTTCGGCGAACAGGAAGTTGAACACGGCGACGGGCATGGCGCATTGCAGGATCAGCACGCCGCGCTCCACCCCGGTGAACCCGAACGCCTCCGCCGTGGCCCAGCCCACCAGAAAACCGACGCCCAGGCGCATGACGGAAAGCAGCACCGCCTGCGGCAGTTTCTTCACGCCGAGGCCCGCGAGGGAGACGCCGAGGGTGATGAGCATCAGCGGCACGGTGAGGCCGGAGAGGATGCGCGTGGTGTTGACGATGGGTGCCGGCACGGTCCAGCCCATCACCATGACCACCAGGGCCGCCAGGGCGGCGTAGAGGATGGGCAGGCGCAGCAGCGCCCCCACCGAGGTTGCCCCCGCCGGCACCGCCACCCCGATGGTGAACAGGCAGAGCACGTTGACGGTGAAGTACGCGATGGCCAGGGCCAGACCATGGTCGCCGAAGGCGAGCAGACAAAGCGGCAGGCCCATGTTGCCGACGTTGCCGTAGGCCAGGGCCGAGAGGAACGCCTTCTGGCTGAGTTTCATCACCTTCAGGAACACGAAGAACACGGCATAGAACGCGACCATGGTCGCGAAGGTCGCCGCCGCCATGGCGAGGAAGGCGTCGGCGTCGAGCTTGGTGTCGATCAGGGTGAAGAACACCAGACAGGGCGTGCCGATATTGGTGACCAGCGTCGTCACCAGCGACGTGTCGTAAGGGCGGCCCTGCTTGCGCCAGACATAGCCGATAACGGCGCAGGTCAGGACCGGCGCGATGACGGAGAACAGTTGGTAGAGCATGGAGATGGTCGTCTAGGCCTATGGTGGAAGGTAAAGCGGGTCGCGGCGCCCGTGCCGGTTATTCGACCCAGGCGATGCGCAGAATGTTGGTCGCCCCCGGCGTGCCGAAGGGCACCCCGGCGGTGACGACGATGGGGTCGCCCTTCTTGGCGAAGCCGTCTTTCTGTGCCTCGGTCACGGCCTTGGAAACCATTTCACGGAACGAATGGATATCCTCGGACAGCACCGAATGCACGCCCCAGCACAGCGCCAGCCTCCGCGCGGTTTCGCGCTTGGGCGTCAGGCCCAGGATCGGCGTCGCGGGCCGCAGGCGCGCGCATCGCAGGGTCGTCGAACCCGTGGTGGTGAAGGTGACGATCACCGCCGCCGAAATGGTTTCCGCGACCTGACAGGCGGCGACGGTGATGGCGTCGGCCGCCGTGGCGTCGTGGCCGCCGCGGCGGCGGTCGCGCATGTGGCGATAGTGCACGTCCTGTTCCACGCGCTTGATGATGCGGTCCATCATGGCGACGGTTTCCGTCGGATAATCGCCGACCGCCGATTCCGCCGACAGCATGACCGCGTCGGCGCCGTCGTAGATGGCGGTCGCCACGTCCGAGGCCTCGGCCCGGGTCGGCGTCGGCGCATGGACCATGGAATCCAGCATCTGGGTCGCCACGATCACCGGTTTGCCCGCCAGCCTGCACAGGTGCAGAATCTGCTTCTGCGCCACGGGCACGTCTTCGGTCGGGCATTCCACGCCCAGGTCGCCGCGCGCCACCATGATGGCGTCGGACAGGTGGACGATTTCCTCCAGGTGGGTCAGGGCGGCGGGCTTTTCCAGCTTGGACATGATGGCGGCGCGGCCGGCGACCAGCTTGCGCGCCTCGGCCAGATCCTCGGGCCGCTGCACGAAGCTGAGCGCGACCCATTCGACCCCGAGGTCGAGGCCGAAGCGCATGTCGTCGCGGTCCTTCTTGGTCAGCGGCGAGACGTCGAGGATCACGCTGGGCACGTTGACGCCCTTGTGGTTGGACAGGGTGCCGCCGATCTCGACCTCGCATTCCGCGTGTTCCTTGGAACACTCCAGAACCTTCAGACGGATTCTCCCATCGTCGATCAGCAGCGTCGATCCCACCTCCAACGCCGCGAAGATTTCCGGATGCGGCAGGGGGGCGCGGCGGTGGTTGCCCGGCGTGTTGTCCAGGTCGAGGCGGAACTTGTGCCCGGGCGCAAGCTCGGCCGAGCCCGTGTCGATATCGCCGACCCGCAGCTTCGGACCCTGCAAATCGAGCAGGATGCCCACGGGGCGGTGGAACTTGCGTTCCAGGGACCGCACGATGCCGTGGATTTTCTGATGGTCGGCATGGCTGCCGTGGGAGAAATTCATGCGGAACACATCGACGCCGGCTTCAAACAGCTTTTCGATGGCTTCCTGGCTGGACGTCGCAGGGCCCAGGGTCGCGACAATCTTCGCGCGGCGTTCACGTTTCATGATGGGGGCCTTCCCTCTCCTTCATTTCGTCACTGTCCCTGCGCCCATAGGCTTAAGGCCAAACGGGGGCAAACTCACGCAAATATTCTTGAAATTCCGCGGTCATGCGGCCGCGCAAATGAAAACAGTCTAATAAATCCGCGCCGGGCCGGCCGGCCGCCTTGCGCAAAGGGGGCAAGATTAGGTAGGTATTAACCAATTTCGTGGCACCTATGAAGGATCGGCAGAAGACCGACGCCGTAGGGTCGCGCCGCAAGATGGCGCAGTCGATTGGCCATGTGTTTTTTTGGGAAGCGGCCCGCCGGGTGGGATTGAGTTTCACCGGGCGGTCCAGGGGTATCGTTTGAGCACGCAAAGCATCATCAATGCGCTGGCCGGCCTATCGCCCGATACCGACAAGGCGACGCTGATGACGGCTGTCGATAAGGCCGTGGACGGCATCGTCAAGGAGCTGAAGGCCAACGCCGGCGGCAAGGTGCAGCCCGACGTGGTTCAGGCGACCCAGACCACCCTGACCTTCCTCGAAGCCTGCGGCCAGTTGAAGGACCCGGAATTCACCCAGCGCGCGCGCATCCGCGCGTCGGAACTGCTGGAAGCCTTCGGCAAGGTGTCCGGGGACGCGGACGCCCCCAGGCGCAAGAAACGGCGCAAGAAACGCCCGGCGGGGGCGGATGCCAAACCCGCGGGCGCCGCGAAGGGCAAGCCCGCCAAGGGCAAGCCCGCCGCCAAACCGGCCGCCGCCGCGAAGCCGGCCAAGCCCGAAAAGCCCTGGGAAGACAGCCCCTTCACCGAGGCCTTCACGGAACAGATCTGCAAGTACCTGCGCAAGCGCGCCATGCTGTGGTACGTGCCGCAACACACGCTGACACCCACGCCCTTCCCGCTGTCGACCCGCTTCGGCGACAACCTTGTGACCGCGATCAAGGAACACTTCATGCATCGGTTCTTCACCAACCGCCGCATCATGGTGCTGGGCGACGAGTTGAAGGCCCGGAATTTCGAGGAAAGCGCGTTCCGCGAAATCTTCGACAAACCGAAGAAGGCCAACCCCGTGCGCAGCATGTGGGAAGACGGTCTGGCCGACATCGAGCGCTTTTTGACCAGCGACAAACCGCCACCGCAGAAATCGGCGAAGACCAAGGTGACGACCAAGAAGACCGGCGGCTTCCTCGGCTTTTTCCAGAAAGAGGAAAAAGTCGTCGAACGCGAGGCCGTGGCCGACACCACCGAACTGGATCACGCCAAGGCGTTCTGGAACATCATCGCCGGGCCCGAAGTCACCTACAGCCCGCCGAAGTTCGAGGACTTCGTCTTCCTCAAGTCCCTGTTCGAGTATTACCCGGAACAGGTCGACGAGGAGCAGCAGGCGGTCAAACAGATGCTGCAGCAGGAATACGGCTCCAACCAGGCGCGCGAAGGGGCGGCGCGCGACCATCTCAACGCGCTGATCAAGGATACCGCCCCCTGTTCGGGCGAACTGACCGCCCTTTGGGTGTACCTGACCGCCAAGGACGCCTTCGGCTACAACGTGTTCAAGTCGTTCACGTCGAGCCACGGCACGAACGCGGAACAACGCCGCCGCGCCCTGCCCTATTTCCTGCGCTGGATTCCCGATTTCACGGAACAGGAAGCGCCGAGCCGCCTTTAGGCGCACTCGATTTTCCGGATCCTTCGTTAACCCTTTGTCAGCCCTGACCGCCATAGGATAGTCTTGGCGCCGTCGCCCTTGCGGCGGACACCTGGATTAAGGTTCCGGCATGCTGAAAAAGGTCTTTTCCAAAGCGCTGTTGTCCGTGGTCATGGACAAGAAGGCCCGCTCGGCCTTGGATGCCGCCAAGGAGCGCGCCAAAAAGGCGCCCCCGTCCGCGGCGGCACCCGAGGCCCTGCCCGCCAGCGCCGAGGAACTGCGCGCCGCCGCCCGCCAGGCGTTGGAATCGGCGGAAAAGGAACTGGCGTCCAAGCCCAAGCTGACCGGCGAGCGCAAGGCGCTGATCCAACAGGCCCTGGCCGTGCGCAAACAGAAAACCAAGATTCTCGACGAACTGGGCCCGGACCAGAAGATCAAGTTGCAGGCCATGGCGCTGGAAGCCTTCGGTCTGGATCCCACCAAGGGCGGACGTTGACGCCCGCACCCCCGTTGACCGCCTCCGACACCACCGCCGAGGCAACGGCCCGTGACCTGGGCGCCAAGGTCGCGGCCGGCGACCTGCGCGCCCTCGCCCGCGCCATCACCCTGCTGGAATCGGGCCGCGCCGACCACCGGGTGCAGGCCGAAGCCCTGATCCGCGCCCTGCTGCCGGCGGCGGGCAGGTCGATCCGCATCGGCATCACCGGCATCCCAGGCGTCGGCAAATCCACCTTCATCGAGGCCTTCGGCCTGGCCCTGGTCGACCGCGGCCACAAGGTTGCCGTGCTCGCCGTCGATCCGACCAGCCCGCGCTCGGGCGGCTCGATCCTGGGCGACAAGACGCGCATGGAAAAATTGGCCCGGTGCCGCGACGCCTACATCCGGCCCTCGCCGTCCGGCGGCACCCTGGGCGGCGTCGCCCGGCGCACGCGGGAAGCCATCATCGCGGTCGAGGCCGCGGGCTACGACGTGGTGCTGATCGAAACCGTCGGCGTCGGCCAATCGGAGACGGCGGTCAAGGACCTGGTCGACATGTTCCTGTTGCTGCTCGCCCCCGGTGGCGGCGACGACCTTCAGGGCATCAAGAAGGGCATCGTCGAAATGGCCGACCTGATCGTCGTCAACAAGGCCGACGGCGACCTGGCGCCGGCGGCGGAACGGGCGCGGCGGGACTATACCTCCGCCCTGCACCTGCTGCGCCCGGAAAACGCCGACTGGTCACCCCGGGTTGTGAAATGTTCCGCCGTCACCGGCGACGGGCTCGACGATATCTGGCAATCGGTCGAAGCCTTCCGCGCCGCGACACAATCGTCCGGCCGGTTCGACGCCAGCCGCGCCGAGCAAGCCAGGACCTGGATGTGGAACGAGGTCAATGAAACCCTGCTGGGCGAACTCCGCGCCGCCCCCGCCGTGACGCAGGCGCTCGCCAACCTGGAACCCGCCGTCGCCGAGGGCGCGGTCGGCCCCAGCGAAGCCGCACGGCGCATCCTGGCCGCCTTCCGGGGTGACGGTGCCCCCTCGGACAAAGACGTCTAAATATATGGATTTTCTCGTTCCAACCGCTACCATGCTGCGAAATAAATCACAGAGATAAGACCAAGGGCGGATGGTTCGACGAATGGAAACCAAGGAAGAACTGGAACTGCTTCAGGCAGAAATCCTCAACCTTTTCAATTACATTCAGCGGGTCCGCAAGGAAGTGGCCGCGATCACCCGTTCCGACGAAGGCAACGGTCGGTTCGACAACATGTCCGACCAGCTTGACGCCATCGTCCGGGCCACGGAAGAGGCCACCAATTCGATCATGGAAGTGGTGGAGCAGAATACCGATACCATCGATAAGATCCGCGGCAAGACCGACAACGCGGAAATCCTCGCCCTTCTGGACGAGTTGGAAAACAACTCCTCCAACATCTTCGAAGCCTGCACCTTTCAGGACATCACCGGCCAGCGCGTAACCAAGATCGCCCGGTCGGTGACTTACGTGGAAACGCGGGTCAACGCGCTGATCCAGATCTTCGGCAAGGAACACATCGAAAGCGTCGAAGTCGAAACCGAAGAGCAGTCGGAAGACGAAAAGCTTCTTCAGGGCCCGCAGCTTCAGGGCGAAGGCGTTACTCAGGACGAAATCGACAAGTTGTTCGACTAGCCTGCAACCGAAACCGTCACCATCGACCGCCACAATCAAAGGGGTGTCCGGGCCAGCGTCCGGATAATGATATGAACGATTTGATCCGTAACCGAGAAATCCAAGGGAGTCTTTTTCCATGCAACGTCTGCTGTCCCTTTTCGCCGCGCTCGCTCTCGTCCTGGGGATCGGTGCGATGAACGACGCCGAAGCCATGGACCCGGAAAACACCCTTTACATGGACACCACGCACGGCCGCGTGGTGATCGAACTGCGCCCGGATCTCGCGCCCAAGCATGTTGCGCGGATCAAGGAACTGACCCGCGAGGGCTTCTATGACGGGCTGGTGTTCCACCGCGTCATCGGCGGCTTCATGGCCCAGGGCGGCGATCCCACGGGCACCGGCATGGGCGGCAGCGGCCAGAACCTGCCGGCGGAATTCTCATCCGAGCCGTTCAAACGCGGCACCGTCGGCATGGCCCGGTCCATGAATCCCAACAGCGCCGACAGCCAGTTCTTCATCTGCTTTGCCCGGACCAGCCATCTTGACGGCCAGTACACGGTCTGGGGTCAGGTCACGGACGGCATGAAGTTCGTCGGCATGCTCGAACGCGGCGAGCCGCCCGTCGATCCGGACAAGATCATCAAGATGCAGGTCGCCGCCGACGCGGACAAGGCCAAGAAGTAAAACAGCCCACCGGGCGGCCCTAGCGCACCAGTTCGCGGGTCGCCCGGTCGAGGCCGTCCAGGGTCAGCGGGAACATGCGCCCGCCCATCAGCCGCCGGATCATGTCGACGGACTGGGTGTGGCCCCACCAATCCTCTTTCACGGGGTTGAGCCAGACCGCCCGCGAATAGACGCCGAGGATGCGCTGCATCCACAGGCTGCCCGCTTCCTCATTCCAATGCTCGACGCTGCCGCCGGGATAGGCGATCTCGTAGGGGCTCATGGACGCGTCGCCGACGAAGATGATTTTGTAATCCGACGGATAGGTGTGCAGGACCTCCCAGGTCGGGATGGTATCCGTGCGCCGGCGCACATTGTCCTTCCACACCCGTTCGTACGGGCAGTTGTGGAAATAGAAATATTCCAGATGCTTGAATTCCGAGCGGGCGGCGGAAAACAGTTCCTCCATCACCCGCACGTGCGGGTTCATGGACCCGCCCACATCCAGGAACAGCAGCACCTTCACCGCGTTGTGGCGTTCCGGCACCATGCGGATGTCGAGATAGCCCCGCTTGGCCGTGTTGCGGATCGTGCCGTCCAGGTCCAGTTCCGTCGGTGCCCCCTGGCGCGCGAACTGGCGCAGACGGCGCAGCGCCACCTTGATGTTGCGGGTGCCGAGTTCCAGCGTGTCGTCCAGGTTCTTGAACTCGCGCTTGTCCCACACCTTCACGGCGCGGAAGTTGCGGTTGTCGTCCTGGCCGATGCGCACCCCTTCCGGGTTGTAGCCGTAGGCCCCGAACGGCGAGGTGCCGGCGGTGCCGATCCATTTCGACCCGCCCTGGTGGCGCTTTTTCTGCTCCTCCAGGCGCTTCTTCAGGGTCTCCATCAGCTTGTCCCAGCCGCCCAACGCCTCGATCTGCGCCCGTTCCTCCGGCGTCAGCGTGCGCTCCGCCAGCTTGCGCAGCCATTCCTCGGGAATGTCCTGAACATCAACCTGTTCCGTCTGTTCCAGCCCCTTGAACACATGGCCGAACACCCGGTCGAACTTGTCCAGGTTCTTTTCGTCCTTCACCAGGGCGGCGCGGGACAGATAGTAGAAATGCTCGATGCTGTAGTCCGCCAGCCCGGCGTCCATGGCGTCCAGCAGGGTCAGGTATTCCCGCAAGGACACGGGCACCTTGGCCGACCGAAGTTCGAGGAAGAAATTGATGAACATGGCCGCACCTTAGCCCCGCCACCCCATCCCTGCCAATCCCGCTTCAATGCGGCCGGGGGAGCGGATAAGCTGGCCGCCCTTGAAGCGCACAACCGAACGGGAGCCATCCATGATCACCGTCGTCGTCAACTTCGACCTGCCGCCCGGAACGACCCTGGCGGACGCCACCCAGCGCTACCGCGACAGTTCGAAAAAGTACCTGGGCGCCCCCGGCCTGGTGCGCAAGATCTACCTGTACAACGAAGACCAGATGAAAGGCGGCGGGGCCTATGTGTTCAACACGCGGGCCGAGGCCGACGCGCTGCTGAACGACGCCTGGCGGGCCTCGATCACCGAGCGCTACGGCGCGCCGCCGGTGCTGACCTATTTCGAATCGCCCGTCGTCGTCGACAACGTGACCGGCGAGATCATCACCTGACGATCAGTCCTTGTCCGGCCCAGAAACCTCGACCTTGATCGGCACGGACGACCGCAGGTGCAGGTCGCGCTGCGGGAACGGGAACACCACCCCATGTTCGTGGTAAAGGTCCCAGATATTCAGTTGGACCTCGCTGCGCACGTTGGCGACGCCGTTCTGCGGATCGTCGATCCAGAACCTGAGTTCCAAAATCACCGCGTTGTCGCCGAACTCGATCAGGTGGCAGACCGGTTTGGGGTCCTTCAGCACCCGCGCGACCCCGTCGGCGGCCCGCAGCGCCAATTCCCGGGCCAGATGCACGTCGGCGCCGTAGTCGATGCCGATCGGCACCTTCTGGCGGATCATGGAATTGGAATAGGACCAGTTCTCCACGCGCTGGGAGATCAGCTCCTCATTGGGGATCAGGTGTTCCGTACCGTCGCGGGTGATGACCGAGACATAGCGGGCACCCAGCGTGTTGATCCAGCCGAAGGTATCGCCGACGGCGATCACGTCGCCGGGCTTGACCGAGCGGTCCATCAGCAGGATCACCCCCGACATCAGGTTCGAGACGACCTTCTGTAGGCCAAAACCGATGCCAAGGCCTAAGGCCCCGCCGAACACGGCGAAGACCGCCAGATTGATACCCACGCTTTCCAGGGCCAGTGCGATGGCCAGTGCGTAGAGAAACACCCGCGCGAACTTGCCGAACAACACGCGCATGGACGGCGTCAGGCTGTCCGAGGCGTTGATGCGGGTTTCCGCGATTCGCGACGTGACGGAGGCGAGATACAGGAACAGGGCCGACAGCAACGCCGCCTTGATCATGCCGAGGACGGACAGGCGGAATTCCCCCAGGTTGAGCGCCATGTCGTCGAGCGTGCGCATGACCGGGTCGAGCAGGCCCAGCAGGTTAAGGGCGGCGATGGTCCAGGCGGTAACGGCGATGGCACGGGCCCAGAACGGGTTGCGGATCAGGCCCGACGCCAGGCGGATCACCGCCCAGGCCGTCAACAGCGAAACCGCGCCCTCCATCAAGTGATAGGACCAGGCCGCCCCCTTGGCCGCGAACACGGCGAACCACAGGGCCGTCAGCCACAGAACCGGCCGGGCGACGGGCTTGAGCGCCGCCGCCACGGGAACGCCGAACCTTGTGTACCAGCCATGATCCGGCCGCCGGTCGAGAACGGCCTCCAGCCGGGGCGACAGAAGGCGCGCGGCGATGAAGGTCGCGACGATCACGCCGAGTTGTACAAGGTTGTCGACGGCCAGCAGATGCAGGTCGAGCCAGGCGAGCGCAGCATCAAGCCATTGGCGCAGCCGGTCAGGATCGAGAATCGTGTTCAGGTTCATGACGCCACCCTTCAGGCGTCAGCTTATCCGACCGGCCCGCCGGGGACCAGGGAGGACGGCCTCAGGCCTTGGGCGCGTCTTCCGGGCCGGGGGCCGGGCCGCTCACGGGAACCAGGGTAATGGTCGCCTCGTCCACGGTCATGGACAAAAGGATCAGGCCGGCCAGCAGGATCACCGTACCCATCCCGGTCAGGGCGAACATGCCGATCATCTGCTGGAACACGAACAACATGCCGATGGCGATCAGCAGCGGTTTCCAGCGGCCCAACCGCTTGCTCGCCGTGCCGCATTCGGGACAGACGACGGGCCGCCCGGCGGCCAGGGGCCAGCTGGACAGGCGTTTGAACCGGGTGCCGCAGGCGGGGCACTTCATGGCCGCCTCAGTGTCCCTCGCGGCGGTTGAGGAAAGCCAGCCGCTCCAACAGGTGGACGTCCTGCTCGTTCTTCAACAAGGCACCGTAGAGCGGCGGGATCAGGTCCTTCTTATCGTTGGACCGCAGGGTTTCCGGCGGAATATCTTCGATCATCAGCAGCTTCAGCCAGTCGAGCAGTTCCGACGTCGACGGCTTCTTCTTCAGGCCCGGCACGTCGCGCAGTTCGTAGAACAGGTTGAGCGCCTCGGCCACCAGGCGCTTCTGGATGCCCGGATGGTGGACGTCGATGATGCGCCGCATGGTGTCTTCGTCGGGGAAGCGGATGTAATGGAAGAAACAGCGTCGCAGGAAGGCGTCCGGCAGTTCCTTTTCGTTGTTCGACGTGATGATGACGATCGGCCGCCGCGCCGCCTTCACGGTTTCCTTGGTCTCGTAGACAAAGAATTCCATGCGGTCGAGTTCGAGCAGCAGGTCGTTGGGGAACTCGATATCGGCCTTGTCGATTTCGTCGATCAGCAGCACCGGGCGCTCGGGCGCGTCGAAAGCCTCCCACAATTTGCCGCGGATGATGTAGTTGCCGATGTCGTGGACCCGGGCGTCGCCGAGCTGCGAATCGCGCAGCCGCGCCACGGCGTCGTATTCATAAAGCCCCTGCTGCGCCCGGGTGGTCGACTTCACATGCCATTGGATCAGGGGTGCCCCGATGGCGGCGGCGACCTCGGCCGCCAGCACGGTCTTGCCCGTGCCCGGCTCACCCTTGATCAGCAGCGGGCGTTCCAGGTTGATGGCGGCGTTGACCGCGACCTGCAGGTCCTCGGTCGCGACGAAGGTATCGGTGCCGGAGAATTT
This sequence comes from Thalassospiraceae bacterium LMO-SO8, assembly GCA_031655335.1. Lineage (NCBI taxonomy): Bacteria > Pseudomonadati > Pseudomonadota > Alphaproteobacteria > Rhodospirillales > Thalassospiraceae > Thalassospiraceae bacterium LMO-SO8. The sequence continues at coordinate 2,801,644 of CP134226.1, read as the reverse complement.
CTGGGTCATGCGTCCGCTCAGGCCTGGATCGCGGCCGCGATGGCGTCGATCGCCTTGCCCGCCTGGGCGCCGTCCGGGCCGCCGGCCTGGGCCATGTCGGGCCTGCCGCCGCCGCCCTTGCCGCCCACGGCGGCGGAGCCTGCGCGGACCAGATCGACCGCGCTCATGCGTTCCGTCAGGTCGCCGGACACGCCGACCACCACGTTGGCCTTGCCCTCGGTCACGCTGACCAGCGCGACCACGCCGGATCCCAGGGTCTTCATCAATTCGTCGGCCATGCCCTTCAGTTCCTTGGCGGGCACGTCCTCAAGCACCCGGGGGGCGAATTTGATGCCGCCCAGGTCCTTCACGTCGCCGCCGTTGCCGGCCGCGGCGCCGCCGCCGGAACCACCGCCGAGCGCCATTTTCTTGCGCGCGTCGGACAGTTCGCGCTCCAGGCGCTTGCGTTCCTCGACCAGGGACGCCACCCGCGCCGCCACGTCCTCGGGCTTCACCTTGAGCACCGCCGCCGCTTCGGCCAGGGCCTTTTCATGGGCGTCGAAATAGGCCAAGGCACCATCGGCGGTCACGGCCTCGATGCGGCGCACCCCGGCGGCGACAGCGCCCTCGCCAATGATCTTGAACACGCCGATGTCGCCCGTGCGGCGCACATGGGTGCCGCCGCAAAGTTCCGTCGAGAAATAATGATCGCCGTCCTCGGGCGTGCCCATGGACACCACGCGGACCTCGTCGCCGTATTTTTCGCCGAACAGGGCGAGGGCCCCCGCCTCCACGGCGCTTTCCGGGTCCATCAGCCGGGTCAGCACGTCGTTGTTGGCGCGCACCTGGGCGTTCACGTCGGCCTCGACCAGGGCCAGTTCCTCGGGCGTCACGGCCTTGGGATGGGAAATGTCGAAGCGCAGGCGGTCGGGGGCAACCAGGGAGCCCTTCTGCGTCACATGTTCACCCAGGTGGCGGCGCAGCGCCTCGTGCAGCAGGTGGGTCGCCGAATGGTTGGCGCGCAGGCGCCGCCGCCGGGTGCCGTCCACGGTGAATTGCGCCTCGTCGCCGACGCTGACCGTGCCGTCCTCGACCTTGCCGACATGGACATGCAGGGCGCCCAGCATCTTCTGGGTATCGGTCACGGTGATGCGCGCCCCATCGGCCGTGACGATCGTGCCCTGGTCGCCCATCTGGCCGCCCGATTCACCGTAGAACGGCGTCTGGTTGGCGACCACGCGCACCACGTCACCGGCCTTGGCCGTGCCGGCGCGCTTGCCGTCCACGATCAGGGCGCGGATCTGGCCTTCGGCCTGTTCCGTGTCGTAGCCGAAGAATTCCGTGGCCCCGACCTCGTCGCGAACGCCGAACCAGACCGTTTCCGTGGCCGCGTCGCCGGACCCGGCCCAGGCCTTGCGGGCCTCGGCGCGTTGGCGCTCCATGGCTGTGTTGAAGCCGCCGGTGTCGACGGTGATCTTCTTTTCCTTCAAGGCGTCCTCGGTCAGGTCGAGGGGGAAGCCGAAGGTGTCGTAAAGCTTGAACGCCGTCTCGCCGTCGAGCACGCCGCCGGCGGTCATCTCCGCCGTCGCCTCGTCGAGAATCTTGAGACCGCGGTCGAGGGTCGTCTTGAAGCGCGATTCCTCAAGCTTCAGGGTCTCCGTGATCAGCGGCTGAGCGCGCACCAGTTCCGGATAGGCCTTGCCCATGTTGTCGACCAGGGTCTGCTCCAGCTTGTACAGCAAGGGGTCCTCACAGCCCATCAGATGGGCGTGGCGCATGGCCCGGCGCATGATCCGGCGCAGCACGTAGCCGCGGCCCTCGTTGGACGGCAGCACGCCGTCGGCGATCAGGAACGAGGACGCCCGCAAATGGTCGGCGATGACCCGGTGGGAGACCGCATGGTCGCCATCGGGCGCCACACCGGACGCCTCGGCCGAGGCCATGATGAGGTTGCGCATCAGGTCGATGTTGTAGTTGTCGTGGGTGCCCTGCATGACGGCGGCGATGCGCTCCAGCCCCATGCCGGTGTCGATGGAGGGCTTGGGCAGATCGACCCGCTCGTCGGCGGTCAACTGCTCGAACTGCATGAACACCAGGTTCCAGATTTCGATGAAACGGTCGCCGTCCTCGTCCGGGCTGCCCGGGGGGCCGCCGGGGATGTGGTCCCCGTGGTCGTAAAAGATTTCCGAACACGGCCCGCAGGGGCCGGTGTCGCCCATGGCCCAGAAATTGTCGGACGTGGGAATGCGGATGATTTTGGAATCGGGCAGGCCCGCGACCTTGCGCCACAGGGCGGCCGCGTCCTCGTCCGAGGTATGGACCGTGACCAGGAGCTTTTCCTCGGGCAGGCCGAACTCCTTGGTGACCAGGTTCCAGGCCAGTTCAATGGCCAGTTCCTTGAAATAGTCGCCGAACGAGAAGTTCCCCAGCATTTCGAAGAAGGTGTGATGGCGGGCCGTATGGCCGACGTTTTCCAGGTCGTTGTGCTTGCCGCCGGCGCGCACGCATTTCTGCGACGTCACGGCGCGCGAATAGGGCCGCGTCTCGTTGCCGGTGAACACGTTCTTGAACTGCACCATGCCCGCGTTGGTGAACATCAGGGTCGGATCGTTCAGCGGCACCAGGGGCGACGAGGAGACGATCTGATGGCCGTTGGCGGCGAAATAGTCCAGGAAGGCCTGGCGGATGTCGTTGACGGTCTGCATGGTCGTTATTTAAGCCCAGGGTTCAGGGGTTTAAAGCGAAGATATCAGGCGGTCGCGGATGGAAGCGACGGTTTTACCGGCAAGCCGGGGGCCTGTCCAGAAAGGTCGGCGATGCGGACCGAACCATATCCCCGCCAGGATCCAGGATAACGGCCCGCCGGGCCCGCGAAACGGCCAACGGCGCGGAATGCATGCGGCCAATCGGTCACGGCCTAACGTTTCGCCCACTCCTAATTCCTTTAAAATCTCCCCAAAGTCGTATTACATTAGATTTTATTTACTTTCCATAATCAGGGGGAGGGTGCATTGGTGAACCTCGTATACGATTGCATTCGCTTTTGCGTCTTGATCATTAGCCTTGCGATCTGGTTCGTGGTCGGTGTTGCTGTATGGATTCCACTCTTATGCCGCAGCGTGGCATCCTTTTCATTTGCCATCCTACATTCAACGATCACCGGCGTCGGTGTCACCCGCGAAGCGGCCATGCTGAACAAAGCCGTCATTTTCTACATTGATGGGTTCACGAGAATCGTCGACGCCATCCGGGCCAGTGCCTCCTCATCGGATGAACAGAGCGACGAACAATTTCACTTCGACTGGCTTCGGCTCGCGATTGAAATCGGATGGGCCGCCACGTTCTGGGCGGTGATATACGCCACACTGAAAAAGGCACTTCATCTGTAACGAGACGAGTGTCGGACTGAACGCCCCCCTGCATGGGCAACGCCGCGCCAAATCTATCAAAAACAGAAGCCGTCAGCCGGGAGCGCCGCCCACGTTCCAACCAAAAAAGCAGCCGGCGCGGGGGGCGCCGGCTGCGTTTGGGGGGTGCTTGGGGGGCACACCACCGGTTCGGCCTGGGGGGCAGGCCTGGGGGTCGGCCCGGAGGGTGACGGGCCGGGGGAATGGGGATGTGTAAGAGCGGATGCTCCGGATGGGCGGCTTAGAACTCGTCAGCCGCCGTTTCCGGGACGTCGCCGGCATCGCCGTCGCCGTCCGAATCGGGGGAACCGACCATCATTTCCTCGGAAATCAGGCCCGCGTTGTGGCGGATCTGGTCTTCGATGGCCTTGGCCATCTCGGTGTTTTCCCGCAGGAATTGCTTGGCGTTCTCGCGGCCCTGGCCGATGCGCTCCGAATTGAAGGAGAACCAGGAGCCCGATTTCTCGACGATGTTGGCCTTGACCCCGAGATCGAGCAGTTCGCCCATCTTGGAGATGCCTTCCCCGTACATGATGTCGAATTCGATCATCTTGAACGGCGGGGCCATCTTGTTCTTCACGACCTTGACGCGGGTCTGGTTGCCGACCACCTCGTCGCGGTCCTTGATGGCGCCGATGCGGCGGATTTCCATGCGCACGGAGGCGTAGAACTTGAGCGCGTTGCCGCCCGAGGTGGTTTCCGGGTTGCCGAACATGACGCCGATCTTCATGCGGATCTGGTTGATGAAGATGACCATGGTGTTGGATTTGGAGACGGAGGCCGTCAGCTTGCGCAGCGCCTGGCTCATGAGCCGGGCCTGCAGGCCGACATGAGTGTCGCCCATCTCGCCTTCCAGTTCGGCCCGCGGCACCAGGGCGGCCACGGAATCGACCACCAGCACGTCGATGGCGCCGGAGCGCACCAGGGTGTCGGAGATTTCAAGCGCCTGTTCGCCGGCATCGGGCTGCGAAATCAGCAGTTCATCGACATTGACGCCGAGCTTCTTGGCATAGCTGGGGTCGAGCGCATGTTCCGCGTCGACGAAGGCGCAGGTGCCGCCCATCTTCTGGGCTTCGGCGATGACATGCAAGGCCAGGGTCGTCTTGCCGGAGCTTTCCGGGCCGTAGACCTCGATGATGCGGCCGCGCGGCAGGCCGCCGATGCCGAGGCCGATGTCCAGGCCGATGGAGCCCGTGGAAATGGTCGGGGTTTCGACCACTTCGCGCTGGCCCAGGCGCATGATCGAGCCCTTGCCGAAGGCGCGCTCAATCTGCCCCAACGCCGCGTCGAGGGCCTTGCTTTTATCCACGTCCTGCTTCTCCACCAAACGCAATGCCGAATCGGCCATCTTGCCACTCCCTTATTCCATAGGCCCGCAAGCCGTTGCAATTGAGTTCAATGTACGTGTTTTGTTCTCATTGACAAGCGTAATTTGTAATACATTGATATAATTATATTTTATCAGGTTTGTTCACAGAGTGTTCCCGTCAGAATCGGACTCCGGAACTCATGCTTAACGGATATGGTTAACAGCGGGGAGAGGGACTCGCCTTGCCCAGGCAGGGCCTCACAACCCCTCCGACACAATGATTTCCTTCACCTTGCCGACCAGGGTCTTGAGGGTGAAGGGCTTGGGCAGGAAGTGCAGGGTTTCGTCCTTGTCGATCTGGTCCTGGAAGGCGTCCTCGGCGTAGCCGGACATCAGGATGACCTTCACCTGCGGCATCTGTTCGCGGAGCTGGCGGACGAGCGTGTAGCCGTCCATGCCCGGCATGACGACGTCGGAGATGATCAGATCGATCTTCGGCGCCGTGCCGTTGACGACGTCGAGCGCGACCTCGCCGTTCTGGGCCTCCAGCACCTTGTAGCCCTTGTTGCGCAGCGCCCGGGCGCCGAACATGCGCACGGCGTCCTCGTCCTCGACCAGCAGGATGGTTTCCGATCCCGTCAAATCGGCCTCGAACAGGGGCAGTTCGGGCTCCTTCCCCGTGCCGTTGCCGTTACCCTTGGCCTTGCCCTTGGCCGCCGCCGAGGGAACCGTTTCGTCCGTCAGCGCGGCGGCGGCGCGCCGGGCGCGGGCGTCCTCGTCGGCGCGGGGGAACAGCAGGCGGAACACGGTGCCCTTACCGATATGGCTTTCCACGGTCACATAGCCGCCCGACTGATGGATGATGCCGTAGACGGTGGACAGGCCCAGACCCGTGCCCTGCCCCACTTCCTTGGTCGAGAAGAACGGCTCGAAAATGCGATCGAGCACGTCCTTGGAAATGCCCGTGCCCTTGTCCTCGACCTCGATCACCAGATAGGAGCCGACGGGGATGACCTCGCCCGACTGCTGCATCGGGCGTTCCAGATCGCGGCGGAAGGTGCGGATCACGAGCGGCCCGCCCTCGGCCATGGCGTCGCGGGCATTGACGGCGAGGTTGATGATGACCTGATCGAACTGCCCGCGGTCGGCGAGGATGCGCCCGGCGCCGCGTTCGTGCTCCAGTTTCAGCTTCACCGTCTCACCCAGCAGGCGGCGCAGCAGGTTGGAGAGATCGTTCAGCGCGTCCTCGGGATCGAGCAGGTCGGGCTCCAGGTTCTGCTTGCGCGAAAAGGCGAGCAACTGGCGCACCAGGTTAGTCGCCCGGTGGGCGTTCTGCTTGATCTGCTGCAGATCGTTGAAGGACGGGTCGCCCGGCCCGTGGCGCTCCAGCAGCAGGTCCGTGAAGCCGATCATGGCGGTCAGAAGGTTGTTGAAATCGTGGGCCACGCCGCCCGCGAGCTGGCCCACGGCCTGCATCTTCTGCGACTGGGCGAACTGGATTTCCAGGTTCTTCTGCTCGGTCGTGTCGATGAAGTGCAGGACCAGGCCGGTGATGTTGCCCTGCTCGTCCTCCATTCGGCTGGCGAACAGCGTCGCCGCCGCCTGCCGGCCGCCGGGGGCGGCCAGCCGGATTTCCGTCTGCGTCGCCCGCACCCGGCCCATGATGACGTCGGACAGGGCCGAGGCGACCACGTCGCGGTCCTCGGGCAGCAGGCGTTCGGCGAAGGGCCGGCCGGCGACCATGTCGCGATGCGCCCCCGCCAGGGTCAGGAACGCCCGGTTGCAGTCCATGACCTTGCCCAGGCCGTCCAGCAGGGCGATGGCCACGGGCGCGTCGTCGAACAGGAAGCGCAGACGCTTGGCCGGGCCGAGCCCCCCGCCGCCGTCCTCGGCCCAGGCCATGTCGCGCAGCAGGATCGAGCGTGTATAGACAAGGGTGCCGTCCGTGGTCTCGCGGTGGCTTTGCAGCAGCGAGGCCGTGAATTCCGTGCCGTCGGCGGCGCGCAGGGTGACCAGGCCGTGGCTGTCCTGCCCCAGGTCTTCTTCGTCATCATCGTCACCGCCGCCGTTACCGTTGCCGTTCACGGGGCTGGCGGAGACGACGAACTCAGAAAACGGCCGCCCGCCCATGGCCACGCGATCGACGCCGAGCCATTCCGCCAGGCAGGAGTTGGCGTAGACGATGCGCCCGCGCCCATCGACGGAGAACACGCCCACGGGCAGACCGTCGAGCAGATCGGCCCGGCGCGCCTCCGCCGATTGGCGGGTCGCGGTCTGGCGTTTTTCCTCGGTAATGTCCTGGGCCCGCCATTGCACGTAACGGGAAGCCCCCTCCCCGGCGCCGGCGCCGATGCCGTCCTCGCCGAAAGGTTCCATGCGCAGGCGCCGCCACGCGGGCTTGCCGTCCTGACGGCGGCAGATGACCTCGCCGCCGGCGGGCGTGCCGTCGGCGGCGGCGGCCCGCAACTTGCGGAACACGTCCTGGGACCGGCCCTGACTGTCGAGCGCGCGTTCGACCTTGTCCAGCAGACCCGCCGGCCCGAGATCGCCATCCAGGAAAAACAGGTCGCGGAAGGCGCCGTTGGCATACATGCCGACCCCGTCCCAGGTGGCGATCAGAAGCCCCTCGCCCGACGATCCGGCGGCCATCTGGATCAATTCCGCCATGGGCCCGCCCGCCGGCCGGGCCGGGGCCTTGCGGCCCATGCGCCAGGATGCGGCCAGAAGACCCAGCGCCGCCGCCGCCAGCACGCCGCCCGCGGGCAATGCCCAGCCGGCATCGAGCCCGAACATCAACCCCGCCGCGACCCCCAACAGGGCCGCGCCGGCGTTCAGGACGTGAGGCATTCTGTGCTTCATGGTTTCGATGTCGCGGCCCGGCGATGACGGCGGGCCCGCCCCAGGCGGCCCGCTTCCGGTGACAGGATTACCACTGAACGGCCCCTGTCAACAGCGCTGGCTGCCGGAACGTGCCCCCCGGGGGCCAGGGGCCGCCGGGCCCGTTAATGGGGCAACTTACCCTTGAGCCGCATGACGTGGCCGATGACCTCGGCGACCGCCTTGAAGTGTTCCGCCGGGATTTCCTCGTCCAGTTCCACGGAAGCGTAGAGAGCCCGCGCCAACGGCGGGTTTTCAACGATGGTGATCTCGTTTGCCTCGGCGATTTCGCGAATCTTGAGAGCCACGAGGTCCTGCCCCTTGGCGATCACCTTGGGGGCCGGCATGGTTTCCATCTTGTATTCCAGGGCGACCGCGAAGTGGGTCGGGTTGGTGATCACCACGTCGGCATTGGGCACCGCCGCCATCATGCGCTTGCGGGCGCGTTCCATACGGATCTGCCGGATTCGCGCCTTGACCTGCGGATCGCCTTCGGTCTGCTTATGCTCGTCCTTGACCTCGGTCTTGGACATCCGCATCTGCTTCATGAAGGTCGCGCGTTGGTACATGTAATCGAGCGCCGCGATAAACCCCATCACCCCGATGGTCGCGAGGGCCATGATGATGGCGATCTCGTGGATGCGGTGAAGGGCTGCGGATGTGGAGATCGCGGGCATCATTTCCAGGTCGTGCAACATGGGAATAGCAAGCCCGAACGCCACCGTCGCGACCAGGGAGAGCTTCAGGATGCCTTTCGCAAATTCCATCAGACCGTGGCTGGAGAACAGCCGCTTGAACCCGCTCAAAGGGTTGATCTTGCTTGCTTTCGGCTGAATTTTCTTGGTCGACCAGATAAGGCCGAACTGACCGACGTTGGCGACGATCGCCAAGACCACGAACATCGCCATGGCGGGGGCGAGAATCACGCCGACTTCCATCGCAACCTTGGAGAACACCAGACGCAGATGTTCGAAATCCATCGGGATCGAGTAGGCGGCCCCGATGAACCGCCGGCCGATCAGGGTGATGTCGCGGGCCATGGCCGGCGCCATGAACATCAGCATCCCCACGCCGCCGACCAGGATCATCAGGCTCTTGATTTCCTGAGACTGGGCGACCTGACCTTCGTCACGGGCCTTGGAGAGTTTTCGTCCGGTCGGCTCTTCTGTTTTTTGTGAGTCGTCTTCTTCCGCCATGTGTTTCCGCCGCCGGTCCGGGCCCTAGCCCGTGAAGACAGCGTACCCCTGTTGGAAATGATTGAGAAACACCAACATGATCGACGAAAACACGATCATGAGAGCACCGATCTGGACCGTGACCTGCACCGGCAGCCCGAAAAAGAACACCGGCAACTGAGGCATCAGACGGCCAAGCACGCCGAGCCCGATGTAATAGACCATGGCGATGATCAGGAACGGAATGGACAACTGAAACCCCAACGCAAAGCTGTCGGCAACCCGGCGCGCCAGCATCAGCGCCATGTCGCCGGTCGACACACCCTCGCCGGGCACGAACAAGGTATAGGAATCGGCAACCACCGTGAAATACACATGGTGGCTGTCCGTCACGAAGATCATCACCAGCCCGCCGATGGTCAACATGTTGGAAATGACGGAGCTTTGCTGTTCGGTAATGGAATCCTGAATCAAGGCATTGGCCATGGCCGCAAACAGCGCGATCAGCGTTCCCGCGGTTTGCAGGGCACTGATCAGGATGACCGCGATCCCGCCGAGAAACAGACCGACGATGATCTCGCCGGCAAGCAACAGGAACAGGACATAGGGGTTTTCGGGGGGGGCCGGCAGGCTCTCCGCCAGCACGGGCGTCATGACAACGGCGACAGCGGTGGCCAGGACGACACGGATGCGCGCGCTGACATAGGCCGCCGCGATGCCCGGCAGAATGGCCATCATGGCGCCGACGCGCGACAAAACCAGCAAAAATGCGAAGATGTTGAGTTTCAGGAGCTCTTCGAGCATATCCGCCGCCCTCCGCCGCCTATAGCGCCGAAATTCGGTCGAAAAGGGTGTCGGCGAAGGAGGTCACCGTATTGATCATGAAAGGCAACAGGACGACGATGGCGATGAAAATGACGATGATCTTCGGCACGAAGGTCAAGGTCATTTCCTGGATCGTCGTGAGCGCCTGAAACAGGGCGATGATAAGACCAGCGACCAGACCAAGAAACATGATGGGGCCGGCCACCTTGATGACCACCCACATGGCGTTGCGACCGACATCGATGACATCCACTTCGTTCATCTGGGCTGCTCCCGACGCCGCGGACCGATAGTGTTACACCGGCATCCGGATGATATCGTTGTAGGCTTCCAGAACCTTGTCGCGCACGTTGACCACGGTCTGCAGGGTCATTTCGGCCTCGGCCACGGCGGTCACCACCTGGGTGATGTCGGCGCGGTCGTTAATCGCGTCGATGGACAATTTTTCCGACGTCTCGCCGATCTTGCGGGCTTCCATGATGGCGCTGCGCACAAGGTCGCCGAACTCCTCGTTTGCCTTGGCGGTCGGCGCGGCGATATCTCCCGCACCGGAAATCTGTTGGCGGGCCGCCCGTTGATAGGCATTCAAGGCCTGATGGATATTGAAATCGGCGTTCACGCTCATTGTTATGCTCCCGTTCTAGGCCCGTTGGCCCGGTCCGCGTTGGGACCTGAATTTCCGCAACGTCTCTAGTTGCCGCGCAGCACGTCGATGACGCTGTTCAGCATCGTTTTCGACGACTTGATCAGATTCAGATTGGCTTCGTAGGACCGCTGCGCTTCGCGCATGTCCATCATTTCAATCATGGTGTTGACGTTGGGTGTCTTCACATAGCCGTCCTTGTCGGCGGCGGGGTGAGACGGATCATACTTGTTGCCGAAGTCGGACATGTCCTTGTGCAGGCGGTTGACGTGTACCGTGTCGACGCCGACGGACTTGTCCAATTCGTTCTTGAAGGTCACCAGCTTGCGCCGGTAGGGGTCGTCGCCGGGGCGCTGCGGCAGGCTGTCCGCGTTGGCGATGTTTTGCGAGATCACGCGAAGGCGCGTTCCCTGCACGCGCATTCCGGCGCTGGAAATGCGGATGGTCTTGATAATGTCGTCCATCGGGGCTTTCGCCTCCTTGATCTTTATCCAGGCAAGGGTTCTCCCTATGTCCGGCGGCTTTGGTTTGGACGACGTTCTGTCGAGGTTCCCGTTCCAGGTTCGCCTGTGGCCTTTGCGGCCCGAATTTTAATGTCCGCCCGCCTCCGGGCGTGACCGCCTAACGTCCGCGGCTGGCGGTTTTCAGCATCTCCATGTGCTTTTTGTAGAGTTCCGTGGTCAGACGATGGGTGGTCTGTGTCTCGGCCACCTTGCCCATCTGCTCCTCGAGCACCACCGAGTTGCCGTTGGGCGCCGTCTCATAGGGATGGCGCGGCTCTTCGACAAAGAAATCGCGGATGCGCTTGCGTCGGCCGCCCAACTGTCCGGGTTCGGTGGTGACCATGTTCAACTGCGCCGATTCCTTGCGCAGGAGATCGCGGAAGGCATACGGCTTGAGGTCCTTCGCCTTGTAGTCAGGCGTATCCGCATTGGAAATGTTCTGGGCCAGGATTTCCTGGCGTTGGCCAAGCCAGTTAAGGCGTTTCTTAACAGCTGCGAAGAGGGTCAGATCCATCTGCGCGCGGCCCCTTGTCTTGCGGAATTAATCCGTTGTCCCCTGGTCCCGATGAGCATCACAAGCCCCGGAAACCGTCCTGCTAGGCATTATCTGCCGGGTTCCTTAACAACCCATTAAGCACGCCCGGTTCCGCCGCAATCGTCCAAGCCGGTCATTAAACGTCTGATTCCGAAACGGAAAACCGGCCCCACTGTAATCATTTGTTAAACCGGGGACCTTTAGGATCGGACGAATCCGGCAATTCTTGCCGACCTTCAGACCTTGCCACGCGAACGGGACCAGCGGCACGTGAACGCAGATACCCCCAAAGACCCGACCGATAACGACGGTCCGCAAGCGAACTTCCAGCGCATTCCGGCAACCAAGGATGCGCTGGCCGTGGCCCTGGCCGAAGGGGCCCTGCCGGGCATGGCGCCCACCGTGGTCGCGGGCGGGCGCGGCCGTTTGGCCGAACAGATTTTGCAGATCGCCTTCGCGAACGGCATCAAAGTGCGTGAGGACGCGGACCTTGCCCAGCTTCTGGCCACGATCGACATGGAAGAAGAAATCCCCGTCGAGGCCTTCGCCGCCGTGGCCGAAATTCTGATTTATCTTTACCGCGCCAACAGCACCGACGATCTGGCTGGTAAAAGCCGCGAAGACGTCGTGCGCGAATGGATGGGAGATGCCCACCCATGAGCGACCACGACAATACAAACGGCGGCGATGCTCCGCCCGCGTCCCTGGAAACGGCCATGACCGAGGTCGAATCCATGATCCTGAACGCCCGCCGGGCCCTTGCGGGTGGCGAGTTTCTGGACATGACGCCCTTGGGCGAGCGGGTCGCCTGGATTTGCGAAAACGTCCGCACCATGGCGCTCGCGTCATCGGATCCGGACAGCATCCGCCTACGCCTGGAAAAGATGGTCTCGAACCTCAACCGTCTCGAAGATCAAATCCGCGCCGACGCCGGCCTTGACCCGGCTGACGGTGAAACGGGCAAGGAATAGAGCCATGGATATGGACATGGGCGGTTATTTCCGCTTCATCCTCGCGCTGATTTTCGTGATCGGCCTGATCGCCCTGTTTGCCGCCATGGCGCGTCGCGCCGGCTGGGGCTTTCCGGCCGCGGCCATCAAGCGCGCCAACAACCGGCGCCTGGGCATCGTGGAAGTAACTCCCCTTGACGGCCGCCGCCGCCTGATCCTGGTCCGCCGCGACGACACGGAACACCTGCTGCTGATCGGTCCCACGTCAGAGTTGCTCATCGAAACCGGCATCGCCGGCCAAGGCACGGATTTCAGACAGGCGCTGGCCACCGCCGCCTTGCCGGCCGCCGACGACAGTACAGAGGGCCGGTCATGACGAACGACGGGCAGATGCGGCGCATCTTCACGCGGCGGCGGCGCAATCCCCTCGCCCATCCCCTGGTGATGATCCTGGCGGTGATCGGCGCCGCCTGTGCGATCTACCTGGGGCTGTCCCTTCTCAGCCCGCCGGCGCTCGCGCAATCGATCTCCCTCGACCTGGGGGAACAAGGCGGCGACACCACGGGCCGCATCATCCAGATGCTGCTGCTGATCACGGTGCTCAGCGTCGCACCCTCGATCCTCATCATGGTCACATCCTTCGTGCGCATCATCGTCGTGCTGTCGTTCCTGCGCACGGCCATGGGCACGCAACAAACGCCGCCGAACCAGGTTCTGGTCGGGCTGGCTCTGTTCCTGACCCTGTTCATCATGCAGCCGACCTTCGAGAAAGCCTGGGAAACCGGCATCAATCCGGTGATTCAGGGCAATCTGGACGAACTTCAAGGCTTCAACCGGGCCATCCTGCCGTTCCGCGACTTCATGATGACCCACGTCCGTGAACGCGATCTTTTGCTGTTCACCCAGATAGCGCGCATTCCCGACGAAGAAGCCCGCACGAACATGCCCATGCGGGTGCTGGTCCCGGCCTACATGATTTCCGAACTGAAACGCGCCTTCGAGATCGGCTTTCTTCTGTTCGTGCCGTTCCTGATCATCGATATGGTCGTCGCATCCGTCCTCATGTCCATGGGCATGATGATGCTGCCGCCGGTCATCATCGCCCTGCCGTTCAAGATCATCTTCTTCGTGCTGGTCGATGGCTGGTACATGACCGTCGGCTCCCTGGTCAAAAGCTTCGGCGCCGGCTAGATAGCGGATCATCCCCCTTCCTTCCCAAAGCCCGGTTCCCGAAACCGTGTGGTGAGCGGCTGTAATCACGCGCCCGATCAAGTGATCGCAGTCACATAAAAGGATGTGCGCTTCCTGTAGGACGTGTCCTGAATACGCCTTGGGATGCGCGAACCCTGGCCGAAACCGGCCACAAGACATTGGATGATCGACGTTATGTGTTTCAGGTTTGCCCGATCGGCCGCCCTTGCGGTCGCATTGTTTCTCGTTTGTCTGCCGGCCATGGCCCAGGATGCCGCGGGCGTCATCGAACGCCAGAAGGGCGAGGCCACGCGCAGCCTTGCGGGATCGACCGTGCCGCTGTCTCTGGGCACCAAGGTGTTCGCCGGCGATGTCCTGAAAACCGGCCCGGAGGCCCGACTTTTGGTGCGCTTCGCCGACGGCTCGTCACTGACCTTGGGCGAAAAGGCCGAGGTTTTCGTGGATGAAATGGTGTTCGACCCGGCCGCGGCGGGCGCCGGCGCGGGCCGCCAGGCGCTGATCATGGTGGTCGGCGTGTTTCGCTATACCTCCGGCAAAATCGGCAAGACCAGCCCCTCGCAAGTCGCCTTCGGCACGCCCACCGCCACCATCGGCATTCGCGGCACGGACTTCGTCGGTGGCGAGTTGACCGTCGGCATGCCGGCGGGACAACCCCATTACGGCTTCCAGATCCAGGAAGGCGCCATCGAGGTCATCACGCCGCAGGGCAGCGTCACCCTGGACGATCCCGGCGAAGGCACCTTCCTGCCGCTGGCCGGCGGGCGCGCGCCGACGCCCGTGCGCCAGTGGACGGCGGAAGAAGCCGCCGAAGCCCAGGCCGCCATCGCGTTCTAGTTCCGAACACCTGAATTGCAGCCAGGGGAAGGGCGGCTTCGGCCGCCCTTTCCTATCCGGCGCGGCGCAGCTTGGTCGGATTAACACCGAACTGTCGGTGAAAGGCCCGGGACAGGGCCTCCGAACTGGCATAGCCGTAGCGCCGGGCGACAGCCTGAACGCGGGCCCCCCGGTCCATGTCCTGGCGCGCCAGCGTCATCCGCCAACGGCGCAGATAGCTTTGCGGGGCTTCGCCGACAACCGCGCGAAACGTATCGGCGAAACGCGACAACGACATGCCCGCGACCGCCGCCAGATCAGCATTCGACCACGCCCGGCCCGGATTTTCGTGCAGGGCCGATATGGCGCGTGACAGGCGCGTATCGGCAAGTCCCGCCAATACGCCCGGCTCGGCCGCCCCCTGTTCGATCTGCTGACGCATCAGGCGGATCACCAGAACCTCGGCCAGACGTTCCAGAACCTTGTCGGACCCACAGCGCCGCGCCCCGGCCTCGGCCAGGAACACATCCAGAAGCGCCCGCGTCTCCACATCACGGATCGGCAGAGAGACGATCGCCGGCAAGGCCGCCATCAAAGGATTGGCCGCCCCACCCCAATCGATCGAACAGGCGGCGACCGGCATCTCATTAGGCCCGGCGTCGGGAACGCCGCCCCGGGTGCGGATTTCGACACGCCCCGGCACACCCGTTTCCGGGTCGCCGAACACGGCCATATTGCCCTCGCCCAAAGGCACCCGCAGAACCCGCAGGTCAAAACGGGAGATCAGAGCGGACAGTCGATCATATCGGTCGGCCATGGGAATTCAGGGGGTTTTGATCAATTAATATGGAGTTTTTTGATTATAACGACTGGTAAGGTCGTCGTCATCGAAAACCGGCCGCCCCATGAGGCGGCACGGAGGCTCAATTCCAAAGGAGAAACCCGCCCCATGCTCATGCCACGCCAGAAGACCCCAGACCTTTCCGTCGAATTGGTGACCGGCGGCACGTTCGACCTTGCCTCGGAAACGTCCGAACGGGGGACGGTCATCTGTTTCTACCGGGGCCTGCATTGCCCGATCTGCGCCAATTACATGACGGAACTGGAAAAGCTCGCGCCGGATTTCGCCAAGCGCGGCGTCGGCACCATCGCGATCTCCAGCGACGACGCGGAACGCGGCAAGGCCATGGCCGAAAAGATCGCCGCCAAGAACCTGCGCGTCGGCTACGGCCTGTCCCTGGCCAAGGCGCGGGAATGGGGGCTGTTCATCTCGACCTCGCGGGGGAAGACCTCCATCGGCATCGAAGAGCCGGCCCTGTTTTCCGAACCCGGCCTGTTCATGGTCTCGCCGGATCAGACGCTCTACTACTCCTCGGTCCAGACCATGCCGTTCGTTCGTCCGCACTTCTCCGAACTGCTGGCGGCACTGGACTTCGCCATCGAGAAAAACTACCCGGCACGCGGCGAGTACACCGGCACGGTGTGACGCGTCGGCGCTCAAGCCCGTTTCATGCGCCCAAGTTCATCGGGGGCAAGTTCATCGGGGGGTGAACGCAGGAGCGGCCCGGATTCCATCAAGGGATCCGGGCCGTTTTTCCATGCGGGAAAATCAGTTGATGGCGCTGAGCGGGTCTTTTTCCAGACGCTCGCGGTACGCCGTGAGGAAGGACTTGAAGTTCTGCGCCACGGCGACCCGCTCCTTGACGCTTTCCGGCGCGATCAGCCCCAGGGCCGGGCGTGCCGCAATCAGGTCGAAAGCCTTCGCCATTTCGGTCTTGGCCATGGCGGCGCCGAAGCTGTCGCGGATACGGGCCAGACCGCGTTCGTTGCCGCTGAGCGTCATCGCCGTCGCCAGATTAAGCATGTAGCGCGCCTGCTTGCGGTTGAGCTTTTCACCGCGGCGCGCGCCGCTTGCCGTCACGACACGCTGCAAGACCTGGGCGGCGTCATTCCAATTACCCATGGTCCAGTAGATTTCCGAACGCAGCAGATTCCCGTCCATTGACTCGTCAGGTTCCAACAGGGCAAGCCCGTCGGCATAACGCTTCTGCCCCATCAAGGCCTGGACGAGCAGATGATTGCGCTGTTGCGCAAGGTCGGCGTTCAGGCCGTCCGCGGTGGTCGCCCGAATCACCCGTTCGGCATCCACGTACTTGCGCGCCAGAAGATGAATCAGACCAAGGCGCGCGCCGACGCGCGCCCGGTCGGCGCCTTGCAGACGGAACTTGATCTGGCCTTCCAGAAGGGCAGCCGCCTGATCCAGAAGATCGACCCCGACAAGCCGGTCGGCGAGCTTTTGAATCATGGTGTCGCCGCGCGAGCCGGCGGGAGTCAGTTCCTTGAATTCCTCGTATATGGCGATCGCCGTAACCGGCTTCAGGGTGTCGGCCTTGTCCTCCAGATAAAGGGCATTAAAGGTATCCGACATTTCCTTGGTCACGGCCTTGGCATCCGGGTGATCGCGGAAATGAGTCGCCGCCTGACGCAGGGTCTGCAACGCCTCGCGGTATTTGTCCTGTTCCAGGTAAAGCGCACCCAGTCGACGCAGAAGATCGAATTCCCGATTGTCGCCGCGCCAGGCGAAGCGCTGTTTTTCAAGCTCTTCGGTGGCCTCGCGCTTGGTCATGCGATCGAGACGCAACAGAAGTTCGACGCGCGACCGCGCCGCGCGGAAGCGGGCCAGCCGGTCGGGGCTGTCCATGACGTCTTCCCACAGCGAAACGGCGCCGTCGAAGTCGCCTTCCAGTTCCGCCAAACGCCCTTGCACGAACTTGATTTGGGCTTCCTGGCTTGGGCTGGGGCTGTCCGCCAGCAGCGTGGAAATCAGCGTTTCCGCCGTGCGCACGTCGCCGATCTCGACCACCGCCTCGGCGACAATGGTCGATAGCCGAAACCGCAACGCGCGCGGATAGGGCCGGGCGATGGAGCCGGACCGGCGCAGCTCGATGGAGGCCCCGTTCAGGTCGCCGCGCGCGGCCTGAATGATCGCGCGCCAAAATTCACCTTCGTCGCTGCCGTTAAGCGCCGCGTTATACAGATCCTTCTCCGCCTCGGGCAGGCGGCCCAACAAAAATTGGGCGCCGCCGTGCAACAACAGCCATTCCCGGTCCTGGGCCAGCGACGGTTGCACCTCCAGGGCATGGGCCAAAACACCCAAGGCTTCCGCCCCATAGGCGTTGGCGAAATAGAACCGGGCCAGATTCATGCGCGCCTCCCGCTGCCCGGCCTTGGGGGCCACGGCAAGGGCCTGTTCCAGGATCGCGCGAGTCTGCAAAATCGCGGCGTCGTTCGGCGTATCCCATTTCTCGAGATCCAGGATACGCACCAGGGGCCGCATGGCCGACATGCGGGCGCTTGCCGCCATTTCCTGGGACACCGGCGAGAACTTGAGCGGGAACGTGGGCGCCGCACTGGCGATTTCCACGCCCTGACGCAACGAGCGCACGCGCACGTCGTCGATGCGCGGGGTCACCACCACACCCTGGATGGAGGGCAGAATTTCGAATTGAGGGTAGGCATAGGTCCCGGCCACACCATGGCCGAGCGGAATGCCCGGCACGACCAGCATGTTGTCGGCGACGATGGGATCGGTCAGCGGGATCACCTTGCCCGGTTCCGGCAGCGGCATGAAGATGCGGGCGCCGATGGGGGAATCCGGCTGAGCCTGGACTTCCAACGGGATCTTGGGCGTCGCTTCCTGGGCCCGGAAATCGATCAGCCAAGCCAGCCCGGCCCGGCGCATGGACGGATTGATGTCCTTGGGCGTGGTCATGCGCAGAACGGTGGCCTGGGGAATGTAGACCTGCTGCAGCGTTGATATGACGGCGCCGCCGGCTTCCTGCAAGGCGGGAACGTTGACGTTGGTGCGCTTGTCGAACACCAGCCACAGGAACCCGTTGCGCCGGAACGCCGCGGCGGCGACGGGCTCTGCCCAGTCGAAGCGCAGGGTCACCGTGCCCTCGTCACCCTTGGCCACGGACAATTGCGCGCTCGGCGCCGGTCCGGGTGCCGGGGCCTGAGCCGCGGCACCGCCGGCGGCCTGCCCCGAAGCCTGGGCGGTCGCCGTACGCGGCGGTTGCGCGGGCGCGGCGGCGGCAGTTGCCGTGGCTTGGGCAGGCGGGGTCAAAAGCAGCGGCTGACCGGCGGGCGCGGCCTTTTGCGCGGACCTCTGAGGAAGCTGCTGCGCGGTGCGGGTCGCCGTGCCCGCCGCGGCGGGGGCGGTCTTGGTCGCGGCAGTGGAGGCCGGTGGTTTCTGGATGGGCGGCTGGGGCAGGGCCTGGGCGGCGACGGCGGGCTTGGCCGGTGCGGCGGCGACCGGCGGGACGGTCTCCGTCGCCGGGGCGGCGGGTTTGGCCTCAGCAGCCTGGGCGGCGGCCGGGGTCTTCCCGCCGCCGGGCACGCTGACCTGGGCCGGGAGGGCGGCCGGGTCCTGCCACGGCGCGGGTTCGCGAACGTCCAGGGCGATCTTGTTCCCGGCATAGAAGTCGCGCACGGTGGAGCGCGGCGGCACGGCGATCACCGAAACCGTGCGCCCGCCCTCGGTGGCGGAGCGGATGCCGCCAACGAACAGCGGCGGGTTACGGTTGAGGTCGGCGTCGTCGATCCGCGCCGCCGCCTCGAAAATCACGGTAACAAGGCCGCCGTCCTTGGTGATCTTATAGGGGACCTTGACGGGCCAATCGAACACGACCCGGGTAAAGGTGGCATGCGCACCGGCGCGCACGTTGACCTGCACCGGGGCCTGGGCCTCGGCATTCATCAAAGGCATCAGACACAGGCCCCAGGCCAGGGCCAGGACCGTGAAGACGGTGCAAAGGCTTCGGCGAACGGTCATCGCAGTCCCCCGGACGTCGGGAATACGACGATGTCGACGCGCCGCCCCATAAGCTGGCGCTGGGCCGGCGGCATGGGCGGCAGCTGGTCATAACGGCTGTCCGAATATCCGAAGGCGACGATGGGGTCCGCGTAGCCGGCGGCGCGCAGTTGGTTGGCCACGGCGGCGGCGCGGGCGGTCGACAGTTCCCAGTTGGAGGCATAATCGCCGCCGGCCACCGGCGACGGATCGGAATGGCCGTTCACGCCCAATTGGTTGGCGACGGTGCTGAGCGCCCCGCCCAAGCGGAACAAGGCGGCGCGCGCGCGGTCCGTCATGACCGCACGTCCCGCCTCAAACAGCAAATCCCCAGGCAAGGCCAGGACCAATCTGTCCTCCAACCGCATGAACTGCGTTTGCTTAAGCAGTTCATCGCTCTCAATCTTTTCCCGCAGCACGGATGTTAGATAATCCAGGTTAATGGCGCGTTTACGAAACACCGTTGCGATGTTGTGCGTGGCGGTCGAGGAAATGGGCGTTTTCACCTGTTCCGGGGCCAGGCTTTGCGACAGGGAATCGATCACGTTGTCCCAGCGGTCCAGCTTGACGTTGGACATGGAGAACAGCATGACGAAGAAGGTCAGCATCAGCGACACCAGATCCGTGAACGTCAGCAGCCACATTTGCGACGCCTTGTGGTCGCGTTCCAGGTCCCGTTCGGAGCGTCTTGGCAACAGCATCTCTGTCCCCTACTCCCCGCCGTCGTCGCCGTCGAGGCGCAGCCGGGTTTCCGCTTCGCGGCGGATGTAGAACCACATTGTGACATCATTGGGGTCGCCCGGCTCAATCCCGATGGCGATGGAATCCGGCGGCAGGCCGCGCTGCGCCATTTCCCGCGCGAAAGCCCCTGCCCGCGCCAGTTCCAGGGTCTGTGACTGAGGCAGGCCGCCATCGGCGCGGACACGCGATCCGATGATGAATTCCAGATCGAAGCGCAGGCCCGGCGGGCGCCCGCTGGCGGCGGCGGCGATGCGGTCGAGAAGTTCGAACTGCGACGGCAGAATGCCCGCCGCGTCCTCGGCAAACAGGGTGTTGGCGGGAATCTGGACCTGCATCAGGCGACCGGGGTGGACGACCTTGACCTGGGCCACCTGCAAGGCGGCGGCGAAGATGTCGGTGACGGTTTCCTGGTATTGCTGTCCGGCGATCAGGTCCCCTTCCTTGGACTTGAAACGTGTCGGGTCCGTGGACGGCGGCACGATCGAGGTGAAGGTCGAGGTCAGGCTGTCCATCACCGACTTGGTCTTGACCTCTTCCAGGGTGGAAATGGTCACCAACAGGATGAAAAACGCCAGAACCAGAAGGAACAGCGACAGGAACAGCGCGGGCGTATTGGGCCCGCGCGCGGTATCCGGTATCGGCGGAAGGAAATCACGTTCAGCCATGCCGGGATTCTAGCAGAAATCTGGTAAAGACGGCCTTACCAAAACCCCGGTAAATGCCGGGGAAAGGGATCAGTCGAAACTGTTCAGAAGGGCGTCGATATCGTCCTGCGACATCGCCGCCTCTTTCTTCTGCGGGCCGTGCAGAAGATCCTCGTCGGTTATCTGCGATTCC
This sequence comes from Thalassospiraceae bacterium LMO-SO8, assembly GCA_031655335.1. NCBI lineage: Bacteria > Pseudomonadati > Pseudomonadota > Alphaproteobacteria > Rhodospirillales > Thalassospiraceae > Thalassospiraceae bacterium LMO-SO8. Next base: position 2,780,986 of record CP134226.1, on the reverse strand, counting down.
TCGGCCGGGGCCTCTTCGACCTTCGGATTGGCCGCCTTGTACTTGGCGATCTCGTCGCCGAACGCGTTGAGCAGCGCATCGACCTTTTCCTCGATGTGCTGCAGGGCGCCGACCACCTTGGTGATGCGCTGGCCGGTGATGTCCTGAAACCCGCAAGCTTCGTAGATCTTGGTGGTCGCGTCCATCAGACGCTCGGAATTCTTGCCCTTGAGTTTGGACATCACCTCCTCGATCTCGCCGACGGCATCCATGATCGAGTTGGTCGCTTCCGCCGTCGCTTCGACGATGGCGTCAAGTTCATCGGCGGCCTTGGGAAGGAATTCATCCTTCACCTCGTCCGGACGCAGAGCGGCGATGTCGGATTTGGCTTCGGAAATGAAGCGCGACAGGCTTTCCAGTTCCTCGTAGAGCCTGACATCGACGGCGGACAGGTCTCCTTGCATGGTGGTGAGGATCGCCTCCACCACTTCCGCAATCTCTTCGACCTTGACCGAGCCGCCAGGTTCCCTTCCAAGTTCCTGAAGACGTGTGGCCAACTCGGGATCGACCGAGTCTGTTGCCATAACGGTCTCCTTAGAACTCGCCAAGGACGCTGATCAGCTTGCCTTTAAGCGTTTCGGCGTTGAACGGCTTGACGATGTAGTTGGAAACACCGGCTTCCTTGGCCGCGATCACGTTTTCAGACTTGCTTTCCGCCGTGATCATGACGAACGGGATGTGCTTCAACTTTTCATCCGCACGGACTTCGCGCAGCAGTTGAATCCCGGTCATGGGCTCCATGTTCCAGTCGGAGATGATCAAGCCGAACGACTTCGCCCGAAGCTTCTTGAGCGCTTCCGATCCGTCGGATGCTTCATCAATGTTCTTGAAATTCAACTGGCGCAACAGGTTGCGCAGAATCCTGAGCATGGTCTGGTAATCATCCACGATCAGGACGTTCATATTCAGGTCGACAGCCATCTTTTACTCCGTGCTTTGCGCATGGGAATTTATGATTATAGCCCCAGTAACCGGCAGTTTATTCATGGCTGGGGGTAGAGCAAGCCTTTTTAAGGCACTAGGCCCGTTGTCAGTGGGCGGAAACGGCTTACTGCCCCTGGTCCAGACCCTCGCGCGGCAGCGACCGGAGGTCGCGCAACTGCACCGTCACCTCACGGGCCTTCTCCGGATTCATCTTGGCCATCACGGGGGCCAGCTTGCGTTCCTTCATGCGCTGGGCGACTTCCAGCAGGGTATCCATCTCAAGATCCTCGAAAATCCGCGCCGCCTCCTTGGGCTTCATGTTCTCGTAGATCTTGACGAGGCTTTCCATTTTCTTTTCCTGCTGCTCGTCGAACACCTTGATGCGGCCGTCGATTTCCGATTGCAGGTTCTTCAATTCGGCGATCTTGCGGTCGATGCGGGCTTCGGCGGCGGCGAGCATGCCCTGACGGACTTGAAGTTCCTGTTCACGGGCCTCGATCTCGCGCCGGCGGTCGGCCAGGTTTTGCAGCAGGTCGATTTCCTGCGGCGTCAGCAGCGTCGGGTCGTCGGTAATCAGCTTGGAGGCGGTCGGATCACCCGGCGGCGGAGCCGCGGCGGCGTTCGGATCGCCCGCCCCCGGCACGGCGGCCTGTTCAGCGGCGGCGGGCGTCGCACCAGGCTGAGCCGCAGCCGGGTCCGCGGCCGGCGGCGTTTCCGTCTGGGCTTCCGCCGCGCCCGCGACCTGGATGGCATCCTTCTTCAGACCGTCCACGCTGTTCCAGATGTCGCCGATTTTCACGGTCAACAGCATCGACGCCACGAAGATCGTCACTGGTAAAAAGCGGAATTTGCTAAAGGGGTTCATTCAAGCGTCCGTCGGGTCCATGTCCGCCCCGCGCAAACCGGGGCCTTTCAGGATGGCAATTCAGTGCCCGGCCTTAGTTGGCCGAGCGGATGGCTTTCAACAAGGCGCGTTCCGCTTCCGAGCGGGGCGTGGTTTTCTTGCCGCCGACTGACGGCGCGGGGTCTCGGGCATCGGTATTCCGCGCACCGCGCGCCGCCGCGACCTTGGGTGCCGGACGCTGCTGACGGGCCGACTCGACGACCTCGAGCGGGTCCGCCGTCTCGGCATCACCACCGCCCACGTATTCGTCCCGGGCAATACGCACGTTTTCTTCCAGGCGATCGGCGGCGATGGTCCCGCGATCGACCAGGAATACCAGATCATCCCGCAGGCTTTCCGCCTTGGCCAACTGATCCTGCAGCGCGTCCGAGGCGATGCGCAGGTCGCCGATGCTGGCCGTCGCGCGGGTCGTCGCGTCGTTGAAGGTGGCGGCCAGCTTTTCCATCTGCTCGCGGTTGCCGCGGAAGCGGGTCAGCCGCCGGTTCAGGATCACCGAATACCAGATCATGACCACCAGCAGGAGGGCCAGAATGATTTCAAGCGTCAAGGAAAAGGAAAAGGTCACGGTCTTGTCTCTCCATCCCCTGGGTAACGGTCCGTTGCAAACGGGGGAACCGGGGTTGTTCGCTGCGGCCAGTCTATGCCCGAGGTTCTGAACGAAATGCTAACCGCGGGCGTAAAAATTCGCGCTCAGGACGTCTTGGGCGCGCGATCGATACGGTCTTCGATGCGCACCGCGATGCGCCCCCCCTTGCGGCCCATGCGGCCGATATAAAGGGGCACGTTGCCGCAGGACAGCATGACGGGGCTGTCCGGCGTCGCGTTCAGCATCATCTGCGAGCCTTCCTTGAGGTCGAACACCTTCTGCAGGCTGACGACCTGCTGGTCGATGACCGCCTCCAGATCGACCTCGGTCATCCACAATTCTTCCGCCAGGTGGGTTTCCCAGATCGAATCCCGGCCGAATTTTTCGCCCATGAACATCTGCAGCAGCAGTTCGCGGACCGGCTCCAGGGTGGCGTAGGGCAGCAGCAGTTCCAGGCGCCCGCCGCGGTCTTCCATGTCGATGCGCAGGCGCGTCACGATGGCGGCGTTCGACGGTCGGGAAATCGTCGCGAAGCGCGGGTTGGTTTCCAGACGGTCGAAGCGGAAGGTCACGGGGCTGAGCGGCTCGAACGCGGCCGACAGGTCGGTCAGCATGACGTGGATCATGCGTTCGACCAGGGAACGTTCGATGGTCGTGTAGGGGCGGCCTTCGATGCGCATCGCGGCGGTGCCGCGGCGCCCCCCCAAAAGCACGTCGACAATGGAATAGATCAGCGAGGAATCGACCGTGATCAGGCCGAAGTTGTCCCATTCCTCGGCCTTGAACACGCTGAGCATGGCCGGCAGGGGGATGGAGTTCAGGTAATCGCCGAAGCGGATGGAGGCGATGTTGTCGAGGGAGACTTCGACGTTGTCCGAGGTGAAGTTACGAAGGCTGGTCGACATCAGACGCACGAGACGGTCGAACACGACCTCGAGCATCGGCAGACGTTCGTAGGACACCAGGGCCGACGACAGAATGGCCTGGATGCCCGACTTTTCGGTGCCTTCCTCGTGACTGTCGTCAAATCCCAGGAGGCTGTCGATTTCGTCCTGGTTAAGAACGCGGGTGGCTTCGGGCGCGGCCATGCCGACATCGGTCGAGGCACCGTCGCCGTCGCCGCCCATCATGGCTTCCCATTCGGCGGCCAGCTCGTCCTGCTCGTCGCCGCCGCCGCCGCCACCGCCGTCGCCGCCCATTGCGGCTTCCCATTCGGCCGCCATTGCGTCTTGATCGTCAGCCGGGCTCGTCATCCGTCACATCCCCTGCGTACCATAAGTCTACTGAACCAGCATTTCCTTGAACAGGACGTCCTTGACCTGGGCCGGCGCCGTCGCCGCCCGGACCCGGCGCAGAAGCTCCTCGCGCAGGCGGTACATGCCGGCGGAACCCTGCAAGTCCTCGATCCTGAGTTCACGCAGATAGACCTGGAAATTGTCCATCACGCGATCCTTCACGGCATCGATGATCAGTTTGTCCTGTTCACTCGCCACTTCGAGCGACACCTTCATCTTCAAAAACTGGGATTTTCGGCCGGCCGTGTTCAGGTTGACCAGAACCTCCGGCAGATCGTGGAACAGACCGATACCCTCCGGCGCCTCGCCCGAGGCGACCGCGGAGGAACTGTCCTTGCCCGTGATCATTGAAATCAGGGGCTCAAGCAAGCCCGTGAAGAACGCCGCCGCGGCCCCCCCCACGACAAGCAGCAGCACCGCAACGATGATGATGAGCTTCTTCTTGCTCTTGGAGGCACCGTCGGAAGCGCCCTCTTCGCCGTCGGCGTCTTCGTCAGCGCCGCCGACCTCTTCGTTTTCCAGATCGTCGTCGTCAGCCATATCCGGGGCAACCGTTTCCTAGCGTCCTGATCCCAAGTCTTGGCACTTTAAAATCAGGTCGTTAACAAGTCGTTGAAGCGGGAATAAGGCGCTGCGCCCGGCGCGCCCGGCCCGGGCACCCGCCCGAGCACCCGCATGCGGCCCCCGATCCTGATGGTATCAAAGTCCCGCCACCGCCAGCAACGGCCGGCTCTAGGCAAGAAATACCCGGCAAAGGCTGCCAAAGGCATCCGGATTTTCCCAGTCATCAGACCCTAAAAATATCATTATCTATTTGAAATAATTGAATTTTTAAACTTGGCACGGCGGCTGCAACAGGTTTGGCGGAAATACGTGAACTGCCTTCCGGATGAAGGTCCCGCTAAAGGGGCCACACCGGAAGAGAACGAATAGAACGGGAAAAATCAGATGGAAACCACAGCGGTCATTGCCGCTTCGCGCCAAGGCGCGCTCAAACGGCAGCTCGAGGTTGTCGCCAACAATTTGGCGAACATGAGCACCAACGGCTACAAATCCAGCCAGATGATGTTCGTTGAGCATATCGTCAAAAGCAAAGGCGGCGAACGGCTCATCAGCCCCAAACTCACCTTTGCACGCGATCTGGCGACCCGGCTCGACACCACGGACGGCGCCATCGAAACCACGGGCAACCAGCTCGACATGGCGATCCGCAACGAAGGCTTCTTCGTGGTCCGCGACCCGCAAGGCAACGAACTGTACACGCGAAATGGCCAGTTTCGACTGGATACGGGCGGTCAGATCGTCAACCAGCAGGGCTATCCGCTGCTGTCGACCGGCGGCCAGCCGATGACCCTCGGCCCCAACGACGCCGAAATCAATATCGGCCGCGACGGAACCATTTCGACGGAGAACGGCCAGCTTGGCAAGGTCAGGATCGTGCGCTTCGAAAACCCGCAGGATCTGGTGCAGACGTCGGGAGCCTTGTTCTCCTCGGAGACGCCGGCCATCGACATCGCCAGCCCGGACGTGATCCAGGGCGCCCTGGAAGGTTCCAACGTGGAGCCCATCCTGGAGATGGCCAAAATGATCGAACTGCACCGCAGTTATGAAAGCGCGAAGTCCTTCATCGAACGCGAGGACGAACGCCAGAAGGAAATGATCAGAAGCCTGGCGCGCGACGCTTAAACCGGCGCCGCCACGGGAACGGATCGATCGGGCGAAGACCCGGAAAGACCACCACCGGCCGAACGCCGGAACAGCAAAACGTGCGGCTGAAGCGCCGCGTCGACGACACGACAGAACGCACAACGCAACACGCCGGAATCGCAACCGGCAAGCGAAAGGACGGGAAAAATGAGATCACTTGATATCGGCTCGACGGGCATGATTGCCCAACAGCGAAACGTCGAGGTCATCTCCAACAACCTCGCCAACATGAACACCACGGCCTTCAAACGCCGGCGCACGGAATTCCAGGACCTGATTTACCAGGATCTGCGCCGCGTCGGATCGACCTCGGCCGACAATGGCGCCATCGTGCCCACGGGCGTGCAGCTCGGTCTCGGCGTGAAATTGGCCGCCGTCTACCGTATCCACGAACAGGGCAACCTGTCGTCCACCGACAACACGTTCGACATGGCCATTCAGGGCAAGGGCTTCTTCCAGGTCCAGTTGCCCACGGGCGAAACCGCCTATACCCGTGACGGCACGTTCCAACTTAACGAGAACGGCCAAATCGTGACCCATGACGGGTATCTCCTGAACCCGCCGATCACGGTGCAGGATGACGCCATCGACGTGACCATCAACGCGTCGGGCGAAGTTCTGGTGAAGATCGAAGGCCAGGTGCAATTCTCCAACGCCGGCCAGATCCAGACCGTGAATTTCCAGAACGAACCCGGTTTGGAAGCCATCGGCAACAACCTCTACAAGGAAACCCCGGCCTCCGGCAGCGCGACCACCGGCAACCCCGGAACGGAAGGCTACGGCACCATTCTGCAGGGCTTCCTGGAAACCTCGAACGTGAACGCGGTGGAAGAGATCTCCAACCTGATCTCCGCCCAGCGCGCCTACGAAATGAACTCCAAGGTCATCCAGACCTCGGATGAAATGCTGGGAACGCTGACTTCGCTCCGCTAACCGGCGCGCCCGTTGAGTAAAGCCAGAACGGCTTCGTAAGTCCGCAAGACTTTGAAAAGACCGAAAGGTCTCAGAAAGGTAGAGTGACATGACCGCCCGCAATCTGTTCATCGCCGCCGCTTTGGCCGCAGCCCTGGTGCCCGTCGCCGCGCTGCCCGCCGCCGGCGCCGCCAAGAAAACGTCGCCCGCCGACGCGGCGGAGCAGAGCGAAAAGATGACCGCGCCGTTGCTCCGTGACTCCATCACCGTCGATGACAAGGTGATCTACCTGGGCGACCTGTTCATCAACGTCGGCGAGAAAGCCGACGCCGCGGTGGCCTATGCCCCCGCCCCTGGCGAGCGGGCCATCTTCGATGCCCGCTGGCTGTACCGGGTGGCGCGGGCCTACCGCCTGAACTGGCGGCCGCTGTCGGCCCGCCAGCAGGTCGTCGTCGAACGCGTCAGCCAGGTCATCGAGCGGGCCGAAATCGTCGACACCATCATGGCGGCGCTGTTTGAAAAGGGTGCGGACCCGGCCTCGGAACTGGACCTGTCGACGCAGCTGACCCGCGTCCACATCGCCGGCAGCGCCACCCCCACCATCGGCGTCGACGACATCACCTACGATCCGCGCAGCCAGCGCTTCGCGGCGGTCGTCTCCATCCCCAAGGGCGACCCGGCCGGCGAACGGCTGCGCCTGACCGGGCGTCTGTACCCGGTCGTCAAGATCCCCGTCGTATCGAAGGTGATGGCGCGCAACGACATCCTCACGGAACGCGACGTGAAATGGATCCGCATCCGCGCCGACCGCATCATGCCGGACACGGTGACCAAGCTGGAAGATCTGGTCGGCATGTCTGTCAAGCGCGGCCTGCGGCCCGACGACGTGATCCGCGTATCCGACGTCGAACGCCCGATCCTGGTCGAGCGCGGCTCACTGGTGACCGTCACCCTGAGCCACGGCCCGCTGTCCCTGACCGCACAAGGCAAGGCCCTTGAGCGGGGGGCTCTCGGCGACGTGGTGCAGATCGTCAACAAACGCTCCAAGTCCGTGTTCGAAGGTGAAATCACGGGGCCCAGCCGAGCCAAGGTGACGATGACCAGCATTCGCGAATTGGCGCAGAACGGCCAGTAACGGCACGAAAGGAATTCGCCCCTTTCCTTAAGGGGCAGTTAGGAGAAAACCCATGAACGGCTCGATCATCTCCCTCTCGCGTCAGCTGCTTCGGACTACGGCTTTGGTCACGTTGCTGGCCGGTACGGTCTCCGGGTGCAACACCCTCACCCGCCTGTCACAGGTCGGCGACGAACCCAAGATCACGCCGATCCAGAACCCGACGGGACGGCCCGACTACAAGCCGGTGTCGATGCCCATGCCGGCGCCGAAGATCGCCGAACGCAACCCCAATTCGTTGTGGCGGGCGGGGGCGCGGGCCTTCTTCAAGGATCTGCGCGCCAAACAGGTCGGCGACATCATGACCGTGCAGATGACCCTGAGCGACAGCGCGACCTTGGAAAACAAGACGGAGCGCGACCGCATCGACAGCGAAGCGGCACGGGTCACCAATTTGCTGGGCTTCGAGGGCGAGATCACCCGCTACCTGCCCGACGGCGTCAACCCGGCATCCATCGCCAACTTCGGCAACACTCACGGCACGGAAGGCGACGGCTCCATCGAACGGTCGGAAGAAATCAGCCTGACCTTCGCCGCCGTCGTCACCCAGGTTCTGCCCAACGGCAACCTGGTCATCATGGGCCGCCAGGAACTCCGGGTGAACTCGGAACTGCGCGAACTGATGGTCACCGGCGTGGTGCGGCCGTCCGACATCGATTCCGACAACAAGATTTCCCATGAAAAGATCGCAGAAATGCGGGTCGCCTACGGCGGGCGCGGAACGCTGAGCGAACTTCAGCAGCCCCGCTGGGGAATGCAACTTTGGGACATCCTCTTCCCGTTCTAGAAGGAGCGGCATCTCCACCGAACGGACAAAAGTTTCCCGTTCTAGGTTCGTATGAAGAACCTGGATCAACTTCAAAGGCCGGCGCCCAGCGCCGGCCTCTTTTTTTGTCGCGGCTGATCGGTCGGCGCCACACCGCCCATCCACCTTGACTTCCCCGCGCCGTTTTCCTATGGCCTTTACCATGAACACGGTCATGCACTTCTGCGTCATTCTTCGCCGGCAGCATCCCCTCGCGGGAGGCTAGCCCCCGGCTCGGCGACGTCGCGTCCCCAGCCGTGGGGACCTGACCATTTGCCCCGGCGGAAGGGGCAGACACAATCCAGACGCGACACCCGCCATTTTCAGAAATCACACGCAATGCGCTCGGCGCGCCCATCCGCGCGCCGGCTTCCTTTTCAGAGGATCCTGCAATGACCTTCGAAAACGCGACACAGTCCAAGCCCCCGATTACCATCGCCCGCAGCGACCATGACCGATTGTGGGGACTTGCCGAGGGGGTGAGCGACAGAAACCCCGACGTTTCCAGCCAGCTTCTTGCCGAACTCGACCGGGCGGAAATCGTGCCCGACGAACAAATTCAGGCAAATGTCGTCAGAATGGGCTCGACCCTGCGCTTCACCACCGACACGGGTGAAGACCGAACCATCACCCTGGTATTCCCCAACGAGGCGGATATTTCGGCAGGCAAGGTGTCGATCCTCACGCCCATCGGCGCGGCGCTGATCGGTCTGTCCGCCGGCCAGTCGATCGACTGGACCGGACGCAACGGGCATCCCCACAGGCTGGCGGTCGAAAGCGTGAACGGGATCGACAATCCCGCCTGACGACGGGCCTGCAACCCGGGGCAGTGGGCGAACTCAGGACACGAAAAAGCCGCGCGAACCCGGCCATATCGGCCTTTCGCGCGGCTCTTTAACCTTTGCCGAGGACTTAGTCGTCCCGGTGCGTGCGCTCCATGCGCTCGTGGCGTTCCTGGGCTTCGATGCTCAGGGTCGCGATCGGCCGGGCTTCCAGGCGCTGGACGCTGATCGGCTCTTCCGTTTCCTCGCAATAACCGTAGCTGCCGTCTTCGATGCGCTTCAGCGCCTCGTCGATCTTGGAGATCAGCTTGCGGGCGCGGTCACGGGTGCGCAGTTCCAGCGCGCGTTCCGTTTCAATGGACGCACGGTCGGCGATATCGGGCTCGATGATGCCGCCCTCTTGAAGGGACTGCAGGGTTTCGTTGGATTCCTCGAGCAATTCGGCCCGCCATTTCAGGAGCTTCCGGCGGAAGTACTCCAGCATGACAGGATTCATGAAATCCTTGTCTTTCTTGGGATTATAATCTGGCGGAACAGTAATCGTCATTTCTTAGTCGTCTCCCCCGGTTAACTGCCAGGTTGCCGTTTGTCGACGGGCGCGGAATATACGGACCGGAGCGCCCAAGGGCAAGCCATCATTTATTCCGGCCTGGGAACAGGAAACCCATTGATTTCAGGGAAATAAAAGACCGTGCCCGGACGGGCCGGTTTATCGGGTCAGCTTGGCCAGTTCAACCTCGGCGCGGAGCTCGATCTCATCGATCAGGGCGTTCAGCCCCGCATCGTCGGTCGCCGGGCGTTTTTCGCGCAAGGCCTGGGCCAATTCGATAACCTTCTCCTTGGGCAGATTGCCCGTCAAAAGCGCCATCTGAAGGTCTCCGAGGCGGTCAAGCAGCCGGTCGCCGCGCGCCATCAACAGGCCTTTGGAGCGGCCTTGGGTCGCGTCATCGGCCGCCTGCATGGCCAACACCGCGTCAACGCCGGCGACGGCCGAACCCGATATGGTGCCCGTCGCCTGCTCCGCCGTGTCGGCGGTGGCCGCGCGCAGATCATCGGCAAAGGCATCCGACGACGACGCGCCGGATTTGCGCTTCGTCTTGTCGACGCCCTTGGCGGGACCGATATTGGAAACCTTCATTGCCTGACCTTTCCCCGCGACACCGACCGCGGCCCCGCAGTATGGCGCGCCCTTTATTGCCGGGCGGTTAATTTTTCGGAATTTCCGGAATACCCGCACCAGCCATCCGCCCGCGCGTCACACAGTCTGGCCCATGAAACGGCAAAATGCCAGCCCATAGCCCGTACCGGCGGCCCGCCATGGCGGCCTTCACAGTCCTGTTTGGACATTCTCACATCCGGCCGACGCGAGAACGAGAATGACTTGCAAACTCATAATCAGACCGTTATAACTGGCGCACGCATTGATAATCATTCGCAATCTCAGTTTTTGCCGAGACTTGGCCAGGGATTGCGAACAGCTGTTCGACACTTGCGAGCCTCTGGGATTTCACAACCGAACCAACGAAGGACTCTGACCCGTGGAAACCAAAATGCCACATATGAAACGCCTGTTTGCGGCCGGTCTTGCCGCCGCCGCGACTGTCTTCGGCGCCACCACCTGGGCCCAGGCCGCCGACCAGGAAGTGAACCTCTATTCCTATCGCCAGCCGTTCCTGATCAAACCGCTCCTCGACGCCTTCACCAAGGAAACGGGGATCAAGGTGAACGTCGTGTTCGCCAAAAAGGGCATGCTGGAAAAGATCAAGGCCGCCGGGGACAACAGCCCCGCCGACGCGGTGCTGACCGTCGACATCGGCCGCCTGTACGCCCTGAAGGAAGGTGGCGTGCTGCAAGCCGTGAAGTCGGATACCCTTGAAAAGAACATTCCCGCCCACTTCCGTGATCCGGAAGGCATGTGGTTTGGCCTGACGTCCCGTGCCCGCGTGGCGCTGGTGTCCAAGGAACGGGTCAAACCGGGCGAACTGACATCCTACGAGGATCTGGCCGACCCCAAATTCAAGGGCCGCATTTGCGTGCGCTCCGGCAAGAACGCCTACAACGTGGCGCTGATCGCCTCGATGATCGCCCACCACGGCGAAGAAGGTGCCGAAAAATGGCTTCAGGGCGTGAAGGCCAATCTGGCCCGCAAGCCCCAGGGCAACGACCGCGCCCAGGCCAAGGCCGTGTTCGAAGGCGTGTGCGACATCGCCATCTCGAACAACTATTACATGGGCAAGATGATGACCAACGACGAGAAGCCCGAGCAGAAGAAGTGGGCCGCCGCCGTTCGTCTGACCTATCTGAACCAGGGTGACCGCGGCAACCACATGAACGTCTCGGGCGCCGCCGTGACCAAAAGCGCCAAGCACAAGGACGCCGCGGTCAAGTTGATCGAGTTCCTGTCCGACGACGCGGCGCAGAAGATCTACGCCGAAGACAATCAGGAATATCCGGTGAAACCCGGCGTTCCCTATTCGAAGCTCGTCCAGTCCTGGGGCGAGTTCAAGGGCGATACGCTCTCTCTCGAGAAAATCGCCAAGCTGCGGCCCGCCGCCTCCCGACTGGTGGACAAGGTTGGATTTGACGACGGACCCGGCAGCTGATTCGTTCCTGAACGAACCAGTTGGCAGTAACGCTGCGGGGTTCCCCCCCGCGGCGTTTTCTGCTTTTGTGCACCCAAACCTGGGAGTCCACGCACCTTGCCGCACCCCGCCGTCGCTGACCGGCCAACCGCCCGATATCTGCCCGCCCGCCTGATCCCCGACCGATGGGGTGTGCTGACCCTGTCCGTCGCCCTGTTCGTGGCCACCCCCCTGATCGCCGTCGCCACCATCGCCCTGACCCCGGCGCCGGAGATCTGGCGCCATCTCTACAACACGGTGCTGTTCGGCTATGTCGAACGAACGGTGATGCTGATCGGCGGGATCGGCCTGGGCACCTTCGTCATCGGCACGGGCACGGCCTGGCTGGTGACCATGTGCCGGTTTCCCGGACGCGGCCTGTTCAACTGGGCCTTGGTGCTGCCGTTGGCGGTGCCGACCTATATCCTCGCCTTCGTGTTCACGGACCAGCTGGAGTACGCCGGCGCGGTGCAGGGCACGCTGCGCGAGGTGTTCGGCTGGCGCGACCGGCAGGACTACTGGTTCCCGGAGATCCGCTCCATGGGCGGCGCCGTCACCGTCATGACCCTGGTGCTCTATCCCTATGTCTATCTGCTGGCCCGCGCGGCCTTCCTTGAACAGTCGGTCTGCGTGCTCGAAGTCAGCCGCACGCTCGGCAAGACAGCCTGGCAGAGCTTCTGGAACGTCGCCCTGCCGCTGGCCCGCCCGGCTATCGTGGTCGGCATGACCCTGGCCATGATGGAGGCGCTCAACGACTTCGGAACCGTCGATTTCTTTGGGGTCAAGACCTTCACGGCGGGCATCTACGACGTCTGGCTGAACATGGACAACATCTCGGGCGCGGCGCAGTTGGCATCGGTCCTGATGATCTTCGTCGTCGTCCTGGTCGTGATGGAGCGCATGGCCCGGCGGGGACAACGCTACCACCATACGTCGAGCAAGATTCAGGCTTTGCCCAGCTACCGCCTGAGCGGCATCAAGGCCGCGCTGGCCGCCGTTTTCTGCGCCTTTCCGATCCTGCTCGGCTTCGTTCTACCAGCCTCGGTCCTGCTGTCCTACGCCGTGGTGTTCTTCGACGTCACGCTGAAGGCCAATTACCTGACGATCACCCTGAACAGCATTTCCCTGTCCCTGGGGGCCGCCGTCATCGCCGTCGCCATCGGATTGGTTCTTGCCTACGGGCTGCGCATGGGCTCGGGCCCCCTGCCCCGCGCCGCCGTGCGCTTCGCGTCGATCGGATACGCCGTGCCGGGCGCCGTGCTCGCGATCGGCGTGATCGTGCCCATGGCGGGTCTGGACAATGCGATCGACGCTTTCTCGGAACGGACATTCGGTGTATCCACGGGGCTGCTGTTCAGCGGCACCGTGATCGCCATCCTCTATGGCTATCTGGCGCGTTTCCTGGCGCTGTCCTTCGGCACGGTCGAGGCCGGCCTGGGCAAGGTTTCGCGCAACATGGACGGCGCCGCGCGGACGCTTGGGGCAAGCCCGTTCCAGACCATGTCCCGCGTCCATTTCCCGCTGCTCCGCACCAGCCTGTTGACGGCGGGTCTGCTGGTTTTCGTCGATTGCATGAAGGAGCTTCCCATTACCATCATCCTGCGCCCCTTCGGCTATGACACGCTCGCGACCTTCGTGTTTCAGTACGCGTCGGACGAACTGTTCGAGGAATCGGCCCTGGGTGCGCTGACAATCGTCGCCGCCGGTCTGATCCCCGTGGTCATCCTGGCCCTGACAACCCTGCGCAGCCGCCCCGGCCACGCCGGTGGAGGCCACCCATGACCTCGCCCATGACCCCGCCCGCCGCCGCGCCGACGACCATGTCCAAGGCAGACGGCCTGCACATGCTGAACGTCTCGCATGCGTTCGGCGATCATACCGTGGTGTCGGGGGTCTCCGTCTTCGTCAATCCGGGCGAACTGGTCTGCCTGCTGGGGCCTTCGGGATGCGGCAAGACGACCCTGCTGCGCCTTGCGGCGGGGCTTGAGGACCTACAGGTCGGGCGCATCACCATCGGCGAGGATACGGTCGCCGACGGCCAGGGCGGCTCCCAAATGCCGCCGGAAAAGCGCAATGTCGGCCTGATGTTTCAGGACTTCGCCCTGTTCCCTCATCTGACCGTGTACGAAAACATCGTGTTCGGCCTGGCGGAAAAGGACCGGGCACGCCGGCAATGGGCCCGCGACACCCTCACGACCATGGGCCTCGGCGATTATGCCGATGCCTTTCCCCATACCCTGTCCGGCGGCCAACAGCAGCGCGTCGCCCTGCTGCGGGCCCTGGCGCCGGCTCCTCGGGTGCTGTTGCTGGACGAACCGTTTTCCGGCCTCGACGTCAACCGCCGCGCCCAGATCCGCCAGGATACGTTCCAGATCCTCTCGCGGTCGGGCATCGCCACCCTGATGGTCACCCATGATCCGGAAGAAGCCATGTTCATGGCCGACCGCATCATGGTCATGCAGGACGGACGCATCGTCCAGTCGGGCACGCCGGTCGAGATCTATTTCCACCCGAAGACGGCGTTCGTCGCCGAACTGTTCGGCCCCGTCAACCGCCTCGACTGCCGGGTGGAGAACGGCGCCCTGGTCTCCGCCCTGGGCCGGTTCCCCGCGAACGGCCTTGCCGAAGGCGCCGAAGCCCAGGTGCTGGTTCGCCCCGAAGCCCTGACCCTGTCCCAACCGGCCGCGGCGGACACCGGCACCCTGCTGACAGTCGTCTCGGCACGCTCGCTCGGACGCTCCAGCCACCTGACCCTGTCCTTGGAGGGCGGCGATGCCGGGCCCCTTTTCAATGCCCGCATGCCGGGGGTGTTCCTGCCGGAAATCGGGTCGCGCGTCAGCGCCCGGGTGGCGCCGGAACATCTTCTGATTTTCCCCAAACCGGCCCCCTGAACGCCCCTGTGGCGGCGGTGCCCGGGACGCCGGTCCACACCCCAAGGCGGCAAGAATTTCCCTCCGCATGGTCCATGGGGCTTCCACAGGGCAGACTTTGCCCAGGCCTCTTTATAAATATCCTTTGTTTTCAAATAAATATCTCAACTCCCTCTTGGCATCGACCTTGCACTGATTAATGCGGGAAAAACCGAAGAGGGTCCCTGGACGCGGGGACATCGAGACATGAGTTTGGGCATTTTTCAGCAAGCGACCTCGGCCATGATGGGTCAGTCCCACAAGCTGAACACCATTTCGCAAAACGTCGCCAACCTGAACACCGACGGTTACAAGCGCACGGACACCGAGTTCCGAACCCTGATGAACAAAGGGTTCACGTCGATCGGCGCGACCACGGCGGAAGGTGCCTCCGGGACCACTCATTCCGATCTTGGCGGGACCGCACCCGTTGATTTCCAACGCATCTCGAATCAGGGCCAAGTCCGCACCACCGACCGCAACCTGGACGTGGCGATCATCGGCAGCGGCTTTTTCATGGTCTCGCCCGACATCAATGTGAACGGCAACATCCAGTACACGCGGCGCGGCGCCTTCGACATCAACGTCACCGACCTGACGGATTCCGTCACGCTTTCCGACGGAACGGCGGCGACCGTGAACCAGGGCTATCTCGCGGACCAGTTCGGCAACTTCCTGTTGGGCTATGCTGTCAATTCGGACGGCAGCTTCACGCTAGGCACGCCGGCGCCCATGCGCGTCGACCAGTTCGCCTTTGAAGACACCGGGGAAGTGACAACGACCGCGTCCGTCGATGTCAACCTGCCGGCCGACGCCGCCTCGGGCACGACGTTTAACGGCAGCATCAAGGTCGTTGACTCAAGCTTTGACGCCCAAAGCATCCGCGTCGATTTCACCAAGGCTTTCGATGCGACGAACCTGTGGGATTTCCGCCTGATCGGCGACAATATCGCCAGCGTGACCACATCGCCCGGCGGTGTCCACACGCCGGTCTCGACGACGCTGGGCGATCATGCCGTGCGGTTCTCGACCGTCGCCGGCGGCGGTGGCGTCATTACCGCATTCACCAACAACAATCCGGGCGGGGGTGCGCAACTGGGCAGCCAGCTGGCCGGCACGTTCGCCGGGTTGAAGCCGGGTGACACGATCACCGTGGCGGGAAGCGGCGGCAACGACCAGACCTATACGATCGCCAGCATTTCGGAAAACCAGGCGGAGATCACCCTGGATGGGGCCGTGCCTCTCAACACCGATGAAGTGACGACAAACGCCATCACGTTTTCCTCGACCGCATCGATCCCGCAGCGCCTTGAATTCGGCAACACCGGCGCATTGACATCGGATTCCGAATATACGTTCGACGTCACCTTCGATAACGGCGAAACCGCAAGTTTCACGTTTGATGCCAGTACCTTCACCCAATTCGCCGGCGATTTTTCCTTCGCCAACTATGAACACAACGGCGCCGAGTCCGCGGCCGTCTCGAGCCTGAGCTTCGGGCCCGGCGGCGAGATCTACGGCGAGTTCACGGACAACACGCGCCGCGTTCTCTACAAGGTTCCGTTGGCGATCTTCCCCAACCCGAACGGCCTGGAAATATCCACCGGCCAGAATTTCCAGGAAACGGAAGCCTCCGGCGAGCCGAATCAGGTCTTCGCCGACGAGTCCGGCTTCGCGACCCTGCTCGGAAACGCATTGGAGGGCTCCAACGTGGATCTCGGCACGGAAATGAGCCGCCTGATCGCCGCCCAGGCTGCCTATAACGTGGCCGCGACCAGTTTCAAGACCGCCGATGAAATGTTGCAGGAAGCGGCGAACCTCAAACGCTAGCGGCGTGCTCCTGCCGGATTTATCCGGTCATGCGGATGCTTGTCAGGGCGGCCTTCGGGCCGCCCTTTCCGGTTTCAGGGTCCCGGCAATTGTTGCCCATGACGGGGCGTCTCTTGCCGGGAAAAGCCGATCAAAGGCGGCGGCTATTGAAAATTTATCGTTATATTTCAATTGATTAACCTCTCTCCTTGGATGGCACGCTTTTCGCTTAATAACAGGTGGGAATAACCATGGCCCGCAAAGGGCCGGCATCAGTCAATCGAGACAATGAAATGATGACGAGAACGGGAAAAATGAACAGCGACAAGACCTCGGGCCGCGGCCGCCTCGCCTTGGCGTTGCGCCTGGCCGCCGCCGCGGCGGCGTTTTTCGTGGCGTTGAGCATCGGTCTGCCCAGCAGCGCCGGCGCCGCCTCGCGCATCAAGGACATCGTGGATTTTGAAGGCATCCGTGAAAACCAGTTGGTCGGCTACGGCCTGGTGGTCGGCCTCAACGGCACCGGGGATTCCCTGTCCAACGGTCACTTCACCAAGGAAAGCCTGCAATCCATGCTCAACCGCCTGGGCGTGCAGACGACCGATTCCGGCCTGGATTCCAAGAACGTCGCCGCCGTCATGGTGACCGCCAACATGCCGCCGTTTTCCCGCCAGGGCTCACGCATCGACGTCACGGTCAGCTCTCTCGGCGATGCCGACAACCTGTTGGGCGGCACGCTTCTGGTCACGCCGATGCTCGGTGCCGACGGCGAGGTCTATGCCGTGGCGCAGGGCCAGCTCGCGGTCGGCGGCTTCACCGCCCAGGGCAACGCCGAAACCGTGACCAAGGGTGTTCCGACCTCGGGCCGCATCGCCAACGGCGCCATCGTCGAACGCGAGGTCGCGTTCGAAATCGGCGACATGGACGTGGTCAAGCTGAGCCTCAAGAACCCGGATTTCACCACCGCACGCCGCATCTCCCAGGCCGTCAACGCCTTCCTGGGCACCACCGCGGCCCGGCCGTCCGATCCCAAGACCGTGCAACTGCACGTTCCCGATACCTACCGCAACAACGTGGTCAACCTGCTGACCGACATCGAACAGCTCCGCATCGAGCCGGACCAGATGGCCCGGGTGCTGATCGACGAACAGTCGGGCACCATCGTGATGGGCGAAAACGTGCGCATCTCCACCGTCGCCATCGCCCAGGGCAGCCTGACCATCCGCATCACGGAAACCCCGCAGGTGTCCCAGCCCGGCCCGTTCGCCGAGGTCGGCACGACGACCACCGTCGACCGCACGGACGTGCAGATCGACGAAGGCCAGGACAAGCGCCTGACCGTGTTCAACGAAGGCGTCACGCTACAGGATCTGGTCAACGGCCTGAACGCCCTGGGCATCGGCCCGCGCGACCTGATCACCATCCTGCAGGCCATCAAGGCGGCCGGCGCCCTCCAGGCCGAAATTCAGGTGATGTGATGAGCGGCGCCATCGATACCACGCTCGTCGGCTTGCAGACCGCGCCTTCGGCCAAGGTCGGTGCCCTGACCGGCAAGGCGCACAGCGCCATGTCCATGCAGCGCATGCGCGCCGTCGCCCAGGATTTCGAGTCAGTCTTCATTTCCGAAATGATCCGCCCGATGTTCGAAAACATCGAAGCCGAAAAACCCTTTGGCGGCGGCCCGGCCGAGGACATCTGGCGCAATCTGCAGATCGACGAATACGGCAAGGCCATTTCCAAGGCCGGCGGCGTCGGTATCGCCGACACCGTTCTGGACCAGCTTATCCGCATGCAGGAGGCGCGCTAACACGCGCCCGACAGGAGGACCTACACTCATGGAACCGATGGAACGCCTTGAAAGAATGGTCGAATTGACCGACCAGATGAGCGACTTGATCGAAGCGGAGAATCTGGCGCTCATCGAACGCCGGTTCCTCGACGTGGAAGCCATGCTGGAAGACAAGGCGACGCTTGCGCGCCTGTACGAAAACAGCATGAAGGATCTGGATGAAGCCAACCTGGACTGGAAGGCCATTCCGCCCGACCTGCACGAGAAGCTGACCGTCGCGGGCACCCGCCTGGCCAACGCCGTCGGCGAGAACGCCATGCGTCTCGAGGTCGGCATGACCGCCAACAAGCAGGTCATCGATCTGTTCGCCGAAGCCGTGCAGCAGGCCGTTCCCCATTCCGGCACCTATTCGAAGAACGGCCGCACGGGCAAGGAAGGTACGCGCGCGGCGGCCAATTCCGTCGCCGTCTCTCTTGACCAAAACCTTTAACCGCCACTCGACCGAATACACGGGAACCGAACGACCATGGGCGATATCACACAAGCACTGAGATCAGCGCAAAGCGGCCTGCTGGCGAATCAGACGGCGCTCAATATCGTTTCCCAGAACGTCGCCAACGTGAACACCCCGGGGTATTCACGCAAGATCATCCAACAGCAATCCGTGGTGCTGGCCGGCCAGGGCGCCGGGGTCTCGATCGCCAGCTATAGCCGCGTCGTCGATGGCGGCCTGATTAAAACCATCCGCACGGAACTGGGCGAACTCAACCACGTGACGGTCAAGGAAAGCTACTACCAGCGCCTACAGGAAACGTTCGGCGCGCCGGGGGACAACACCTCCATCGCGCATATTCTGGAAGAGTTCAAGGAGGCCGCGGAACTTCTCTCGGTTTCGCCGGACCGCATCCTTGAGCAGAGCGAACTGGTCCGCCAAGCCCAGTCAGCGGTCGAGAAATTCGCCGCCATGAGCCGCACGATTCAGGATCTGCGGCTGCAGGCCGATCAGCAGATCACCGCCGTCGTCTCCGAGATGAATCAATTGACGGCCGACATCGACCAGCTCAACGACGACATTATCCGCTTCGGTTCGACCGGCAACGACACCACGGACCTTGAAGATCAGCGTGACAACAAGATCGACCGCCTGTCCGAACTGGTCGATATCCGCTTCTTCTCGCGCAACGACGGCGACGTCGTCGTGTTCACGTCCTCGGGCCTGACACTGGTCGACACCATTCCGCCGACCATCACTCACGAATCCGCGGCCGCCATGAGTTCGACCTCGACGGTCGCCAGCGGCCAGATCGACGGCATCTATGTGGGCGAACGGCTTGCCATCAACGACCTGACGACCCAGGCCCGCGGCGGCCAACTGGCCGGCCTGCTCGACATGCGCGACGATGTCCTGCCGAATCTTCAGGCGCAACTTGACGAACTGGCGGCGCAGTTGCGCGACCAAATCAACCTGGTTCACAACCGCGGCACGCCGTTCCCCGGCCATCAGGAACTGACCGGCCAGCGCATTTTCACCCTGCCCCAGGAACAGACGATTTCCTTCGCCAACTCTTCCGATTCCGTGTTGGTCCTGACCGACAGTGATGGGAACGAGACATTGTCTATTCGGATGTCACAACTCCTTGACGATGACGATAACACCGGCGCCGGCGACACAACCGATCCGGTATACGGTCAAGTCTATGGCGACGGTGAAGACTATAGGGGTGGAATCACCATCACTGAACTGGCCGCCCGACTTGAAGATTTTTTCCAGCTCAACGGCGCGCCCTCGGCATCGGTGACGCTGAATGATCAAAGCCAGCTGTCCATCAACCTCAACAACACCTCGCTCGGATTCGGTTTCCGCGACGAAAGCGGCACGGCCGACGGCAGCGACTTTGGAGACGCCTCCATCGAATTCGACAAGGACGGTGACGGAACCGTCGATGAAACGATTGCCGGGTTTTCGAGCTTCTTCGGCCTGAACAACCTGTTCGTCGACGGTTTGGCGGAAAACATCTACGATTCGAACGTTCTCAGTTCCAACTTCGTGAGCACCTCCGCCGTCCTCAGCTTCCGCGACGCCAACACGCCGGACACGGGATCGGGTCCGGAATATCTTGGCCATGTCGTCATCCCGGCAGGGGCGACGCTGCAGCAGATCGCCGATCTCATCAACAACGGCGGCACGGACACGTCGGGGATGTTCTATCCCGTCGGCGCCCCCGCCACCGGGACCAGTTTCCCACCGATCGAGAACATCACCGCTTCCGTGGTGCCCGACGGCTCGGGCTTCCGGTTGCGGATTGCCCATGACGACGGCCGGTCCTTCACCGTCACGCACTCCGCCTCGCCCGGCGTCGCCCCGGCGACCGCCGGCACGACGCTGATCAGCGAACTGGGCTTGAAGGAATCCGATGTCCGCGCATCGACCGCGGTTTCCGTGCGGTCGGACATTGTCGCGGCCCCCAGTCTGGTTTCGTCCGGGCGTTTGGAATTCGACGCATCGAAAGGCCAGGCCGGTGAATACCTGACATCGCCCGGCAGCAACGGCGTTGCCAGTGAACTGTCCGCAATGCTGTCCAATTCCAACTCATTCGCGGTTTCCGGCGGCCTGCCGTCGTTGAATGTCAGCTTCTCCGAATACGCCTCGTCGATCATCGCGCGCAGTTCGTCGCTTTCCGACACCAACGACCGGCAAATCGATAGCCAGCGCACCTTGACCGAAAGTCTTCAGTTCAAGTCCGACAGCATCCGGGGTGTCAACCTGGACGAAGAATTGGCGGATCTGATCGTGTTTGAACAGGCGTTCTCCGCCGCCGCGCGGGTAATTTCCGTCATCCAGGAAATGATTGACCGCCTGGAACAGGCCGTGGCCTAGGGGATTATACGATGACCAGAATCAGCAGTTCCGCCTCCAACACCATTCTGATCAGCCGTTTCCTGCAAACGCAGAGGACGCTACACGACCTGGAAACCCAGATCGGCACGGAAAAGAAATCGCAGACCTACAGCGGTCTGGCCTTGTCCTCGCAACGTCTGGTCAACATTGAGAACGCCAAGTCCAGTCTGGAACGATTCAACGCGAACAACGTCCAGGCCCAACTGCGCCTGGACGTCCAAACGACGGCGGTCACTGGGATCAAGGGGGCCATCAGCAACTTCCGCGAACTGCTGTTCCAGTTTTCCAACGGCGATCACACAGACCCGGAACGGGTCGAACAAATCCAGGCCGACGCCTTCCGCGCATTGAAGGAAATCCAGAACCTGCTGAACACGGAAGCGGATGGCCGCTACATCTTCGGCGGCGGCACCGTGCGCACGGAACCCGTCAGCTTCGGCCTGTCGACGGTCGAGGCGTTCCAGTCCGTGTTCGACGGCGCCCGGGTGTCTGTCCCCACCACCCGGGACGCAAATCTTGAGAATTTTTCGATCAACCGCAGCAGCGTCGACCTGAATCCGGCCCATCTGACGTTCGAGCAGGCCGATGCAGGCACCGGGAAAAGCCGCATCAACACGACCGCATCCAGCGGCCAGTTCCAAAACATCGCCGCCGGCACGACGATCACGATTTCCGGGACCGTCGATGGCCTGAACGACGGCATCTATACGGTGGATTCCGTCGATCCCAACGGTCTTTGGATCGATGTCCGCACGGAACAGCTCACCGACGAGGCGACGCCCGTCGGCGCCACATTCACCTACCCCAACCCTGAAGATCCGCGTCAGTCGGTGACAACCCCGGCTCTCGTCACCTTCGATCGCCGCACCAATACCATCACGGCCGTGAACGCCGACGCCCTGGAGGCCATTCCAGAAGGGTCGGTAATCACCATTGCAGGAACCGTCGACAACAACGGAACATTCACGGTCGCCAGCAACGACGGCACCAATCTGGTCGTGGAAAGCAAACGCCTGGTATCATCTGGCGGCAGCGGCGCGACCGTCCACACAGCGGGCGGCGGCAACCCCCTCACGTTCTCCGTCGGAACAGGTGCCGACGGCGAGGATCAGCTGATCGCCGGTACCGCAGGCACCTATTCTGCCCTGGAAAACGGCCAGAAAATCAAAATCAACAATACGAATACGGAAAACGACGGCAAGATTTTCACCGTCAAGTCCGTCTCGGCGGATGGCACAACCATCACGCTTGAAGACGACGAAAGTGTCGATGCCACGGTTGCCACGGTCACCACGGGGGTTGTGTCTTCCCGCCCCGAACTTTTCTCGTTCAACGCAGCGGAACGGAACTTCTACTTCGACGCCAGCGCCAACGGCGGTGACCAGGTCACCTTCACGGAAAACGGCGCCAACGCCGATACCATCACGCTAGCGGGCTCGACCTTCACGGACGCCAAGGGCAACCTTCTTCCAGCGGGTAGTCGCATCACCGTAACCGGCACGGTGGCGAACAACGCCACTTTCACCATCGCGTCGATCTCATCTGACGGGACGACGGCGACCCTGATCGCTACGGATGATGTGGACGATTCAAATGAAGTCGCCACGAATGCCGTGCTCGCAGGTACTGGCAGCATCACGTTTGCCGATAACACGCCGTCGGCGGATAGCATTACCCTGGGTGGCGGTTTCTTCCGCGATGCCGCCGGTAACAATCTGCCGGCCGGAACGGTCTTCGCGCTGGCCGGCACCGGCACCGCCAACGACGGCACCAACTTCACCATCGCCTCCGTCTCGTCGGACGGCCGGACGGCGACCTTGATCCCGACCAATACCGTCGATGACACCACGCCGACGGTCACCGCCGGCACTCTGAACGCGGTCAACACCATCGGAACGATCTCGGCTACCAGCTACTACCAGGGCGACACGATGTCACTGACCCATCGGGCCAGCGACTCCCGGACCTTCGAACTCGACATCACCGGGGTAGATCCGGCCTTCGAAAAAGCGATCCGTGGCATGTTCCTGGTACTGCAGGGAGAGTACGGAACGGAAGGCGGCCTCGATCAGAACGTGAACCGAGTCAGCGAGGCCATCTTCCTGATGGACGACGCGCTGGACCGCACCAATTCGACGCCGCCGCCGTTCGGCGCGGAATTGAACAGCAATATCGAGGAAATGGAGATCATCCTGGGCTACCGGGCCGTTCTTCTGAACGACATCAAAACATCCAATGACCAAATTATATCGTACTTCGAAAGCAGCGTTGCCGAGATCGAGAACATCGACCCCCTAGATGCGATCACGCGGTTGCTGGACAGCCAGCGGGTTCTGGAGGCCTCATACCAGACCTTCTCGCGGGTCAGGCAGTTGAGCCTATCAAACTTCCTTTAGGCCTTGACGTTCATCACAGTGGCGTTGCTTATGATCCTGTAAATTCTACAGGTTCTTAGGCGATTCCGCTGCGGTCGGCCCGCTGCCGTTAATCTTATGACAACTTAATTTTCCGAAGATCACGTGGTAAGTTGTGTCTTATTATAATTCTGGGTGTGCAACGAACAAATGCCTCCATACAAGAACCAAGTTCAAAAATACGAGCGTCGGCCAGTGGGCGGAAACCCGGCGCAGACCGAGGCTTGGGCGCTGATCGAAGCCGCTAAGCGGATGGCGGCCTCGATCATTGATGACAACCTCGACCCGAAGACGATGAAGGACGCTCGAAAAGCGGCGCTTCGCTTGAACTGGCGCCTGTGGACGATCTTTCAGTCTGAACTGACCTTGGAACATTCTGAGGTTCCCAGCGACCTCCGTATCAACATGCTGACCTTATGCAAGTTCGTCGACAAACACACCGTCGGCGCCCTGGCCAAACCCACGCCGGAGGCCCTTGCCGTTCTTATCGACATCAACCGGAACATCGCCGCTGGTCTAGCCCAGGTCCCTGAAAATGCGGGCAAAGAGACCGAAGCGGCCCCGGCTGAGCAACTTGGAAATGCCCAAGCGCCAGATGAGCCGTCCGCTAGCCCCCCTCAGTCCGGATCGAAACCGATCGATCTGGATGTCTAGCGAACCGCATACGGCAATCACATCCGTGGATAGCAGTCGATTAGAGGTTAGGAAGAATGACAGGACCTGATGATCAGGCTGCCCTGAAATACGATGACATTGCACGCGAAGTTCTTGAACTGATCGGCAATGCACATTCTGAAAGTGCTCTGGCCGGCATCGACCGCCTGGTCATGATCGACGACACTCGGCCGGAAAGTTTCTATTTTCTCGGCTTGGTCGCCCTTGAAATGAATGAGCTGGGCCGCGCCCTTGAACTGTTCGAGAAGGCGGCCAGCCTGGCCCCGGAATGCTTTGAGTACGCAGAGGCATTGGCCAATCTCTATACGCAGGTCGGACGGCTCAACGAAGGCCTGTTTTACGCGAAATTGTCGATGACCTTGATGCCGCACCCGACCATCGAAGGTCTATTGCCGGTTCGATTCTCGAACTATTTCACGTCGTTGAAGACGGCAAGCCCCTCCGTCAATTACCTGCATGGCATGTCGCAGTATAACGCCCGCAGATTTTTCGACAGCATTCGGCATTTCGAGCGCGAACTCAAAATCAACCCGAACAATCCCGAATGCCACCGTGATTACGGTGACGCGCTTTGCGAATTGGGCCGTTATACCGAGGCCTTGCAGCACTTGTCGAAGGCCATCGAACTTCAGCCGAACGACGCAGACACCCGCTTCAAATTGGGCAATCTTTGCTATCGGCTCGGCGAATTCGAGGAAGCCCCCCTGCAACACAAAGCCGCTTTGGAGCTGGACAAGGAATCGATCGAGCTGGCCGCCGCGGTTTTCGCGCGGTCCTCGGCGCTGCCACCGGGGCATGCCAAGATGATCGATGAGTTGCACCAGCAACTCAAGCGCCGATTGAAAGATGCACCCGGCCTGCCACCAGAAGCCGTCGTTGATGATGACACCGGAACCGGATCGGACGAAGAGAAGATCAGGTTAGGCTACATTTCCAATAGGTTCATGTTCGGCGACCAGACTCGGATGGTCGAGCCTTTTTTACAGTTGCACGACCGGCGGCGTTTCCATGTGACCGTCTACCAGCAATCCCATGGCAGCGATTCGACAACTCAGCGGCTTCGCGCAAGCGCAGATAACGTGCGCTATGTGGGCAATCTGGATGATGAACTTCTGGCTGTAATCATCACCGGCGACCAGATCGACATTCTCATCGATCTTTGCACCGATGACGCAAACAATCGCGCGACAGTCATGCAAATGCACCCAGCCAAGATTCAGGTTGGCGCCTGGGGTGCGGGGATGGGCTTAGGCATGCCTGGCATCGACTATGTCCTGACGGACGATATCACCGACGCAGCGGCCAAGGAGGAATTACGTGAAGACCAGAAGACCCACAAGGTAGACTTCGGCCTGTTGTCATATCAGCCTCGAAAAACTTTGCCTGCCATCGGTGAGCTGCCTGTCGAGAAATCCGGCGCCCCCGCCATCGGCATATCCTGCGACGCAGGAGCGATCATGCGGGACGAAGCCGAGATGCTCGCCGAAATTCTCAATAAAATCCCACAGGCACGACTTATCGCCGGCGCCACCCCGGTCGTCGATCCGGAAGCCTTCAACCGCATCAAATTCCAACTTAAGGCATTCGACCTTGCCGACCGCATTGAAATGTCTTCCGAGCAAAAATACGCGGACCAGATGATCGTCGACCCCGACTACTGGAACAGCATCGATGTATTCGTCGATGTCGGCCGCCGGGCAAACCCGAGCATCATTGCGGATTCTCTATGGATGGGCGTCCCCGTCCTCTCGCTAAAGGGGGAAAGGCCTTTTGACCGGCTGGGGGCAAGCGTGGTGTACACGGGAGCCCGCCCAGGCTGGATCGCTGAAACACGGGCGGATCTGATCAAATTGACGGTTGATATCCTGAGCGACGTCGGCACTCTGTCTGAAATTCGGAGAACCCTTCGCAAGGAAATGCGTCAAGCCCTACTGTTCAACCCGGAACCGCATGTGCGCTCCATCGAGCGGGCCTATTTGCGCCTGCTTGGGCGCGAAGTCCCCACCTCGTAGCGTTTGTTTGTTAATAAGAACGGCGAAGGGCTGTGGCTCAGACCTTCGCGACGAATGCTGCTCAAGAGAACAGATTCAAAACCGAACCCGGCTGCGGCAGAGCTTTCGTCAGGCGCGCCTGCAAGGATTCAGCGAAGGCGGCATTCAATTCGAAACTAATGGAAATCGCCCGCAACTGATTCCCAAGGTCGATCTGCATATTCTCAATCTGTTTGTTGCGCCGCGCCTGCTCTTCCGTCGTCAACTCCAACAATTCCGCATCCGCGGACGAGAACTTGGATTCGATCCGCTGTTCCAGATCCAACGTCGTCGAGATCGTGTTCTGCGTCACGGTTATACCGATGCTGGTCTCGGTCTGGAACCGCGTCAACGTATCGGAGACGGCTTGGTTTTGAGGATCCGACAGCGGCCCGGCCACGACCTCGAGACCGCGCAGAGTATCCAGGTTATCCTTCAGGCGCTGGATGGTATTGGCGTCGTTGATATCCGGATGGGAAAACACAAAAATATTATTAAGCCGATTGACGACCACATCCCGCTGCGCGTTGAAGGCGGCAACCTCATCGGCGTCAACGGTGGCGTCCTGGTTGAATGTCGAAAACAGGCCCGTGATTTCCTCGAACAACGCCTCGAGCTGGCCTTTGTTGTTCGTGTTGCCCTGACGGTATTCCTGAAGGACCGGCAGCGCGGCCACTAAATCCTGTGACTTTTTCTGAAGTGTATTGATCTTGCGCTGGGTATTGAGCGGTGTATCGTTGGCCTTATCGACCTCCTCGTTGAAGCGACCGATTAAGGTGTTCTGCAGTTGGTTGAAGCGCAATTCAAAACCGATGCGCTGGCTCGCGAGCGAGCGTTGCGCAAACGCCGCTGCAAAATTCCCAAGACCTGTCGGCGAAAACTTCACCCGCCTTGCACTCCCTGCCTCTATATAAAAACTTACTTTTTGTTATACTGCACTTTCCCTTTGTCCGCTATCAATTTGTCGCCCAAAAAGCGAGGGGATGGAAACGGCTTCCACATCGTCCCGAGAAAAAAATATTATACATATCAGTGAGATAGATTCCTGTTTCGGAAACGGAAATGAACTCGTGCCGTTCTACCGAAGGGAGCCCGCCGACGTCTTCCCAACGTCTTTGTTCAAGCTCGACACCAAGACAAGAAGATAAAAAAAATCAGGTAATGAGCTTAATCCCCGGCCGTCAAATATTCGTCCACAGAACACTGGGGGATATACTTCTCGAACAGCCGGCGGTTTGATGCGGCATATCGATCCAACAAGAGCTGCCGGTCTTCGGGAGAAAACAGTCCCTGGGCGGCGCCCGGCACTTTCAAGACCTTCATTGTGAGAATGTCGGCAACCTTTCCTGCCGTCACGCGGTCCATCGTCGCATTGATTTCGCGCTGCGCGTTAAGCAGTTCAGGGCGCAGACTCGGGTTGACGATCGGTAGGTTGTCCGTGCGGATATCCACATTGATGCCCATAACCCGGCAGACCGCAGAGAGAATATTCTTGGGTCCGCCCTCGGCGGATTCCAAAACCGAACTCTCGAATGGAATGATTGTGATGTTGTCTTTTCCGAACCCCTCGGCCCACGCGTCGGCGATGACGTCCCAGCAATAGTTGTCGAGGGTTAGGTTCTCCAGGACTTCTTCAAAGGCCCGGGTTTCTCCTCGTTTCACCTGCTGATTGTAATGAGATTCGATGAACTTGTCCTGGCGGCGCACGATCAAGATGATCTTTATTTGCTCAAACCCCTGCAATAACCGTTTTGAAAACGAGACCCGAAGATCCAGCGGATTGGGTTTTTCTTTTTCATGCGTAAGGTTGAGCAGCAGTTCTTCCGAAATAAAAACATTCTTCCCGGACATACGAAGCGGCGTGAGCAGTTGCGCCTTGAGGCGGCCGTGAATGCCCTCGTCCCATTGTGTCCCCACCACAACTTTTCGCAGGGCGACATGAAACTGCGTGGCACTGATGATCCCCTGGCTTTCCAACAAGTCACGCATCGACTGGTTGTTCAGAAGCATCAACTCAATCAAACTCGAACCGCATTTCTCCGATCCGATGTGGGCATAAACCGTGGCCATGGAAAGGTCTCTTCAATATCCTGAGGTCTGAGCTTCGCGGTTGACCCACCATATGCTCATAAGCTGGCACGATAGAGCACGGGCGGTTAATCGGGAATTAATCTTGACCCTCTAATACTCATGCCGTCTACGATGCCGGCATTGGGAACACACTGCTTTACATGCACGTTTCCGCAATCTGGCCCCTTTATTAAGCACGAGAGTTTTTGCCTATGGATTTAGAAGCTGTCAGTTCCCCGCCAAGCCTGGAAGAACGACAGGCTCTTCGCGCCCGGAACATGGAGGCGTTCAGACGCTACTACCCCTCAACGGCAGACACCATCGAAGCCCACAAGCCCCTGGCTACCTTGGTATTCAATGACGATGGAACGCCCGACCTTGAATTCATGGGGCAACGCTTTTATGACGGCGATATCACCGGCTTCACTGAGAAACAACTCAAGAAATTCTGGGACAAACCCAGCAGGCTTACCTTGCCGGAACTTCAAGCCGGAGCGCTGGATACCTACGGCAACGTCTTGGTGGAACGCTTTCTCGACAAGGCAAGAGCGGACCTCGGAGCAGAATTCAGAATTGAGCGTCAGTCTGAACCCTCCTTCTACCTGATCGTGCAGGGCATCGGGCTCGCACCTCACCTGGACGCGCTCGTCGAACGCACCCAGTGCCGAAACATAATCATCATGGATGCCAACTACGAGGGGCTGTACCAATCCCTGGAAGTCTATGATTGGGCCAAATTGATATCGACGATGGAGGAAAGGAACGGGGATACCTTCTTCTTCATTTCCGACGATGTCCGTGCCTTGATCGACGGCCTGCGCCATCGTGTGCGCGGCACTGCCGTTACGGCCGTCGATGGCACCTATGTGTACCAACACTTCATTTCGAGCACCTTCGACGAATTCACGAAGCAATTCAATCAGGAGGCCTCGCTGCTGCTGGCCGGTCTCGGCTTCTTTTACGACGAACAACTGATGATCCGGAACGCCCGTACCAACTTGGCCGACGGAACCTCGCGATTCTATTTCCGCCCGGACTCCACCCCGCGCCGCGACTGCCCCGCATTCGTCGTCGGCTGCGGCCCATCCCTGGATGAGTCCATCGAACACCTAAAGCGAAACGCCGACCGCGGGGTCGTAATTTCCTGCGGCTCCGCGCTCGGCCCGCTCATGGCCGCCGGCATCAAGCCGGATTTCCAGGTAGAAATGGAAAACCTGGAGGTCGCAACGGTCCTGGAATTCGTTGCCGAGGAACACGACATAGACGACATCTGTCTCGTCGCGGCTTCGACCGTGGACATCGAGGCCGCAACGATGTTCAAGGAACGGGTGTTCTATCACCGGGTTGCGCTTTGCCCCTTTCCCGTATTTTCCGACGACGTGCGAAACTTCATTCACAACCTCGACCCGACGGTCGTGAACGCAGGTCTAGGCTTCGTGCTGGAACTCGGGTTTTCCGAAATTTACCTGTTCGGCGTCGACATGGGACAGCGTGGAACGGACAAGCACCACGCCGCCGTTTCCTACCACTACACCGAAGGCGCAATCATTCCCCAGTCACCGTTCAACGTAGAGGTCCCCGCCAACTTCGGCGGCAAAGCAAGAACGACGACCGGCCTGTTCTGGGCGCTCGATTCCATCCAAAGGATGGTTCACATGGCGCCGCGGCACATCAAGTTCTTCAATTGCAGCAACGGCGCGATGATCAAGGGTGCGCCGCCGAAACTGGCGCGAACGGTAGACCTGCCCGAACCGCCGACCGAAAAATCCAAGATCGTTCACTCGATGATCGAGGCCTTCCCCCGCTTCAGCAAGGAAGACTTCGATACCGCCTGGAATATCGACCTGCTCATCGGGGCGATCAACCGCACATCCGACGACGTCCACGAAGTCGCAAAAAATTGGGTCGACTTCAAGGATACGGAGCCATTCATTCAGTTTAATTCGATTTTTTATCATCCGCCGGCGGATGATCGGTACCTGAAGTTTTCCACGCTGATGCTGCGCGGAACCTTCAACATGGTTCTGATCTTAGGCGACTACTACTCCCATCGGGCGCAGAACGATGAAATCCGTCAAAAAGTCCACGACATGTTCATCAAGGAATTCATCGACCTCGTGGAACTCTGCCGGGAACGCGCGATCAAGCACCTTACGGTTCTCGACCAGGGCGAGTTCATGGAGTTGGAGGCGCTCGCCAATCCCTAATCGGATCCGGCGGCCCCCATCGCCAATGCCGTCCCCACGTCCGTCACGACGGCATCCCAATCACCCACGGCGGATTGGCGAAAGAGACGCATGGTCGGATACCAGGGCGTATCCGCACGTCCCATCATCCAGCGCCAATCGGGTACATATGTGATCAGGTTCCAAACCGGACGGCCGATGGCCCCGGCGAGATGCGCCAATCCCGTGTCGACGGAAATCAGCAGGTCCACCGCGCTCAGTGCCGCGGCGACCTCGGTCAGGGGTTGCGGCTCGGGAAACAAAACATTGATGTCGAGACCGAATTCTCCCGCGGCGGCGTGGACCTGCGCCAGCGGCTCGCCGATCTGAAAAGCATGGAACACGGCCCCGTCCGCCATCTTCAAGGCCGGCGCAAGAGTACGCAGCGGCAAGGAGCGTTCCCGATCGCGCCGATGCCCGGCGTTCCCCGCCCAGACCAGCCCGACATGCAAGCGGCCGTCGCCAGCCCCCAATCTTTCCCGCCACGTCGCGACGGCGTCGGAAACGACCGGAAGATAGGGAATATCGGCGGGGATTGTCTCCTCAACCGTACCTGAAAGCGCCGGAAGGCTCATGATCGACGCGTGCAGGGTGCAGTCTGGCAACGCCTCGCCCATGACAACGATCTCATCAACGCCCGGAAGGTTCGCGAACAAATCAACCAGCGCCTTCGGCGCCTCCAGAACGACATGCCCGACGCGCCGAGAAATCTGTGGCAGATAACGCACGAACTGGATGTTGTCGCCCAGCCCCTGTTCCGCATGAATCAGCAGGCTTTCCCCGGGGGATTCCCTGCCGTCCCATCGCTGACCGGGGAATGTTCGCCCGGCCAATCCCGTGTTTGCCGCCTGCCCGCGGAGTTCAAACCCGGGCCAGGCTTTCGCGAACTGTCCGCACAACAACTGCACCAGAGAATGGTTGAATTTGGAGGTCTCTGTCGCCCGCCCTTCGGCTTCCAGGCGTTGGTAGATTGCCTCGGCCCGGTCCAGATCACCGCCCCCGCAAACCGCGGTCGCCAGGTTCAGGAGTATCCCCGGCTCATCCGGGCAGAGCGCCAGCGCCGCCTCGAAGTGCCGGATCGCCTCCTCTATCTCGCCTAAGGCCAACTTCACATTTCCGGCGGTATTCAGAACGTCCGTATCCTGCGCCGCCGCCGCAAGAACGGTCTGCAACATCTGCCAGGCCGTGGTTGGGTCGTTAAGCTGTAGCGTCGCTTTCGCCAAGCCGGTCATAGCCCCGACATGCCGCGGGTCGCTCTGCAAAATCTGCATGAAACACGGGATCGCCGACCGAGGCTCCTGGCGCTCGATCCATTGATTGCCCTGAAGTAATAACTGCTCGAAAGCCATTCGCCATCCCTTGGCCGGTCAGGTCACATCCGACCATCTGCGCTGGACGTGGGTTACAAGCCGAAAGCGGGACAGAGCGCCCAGGCGCCCGGGACGGTGAGGACAATGAAAATTGCCCTCACCGTCCCGGTTCAGCATGGGAAACCCGGATTAGTTGAACAGCGCCAGAATGCCCTGTTCCGACTGGCCGGCGAAGGCCAGAGCGGAAATACCCAGCTGCTGCCGGGTCTGCAAGGCCAACAGGTTGGCCCCTTCAGCATTGAGGTCGGCCAGCGTCAGCTTGCCCGCCCCTTCATCCAGGGTGTTGATATAGGATTCGGTGAAGTCCAAACGGGTCTGTAGCAGGGCCACGTTCGAACCCAGCTTCTGAGATTCCGTGCGCAGGGTAGCCAATGCCGCATCGAGATCCACGACAATGTTGTCGAGATCCGAGATCGCGCCTTCGGCCAAAAAGTCGGTTTCCTGGAACGCCCCCGAAGAGTCAAGCAAGGTGATCCCACCGGTTGACGCCGCGGCGGTGCCGAGAACGATGCCCTGCGTGCCCCCGTAAACGGCGAGTAGCGACGTCGCGTCCAGGTTGATCGAGATGGCCGTCGTGGAGTTGGTGGCGGCCAGGAAGTCGGAAGCGTTGACCGTCGTCGTAACCTGCAGGGTGATGACGGCGCCCTGAGTGATGGTCACGTCGGCGTTCGTCGCCGCCCGGATCGTGAAGGTGGCGGTCCCGAAGGAAATGGTCAGGCTGTTGCCGCCGGTCGTGGTGAACACACGCTCACCGGTGCCGTTAAACGTCACCGTGAAGCTGCCGCCCGCGTCGGAGAACGACGTGATGGCCGAGAAGTTGGTCGCCGTGTTGGTGATCGTCGTGCCCGTCGT
Organism: Thalassospiraceae bacterium LMO-SO8; assembly: GCA_031655335.1. Classification (NCBI taxonomy): domain Bacteria; kingdom Pseudomonadati; phylum Pseudomonadota; class Alphaproteobacteria; order Rhodospirillales; family Thalassospiraceae; species Thalassospiraceae bacterium LMO-SO8. The sequence continues at coordinate 2,748,198 of CP134226.1, read as the reverse complement.
GGCCGCGTATGACACCTTGGAGTCGGTGCGAAGCTCGGCCACGTCAATGCCGAGACCCGATTGACGCAGGTTGGCCGCATTGATGGTCAAGAGGCTCGAGGTATTGTCGGCGAAGTTCACCGCCAATGACTGCGACGTGTTGTCGATGAGGTTTAGGCCCTGATAATCGGCGTCACTGGCCAAGTCGCCGATCTGGCCGCGAATTTCGTTAAACTGGGTGACCAAGTCGGTGAACTGAACGCCACTCGCCGATTTCAGGGAGTTCGCAATCCCCTTGAGTTGGCGGACCAAACTGTCGATACCCTCGACGCCGTCCAAGGCCGCCGTGACCGTGGAAATCCCCTGATCGATACCTTCCTTTCGCTCGGTAAAGGTGAACGAACGGTCGTTCAGAGCTTTCGCGGAGAAGAAGGCCACCGGGTCGTCGACCGGGCCGGAAACACGCAACCCGGAAGACAGGCGGTTATTGGTTCGATTAATCAGATCAGTCGTATTCTGCAGCGACAGCAGCGTATTCCGCACAGCCGCCGACAATGTTACATCCGACATGGTATGCGCCTTTCTGGAGCGGTGGCGTGTTCTACGTACCCACCTAAAAAAAATGAAAGTTCGTGCGCATTCTGCAGACGAGGTTGATATTAGGCTAAACGCCAGTAGTTAACAAAATCTTGATTTAAAGCACCTTAAAAAGAATAAATTTCCAAGCCTTATCCCTTCCCGCGTGAAAACGGCGGAACGCACGGTTATCGGCGCAACGGTACAGAATCCAGGCCCATACGCGCACCAAAAACGAAACCGCCGCCACCCGAAGGTGGCGGCGGTCCGCATTCGTATCCGAACTCCGCGGCCGATGCCGCGGGAGCGGGTTATGCTTAGTTGAACAACGCCAGGATGCCCTGTTCCGACTGGCCGGCGAAGGCCAGAGCGGAAATACCCAGCTGCTGCCGGGTTTGCAGAGCCAACAGGTTGGCGCCTTCGGAGTTCAGGTCGGCCAGCGTCAGCTTGCCCGCACCTTCTTCCAGGGTGTTGATGTGCGCCTCAGTGAAATCCAGACGAGTCTGCAGCAGAGCCACGTTCGAGCCCAGCTTCTGGGATTCCGACCGGAGCGTCGTCAACGCACTGTCCAGACCGGTGATGACGGCATCAAGGTCGGCAGTCCGGCCTTCACCGACGAAGTCGACTTCCTGGAACGTTCCCGAGGAGTCGGTCAGGGTGATCGCCCCGGTTGACGCCGCGGCGGTGCCGAGAACGATACCCCCGCCCGTGAACACGGCGAGCAAGGAAGTCTGATCCAGGTTGATTTCGACGGCCGTCGTGGAGTTGGTGGCGGCCAGGAAGTCGGAAGCGTTGACCGTCGTCGTAACCTGCAGGGTGATGACGGCGCCCTGAGTGATGGTCACGTCGGCGTTCGTCGCCGCCCGGATCGTGAAGGAGGCAGTCCCGAAGGAAATGGTCAGGCTGTTGCCGCCGGTCGTGGTGAACACACGCTCACCGGTGCCGTTAAACGTCACCGTGAAGGTGCCGCCCGCGTCGGAGAACGACGTGATGGCCGAGAAGTTGGTCGCCGTGTTGGTGATCGTCGTGCCCGTCGTGGCCGCGTATGACACCTTGGAGTCGGTGCGGAGTTCGGCCACGTCAATGCCGAGACCCGATTGACGCAGGTTGGTGGAGTTGACGGTCAGGATCGACGAGGTGTTGTTGGCGAAGTTCACCGTCAAGGTTGCGGACGTGCCGTCAACCAGATTGACGCCCTGATATTCAGCGTCGCTGGCCAAGTCACCGATCTGGCCACGGATGTCGTTGAACTGGGTGACCAAGTCGGTAAATTGGCTACCCGTCGCCGATTTCAGGGAGTTCGCAATACCTTTAAGCTGACGGACCAGGCTGTCGATGCCGTCCACGCCGTCCAGCGCCGCCGTCACCGTCGAAACACCCTGGTCGATGCCGTCTTTGCGTTCGCCGAAGTCGAACGCACGGTCGTTCAGGGTTTTCGCCGAGAAGAAGGACACCGGATCGTCGATCGGGCTGGCAACGCGAAGACCGGAAGACAAACGGCCGTTTGTCCGGTCAATCAGGTCAGTGGTGCTTTGAAGGGAAAGCAGCGATCCGCGCACGGCGGACGAAAGAGTAACGTCAGACATTTTTCACTCCATTCTGAAGCTGGGGACTGGCCCCGTAGATTTTCACAGACTCATTCTTGAGCCCCGCATCAGACCCTTTCTAGGTCTTCCACGTGGAACGGAGCATACGCGGACACCTCCCCGCCTGTCAAAACAAAAACCGCAAGGAACAAAAACCCATCGAATGCGCGCGCACCTCGCACGCCGGTTTTCACGGCCCGCCGCCGCCCGGAACGGCCCTGCGGAGCGGCCACAGCATCTCTCGCCAGGGGCGAATCGACCGGCCGATTCTGTCCCATTTTCAGCAATTCCGACCAGCCCGGCGGCCGTTCCCACCGCCACCGCCCCGCAGGCGCACCACCGCCCCGCGCGAGGCGAGACCGCCCGCAAACCTAGAAAAACCGTAAGATTTTAAGGATTTCAGCGCTTCGCCCAAATCGCGGCGAACGAGCACGCGCCGTCGCCCCAGCAAGACGGCTGGATGGTGTAAGTCGACAACGACTATACTGTGCAAGGCTAAATTCAAGTTAACCAAGCCCGGGAACTTCCTCACTATCGTCCACGCGAGTTACCCGGTCGGGAGGCGATGTCAACGGATGCCCCTGAAACTAGATTTCAAGTCCGGCGATAAGATGATCATCAATGGAACAGTCATCGAAAACGTCGGCGCAAACGCAAAGCTACTGGTTCACAACGAAGCCTCGATCCTCCGGGAACAGGACATTATTTCCGGAACGGAGAAGCTGACACCGGCGTCGCGCGTCTATTATGCGCTGCAATGCGCATATATCTTCCCGCTTCAATCGGAACAGTATCTGGCTGAATGCCGGGATTTACTGAACCAGTACATCGCGGCCGCGCCCAGCGCGCAATCGATCGCCGATGAAATACTGGCGCAGATGGAAACAGGCACCCAGTACCGCACCCTGAAAGCGGCCCAGAAATTAATCCGGCACGAGTCGGATACGGTGGCCCGGTTCGAGCAACGGATGCAGGAAATCGACGAGGCCACGAGCGCTGCGGAACAGGAAGCCGTCGCCGGCAAGGCGGAGTAACCCCGTCTTCTTTCCGATCGACGCCCTGCCCTACGCAGGGGTATCGGCTACCAGGAAGCACCAGGGCTGATAAATCGCCCCCCGGAACTGCAAGCGCTTGCCTTCCGTGGTCGTGACCGTTCGCGTGTAAATCTGCGACGGATCCGGATGCTCCGGCATGTCGATGGGGATTTCGAAAGGCATGAAGGCGGGCTCCTTGAACCCGGCCTCCTGGAGGCTGCCGCGGAAGGTCTTGTAACTGCGCATATGCAGCCTATTGCCCTCCGGATACCAGACCGACACGTCGTCGATGGTCAGTTCCTGTTCAAAGGGATTCATGTAGTCCAACATGATCCAACGCCCGCCCGGACGCAGGGCCTTAGCGATGTTCTTGACCACCGTGTGGAATACCGGCGTGTCGAAGAACATCATGGATCGGTTGCAGACGATGATGTCGAAGGGCTCATCGAACTGCATGACTGTCATATCGACTTCGGAAAACTCGATGCCCGTCAGCCGGGGGTTCTTGCGGTTGCTTTCGATCACGCTGGGGGCAATGTCGATGCCTGAAAGACTGAGGCCAGGAAAGGCGGCCTTCACATGGCCGAGGAAGCTGCTGGTCGAACAGCCCGCGTCGAGCAGCCGGGCCCCCTCCGCGTCGGCCCCCATTTCAACCAGGGTCTTTCCGATCAGGGACAGGAGAACCTTGTCGGACTCCCGAGGCTCTTCTACGAACTTTTCCTGGTTTTTCAGGTAAAGCGCCATTCCTTCGGCATCCGACGTGTAGTCGAGGTAAGTCTTATCGTCGCTCATGCTGCTTCCTATCGAATATTGGGGCTCGTCCCGACGGAGTGCCCGGCCCTCAGACATCGTCGAGAATTTACGGCGTTTAGGATTAACGCGATATTAAACCGGAACGCCTAATTCAATACGACCTTCGCGTTGGCTTCAGACCCTGCGCGAGGACGCGATTGATCTTTAAAAGGCAGAGACCGAAATGCGTGGATCCGAGGATTGGCGACAGACGTTTTCCGGACTGATTCCACCCGGCCCAGAAAACCGGAAGTCCATGTGGGCGCAGATGGAGGAACTGTTCCCGGTCTATCGTTCTCTCTGCGGCCCGGGCTTCCTGCAATCCCTTGAGGTCATGCGGAAATACCTGCCGCTCGAGATTGTCGAATTCCCGACGGGCGCAGAGGTTCTCGATTGGACCATCCCCCCGGAATTCAAGGTCAACGAGGCTTGGGTCGAAGACCCGGACGGCAACCGGATCTTGGATTTCGCCAAGGAGCCCTATAGCGTTTGGATCTATTCGCAGCCGTTCGAGGGGGAGGTCGACAAGGACGAACTTCTCGAGCATGTGGTGACCATGCCTTACCTGCCGGATGCCGTCCCCCTGCGCCAGGCCTACTTTCGAAAAGCCTGGGGCCTTTGCATGCCGGACAACATGCTGCAGCGCCTGAAACCCGGAAAATACAAGGTCAAGATCGACACCGAACACAACCAAGGTTTCCTCCGCATGGGTGAATACTACCTGCCCGGCGAGGTCGAGACCGAAATTCTGATTTCCAGCTATCTCTGCCACCCCAGGGGCGCCAACGACAACCTCAGCGGCTGTGTCGTCGCGGCCGAACTGTTTCGGCTGCTGGCTCAGGTGCCGGATCGGTACTATTCGTACCGGCTGGTGATCTGGCCGGAAACGATCGGGCCGATCACTTATATCGACAAATATCCGGATCGCCTGGCCAAGACCATCGGCGGATACCAGTTCGGAATTTGCGGCGACGACCGGCCGGTCCGCATTGACCGCACAAAACGGAACAATTCGGTCTTCGACCGGGCCGCCCATCACGCCATGCTGCTGTGCGGCCAGGAAATCAATTCCCGGAAATTCAATATTTTCGGCGGCTCCGATCCCATGCATTTCAACTCGATCGGCGTCGACCTGCCAATCGCCAACATCACCCGCGCCGGGTCGAGCACGGAAGGAGGATACCCCGAATATCATTCTTCAGCGGACAATCTCGACCTCGTGTCGGCCGACAATCTGCTTGGCACCTTGGAAATCGGCTGGGCCGCCTGCATGGCCGTCGATCGCGCGCGCCGCTACAAGGGCACCTATACCGCGACCCCCTTCCTGTCCCGTTACGGTGTCTTCCCCTATCAGCACGGCGCCGGTGTCGGCGGCAACGCGACCATCATCGGCGAGGCCTATTACGCGCTGATGCCGTCGGTCGACGGCGAACAGGATCTGTTGGAAATCGCCGACTGGTTCGATTTGCCGATCTTCGCGTTCGACGAATGCGTCTCGGCCTTCAAGAAGGCCGGCCTGATCGTGGACGCCGACGCCGTCTGAGGCCACCGGCGGCTCGATACCGTATAGAATTCAGAGAATACGATCGGCCCCGGACGGACACGGGGGCGAAATCATCCCATGGTGACACCGCCTGATACGTGGATTGTCTCGCCGGTAATATGCCGCCCGCCGTCCCCGATCAGGAAGGCAATAACCCTGGCGATGTCCTCTGGCTCCGCCAGACGGCGCAAGGGCGTGTTCATTTTCGCCAGCATCTTGGCCTTGTCCGGTAGGTTGGCGATCATCTGCGTGTTGGTCATACCCGGCGCCACCAGGTTCACACGCACGCCCTGGGGGCCGAATTCCGACGCCAGCGAGCGGGTCAGCCCAGCCAGCCCGGCCTTCGCCGCCACGTAGGCCGATTGTTGCGGCGGCGGTGCACTGTCGCCGTAGATCGATCCCAGAAACACCAGTGCCCCGCCCAGCCCCGAGGCCGCCATGCCCGGAATGGCCCGTTTGGCGCAATGGTGAGCACCGCCGACCTGGACCCGGAATTGTTTCTCGAAATCGTCCCATCCGACGTCGCCGAACGGCTGCGGCACCGGTTCCGGTGCCGCGCAATGGACAATGCCGGTCACGGCACCCAACGTCGCCTCGATTTCCGTGAACAGGGCATCGACCGCAGCCATGTTGGAAACGTCCGCCCCAACGGTCACGGCCCGGCCACCCGCCGCCGTGATCTGGCGCGCCACCCCATCGGCGGCTTCGGCATCCCGCAGGAAGTTGACGGCCACCGCATGACCGTCCGCCGCCAGGGCCAATGCCGTCGCCGCGCCAATTCCCCGGCTGCCCCCGGTCACCAGCACGACGGAACCCGCTGTTTCTTTCGCCTTACCCGCAAGGTCAGGCCGCGGCGCTATCGCGGAAGCCGGTTTCCCGGCCGCCGATTTCGGTGGCGCCGTTTCACCCTCGGCCTCACCGAGGAGACGAACCGTCGAGTCGCCGGTCACCACGATGGCGCCGTTCTGATTGGTGATCGTCACCTTGGCGACCAGTGTCCTCGTCGCGGGCGAAACCTGCGTGACCTCCGAGCGCACGGTGATCGTGTCTCCAACAAAGGCCGGGCGCACGAAATTGAGAGTCTGGGACGTCCACAACGCCCCCTTCCCCGGCAACAGCATGCCCACCATGGTGGAGATGAAGGCCGAGGTCAGCATGCCGTGCACGATCGGTTTGCCGAACGAGGTGGCGCGGGCGAACTCCGGATCCAGGTGGATCGGGTTGAAATCGCCGGTCAAGGCGGCGAAGGCATCGACATCCGCCTGCGTTACCTGATGGTTCAACTCGGCCGTGTAGCCCGGCGCCAGGTCGCCCAGGTGCAGTTCCTTCGCTTCGCTATCTTCGCGCTTGTAGCTCATCCCTGCCACCGCATGACGGTTGTGCCGAAAATGAAGCCGGCGCCGACGCCGGAAACGATCACGATGTCGTCGCGCTTCAGCCGTCCCTGACTGACCGCATCACACAGGGCGATGGCCTGCGAAGCGTCCGCCGTGTTGCCGTATTCGTCCACGTTGATCACCGTCTTTTCCATGGGCAGGCGCAATTTCCCCATGAGGAATTCGATCAGCCGCAGATTGGCCTGATGGAAGACGAAGAAATCCACGTCCTCCACGGTCATATCCACCTTGGCCAACGCCCGACGCATGGAGACCGGCTGATTCTGAACGACCTGCTTCCAGACTTCCAGACCCTGGATTTCATAGTACTGCAGGCCCTGGTCGACATTGTCGGCGCGCATGGGAAATGACGATCCGCCGCCGCGCAGGCGCACGGCATCGAACACCCGGCCGTTGGCCGTGACATCGTTGGCAATGATGCCGTAGCCGGCATCGACGCGGCCGAGCACGGCGGCCCCGGCGCCGTCGCCAAAATACATCGCCGAGGCGGCGTCGGTGCGGTCGATGAAGCGCGACTGCAGGGCCGTGCCCATGACCAGGACGTAGTCGATGGTCGGGTCGGCCAGCATGCGGTCGGCCGCGACGCCGAGCCCGACCTGGAAGCCGGTGCAGTTCGCCATGATGTCGAAGGCGCCCGCGTTGTAGGCCCCCAGGATGTCCTGGATGCGGCAGGACACGGCCGGATAGACGTAGTCGCCGGTGAAGGTGCAGGTGATGATCAGGCCCAGATCCTCCGGGCCAATGCCCGCCATGGCCAAGGCGTCGCGGGCGGCGGCGGCGGACATTTCCGAGGCCGTTTCGTCGTCGCCGACGATCCGGCGGGTGCGGATGCCGGTCTTGGCCTCGATATCGGCCGCCGACATGCCGCTGGATTTTTCCAGGTCCGCGTTGCTCAGGACGCCGTCGGGCAGATACTTCCCGACACCGACGACACCGACGCCGTAGTCCCGGTCACGCGTCATCGCCCAAACCCCTCCATCAAGTATTCCGGCGGATCGGCCTGGTTCACCGCCCACCATTCCCGGGCTTCCGCCACGGTCCAGGTGCCGCCGTGTCCCGGGAACATCAACGTTTCCGGGGCCAAGGTTTCGAGCAAACGGGTGATCGATTCAGACAAACCCACGCCGCTCGACCCCGGTAAATCCGTGCGGCCGATCAAGCGTTTCATCAACGTGTCCCCGGTAAAACATAAGCCGTTCCAATGGTAACACACGCCGCCGTCCGTATGGCCCGGCGTATGGACATAGGAAATCGGAGCCCCTTTCCAATCAAGCCGCGCCCCTTCCAGCGGCACATGCGCGTCGGGCACGGTGATGACCCGGCGCTCGAAGCTCATGGCATAGAGGGATGCACGACGCAGCAGGGGCAGGTCGCGGCCATGCATGTGGAACGGCAGACCGTATTCACGACACAAGGCATCCAAGGCGCCGATGTGGTCAAAATGGGCATGGGTCAGCAGGATCACGCGGGGCGACGCGTCAAACGCCGCGATGACGCCCATGATGCGTTCCGCATCGTCGCCGGGATCGACCAGGACGGCCTCGCCGCTCGGCACATGCTGAACGACATAGGCGTTTTCCTTCCAACGGCCGGTTTTCACCGTAGCGATCCGGTAGTCCCCGACCTGGCATTCTCGATCAGGCCCCATGGAGTTCAATCAACCAACCCGATATAGATGACTTGGCCGGTAATCGCGGCGCTTTGGGGCGAAACGAAAAAGTCCGCGACGTGGCAGACTTCCTCCATGGCGATCACCCGGGGGATGGTCTGTAGCCGCAGCATCCGCTCCTTCCAATCGTTATCCTTGGCCAGTTCCTGTGACGCCTCCGTATCCATCATCGCCGGCGCGATGACGTTGCAGGTGATGCCTTGCGGCGCCAATTCCTTGGCCAGAACCTTGGTCATTTCCTGGACCGCGGCCTTGGTCGCGGAATAGCAGGCCGTGCCTTCCTGATGCAGAGGCACCATGGTCGAAGAAATCGTCAATATCCGTGCATTCTCCCGCCGCAGCATCAGTTTGCTGATCTCCCGCAGGCTGTAGAACACGCCCGCGAAATTGACGCGCAAAAAGTCGTCAAAGACGTCTCCCGGAGTCAGCGACAGGTACAGAGCCGAACGGGCCAGACCGGCATTGGCGATAAGGATGTCGACACCGCCAAGTTCGCGGCGCAGCGCCCGCGCCCAGGCCTGGACGTCGCCTTCGTTACGGATGTCGACGGTCGAGTGATGGTAGGCGGGATCGGAGATCGTCGCCTCCCCGCGGCTACAGCCGGCGACTACATAACCCCTTGCCAAAAAGTGTTCGGCCAATGCCCGACCGAGCCCCCGGCTGGCACCGGTGACGACCACCACCTTTTTGCCTTGGTCTGTGTCAGCCATATGGCCCCCAACCTCTACGCCACGCCGCCGTCACGCCATGCGGATCAGGCGCCTGCGGAAAGCCCCACGACATGGTCCGCAAGAATGCCCGCCGTCAGTGTCGGGCTGTTGATGTCAAACCCCTGGATATCGGTCAGAACGATGGCGCAATCGGCCCCGATCGCCGTCATCAGCCGGTCTTCCAGATCCATGATGAAGGTGACGAAGCCAAGGGAATCAAGGCCACTGTCTGCGCCGCTTCCCATCAGGACCGTCTCGCCATCGACGGCGATGGCGTTTTTGATTGTGCCGGAGCGGTTCAAACTGTCCAGGCTGTCCTGAATAAGGGCCATCGCCTTCTGCTTGTCGATCATCTCGGAGTCGCTCCTTCCGGTTCTCACGGGTGCTTGCTAGTATCCTGTAGGGTAAGACTTTAGCAACTAACATTTGGTTTAATTGCCACGCGATATCGGAGGGGAGAAAGGTGAACATTTCGTTAGAATCGGATTGTGGTTCTATCTTCGTAACGCTCGGCTTCATAACGCCCGGTCGGGCGCAATGATTTCAGGCCATATCCCATCCACCATGGCATGACAGCCGAAACCTCAATTCGGCCTTTGCAGGAATTTTAGGGCTCAGACATGACATCCATGGCCGCCGACAAAGCGCCGCAAGGCAGAGACGATTGCCCCGAATTGACACGGATTATCAATCTGATCGCCAGTGAAAACCCGCTTCAAAAGAAGCGAATCGAAGGTTTCCTGGCGACCCGCGGGCCGGAATACTGGGCCTTCGCCGAAGGCCTGAGCCGAATTCTCAACCACAGTTTCATGACCGACGACACCGCCCGAGCAGAGGCCGCCCGGGCATACAACAAGATGTGCATGGACTTCCTGTCGGAACAGATCCGCTTCAAGAAATCAGGGAAGTACCGGATCGACAATTCCTGCCTGGCACAGACCCACGTCTACAATGACCTGAGTGTCATGCGCTATTACATGATCGGCCTCTTGGTTTCGTACATGTTCTGGCCGAACCATTACGCATTGTTCCGTTTTTTCCTGGAACACCTGCCCCCCGCCAATACTGGCCGCTATCTGGAAATCGGCCTCGGCCACGGCCTGTTCTCCTCGACCATGCTGTCGCGCTATCCCAACATCCATGGAACCGCCGTTGACATCAGCGAAACCTCGATCCGCATCGCGAAGGAAACTCTTCGGACCTTCCAGGCCGACCTCGACCGGCTGAAGATCGTGCACGGCGACTACCTGACCACCGACGTCGGCGGCCAAGATTTCGATTTCATCGTCATGGGCGAGGTTCTCGAACACGTGAACGATGCACGAGCCTTCATGGACCGGACCAAAGAACTTCTGGCCCCAGGCGGCACCGTCTACATGTCGACCTGTGCGAACTGCCCCGCGCTGGATCATGTCTACCATTTCCATTCCGCTGCCGAGATCCGGCAATTGATGGCCGAGTCCGGGTTCCGCATCCGCCACGATTTGGCTCTCGCGGCAGAGAACATTCCCGAGGAAAAGTGGGAAGAGGAATTGGTGACCGTCAATTATTGCGCGCTGCTGGAGCACGCATGATGCCGGACGACGTCGCCGCGAAGCCGCCGTCGCCGTTTGAGGCCGCCCTCGACCGCGCGCGCCGGGACCCCGGATATGTTGCCTATTCGGCCCTTGCGAACGCCAAGGAGGCCGCGCCCGAGGATCGATTCCCGCCCTATCGTCTGGCGGTTTTGCGGAATTTCACAATCGAGCCGGTTTTGCCGGCAATCGAGGCCCAGGTCCTGTTATGCGGCAGACGTCCGGAAACCTATGTCGCCGATTTCGATGCCTCCGCGGCCGAGGTCCATAATCCCGATGCCGGACTTTACCGGCACAACCCCGATGCGATCATCATCGCCAATTGGTTGGAAACCCTTTCCCCGCAACTGGCGACGGCGTTTCCCGAACTGACCGCGCAGGACGTCGCCACGGAAATTGACCGGCTGTGCCAGGATACGGTGATGTTGCTCTCCGCCATCCGGCGTCAAAGCAACGCCCCGATCCTGATCAACAATTTCCCGCTTCCCGCCGCGCCCGCCATGGGCATTCTCGATGCACAGGACACCTGCTATCAAACCCATGCGCTGATCCGCCTGAACCAGGCGCTGATCGCCGCGGCAAAGCAGATCACCGATGTCTATTGGGTCGATTACTTCAGCCTGTTCGCGGCCCATGGGTACCGGCATGCCGTTAACGACCGCCATTGGAACGCCGCCCGGGCCCCGCTTTCGGCGGAAATTCTTGCCCCCCTCGGCGACCATTACGGGGCGTTGTTGCGGGTGTTGTTCGGGCAGGTCCGCAAATGCTTGGTTCTCGATTGCGACGGAACGCTATGGGGTGGAATTGTCGGCGAGGACGGCCTTGACGGCATCAAGGTTAGTGCTGCCTACCAAGCTTTTCAGCGCGAGGCCCTGAACCTGCGCCGGCGCGGCGTCATGCTGGCGATCTGTTCGAAGAACAATGAACCGGACGTTCTCGAGGTCCTGCGCGAACACCCGGACATGCTCCTGCGCGAGGAGCATTTCGTCGCCACGCAGATCAACTGGGACGACAAGGCGACGAACCTGCGGCGCATCGCCGAGGAATTGAACATCGGCATCGACGCGCTCGTATTCGCGGATGACAACGCCTTCGAATGCGACTTCATCCGTCAGGCCGTTCCGGAAGTCGCCGTCCTGCATGTGTCGGGTGATCCCTCGGGTTTCCGCACCCTTCTGACGGACCGCGCCTTCTTCGACACGCCAACCCTGTCGGCGGAGGATGCCAAGCGCAGCGAGATGATGGCCGCCGAACGCACCCGCAAGCGGATGGTGAGCACCGCGGAATCGTTGGAGGATTACCTACGCAGCCTGGAAATCGTCGCCACGATCGGCGTGCCGGGCCCGCGCGAGATCGGGCGGGTCGCGCAGTTGACCCAGAAAACCAATCAATTCAACCTGACCACCCGCCGCTATACGGAAGGCGATATCGAACGCTTCCTCGCGGCGCCGGACACGGGCGTCTATTACCTGAAACTTCGTGACAAGGTCTCTGACATCGGCCTGATCGGCGTCGCCATAACCAAGCCGCAAGAGAACGGAGAACGCCTGGAGATTGACACCTTCCTGATGTCTTGCCGGGCGCTGGGGCGCGGTGCCGAGGATACCCTGATGGCGCGCATCGCCAAAGATGCCGCGATGAACGGTTATCAGGAAATTGTCGGCACCTATCTTCCCACCAAGAAGAATGAGCAGGTCGCGGACTTCTACGCCAAGCGGGGATTTGCGCAATTTCCCGAACAGGGCGAAGGAACATCGTGGCGCCTGGACCTGGGCGGCCAGGATATAAAAATCCCGGATTGGATTCACCTCGCCGACGGAAACGACGGCGGGGACGAGCAGTAAGGAACGACAAATGACCGGCAATGAAACTCGGCTCAAGGGCGTGATCGCGGACATCCTCAAGATCGATGCGGCGATAATCGGCGAAGACACCTCCGTCGACACGGTGGAACAGTGGGATTCTCTGCGCCATCTCAATCTGGTTTTGGCCCTGGAGGCTGAATTCGACATCTCCTTTACCGAGGAGCAGACGGTCGAAATTCTCAACTACCCGCTTATCAGGATCGTCTTGGAAGAACACGGCATCGCATTCACATGACCTCAGGCGACAAGGACATTCCGGCCCACGACATCATCCTGTCGCGCATCCAGGGCGGCGGGGACGCCCCCGCATTGTTCTGGAACGGCATGGAAACGACCTATGCCGACCTTTGGCGCCGCATAGAGGCCTGGGACAAGCGCCTCGCCGACGATGGCATCAATGCAGGGGACGTGGCCGCCCTGTACGGCGACTTCAGCCCCGAGACGAGCGCCATGATGCTCGCCGCCATTCGGCGTCGCGCCATCATCGTGCCCCTGACCGGCGACGTCGATGCGGAACTCGGCGGTCTTCTGGACATGGCGGGCGCGGTTGTACTCTACCGATTCAACGCCGACGATCAGGTGACTTGCGAACATCGCCCCTCACCGCAAACGCCGGACCTGATCGCCAAATTCCGCGAACGCGGGCATCCGGGGCTGGTCGTCTTTACCTCCGGATCCACCGGCAAGCCCAAGGGCATCCTTCAGGACGTAACCCAGGTGTCGCGCAAGTTCATCACACCGCGCAAGGGGTGGCGGACGGTTCTGTTCTTGCTGATGGATCACTTCGGGGGCTTCAACACCTTCCTGTCGACCTTTGCCTACGGCGGTGCCGGCGTATGCCTGGGAGGGGTCAGGGATCCCGCTGTCGTGGCCAGGGCGATCGAAACCGCCCGCGCCACCCTGCTGCCGACGACGCCCACGTTCCTCAACTTCCTGATCGCCAGCCGCATCTACGCGGCCCATGACCTGTCTTCGGTCGAACTGATCACCTACGGCACCGAACTGATGCCCGAGGCAACCCTGCAACAGGTCTCGGAAATCTTCCCCAACGCCAAACTGAAGCAGACCTACGGGTTGTCGGAACTGGGCGTTCTACGGTCCGAATCCCGCGACAACGGCTCCCTTTGGCTCAAGGTCGGTGGCAGCGGCTTCGAAACCAAGGTGGTCGACGGCATTCTGTGGATCCGGTCCGAAGCCAACATGGTGGGCTACCTGAATGCGCCCGACCCGTTCGACGCGGAAGGCTGGATGTGCACCGGCGACGAGGTTGAAATCAAGGACGGTTACATGCGGTTCCTGGGCCGCAAGACCGAGGTCATCAACACCGGCGGCAAGAAAGTCTATCCTATCGAGGTCGAGAACGTGCTGATGTCCCTGTCCAACATCCGCAACGCGACGGTAGAGGCCCGCCCCCACCCGATCATGGGCCAGGTTGTCCAGGCCAAGGTCTCCCTGTTCGAACCGGAAGACCCGTTCGAACTGTCGGAACGCCTGCGCCAGCAGTGCAACGAACGCCTGGCGAAATACAAGGTGCCGGTACGGTTCGTCGTGGTCGATGCCGAAGGGCATCACAACGTCCGGTTCAAGAAAGTCCGAGCCAACCTGTCATAGGGCCCCCGATCAATCGGCGGCGGCGGGCTGCGGCCAGCGCTCCTCGGGCTTGAGCCCGGCGACCTCGGCCTCCTTGCCGTTGGCGATCCAGCTTTCGAGAACATCCTTGTTGGTGATGTAGCAGTAGGGATCGGCGGCAAACAAGTCGCTGTTGACGCGGTGCACCTCCCGCGCCGGGCCGGACTCCATGGGGATGCGCCGGTTATCGCTGACCTCGACGGCCCCTTGGGCCCGCAGTTCCGCGCCGAACCCGGTGATGTCCCATTCCGGCACGGCATGGAGGGAACGCGAATACATGACCTCGACGCAGGGGCCGATTTCCTGGCCGTCCTTGAACAGCGTTCCGGCGAACCGTTTGAAGTACCGATAAGGCACCATCTGAAGTTCCTCGGCGTGGTGCATCATGCTGCAAGAAACCCAGGGCACGCCGAGAACGCAGACCCGAGCATTGACGTCACACAGCCACCCCAGGACACCATCCGCCCCCCAGGCTGTCGTGCAGGGCCGGGCGAGCAGGTCGGCGGACCGCGGCCCTCGAACCAAATAACTGTTCATGGCCGATCGGCTGCGCATCCAGCCGCGATCCCCGGCGGCGTAACAGGCCAAGGCAGCGTCAGGCAAGGCACCGGTTTCCGTCATGGTCCGGACCAAGTCGAACCGCCGGAACCGGGCGAAATCCAGAAAGCTGTATGCTGGCAGCACGAAGGTTCGGTCAGGACCGAGGAAGTCCTCGATCAGGCGCAGGACGCGTTCCCCCATCTGGTCCGGCGGCCAGCCGAACCCCCCGGCAAAGGTCCAAAGTCCGGAATAAATCGCGACAACCTCATCATCCTCGGGAAGCAGCGCCTCCAGAACCTCGAAAAAGTCGTTCTCTGTCAGCTTGGCCATATTGCGGATCCGTATCGATGAAACCAGCGGCGCCCGGGCGCGCCGCTTATTCGTGCCCGGGTCGGGGATGGGCGTCAACCGCCCCTTAAGGAATTAAAGCTAGCGTGCAACGATATATGATCCCCATCTCATTAGGGATTACAAGTTCACCCAGAACCTGCAACAAACTGCGGTAGCTCCATGCGCATCGCCATTCTGACAACGCAATCGCCTCATCATGCCCGCTTCGTCGCAGCCATGGCCGAACGGCATAAGGTGGCCGGCGTTCTGGTGGAAACGGACCTCCCCGCAGCCCCCTTCGACACCTCGCATCCGATAGACGACGAACGCGACGCCTTCGAACGCCATACTTGGTTCTCCGGGTCCGAGCCCGCGCTCGGCGACCTTGCGCCGGCAGCCGAGTTTCCGTCCCTATCCACGTCTTCGGCGGCGGAGAAGCTGGCTGACTTCAAGGTCGAGGCGGCGATCGTGTTCGGTACGCGAAAGCTATCCGGCCCGATCCTTGCCGTTCTCGGGCAGCGTCTTGTCACACTTCATTGCGGGGCGCCGCAGGAATACCGGGGCCTCGACACGGACCTTTGGGCGGTCTATCACGGAGACTTCGAGGGGTTGATCACGACAGTTCAGTATGTTGCACCGGAATTGAATACCGGCGCTGTTCTGGAACAGAAGCCCATCCGCCTTCACCACGGCATGAAGCTGCACCAATTGCGCCACGCCAGCACCGAAACCTTCATCGACATCAGCGACGCTGCGGTCGCGTCGTTCTCCGCGGGCCGCATGCGGATCATCACGCCGTTGCAGCAACGCGGCCGGAAATATTCGTTCATGCCCCGGGTTCTCAAGGAAATCTGCGCCGAAAAATTCCGCCGCCATACGGAGGCACTCAATTGACCCGCCCGCATCTCATTTCCTCCCCTTCGTAATCCGGCAGTCGACGAGATGTGCGGTATCGCGGGAACCATCGGAAGCAGGGTGCCGTCGCCCGAACGCGCGGCGGCGGCATTGCGTTCCATGGCGCGTCGGGGCCCCGACGCGCAGGGCTCCGTCGACCTGCCCTTGGGAGAGACCCGCGCATCCCTCTTCCACACCCGCCTTTCGATCATCGATCTGGACCCCCGCGCCAACCAGCCGTTCGAACAGGGCGATCTCGTGATTTCCTACAACGGGGAGATCTACAACTACCTGGAGCTGAAATCCGAACTGGAAGCCCTGGGCGAGCGTTTTCTGACCTCCTCCGACACGGAAGTGCTGCTTACCGCCTGGCGGCGGTGGGGCCCCGCCTGCCTGGACAAGCTGGAGGGCATGTGGGCCTTCGCGTTGGTCGACCGCCGGGCCGGCACCCTGACGCTGTGCCGTGACCGATTCGGCGAAAAGCCCCTGTATCTTTGGCCGCAAGACGGGACGTTGTATTTCGCCTCTGAGGTCAAGACCTTGATCGCCCTGGCAGGGCGTCGGCCGCCGGTCAACCAATCCCAGATCCTGCGCTATTTGACCAATGGCTTTCGCACCCTCTACAGCCAAGGCGATACCTTCTTCGACGGCGTGTTCGAATTGCCGCCCTCGACCTACCTGACGCTCGATTCCGCCACCCTGAAAGTGCCTGAGTTTTATTGGCAGTTGCGCCACATCCCCCGCCCCATGTCGGCGGAAGAGGCAGTGGAAGGCGCCCGGGCCCGACTGTTTGATTCCGTCCGCCTGCGCCTCCGCGCCGATGTCCCGCTCGCCTTTTGTCTTTCCGGCGGGGTCGATTCCTCGACCCTAGCCGCCATCGCGACGAAACAGCTGGGCCATGACATCCACTGCTTCTCGATCATCGACCGGGACGAGCGCTATGACGAAAGCCGCAACATCCAGCTGATGGTCGAGGCCTTGGGCTGCCGCCACACAGCCATCCATACTTCGACCGAAGGTTTCTTCGCGCGCATGAACGATCTGGTCGCCTATCACGACGCTCCGATCGCGACAATCAGCTACTACGTCCATTCCTTTCTGTCCGAGGCCATCCACGAGGCCGGGTACAAGGTGTCGATTTCAGGGACGGCGGCCGACGAACTGTACACCGGATACTACGATCACTATTCCATGTGGCTTGCCCAGATGTGGAAACGCGCCCAGATCGATCCGACGGTCGACTTCGACGCCCTGTTGTCGGACTGGAACGGTAGTTTCGGACAATACGTTCAAAATCCCCTTCTCCAGGATCCCATGACCTTCGTGAAGTCTCCGGATTGCCGCGAACACATCCTATTGGACCAGGATGTCTTCGAAAGCCTTCTCGCCGTCGACTTCCACGAGGCTTTTGCCGAGACCGAATTCACCTCCGAACTGCTCCGCAACCGGATGATGAACGAGCTGTTCGCCGAGGTCGTGCCCGTCATCCTTCATGAGGATGACGGCAATTCGATGCAGTACTCCGTGGAGAACAGATCCCCCTACCTGGACCGGCACCTCGCGGAATTCCTTTACAGCGTCCCGTCGGAATATCTCATTGGCGACGGCTTCGCGAAGCTTCTGCTGCGCCGGTCCGGCGAAGGGCTCGTGCCCGATGCCGTACGCTTGGACAAACGGAAACGGGGATTCAACGCCTCCATCAATTCATTGGTCGACCGGCGCGATCCAGCGACGCGGGAACGTCTTCTGGCCGACGGCCCAATCTTCGACCTGGTCGACCGCGACAAGTTCACCCGCTTCCTCGATCAAGACATGACCTCCAACAGCTTCTCCAAGTTCTTGTTCAGCTTCATCTCCGCCCGTATCTTCCTGGATCATCAACATGACGTGGTCTGACATCTCCATTCGGGCCGGAGCGCCGCGAGGAACCGATGACTAAGGCCGTTGGCGTCATTCAGGCGCGTCTTACTTCGATCCGGCTTGCCCGGAAGGCCCTGCTGCCGCTATGTGGCCGGCCGGTCATCCATCATCTTTTCGATCGGGCCCTGCGCATCAAGGGGCTTGACGATTTCGTACTCGCCATCCCCGAGGGCGAGGCCCACGACCCCATCGCCGAGGCGGCGGCGGATTATCCTGAGATCAAGGTTGTCCGTGGGCCGGACGACGATTTGGTATCCAGGTTCCTGATGGCGGCAGACCTGACGGGGGCGGACATTCTGGTGCGGATGTGGGGGGATTGCCCTGTGACCGACCCCGACCTCGCGGCCGGTCTGCTCCAGGCTGCAACCAGCACCGGCGCCGCCTGGGCCTGTTACCCTGGCAATTCAGGCTTTCCGGAAGGCACCGAGACCCACGTCCTGAAGACGGAGGCGCTGCGCGCCTTGGAACGGGAGACCCGGGACATGTACGAACGGGAAACCATGATCCCGTTCTTTGAACGGCTTCCGGAGCGCTTTCCAAAAATCGAAATCCACCGCAAACCGGATCGCAGCCATTTGAAATGCCTTCTCGACACGGTTCACGATTACCATCGGATTTCCAAGATTTTTGACGCCCTCTATCCGCAAAACCCGCTATTCGGCGTGACCGAGATCGAGGCCCTGGCGGAACGGGAGCCGAAGCTGTTCGATCCCACCTACCGGGTGCCACAGAAAACCCAGGGGGATTCATGATCGGCATCATCGATTACGGGCTCGGGAACCTGACCTCCGTCGCCGGGGCCATCGCCAAGGTCGGGTTTACCGGCACGATCACCGCCGCCCCCGATGATCTGGCGAAATGCGAGAAGCTGATCCTGCCGGGCGTCGGCGCCTATCCGGAAGGCATGGCCAACCTGAACGCGCGTGGCCTCGTCGATGTGCTGAACCGCCTGGTGATCGGGGAACGCATCCCGATTTTGGGGATCTGTCTCGGGTTTCAGCTTCTGGGGAGTGAAAGCAGCGAATTCACCCGCACCGAAGGGCTCGGCTGGATCGACGCGCCGGTGACGCGCCTGACCCCCGACGACGATGCTCTGCGGCTTCCGCATGTGGGCTGGAACGATGTCCGGCAGCACGGCGACTGTATTCTATTCGACGGAATTCCTGACGAGGCCTTGTTCTACTTCGTCCATGAATTCAGGCTCGACTCGCCGCCCGCCGATACGGTCGCCGGGACCTGCGACTACGGCGGCAGGTTTGTCGCCGCCATCCAGAGGGGCAACGTGTTCGGAACGCAATTCCATCCGGAAAAGAGCCAACAACACGGCCTGGCCCTACTTCGCAATTTCCTGGAAAAAGCATAAGCCCGTGTTGCGCAACCGCCTCATCACTGTTCTGACCTTCAATGAAGGCACTTTGTTCAGGACCAAGCTGTTCGAACCGGATTATCGGTACACGCACAATTTCGTGGACAGCTGGTCCGTGGACGAGATTGTGATCCTTGACGTGACCCGCGATCCCACCGCCGACAAGTCGGCCTTCTATGAAGTCGTCAGCCAGTTTGCCAAGGAATGTTTTGTGCCGCTCAGCGTCGGCGGCGGCATCCGGACCCTCGACGACGCCCGACAGATGATGGCCGTGGGCGGCGACAAGGTTATCGTCAATACCGGCGCCCTGGTCCGCCCACAGTTAATCACCCAGATCGCCGAGGCCTACGGGTCGCAATGTGTCGTCCTGTCCGTCGACGCGCGCAAGACCGGGGATGGATACGAGGTCTATTCCCATTTCGCGACGACCCCAACCGGCAAATCCCCAGCGGATTGGGCCAGGGAGGGCGAGGACCTGGGCGCGGGCGAAATTCTGGTGACCTCCGTCGAACGCGATGGCTCCCTACAGGGATACGATCTGGATCTTTGCCGACAGGTCTCGGCGGCGGTCACCGTGCCGGTCCTGGGCCTGGCCGGGGCCGGAAACTGGAAACATTTCGTCGAAGGGATCGAACAGGGCGGTCTGTCCGCCGTCTGCACCCAGAACATCTACCATTTTACGGAAATCAGCATCGCCAGCGCCAAAAAATTTATGAAACAGAAAGGTATTCCGGTCAGATTGTAGGCGGGATTCCCTCACAAAAGAGCTTTCGATGGTAAGATACTGCAAGACCTGTCTCATGCCGGATACCCGGCCACGCATCGTTTTCGACGAGGATGGCGTCTGCAACGCGTGCCACACGGCCAAGGCCAAGGAAAGCATCGACTGGACGGCCCGGCGCCGCGAGTTCGAGGAATACGTCGATCGTTACCGCGCCAAGGACGGCGCCTATGACTGCGTCGTGCCCTGGTCAGGCGGCAAGGATTCAAGCGCCATCGCCTGGAAGCTGAAGTTCGAGTTCGGCCTCAATCCGCTGCTCGTCACCTATTCGCCGATGATGCCCAACGATATTGCCGTCCATAACCGGGAAGAAATGATCCGCCTCGGCTACGACCACCTGATGGTGCGTTCAAATCAGAAAGTCTGCCGCCGCCTGGCCCGCCGTTTCTTCATCGAACGGGGCGATCCGAAGATTCATTGGCACGCCGGCATCAACGCCGTCCCCCTACAGGTCGCCGTCAACTACCGCATTCCCCTGGTTTTCTATGCCGAGCACGGTGAAAGCGAATATGGCGGCCGGTTGCTCTCGGAAGAGCATCGGAAGATGCGCGATTTCGCGGAAGTCCTGGAGCACCAGATCGGTGACGATCCCTACAACTGGATGGACGAAGAGATCGAAGAAAAGGACTTGGCACCCTATCTCTACCCGGACCTGGGCGCGGTCGAGGAGATTGGCGTGAAGGCCCTGTATTTCGGGTATTTCTTCCGGTGGTCCATGAAAGAAAATTACGACTTCATCAAGGACAAGGTTGATTTCCAGTTGGCGGACAACGGCCGCACAGACGGCACTTTCACCAACTTCGACAGCCTCGATGACAAGATCGACAACCTCTACTACTACATGCAGTTCGTCAAATTCGGGTTCGGCCGCGCGGTGCGCGACGCCTGCCGGATGATCCAGAATGGCCAGATGTCCCGCGAAGAGGGCCTGGAACTGGCACGCAAATACGATTCCGAATTTCCTGTAACTTATCATGACGAGCATCTTGAGTATCTCGGCATGACGGAGGCCGAATTCACGGAGGCCGTCGACAAGCACCGCGACCCCCAAATTTGGGAACACCGCGGCAATGAATGGCGTCTCCGTCACCCGCTTCCATAAGCCTTACGAAGGCGTATGACAGAGTTGATGACATGACACGAACGGGAGTCGTTATTTTCGCGCGAATGGGATCTTCGCGCCTACCCGGCAAGTCCCTGACGGATTTGTGCGGACGCCCCGTTTTAGGTGAAATGATCGACCGCATGACCCACCTGTCATCCCCGGCCCGGATCATCGTCGCCACATCGGACCTGCCCGGCGACGACGCCATTTCCGAATTTTGCCGCACGGACGCCACCTGCCGCGACCTGGGTGTCGAGGTCTTTCGCGGCCCGCACCTGGACGTTCTGGGCCGGGCTGCGGCCTGCGCGGCGCATTTCGGATTGGACCCCCTGGTCCGCGTCTCCGGCGACAGCCCCTTCATGGACCCAGCGGTTATCGACCGTGTCCTGTCGCGCCACGCAGAGACCTCCCCGGATATCACCACCAACCGGTTTCCCCCGACCTTTCCGCCCGGCATTACGGTCGAGGCGCTGTCCGGGAACTGTCTGGCGCGGCTCGACGAAACGGCGACCGATCCCGAAGACCGGGAACACGTCACGACGTTCATCTACAAGAACCCGGAGGCGTTCTCCATCGTCAACGTTTCCGCATCCCGGCCGGGCCTGCGGACGACGCCCCTGACCCTCGACACGCCCGAAGACCTCGCGCTTGCCCGTGCGCTGAAGGTCCGGCTTGTGGAGCGTGGCAATCCACTCGACCACCTGTCCACCGTCGACTTGCGCAATGAACTAACAGCATCGACGGCGGAATGAAGGAATATAGGCGACGATAATGAGCCAGCTTGCACTCCTCGGCGGAACGCCCGTAATCGCCAATGAACCCCCCTCCTATTCTTCCATGGGAGAAGCGGAAAAAACCGCCGTCGGCAAGGTCATCGATTCAGGATGCCTGTCCGGCTTCTTCGGCTCGCCGGGGCCGGAATTCCTGGGCGGACCCAGGGTCCGCGAATTCGAGGCCGCCTGGGCCGCGCGCTTCGGCGTGAAACATGCCGTCAGCGTCAATTCCAATACGTCCGGCCTGATCGCCGCCATGGGCGCCATCGGCCTGAGCCCCGGCGACGAGGTCATCGTGCCGCCTTGGACCATGTCGGCGACGGCGGTGTCGCCCTTGATTTACGGCGGCATTCCCGTGTTCGCCGATATCGAGGACGAAACCTTCTGCATCGATCCGGAAAAGGTCGCGGCGCAGATCACGCCGAAGACCCGCGCCATCGTGGCCGTCAATTTGTTCGGCCATCCGGCGCGGCTCCGCCAACTGCGCGACCTCGCCGACCGGCACGGCATCTATCTGATCGAGGACAACGCCCAGGCACCCCTGGGTTCCGAAGAGGGCGTGGCGACCGGAAAGATCGGCCATATCGGCATCGCCAGCCTGAACTATCACAAACACATCCATACAGGAGAAGGCGGGGTCTGCGTCACCGACGATGACGATCTCGCCAGCCGCATCCAGCTAATCCGCAACCACGGCGAAAACCTGGTTGGACATGACGGCGTCTCTGACGCAGTCAACATGGTCGGTTTCAATTTCCGCATGACCGAACTGTCCGCCGCCGTCGGTCTGGTGCAGTTGGCGGATGTCGAACGCCATGTCTCGGTCCGCGAACGTCTGGCCGAAACCCTGTCCAACGGCACCCGCGACCTGGAAGGCTGGACGGTGCCCGTGGTCCGCGCGGGCTGCCGCCACAACTATTACATCTGGCTCGTCAAATTCGACGCAAAGGCCATCGGCGTCAGCCGCGAGTTGTTCTCGAAGGCCTTGGCGGCAGAGGGTTTCCCCCATTACCTCGCCTACGTGCCACCGCTTTATCGCCTGCCGTTGTTCCAACGGCGCGTGGCGATCGGTCGCGAAGGCTGGCCGTTCACCCTGACGGATCGGCGTTATGACGATGGTCTCTGCCCTGTCACCGAAAGACTGCATGAGAATGAAGCGATCTGCTTCGAACCGTGCGCCTATGACGTCGATGATGCTATGGCCGAAAAAATGGTCGACGCGATCCGCAAGGTACACGCCCATCGCCGCGACCTGAACGCCCTTGCCGAAACCGGCTGACCTGACATGCAAACCGCGCCCCGTATCGTCGCCAGCATCGAGGCCCGCATGTCGGCATCACGTCTACCCGGCAAGGTCTTAATGGACGTGGCCGGGGAGCCGGCGTTGGAACGCCTGGTTCGGCGGCTTGAACAGGCCCGGACCTTGGATGCGATCGTCCTCGCGACGACCGTCAATCCGGCCGACGATCCCATTGCCGCCTGGGCCGCGGAACGCCGCCTGCCCTGTTATCGCGGCAGCGAGGAAGACGTACTTGACCGCGTCGTCAACGCCCACCGCATGATGGCCGGCGACATCGTCGTCGAAATCTGCGGTGACGCCCCCCTGCTGGATCCTCGCGTCATCGACCTGGCGGTGACCAAATTCAACGAAGGGGAATTTGATGTCGTCAGCACCACCCAACGCCTGACTTGGCCCCAGGGTATCGATGCCCAGGTGTTTCGGCTCGACGATCTGGCGTTTGTCGCCGAAACCCAGAACGATCCGGCAATTCGTGAGCATGTCTCCCTGTATTTCTACGAAAACCCAGAGACCTACCGTATCCATCATCTGACCGCTCCGGCGTCGGAAACCTCCCCGGAGCTACGCTTGCAGATGGACTACCCGGAAGACCTCGCCTTGATCCGGGAAATTTATGGACGCCTTGTCCCGCAATACGGCGACGCCTTCGGTGTCCCTGAAATCCTGGGCCTTTTCGCCGCAGAACCGGCGCTTCGCGAGATCAATCGCCATTGCGAGGAGAAACCCGTTCGATGACGGCGTACCGGACCTTAATGGTTGGCTTCGGGGACATAGCGTCCGGCCTGGGTCAGGATCTGAAAATGGCCCGCTATTTCGAATACGCGAGCCATGCCTCCGTTCTGTCGGCGCACCCCGCGTTCGATTGGTTAGGCACGGTCGATCTGCGTGAAGCCGCCCTTATCGGTGCCCGCGACAAATGGCAAATTCCGGTCGTCGAAACGGACCTTGCAGCCGCCATTGAAAAAGTACGGCCCGAGATCGCCGTCCTGGCGACACCGCCCGGACAGCGGGCAGAGGCTGTCGCCGCGATGCCGGACCTGAAGGCCGTGCTTGTGGAAAAACCGTTGAGCGGCCCCAACGACAATGACGGGAAAGCCCTCGCCACGATCTGCGCCGAACGCGGCATTCCGGTTTTGGTCAACTATTGGCGGCGGGCTGACCGAAACTTCCGCGACCTCGCGGCCGGCGGCCTGAAGGCGCGGATCGGCGCACCACAGGCGGTATTTGGCATCTACGGCAAGGGTCTCGCCAACAATTGCAGCCATATGATCGACTTTCTCCGAATGCTGCTGGGCGATGTAACGACGGTGCAGGCTCTCGGCCCCGCCGTGCCGAGCCCCGACTCCACGGTCCCGGGCGACCTTCAACTGCCCTTTGCCTTGACCTTGGAAGACAGCACGGTCGCTTCCTTCGGCACGGTCGATTTCCATCATTACCGCGAAGTGGGTCTCGACATCTGGGGGGAACGTGGGCGGCTATCGGTGCTGCTCGAAGGATTAAGCGCGACATTTTTCCCCGTGGCCGACAACAGGGGCCTGGAAAACGCCCACGAAGTTTCACCGGATGCCGGCGAGATTTTGAAATCAACCGTCAGCGACAGCCTCTATCGGATGTACGACAACCTGGCCGCCATCGCCGCCGGGACGGCAGCGCCATGGTCGTCCCTGGCCTCCGCCTTGATCAACGAAAAGATCAAGGAACGGATTTTAAGCTCGGCCGCCGAGGGCGGTGCGCGTCTGCCAGTGGATTGACATCATGTCCGATGCGACACAATCATCCACCCTGGTGGAGATTCTGGTTTACGTGGAAGACCCAGGCGCGGCCAACATGGTCCTGGGACTGAACGCCGCCCTGCGGGGCGAAGGTGCAAAATTGTCCCTCTACGCCACAGGCACGGCTCTGGGTTATCTCCAGGACCGCGGAGAGGCCGTGCATGACGTCGGTGAAAATCCCGCTATCCCCCAGCTCTTGAGCAGAGGGAAACCGGCCTTGGTCGTCATCGGCACTTCGGAAAATCCGGAGACACCCGCCTTCGCCTTGGCTGACGCGGCACGCCGCCGCGGCATCCCGACCGTTTGTCTGATCGATGGGCCGACCAGCGCCGACCAGCGCCTTCGCGGCCGGGGAGACGGGCCCTTGACCCATCTGACGGACTGGCTGCTGGTCACCGACGAGACCGTGCGCGCCGCCTACATGGCGCTTGGCGTGGATCCGGCGCGCATCCGCGTGACCGGCAATCCGGTGTTCGACCGCGTGCGCGACGCGGGCGACGCCTTGGCCGCAAAGGGCCGCGCCGCCGTGCGCCGGGAGGTCTTTCCCGATCTGCCCAAGGACGGCCCCCTGATCCTGTTCCTCGCCGAACTGTCCGACGGGCTCGACCCCGCGGAATTCCGGCGCGGACCGGACTATTCCCTGCACGGCCGGGGGGACACCGACGGACGCACCGAGATCGTTTTGGAAGAGTTACTCGACGCCGCCGCCCGCGTCGCGCCGGAGGCACATGTGGCGCTCCGCCTGCATCCCAAGACACCGGCGGGCCTGTACGCCGCCTATGATGCCGAAATCGCGGCGATCAGCGCGGGCGGCAGCGCCCATGCGGCGGTGTTCGCCGCCGACCTTGTGGTCGGCCTGTCGACGTCGCTGTTGGCCGAGGCCGCCGTTATGGGCAGCGCCGTGTTGTCCGTCCTGCCCAGGAACAGTGAAATCCAGTGGCTGACCGGCGGCGAAAACGGCCCGGTTCCCCATGTCACCACGCGCGACGCCTTGTGCGGCGCCTTGGCCCATGCCCTGACCGATCCGGCAGGGTTCATGGCCGCGCGTGCCGCCGCCGCCCCGCGCTTCGCCGCCGCCGGACGCATCGCCCGCGCCCTGGCCGCCGTGGCACGGGACGAGCCCCCGGCCCCGGACGGAACGCTGCCTTATTTGCCGCCGGTTCTGGAAACCCCGCGGCTGGTGCTGCAACCGTTCCCGGACGACCTGCTGACCGACACCTACGTGGGCTGGCTGAACGACCCCGAGGTCGTGCGGTTTTCCGAACAACGCCACAGGACCCATACCCGGGAGAGCTGCCGCGACTTCATCGCAAGCTTCGCCGGCACGCCCCATGGCCTGTGGGCGATCCGCGACAAGACGCGCGGGCGCTGCCACATCGGCAACATCTCGACGGATGTCGATCCCCGCACGCGAACCGGCGACATCCGCATCCTGATCGGCGACCGCGCGGCCTGGGGCACCGGCCTGGGGGCCGAGGCCTGGATCGCCGTGATGACCCATCTGTTCAACGACCTCGGCCTCGCCCGAGTCACGGCGGGCACCCTGGCCGGCAACACCGGCATGTTGAGGGTCATGGAAAAAAGCGGCATGCGGGAGACCCATCGCCGACCGGGACCGACCCCGATCGATGGCCGCGCCATGGACATCATTTATGCCTGCCGCCGAGCCCGTGATTGGCCGCCCGCGCGGTAACTTCTTTCCCCCTGCCGGTCAAAAATTGCCGAGTTGGCCCCGTATTGCCCAGTCCACCCGGCATCACCTCAGAAATTTATTCTTATTTTTCAATATGTTGATGATTTCTCGTCAACTGGCCCGATGCTTGCTCATGACTTTCGCGGAGCAGAACGCCCGATTTTTGGATCGATAGCCAACGAAGCGTAAGGAATGAGCACGATGGATCACGTTACGGCCACAAGTTCGGGTATTGCTGGAGTAGGCGCGGCACGCCAAGCAGGGCGGTTCGCCACCCACTCGCAATTGTTCGACACGTTCCAGGCCCTGGTCATGGACATGCAGGGCAAGATCATGGACGCGTCCAAGACCCAGCAGGTCGCGGCGCGCGATGTCGCCCGCATGGACCGACCGTCCGACAACCGTCAGGAAACTTATCGTGACCGTTCCGCTTCACGCGGCGTCGAACGCACGGAAGTGGAACAGACTTCACGTTATCAGGAACGCAAGCGCCAGTTCGGCAACGACCACGAGGTCAGCCAGAGCGACGATGCCGGACGCGGCTATAGCGACGACCGTCGCGCCGACCAGTCCGACGTTGCCGCCACCGACCGCAACACCCAGGCAGACAACGACCGCGGCAACTCCGACGGCCGCCGCCAGGATGCGGTCAACCGTGACGGCAATGCCGAACGTGGCGACAATGTCCAGGCTTCGGACGGCCAGTCGGGCACGCAGAACGCCAATGCGGGGACTGATTCGGGCAACGGCAATCAGGCCGGCACCCAGCCGCAGGCCCAGAACCAGGGCGAGAACGCAACCCTGGTCCAGGCTTCCCTTGCCGGCAGCCAGGCCGATGCCGTGCTGGCCACCCTCGCCACTCAGGCTCAGGGCCAGGATGCAACCAAACAGGTGACGCAGACCACCCAGGTAGTCGGTGACGAGGTCGTGGAAACGGCCAAGGCCGACCCGCAGGCCGGTCAGAATCAGCGCGCCCTGAACCACGAATTGATCCGCGCCAACCAGCAGGCGCAGCACATCCGCAACATCGCGAACCTTCAGACCAACGGACAAGCCAACGGGGACGGCGCCAAGCAGGCCGAGTCGCTTCTGCAAGCCCAGGCCGGCAAGATTGCCGAGGCCGTGGGCGGCGATACCAAGCTGGCGGTGAACGTCAACGTTCAGGATGACGCGGCCATGGCCAATGGCCGGCCGTTGTCGGCCCTGAGCGCGGCGTCCGCCCTGGCGAACAGCCAGCAGCAGTCGGCGCAGTCGGGTCAGCAGGCGCAGAACGCGCAGCAGACCCAGGCCCAGAATCCGGTTACCCAGGCCGCCCTGGTCCAGAGCCATCAGAACCCGATGCAGGGCCAGGCCGTTCAGGCCCAGGCACAGACCGGCCAGGCGACCCAGGCCCAGACCGCGGCGCAGATCACCGCCGACGCCAAGGGCCCGGTGCAGGCTTCGTCCGGTGCCTCGAACGCCGGCACGCACGGCGCCAACACCTCGGGCGACGGCAACGCCACCCAGGCCAACGCCAACGCCGGCCAGACCCAATCCTCGCATCAGGCGCAGCAGGCCCAGAAAACGGCCCATCAGCAGCAGCCTCAGCACGCCGCCAAGAACAAGGTGGTGGATCAGGTCACCGTGCAGATCAACAAGGCGATCAAGGCCGGTGCCGACAAGATCAACATCCGGCTGTATCCGCAGCATCTCGGCCGCGTCGAGGTCCGCCTCGAAGTTGCCCACGACGGCCGCACGGTCGCCATGGTGACCGCCGACAAACCGGAAACGCTGGAAATGCTGCGCCGCGATTCCGACCAGCTTTCGAAGGCCCTGCAGGATGCGGGCCTGGACATGCAGTCCGGCGACCTGAACTACAACCTCAAGGGTCAGGACGACGGCAACAAGCAGCAGCAACTCGCCTCCGGCAAGACAGGCGGCGAAGAAGTCGAGGACGACACTCTTGCGTCCGACGTCATGGAAACGGCCGTGGCCGCCCACGAAATGGGCATCCTCCACAACGGCCGGATCGACGTCAGGGCGTAGAGGGTACGCCCCGGCTGAACAGGTCATGGAATAGGAAACGGATCGATGTCCATCATCAACGGAATTTCAGGCTCGGTTAACACCGATACCCAAGCGGGGCAAAGCGCCCAGGGCCTGGAAGAGGACCTGAACCGTTTCCTGACCCTGCTGACAACCCAGTTGCAGCACCAGGATCCGCTCGATCCCATGGACGCGACACAGTTCACCTCGCAGCTTGTGCAGTTCGCCAGCGTGGAACAGCAGATTTACCAGAACTCCAACCTGGAAAAACTGCTTGCCGTGCAGGAAACCAACAAGCTCGCAAGCTTGGTCGGCTTCATCGACAACATCGTCGAAGTCGAAGGCCAGGACATTGTTCTCGACGAGGGTTACGGACGCTTCACCTACGCCATGCCGTTGGGTTCGGTCGAAACCCAGATCACCATCTCGAACATGGACGGCAAGCAGGTATTCACCGCTCAGGGGTCGACGGATCCGGGCATTCACGCCGTGGAATGGGACGGCACGTCCAACGAAGGCAAGCTGCAACCGGACGGTCTTTACCGGGTGCAGGTCACGGCCTTCGACCGTCAGGGCAATCTGCTCGACGTGTTCCACACCACCTTCGGCCGTGTCACGGGCGGCGGCGTGGTGGACGGCAAAACCACCCTGTTCATCGGCCCGCTGCGCGTCGATCAGGACAACGTCCTGTCCGTGCAGAAGCCGGAGCAGGCGGCGGCGCCGGATCCTGAGCCGGAGCCGGAACCTGATCCGGAACCGGACCCCCAAGCCGCGACCTGAGGACGTGAACTGACGGTCCCGACACCGGGGCATGAGACGAATTTCGAGGACTGACGACAGCCGGATTTGGAACCCTTCCACCGGCATTGTAAGGAGGAAGTAACATGGGTCTTTTTGGTGCACTTAGTTCGGGCGTGTCGGGTCTTACCGCGCAGTCCAGCGCCATGGGCGCCATCGCCGACAACATCACGAACGTGAACACGATCGGTTACAAGGGCACGCAGGTCAACTTCCAGACCCTGGTCACCCGGCAGACCTCGTCGACGTTCTTTTCGGCCGGTGGCGTGCAATCCAAGCCCCGAACCGACGCCGGCATCCAGGGCCTGCTGCAATCCTCCACGTCGCAGACCGACCTGGGCATCTCGGGCCAGGGCTTCTTCGTGGTCAACGAAGCCGCCACGCCGTCGCTGTCCAACGAATACCTGTTCACCCGGGCGGGCCAGTTCTTCCAGGATAACAACGGCTTCCTGCGCAACACGGCGGGCTTCTACCTGCAAGCCTTCCCCGTGGATGCGGACGGCAACATCACGCCCAACAACCCGGACATCCTGATCGCCAACACCAACGTCATCTCGACGGACTTCCTGACCACGGTGAACCTGAACCGGGTCGGCGGCACGGCGACGGCGACCACGGGCATCGCGGTCGGCGCCAACCTGCCGGCAAGCGCGACCGCCGGCCAGACCCACCGCTCGGACGTGCAGTTCTTCGACAGCCTGGGCAGCGCGCGGACGATTTCGTTCCAGTACACCCGCGGCGGCCGCGACAACCAGTGGGATCTGGCTGTCGATCCGCCTTCGGGCACGGACGTCCTGACCCTGGAAGACGCCAACGGCAACACCTTCGACAGCCGCGGCCAGGTCGAATTCCAATCCATTCCTGCCAACCGGTCGTCGATTTCCATCGACGGCATCGAATATCGGTTCCAGAATTTCGGCACCTTCACGCCGAACACGACCAACACCCTCACCTTCGCCACGCCTGCGGAAACAATTACGGCCGTCACGGCGGGCACCTTCTCCGCCCTTGCGCCGGGCGATGAAATCACGGTCGCCGGCACCGCCGGTAACAACGGCACGTTTATCATTCAATCGGTCAGCGCCAACGGCCTTACCGTTACCGTCGACGGCCCGCTGGCCAACGAAGGCCCCGTGAACACCGGCGCCAGCATCACCCCGGACGACACCGACACCCTGAAGATCGTCGATACCAGTTCGGCCTCGACGACCGCGAACTTCGTCACCGCGCTTGTCAACAAGGTGAAAAGCTCGGACTCGGATTTCGCCAACCACGGCGGGTTCACGAACAACCGGATTTCGGTCTCGCCGTTCAACGCGTCGACCGTGCGGTTCGCCGAGGACGGGACCGGATCCATCGTGGTCGATCCGTCGGGTCTGCTGACGTCGGGCGGCGCCGCGGCGACCAAACAGACCGAGTCCTACACGGTCAAGCAGATCGACAATCTGTATCAGGACCAGTTCCAATTCAAATTCACGCGCACACCTGACGACGGCGATGCCATCACCATCAACGGCATCGTCTACGAATTCGATACCGATGCGGTCCAGTCCATCGTCGGCTCCAACCTGGTCGATATCACGGGCCTCGCCGGCTCGACGACCGCGGCGAATATCCGGGATGTCCTGATCGCCCTGGAAACGTCGATTGAATCCAACGATCCGGAGTTCGCCTCCGGCGCCTCCACCGTCCGCCGCCGCTTGGCGAGCAACGCCACGGAAGCCGCCGACTTCACGATCACGGACACGCTCGTCCTGAACACCCTGACGTCGGGAACCTATGACGTTACCTTCTCGAGCGGTTTCGCCAACTCCGGCGGCACGACGACCCTGCCGACCGGGCCGGACGGCAATACCGCCATCGACTTCACGGGCGCGGACCTGACGGACGGCAGTGCCTTCACCATCAACAAGACCGCCGCCATCACCTTCGATTCCTCCGGTCTTCCGTCGAATATCGCGGTGTCGGAAATCGAGATGTTGGGCTTCTCCAACGGCGCCGCCAACTTTGACGATGACCCGGCGAACACGGATCAGGTGTCCCTGGATTTCGGGACCATCGGCATCGCCGACGGCCTGACCCAGTTCGGCGATGAATTCACCCCGGGCTTCATCGAACAGGACGGCTCGCAATTCGGGACCTTCGCCGGGATCACGGTGCGGGAAGACGGCCTGATCACCGCCCTGTTCGACAACGGCGAAACCCGCCCTGTGTTCAAGATCCCGATCGCCACCTTCGTCAACGTCAACGAACTGGGCTCGCGCACGGGGAACGTGTTCAACTCGACCCAGGCCTCGGGCGATCCGACCCTGCGGTCCGCCAACTCCGGCCCCGCCGGCGCCATCACCCAGTCGGCGCTTGAAGCCTCGACCGTCGACATCGGGGAAGAATTCACCAAGATGATCGTCGTGCAGCGCGCCTTCTCCGCCGCCACCAAGATCATCACCACGGCGGACGAAATGCTCGACGAACTGGTCCGGCTCCGTTAACCCGTAACGGTTGGCTAGGCGCCGGCAACGAATAAAGGCCCTGGAACCCAAGAAACAGCGGGTTCCAGGGCCTTTTTCTTGACCGTTTCCATATTGGAAACGAACTCAAAATCCGGGCAAGTTAAGGCGGGTCTTTAGCCTTTCTTTAACAATAAATCGCAACATATACGCGGCGTGGAATCTTTCCACCGATGCTGTTCGTAGTGGAAGCGATTTGCAAATGTATCGAAACCAAGGCAAAAATGCTGCCCCCCCTTGGGCAATCGACAAGACGGAGACGAATCGGATTGATCTTACGCAGGGTATTTCCAGCCCGATGCGCCCATTTCTGCAAACAGTCGAAAGGCCACCTCAAGCAGTGCCCCGATGGGCCCCGGCGCCCTGCTCAACCGGAAGCCAATTCCGCTTTCCAAACCGGATTCAGGCGCCCCTTGATGTTCGGTCGATTGATCTCTGCCCGACCTTTACAAGCCTGCCGTCTGAATGTTCTCCGGCGGCTGCGACGGGACGAAACATGAAAAACGATCATTCGCATTCTGGCGCTGGACTGGGAAAACCCCTCCTGTCGCAAACGCAGGCGTTCCATCGTCCCAAAGTCAGTGTCTACATACCCACGCGCAGCTACGGCCGCTTCATGAGAGAGGCCATCGAAAGCGTTTTCAGCCAAACCATGGATGATTGGGAGATCTTGATCTTCCTCGATTGTCCGACGGACGAAAGCGAAGAGATCGCACGGCATTACGCGCAGATCGCGCCGAACAAGATACGGGTCTTCAAGAACGAAGAGGCACGGGGCCTACAGTATTGCGCCAACCGCGCGATACAGGAGGCAAGGGGCGATTTCATCATGCGCCTTGATGCCGATGACTACCTGGATGAAAACGCCCTGCTGGTGCTGTCGGCCTACCTCATAAAAAATCCTGAAATCGCACTGGTGTATCCCAATTATTTCTATGTCGGCGAAGGCGGGGAACTCATCGATGTCGACATCCGAAAAAAAATCGGGCGCGAGGTCAAGGTCTTAGACCTGCCCGCTCATGGCGCCTGCACGATGATCCGAAAGCGGGTGCTGAAGTCGATCGGCGGTTATGACGAAAGCCTCAAAGCGCAGGACGGATATGACATCTGGCTGAGGATCGTTGGACGCTATCCGGTCGCCAACGTCAGCACGCCTCTGTTCTTTTACCGGCAACACGGGGCCTCGCTCAGCCGCGACACCAACCTGATCTTGTCCGCGCAGTCGGAAATCCGGGCCGCCCACGTCAATCGAAGCAGCCGGCGGCAGAACGGCGTCCAACTCACGACCGTAGGATTGATCGGCGCCAAATACAGCTATCCGGGGCTGCCCGGTCTTGCGCTCCGGGAAATCAAGGGCAAGCCCCTGATCGACTACACTGTGGATGTCGCGCGCAACAGCGAAGTGTTCGACCAGATCGTTGTCACGACGGATGCCCAGGAAGTGTTCGAGTACTGCGAAAAGCGGCATCCCGACGTACTGGTGATCAAGCGCCCGCCGGAACTTTGCGACGATTTCGCCAAAGCCGAGCACGTCATTCACCATGCGTTGGAAGACCTGGAAGCGACCCATGGCAAGAACCCGGACATCGTTGCATTCATCAATTCGAACGCGCCTCTGTTAACCGCCGACCATGTCAAGAACGCGGTCAATACACTCCAGGTCCACAACACCGACAGTGTCGTCAGCGTATACGAGGATTCCGACTTTCATTACATTCACGGTTCGAACGGCCTAACGCCGGTCTCCCGAGATCGGCACATGCAGCTTCGGTTTGAACGTGATGCCCTTTATGCGGACAATCGGGCGATCCGGGTCGCCTGGAGAGAAGCGATCACAAAGGATAGTTTTCGCGGATCCCGCGTCGGCCACTTCCTGATGCCGATGCTCCATAGTTACCGGATCCGCACTCCGGAAGATTTCCAACTGGTTCGCCTGATCATCGAAAACGTTTTGTGACATCAACAAGGTATACTCCATTGACCACTCCACTTTTCGTTGCCGAAATCGGCGTTAATCACGACGGAAACTTCAATCTCGTGTACGAGATGATCCGCCGCGCAAAGGCTGCCGGCGCCGACGTCGCGAAGTTTCAGTTTGGCTGGCGCGACAAACCGGACGAAATCAACTGCATCACCCCGGAACGCGCGATCGAATTGCGCAAATGGTGCGATTTCCATGAAATCGAGTTGTTGGCCTCGATCATCAAGCCGGAAGCCCTGCCGCTTGCGGAAGCAGCGGGCCTTTCCAGATACAAGGTTGCCTCGCGCACCGTCATCGATCATCCGGACCTGGTCCGGCGCTTGATTGATTCCGGAAAAGAGACCTTCGTCTCGCTTGGCATGTGGACCGGCGAAGACTGGCCCTTCGGTGCCCCAGGGGGAAACCTGCGCTACATATTCTGCCGCTCCCACTATCCGAGCTTTCCCGAAGATCTCGTGGGATTCCCCGAGCGGTACGGCGAAGATACGTATTTCGGATACAGCTGCCATTATCAGGGGTCTGCCGCAGCCCTGATGGCGATCGCCCGGGGCGCTCAATTCATCGAGAAGCATTTCACGCTGAACAAGGCATCGCAGGTGGTCAAGGACCATGCGCTGAGCGCCACGCCTGAAGAATTCGCGGAAATGGTCCGACTTGGGCGTGAAATCTCTCGGCTCCACCGCGCCTTGCCCTAGCCATTTTGCCGTCGCGCGGCCGGGTTGTCGTGCACCATTTCCATGCTCATTCCACGATCCACCCGCCAAAGGGGTCGCCTTGTCGTGCCTTCTTAGTGGCCGGCGCATGCGCCCCCCACTCTTGCCCGGAAGTTCGACGGTCTATCCCGAATTCAGGAAAAATTAACGCTGCTCTTTAGCCTTTCTTTAAAGATCCGGCCCCTAAACTGGGCTTCACAACGGACAAGCGGACACACCGCCGCCAGGGAAGACGGAACACGAGTTGCCATCATGACCTTGCTCAAGCGCCACAATCAGGATGCTCGGAACGGACGTTCAGCCGGAGGCGGCAACGTCGAACCGCTGAGCCCGCTGGGACAACCCATGCGGTTGGAGGACCTGCCCCCGCCCGGCACCAAACGATGGGTCGCCCGGCGCAAGGCCGAAGTCGTCTCCGCCGTGCGCGGAGGGCTATTGTCCCTACAGGATGCCTGCCGGCGCTATTCCCTGTCCGAGGACGAATACCGTACCTGGGAACGCCTGATCGACGATCACGGCCTCAAGGGTCTGCACACGACCCGGACTCAGGTGTACCGCAACATCGCGCAGCGCAAGTCGCAGCGCCCGGACCTCGTCGTCCGCAACTGACGGCGCCGGTCCCCAGGTGGGCAAAAATTGCCCACCGTTAACCACTTGTTCACCGCCC
This sequence comes from Thalassospiraceae bacterium LMO-SO8, assembly GCA_031655335.1. NCBI lineage: Bacteria > Pseudomonadati > Pseudomonadota > Alphaproteobacteria > Rhodospirillales > Thalassospiraceae > Thalassospiraceae bacterium LMO-SO8. The sequence goes on along the minus strand of CP134226.1, from coordinate 2,712,679 downwards.
CCCCAATAACCTGCAAATAACGGAATTCCTGATCGTTCAGGGCGCTGCATAACGCCCGGAGCCGTTTGGGGAAACCAGCCGGTTTACACTCCTGCAACCACGGGGGACGCAAGTGGAAGCACTTACTCAAGCAATGCGCGGTCTGGGACCGGTTCGCCTCGCCATGATGGGCGGGGTGATGTTCCTGATGCTCGGGTTCTTCATCTTCCTGCTGACCAAGCTGGGCCAACCCAATATGGCGCTTCTGTTCAGTGAACTGAACACCACCGATTCAAATACCATCGCCGCGGAAGTCGGCCGTCTGGGCTTTCCCGCCGAAGTCCGTGACCAGGGCACCTCGGTCTGGGTTCCGGCTGATAAGGCTTTGGAATTACGGTTGAAAATGGCCGACCGCGGCCTGCCCGTGGGCGGCAAGGTCGGGTTCGAGATTTTCGACGAGACCGACACCCTGGGCACCACCGATTTCCTGCAGAACGTCAACCTGCGCCGCGCCCTGGAAGGCGAACTGGGCCGCACCATTCAGTCCATGGACATCGTCCATCGTGCCCGCGTGCATCTTGTCATGCCCCGCCGGCAACTGTTTTCCCGCGAAGAACAGCAACCCAGCGCCTCGGTCGTGCTGGCCATGCGCAGCAACAAGCGCCTGGACCACGAACAGGTCTCCGCCGTGCAGAACCTGGTGGCCTCCGCCGTGCCGGGTCTGAAACCGGGCCGCATCACGATCATCGACGACAAGGGCAAGTTGCTGTCACCCGGGTTCGAAGACGACCAGTCGGTCAACACGATCGCCGCCAAGAATGAGGAACGACGCCGCGGCGTCGAGGCCCGCATGGCGCGCACGATCGAAGAACTCCTTGAAAAGACTGTTGGTTTCGGAAACGTCCGGGCCGAAGTCAATGCCGATATGGATTTCGACCGGGTGTCCACCACCGAAGAAATCTATAACCCGGACGGCCAGGTCGTGCGGTCGACCCAGACCGTGGAACGGGCCGCCCGAAATCAGGAATCGGAAACCGATGCCGTCACCGTGGGCACCAACCTGCCCGACGCCGCCCCCGGCGGCGGCGAAGGTGCCCGCGCCCAATCCGACGAAAGCTCGACCGAGGAAACGGTCAACTTCGAAATCTCGAAGAAGACCGTCAACCACGTGAAAACCGACGGCGCCCTCAAGCGGGTTACCGTCGCGGTCCTGGTCAACGGGATTCAGGGCAAGGACAAGGACGGCAACCCGACCTATACGCCCCGCCCCGCGGAACAAATGGAACTGCTGTCCACCCTTGTGCGCTCGACCATCGGTTTCGACGCCGACCGCGGCGATTCCGTCGAGGTCGTGAACATGGAATTCACCTCGCCGGTCAAATTTGAAGAGCCCCTGGAATTGTTCTTCGGCCTGGGCAAGAACGATCTGCTGCGCTTGGCGGAAATCCTGGTTCTGAGTATCCTGGGTATCCTGGTGATCCTGCTGGTCGTGCGGCCGCTGGTCAGCCGGGCATTCGAATCCATTCCGTCGGCGCAGGAGGCCGCGGGCCGCCTGCTGGCGGATACCAGTTCCCATGCCGCCGGTCTTCTGGGCGGACCGTCGGCGCCCGCCCCGGCCGAAATGGAAGAGGAGCAGTTCGAGGAACTCATCGACATCGACCGCGTCGAGGGCCGGGTCAAGGCGTCCTCGGTCAAGAAGGTCGGCGAGATCGTCGAGAAACACCCGGAAGAGGCCCTTTCCATCATTCGGGCCTGGATGTACCAGGAAGCGTAAGCGAAGGCCCCCGGCCCCTTCCCTGTACAACGCGGAAGAGAGACGAGGGCGAGGAGAAGCAGGTCAATGGCCCGCATCAAGGACGACTACCGAGCCCTATCGGGCACCGAAAAAGCGGCGATCTTCCTGCTGTCCCTGCACCAGGACCAGGCGGCCATGCTGTTCGAGCGCATGGACGACGAGGAAATCCGCGAGTTGTCCGCGTCCATGTCGTCGCTCGGCAACGTCCATTCCTCGGTCATCGAACGCCTGTTCGTCGAATTCGCCGACAAGCTGTCGTCGGCGGGCGGTCTGGTCGGCTCCATCGACGCCGCCGAACGTCTGCTCAACGCGGCCCTGTCGGGCGAACGTGTCGATGCCATCATGGAAGAAATGCGCGGCCCCGCCGGCCGCACCATGTGGGACAAGATGGGCAACGTGAACGAAGCGGTGCTCGCCAACTACCTGAAGAACGAATATCCGCAGACCGTCGCCGTCATCCTGTCGCGTATCCGTACCGACCATGCCGCCCGTGTTCTTGCCCTGTTGCCGGAAAACTTCGCCATGGAAGTGATCATGCGCCTGCTGCGCATGGAGGCCGTGCAGAAGGATGTGATCGACCACGTCGAACGCACCCTGCGCAACGAATTCATGACCAACCTGGCGCGCACGGCGCGGCGCGACAGCCACGAGTTGATGGCCGACATCTTCAACTCCCTCGACCGCAACACGGAAAACCGCTTCATGACGGCGCTCGAGGAACGCAACCGCGAAAGCGCCGAGCGCATCAAGCAGTTGATGTTCACCTTCGACGACCTGATCAAGGTCGATCCGGGCGGCATCCAGACCCTGCTGCGTCAGGTCGAGAAGGAACAGCTGGCGCTGGCCCTCAAGGGCGCGTCGGACGAGGTCAAGGATCTGTTCTTCTCCAACATGTCGGAACGCGCCGGCAAGATGATGAAGGAAGACATGGAGGCCATGGGGGCGGTGCGCCTGAAGGACGTGGACGAGGCCCAGTCGGCCATCGTGCAGGTCGCCAAGAACCTGGCCGACAGCGGTGAAATCGTCATCGCCACCGGCGACGAAGAAGGCGAACTGGTGTTCTAGGGCGCTGAAAAACAATGATAATGAAGGCAGAGATAGTGGGCGAGACCCCTTACAAGAAGTTCATGTTCGATACCGACTTCGACGAATTGGCGGAGCGGCGCGAGAAGGCTCGTGCCAAGGCTGCCGCCGAGGCCGCCATGCGCGAAGCGGGCGAGCCCGAGCCGGAACCCGAGCCTGAACCGGAAGCCCCCACCTTTTCCGAGGACGATTTGGCCCGCGCCCGCGAGGAAGGCCTTGCCGAAGGCAAGCGGTTGGGCACGGAGGAAGCGTCATCGACGGTCGATAAGCAAATCGCCGATACCTTGAATTCGATCATGCAGCAGACGCAATCCCTGTTCGAGACCCAGGCCGAAGCGAACGAAAATCTGACGCATCACGCCATATCCGTCGCGGCGGCGCTGGTCCGCAAGCTGTTCCCCACCTTGAACCAGAAGACCGCCCAGGATCAGGTGCAATCCATGCTCGAGACGGTGCTCGACCAGTTGTCCGGCGAACCGGAAGTCATCGTCCGCGTTCCCGCGGACCTTGCCGAAGCGCTGCATGACCGCATTCAGGCCGTTTCGGAAATGTCCGGGTTCCGCGGCAATATCAAGCTTCTGGGCGATCCGGCCCTGGCCGTCGGCGATTGCCGGCTGGAATGGTCGTCGGGCGGCGTGATGCGCAGCGCCAGCGACCTGGCCCGCGAACTCGACGACATCATCGCCCGCAACCTGAAGAGCCCGGCAATGCCCGAGGCCGATCCCGCGTCGGCGGCGAACGCAGCGGACGCGGCGCAGGCGCCGGCATCTCCCGCCGCCGAGCTTGAAGCCGTCCAACCGGCGGAAACGCCCGCCGACATCACCCCGGAACCTGTCGATGACATCGCCGCCGACACCCGCGCGGACAACGATCAGACCGCCGAACCGGCGATCGAGACCCCGGAGACATTGCCCGAGACCGCGGAAATGACGGCGCCCCCCGGGGCCGAACCCGTGACCGAGCCCGCCCCCTCCCCGTCCGACGCGGCCGCGGACGGCCCCCCGCCGGTGCCGTCGGAGGAAATCATGGCGGAAATCGAGGCCGAGGCACCCGCCGCCCCGGTCAGCGAAGAAGACAGCCACCCCCCCGTGCCGTCGGACGACCTGATCGCCGACGCGGCCCCCGAAGGCATGCAGGACGGCATATCCCCATCAAGCGAAGAAGCGGCGCCCGAACCGAAACGGATCGGCGGCGCGGATCTGGAACTCGAAGACGATCTGAAGGACTAGGAGAGAACCATGGCCGAAGACGATTTTGAACTGGGCGAATTCGTGTCCAACGGCAGTGACGGCGGCGACGGTTCCGCACCGTCGGCAAGCCCCTCGGGCCTGCCGGAAGTCACCGACCTGCCGAAAAGCGCGCGTGATCTGGAAGCGGTCTACGATATCCCGGTGACGGTTTCCGCCGTTCTCGGCAAGGCGACCATGCAGGTCAGCCAGCTTTTGCGCCTTGGCCGGGGCGCCGTCATCGAACTCGACCGAAAGGTCGGTGAGGCCATCGACATCTACGTCAACAACCGGCTGGTCGCGCGCGGCGAAGTGGTGGTCGTCGAAGACCGTCTGGGCGTGACCATGACGGAAATCATCAAGACCGACCGCTAACACGGACCGGCCAGGAGAGACGACCGAAGATGGCGGAAGCAACACCCAACGCCGGCGGCCCGCTGCGCAACAGGACCACCGTGGACATCGCCACGGTGCTCGGCCTTGCCGTGGGTTTCGGGCTGCTTGCCGCGGCGATCGTGCTGGGCGGATCGCCGGGATCCTTCATCAACATTCCGTCGATCCTGATCGTCATCGGCGGCACCTTCGCCATCACCACCGCAAGCTTTTCGCTGAATGAAATGGTCCGCACCGCTCGGGTCGCGCTCAAAATCTTCATCCAGGTCAACCGCAACCCGACGCGCGCCGCGTTCCAGACCCTGCAACTGGCCGAATTGGCGCGCAAGCAGGGTGTCCTGGCGCTGCAGAACGTGATGGGCGCCATTCAGGCGGAACCGGTTCTGCACAAGGGCATCGGCATGGTGGTCGACGGCACCCCCGGCGAAGAGGTCGAGGCCATCCTGCGCCGCGACATGCAGGCCATGTTCCAGCGCCATCAGAAAAGCATCAACGTGCTGCGCCGCATGGCCGAACTGGCGCCGGCCATGGGCCTGATCGGCACCCTGATCGGCCTGGTCCAGATGCTGGGCAACCTATCGGACCCAGGCACCATCGGCCCAAGCATGGCGGTGGCCCTGTTGACGACTTTTTACGGCGCGGTGCTGGCCAACATGGTGTTCACGCCGATGGCCAACAAACTGGAACGGAATTCCGCCGACGAAGCCATGGTGAACCAGGTCTATGTCCTGTCCACCGGTTCAATCGGCCGCCAGGAGAATCCCCGGCGCCTGGAAATGCTGCTGAACAGCATCCTGCCGCCGGAAAAGCGGGTCTCCTATTTCGACTAGGCCAAAGACGGCCCCACAAGACGAATGCCACAAGACGAATGAACGACACGACATGAATGACATGCGGATCAAAGTAGGGACAGAACGGTCATGAGGTTATTGATTATCGGCACGCTCGGCGGTCAAATCGGCGCCGCAAGCCAGATCGCGATGCAGAAGGGCGCCAAGGTCCAGCAGGCCGAAACGGTCGATCGGGCCCTTGAGCAGTTGCGCGCGGGACAGGGCGCTGACCTGATCATGATCGACGTGCACGCCGACATCGCGCGCCTGGTCTCCTCGCTGGAAAGCGAGCGTATCGCCCTTCCCGTCATCGCCTGCGGCGTCGGCAACGACAGCCAGGCCGCCGTCCGTGCGATCAAGGCCGGGGCCAAGGAATACATCCCCCTGCCGCCGGATGCGGAACTGATCGCCGCCGTCCTGCATGCCGTGTCGGTCGAACCCAGCACCATCGTCTACAACGACCCGGGCATGGCCGACGTCATCAAGATGGCCGACCAGATCGCCCCGTCGGAAGCCAGCGTCCTGATTACCGGCGCATCCGGCACCGGCAAGGAGATGATGGCCCGCCATCTGCACGCCAAAAGCCGCCGCAAGGACAAGGCCTTCGTCGCCGTCAATTGCGCGGCGATCCCGGAAAACCTTCTGGAGTCGGAACTGTTCGGGCACGAAAAAGGTGCCTTCACCGGCGCCGTGTCGCGCCGCGTAGGCAAGTTCGAGGAAGCGGACGGCGGCACCCTGTTGCTCGACGAAGTCTCGGAAATGGACCCCCGCCTTCAGGCCAAGCTGCTGCGCGCCTTGCAGGAACGCGAAATCGACCGGGTCGGCGGCGCCAAGCCGGTGAAGGTCGATGTGCGCATCATCGCCACGTCCAACCGCAACCTGCAGGACGAAGTCGCCAAGGGCACCTTTCGCGAAGATCTGTACTTCCGCCTCAACGTGGTCAACCTGGTGATGCCGTCGCTTGCTCGGCGGGAACAGGACATCCCCCTCTTGGCCCGTCATTTCGTAAAAAAGTATTCGGAAGCCAACCACATCGACGAGCGGCCGATTTCCGAAGGCGCCATGAGCCGGCTTAAGGCCCACAGCTGGCCCGGCAACGTGCGCGAGCTGGAAAACGCCATCCACCGTGCCGTGATTCTGGCGACCGGATCGGAAATCGGGCCAGAGACCATCATGGTGTCGGGCACCCAGGGGGCGCCGTCCGCCGGTCTCTCCGACGCGGACATGGAAACCGCGGCCCTGGTCGGGCGCACCGTCGCGGACGTGGAACGCGACCTGATCATCGACACCCTGCATCACTGCCTGGGCAACCGCACGCATGCGGCCAACATCTTGGGCATTTCCATCCGCACGCTGCGCAACAAGCTGCGCCAGTACAGCCAGGAAGGATTTTCCGTGCCGCAACCGGGCGAAGCTGGCGCGGCGCCGGCCCCCTGACCCGGGACGCGAAACAGACCGACCAAGGCATCCGATGAACGACGACAAGAAAATGCCGAAACGAACGACAACGGGAACAAACGATATGACGGCGGGGAACGGTAATGGCTGAGGCGACGCAAAGCGCCACCGCGGCCGCCCGCACGGCCACGCCGCGCGGCGCTCCGCAGTCGGGGCCCGAGGAAGAAGGCGGCAACCCGTTCCAGGGCGTGATCGACCTTCTCAAGCGCGGCGACCTGATCTTCGCGCTCGGCGTCATCGGCATCCTGGTGGTGCTGATCCTGCCCATGCCGACCTGGCTCCTGGACATGAGCCTGGCCTTTTCCATCACCTTCTCGGTGCTGATCCTGATGACGGCGCTGTTCATCGAAAAGCCGCTCGACTTCAACTCGTTCCCCACGGTCCTGCTGCTGGCGACCATGATCCGCTTGGCGCTGAACCTGGCCTCGACGCGCCTGATTTTGGCCGAAGGGCACACGGGAACGGATGCCGCCGGTCAGGTCATTGAGGCCTTCGGCGGCTTCGTCATGCAGGACAACTTCGTCATCGGGATCATCGTTTTCGCGATCCTGGTGCTCGTCAACTTCATCGTCATCACCAAGGGTTCGGGCCGTATCGCCGAAGTGGCGGCGCGCTTCACCTTGGACGCCATGCCCGGCAAACAGATGGCGATCGACGCGGACCTGTCCTCGGGCCTGATCGACGAAGACGACGCGCGTTCCCGGCGCAAGGAACTGGAGAACGAAAGCACGTTCTTCGGCGCCATGGACGGTGCGTCAAAGTTCGTGCGCGGCGACGCCATCGCCGGTCTTCTGATCACCTTGATCAACGTGTTGGGCGGCATGGTGATCGGGGTCGCGCAGAACGATCTGTCGTTCGCCCAGGCCGCCGACATGTACACGCGCCTGACCGTCGGCGACGGCCTGGTCAGTCAGATCCCGGCGCTGATCGTCTCCACTGCCGCCGGTATGATGGTGACCAAGGCCGGCATCACCGGCCCGACCGAAGCAACCCTGTTCCGCCAGCTCGGCGGCCAGCCGAAAACCCTCGGCATGTCGAGCTTCCTGCTGGTCGGCCTGGCGGCCATGCCCGGCATTCCGGCCTTCCCCTTCCTTCTGCTGGCCTTCGCCACGGGGGCCATGGGCTTCATCGTGACGGCCCGCGACAAACGCAAGGCCGAGGAAGCGATTCAGGCGCTTGAGGATTCCACGCCGGAGCCGAGCAAGGCCGCGGAAGAACCCATCGCGACGGCGCTGCGCATCGATTACCTGCGTCTGGAACTCGGCTACGGCCTGCTGTCGCTGATCAATTCGCCGCCCGAGAACGGCCAGCGCCTGACCGACCAGATCAAGGCCCTGCGCCGCCAGCTGGCATCGGAAATGGGCTTCGTCATGCCGTCCGTGCGCATCCAGGACAACATGCAGCTTCCCGCCAATACCTACGTCATCCGGGTCAAGGAAATCGAGACCGGGCGCGGCGATCTTCGGCCCAGCATGCTGTTGGTCATGGATCCGCGCGGCGAGGAAATCACCCTGGCCGGGGAAAAGACCATGGAGCCGACCTTCGGCCTGCCGGCCATGTGGATCGAGGACGCCAACCGCGAAGAGGCCCTGTTCCGCGGGTATACGGTGGTCGATCCGGCAACGGTGGTGACCACCCATCTGACCGAGATCATCAAGGACAACATGGACGACCTGCTGAGCTATGCGGAGACGCAGAAGCTTTTGGACGAGTTGGACAAGGAACAGCAGAAACTTGTCGATTCCATCGTCCCCGGCACGATCTCCCTGGGCGGCCTGCAACGGACGCTGCAAAACCTGCTGGCGGAACGGGTCTCGATCCGCGACCTTCCGACCATCCTGGAAGGCGTCGCCGAGGCCTGCGCCGGAACCCGCAACGTGATGATGATCACCGAACATGTGCGGGCCCGTCTGGCGCGGCAGATTTCCGATGCCAACGTGAACGACCAGGGTTTCATTCCGCTGGTCACCCTGTCGCCGCCGTGGGAGCAGGCCTTCGCTGAATCGATCGTCGGCCCGGAAGATGACAAGCAGCTTTCCATGGCGCCCTCGAAGCTTCAGGAATTCATCGGCGCGCTGCGCACCAATTTCGAACGGCAGGCCATGATGGGCGAAAGCCCCGTCCTGCTGACCAGCCCGGCCATCCGGCCCTACGTGCGTTCCATCGTCGAGCGTTTCCGGCCGATGACCGTCGTGATGTCCCAGAACGAAATCCACCCCAAGGCCAAGATCAAGACCGTGGGGCAGGTGTAACGTACGGCAGAAAGCTACAGGAGAAACGATCATGCGGCTTCTCACATTCAAGGCGGCGAACCTGCGGCAGGCGATGACCCTCGTGCGGCGCGAACTGGGTGACGAGGCAACCATCGTATCGACCCAGACCAACCCGATCAGCGGCGAGGCGCGGATCGTCGCTGCCCGCCAACAGGACGCCAGCGATCCGCGCCTGGGTCATGTCGCCATGGCGCCGGAACAGCGCTTCGACCAGGTGCTGGAAACCCTGCTGCTGCACGGCGTGCCGATGAACCTGGCCGACCGTCTGTCCCAGGCCGCCGCCGACATGGAACCGCGCACGCCGATCGCGGCCCTGACCGGCACCCTCGCCCTCGATTTCAACTTCGTGCCCATCGACGTGACCGCCGACAACCAACGCTTGATCCTGGTCGGCCCGCCGGGCGCCGGCAAGACGCTGGCCCTGGTGAAACTGGCCGCGCGGGCGCTGATGGCGCGGCGCTCCGTGCAGCTTCTGACCACCGACCTGAAACGCGCCGGCGCGGTCGAACAGCTGACCGCCTTCGCCAAGGTCATGGGCCAGGAAGTCTTCATCACCGAAACCGCCGAGGAACTGGCCCAGTTCATGGCCCGCATTCCCAAGCGCACCGTGGTGCTGATCGATTCGCCGGGGGTCAACCACCGATCCCATACGGAAATGGACAACCTGTTCGATTTCGTCAACGCCGCCCCCGCCGAGCCGGTGTTGGTTTTGAACGCGGGCATGGACGCGCTGGAAGCCGCAGATGTGGCCATGGCGTTCAGCGCGCTTGGCATCAAACGCATGCTGGTCACCCGCACGGACGCCACCGGGCGCATGGGCGCGATCCTGGCCGCCATGGAAAGCGCGGGACTGGCCCTGGCCGGAACCACCGGGTCGGCCGATCCCATCGACGGTTTCTTCCCGACGGGCGCCCCTGATCTGGCGGACCTGTTGTACGGCGAGGTTCTCAGCCTGAACGCGGATCTTCCCTTGCGCGACCTCGAAGACGAAGACGTGGATCTGGAAGACCTGATCGACGACCACGAACGGATGATCAACGTCGCCCTTCCGGCCGAGGGCTGAGCCCTTCGGGCGCGGGCGGCCGCAGCGCAATTTGGGGGTCGCATCAATGTCGGAAATTTCCGCACCGCCGCCGCCCCCATCGGTGACGCCGACGGTCACGGCCCCGCCGCCGCCGCCGACCGCCATCACCCTGCCCCCCGCCCAGGCCCAGGTGCCCGTGCCGCAGGCGGTTCTCGACGCCGCCCTGGGGGCGCGCTTCGACCTGCAAATCGCCAACGTGACGCCGCAAGGGCTCGCGACCCTCGAAGGCGTGGTCGGTAAATTGCAATTGCAGTTGCAGGCCCTATTAAACTTGAACCCCGGCGACAAGCTGACCCTGCAATTGAACGGGCGCGGCCCACAGCTTCAATTCATCATCACCGCGATCAATGGCCAGAGCCCGGCCGCGGCCCTCCGCGCCGCGGCGCAGTCCCTACAGGCAGGCGCCCAGGCCACGGCCGGGACGGCGACGCTCAACCTGCCGCCCTTCGCCGAAGGCAACAGCCTGACCGCGACCCTGCTGCGCCCGGCGCCGGGCATTCCGGCGCCGATGCTGCCGACCCTTCTTCCCGCGGCCCCGGCGCCCGGCGCGCTCTCGGGCCAAGGTGGGGCGGCTGTTCCCGGCACGGCGGGAACAGGGACTCCATCCCCCTTCGGTCAACCGTCCGGCCCCGGCGGATCACTGCCCGGTTCTGTCCCCACGCCCCTGACGGCCGGCGTCCCCGGCCCAAGCCAGGCCGGCACCGGGCCGTCTTCGGCAGGCTCCCCGCAGGCCGCCCCATCCCAGACCCTGCCGGCCGGAACCCAGTTCACGGTCCAGATCACGGCCCTGCAACCGGCCCCGCCGGGCGGCTCGGCAGCCCTGACTCAGACCCAGGGGCCGACACCGCCGCTTGCGGCTTTGGGACAGACACTGACCGGGATTGTCAGCGGCACCCAGGCCGGCGGCCAGCCCATTGTCGAAACGCCGCTGGGCCCGATCGCCCTTGCCGGCGCGAACCCGCCGCCCGAGGGGGCCCGCGTGGTGCTGACCGTGACCAGCGCGCCGCTGCCCCCGGCCCAGCCGGAGCCGCTTCTCGACAATGCGAAACTAGCCTTTCGTCAGGCCCTGTTCCTCGACCATCAGTGGCCCGCCATGCGCGAAGTGGTCGAAACCCTGGCCCAGGCGGCGCCCAACACCGCACAGCACTTGCTGCATGCGGTCCTGCCGCGCCCGGACGGCAACATGACGGCGAACATCCTGTTTTTTCTGTCGGCCGTGCGGGGCGGCGATGTCCGCGCCTGGCTGGGCGACAATACCGTGCGGGTCTTGCAGCGGGTCAACCCGGGATTGCTGGGCCGCATGCACGAGGATATGGGACAGTTGTCGCGCCTGGCGGACGAGCCGTCCGCAGGCGACTGGCGCATCTTCATGATCCCGTTCCTGAACGGCGGACAGTTGGAACAGATTCGCCTGTTCACCCGTCCTCAAAGCGAAGACGAAGACGACGCGGAGCACGGCCCCGGCACCCGCTTCGTGGTCGATGTCACCTTGTCGAAGCTGGGACACATTCAATTGGACGGCCTGGTCGATACCGCGCACCGGCGGATGGACATGGTGGTGCGGTCGGACGCGCATTTGCCGCCGGACATGCGCAACGACATCCGTCATCTTTACGAAATGTCGGGTGACATCACCGGGTTCCGGGGCGGCGTCGGGTTCCAAGCCCAGCCCGCAAACTTCATCGCCGTCGACCCTCCGGCTCCGGCCAAGGGCGGCGTCGGACTGGTCGTCTAGGGAGAACGCAAACATGGACCTGTGGCAGCGGCGGGCCGTCCTCGCCCCGACCCCCAATCCGGACCGAAACATCGATTTCGTGTCGAGCCTGAGCGGCCGGCTGTCCGCCCTGGGCGGATCAATCGATGTCGCGCTGCGCTACGTGCCCGACGCGCTGACCGTCTCGCCCGCCGCCTTCGCCGCCTACCTGCGGGCGCTGGAAGGCGGCGATTGGCCGTCCCATGAAAATCTGGCGACGACGATCCTACAGGATGTCAGCAACGAACTGGTGCCGCGCTGGGTCCAGGTCGTCACCCGCCGAGGTGCCGCGGATGATGTGTCGGAACATAAAATTCTGGTCGAGGACCGCCAGCCGCAATGGAACAACGCGGCCCTTCTGGCACATCTGCATTCGATCTGATCGAACGCCGGCGTTCACCCCGCCGTACGGGCCGCCTTGCGGCGCGCCGACTGGCGGCGATAAAGCTGTAGGCCGAGCTCGTCCAATTCGCCCTGCTCCCGGCGCGCTTCTTCCAATGCCGCCTCGCGCTTACGGATTTCGTCGGCGACCTGATATTTCTTCAATTCCATGAAGGCGCGGCTGAGGATGTCGCGGGCCTCCAGAATCTCCTTCTCCTTGGCACGGATCTTCTGATCGAGAAGGGCGCGTCGGTAACGGAACAGGTTATAGTAGGCACCGAAGGTGATGCCCATTTCACTGGACCCGGCAAGAGCCTGTTCCCGTTTCAATTCGGCCTCCAGATCGCGGACCTGCTGATCCAGTTCATTCAGCCTGCGGATATGCTGGCCAAGCTCGCGCCGCCGTTCATCGACGGTCCATTCATGCAGGCGGATCAGGTTCTTCAGACCGGCGGCCATGGGGTCTCTATGTCTCCGTCAGGCCCGCGTCACGCCGCCGGGGCCGTGCCATCGGCGGGCGCCGTAGCCGCGTGTTGCGGCTCGGGTGCAGGCATCTCAAGGGTTTCCGCCAGCAGGCGGTAGCAGTTGTCGAGGTCCGTGACATCACCGATTTCCTGACCCAGGAACGCTTCGATGGCGTCATAATACTTGATTGCCTCATCGACCTTGGGGTCCGAGCCGCGGCGATAGGCGCCGAGACGGATCAATTCCGCCATGTCTTCGTAAACGGACAACAGCTGCCGCGCGCGGACGACCAGAGCATTCTGTTCCGGCGTGTTGCAGGCCGGCATGGTTCGGGACACGCTGCGCAGGATATTGATGGCGGGATAGCGGCCCCGTTCGGCGATGGCGCGGTCAAGCACGACGTGACCGTCCAGGATGCCGCGCACGGCGTCGGCCACGGGCTCGTTGTGATCGTCGCCCTCGACCAGCACCGTGAACAGCCCGGTCACGTCGCCCTGCCCCTGACGGCCGGGACCGGCACGTTCCAGTAGCCGCGGCAACAGCGCGAAAACCGAAGGTGTATAGCCCTTGGAGGCCGGCGGTTCGCCCACCGCCAGGCTGATTTCGCGTTGCGCCATGGCGACGCGGGTGACGCTGTCCATCAGGCACAGCACGTTGGCGCCCCGGTCACGGAAGAATTCCGCCACCGCCATGGTCATGAAGGCCGCCTGCCGGCGCACCAAAGGTGGTTCGTCCGAGGTCGCCACGACGACCACGGAGCGTTTCAGGCCTTCTTCGCCCAGATGATCCTCGATGAATTCGCGGGCTTCTCGGCCGCGTTCACCGACCAGGCCGATCACGCTGACCTCGGCGTCCGTGTTGCGCGCCATCATGGACAGCAGCGTCGATTTGCCGACCCCCGAGCCGGCGAAGATGCCGAGCCGCTGGCCCCGGCAGCAGGTCAGGAAGGTGTTCATGGCGCGCACGCCGAGATCGACCTTGCCACCGATCCGCGACCGCTCGTGCGCGGGCGGCGGCACCGTATGGATCGGATAGGGGGTCGCCCCCGTGGGCAGCGGCCCCTTGCCGTCGATGGGTCGGCCGAAGGCATCGATGACACGGCCCAACCAGGCCTCGACCGGATAGATGACCGGCTCCGACGCGCCGACCTCAACCTTGCAACCCATGCCGATGCCGTCGACGGCGCCAAACGGCATGACCAGCGCCTTGCCGTCGCGAAACCCGACGACCTCGCAGGGAATCTTGCTGCCGTTCTTGGTCGTGATATCGCAATGATCGGAAACCGAGACCGCCCCCTGAAGGCCCTCGACCTCGACCAGCAGGCCGACGATGTTGGCGACCCGGCCAAAGTAAATCTGCCCGGTGTGCCGGTCGACTTCATTCAGAATGTCATTGACGAACGTGTACAAGCGCTTTGACCGCGAATCCGAATACCGTTTTTATTGCCTGACCATACTATCACGGACAACGGTTGATGGAGTGTTAAGCCTCTGCTTAATAACGAAATATTCCTGGGGACAGGACCTCAACTTGCGCCGATTCGCTGCGGAGGTTATGGTTAACAAAGGTTAATGCGTCCGATTAAGGAGGCCGTTCATGCGTGTGCTGCTCGTCGAAGACGATCCCTCGACCCAGAAAAGCGTCAAGATGATGCTTGAATCGGCCAACATGGTCGTCGATACGACCGACCTGGGCGAGGACGGGTTGGAGATCGGAAAGCTCTACGACTACGATATCATCGTGCTCGACATCATGCTGCCGGACATGGACGGGTTCGAAGTCCTGCGCCGGTTGCGCGATTCCCGGGTCAATACCCCGGTGCTGATCCTGTCTGGGCTGGGCGAGTCGGAAAGCAAGGTCAAGGGGCTCGGCCACGGCGCCGACGATTACCTGACCAAGCCCTTCATCAAGGAAGAGCTGATGGCCCGTATTCAGGCCATCGTTCGGCGCTCGCAGGGCCATGCCCAGTCGGTCATTCAGACCGGCCGGCTGATGGTCAATCTGGACACCCGAACGGTCGAGGTCGACAGCCAGCCGATCCATCTGACCGGCAAGGAATACGGCATTCTCGAACTGCTCAGCCTGCGCAAGGGCACGACCCTGACCAAGGAGATGTTCCTCAACCATCTTTATAACGGCATGGACGAGCCGGAATTGAAGATCATCGACGTGTTCATCTGCAAGCTACGCAAGAAGCTGTCGACGGCGACCGGCGGGGAGAACTACATCGAAACGGTCTGGGGGCGCGGCTATGTGCTGCGTGATCCGGAACCGGCGCAGAAGGCCGCGGCCAACGGCTGACGCCGGCCGCGCAGCCAAGTCCATGAACAAGAGGCGGGGCATTCCCGCCTCTTTTTGTTTAAGGGATTAGGCCCGGGGCCTATTTTCCGGTCAGGGCGTAGACGCCGCGTTGGCCCGCCACCGGGGCGAACTTGTCCGACACGCCGAGAACCGTTTCGGCCCCACCCAGGAACAGCATTCCGTAATCGGGCATCAGATCCGCCACGCCGGCCAACACCTTGGTCTTGGTCGGCTGATCGAAATAGATCAGCACGTTGCGGCAGAACACCACGTCGAACTTGCCCAAAGGCGCCAGGTTTTCAAGAAGGTTATAGTACTTGTACTGAACCATGGCGCGGATTTCGGGCTTCAACTGCCATTGATCATCCACCTTGTCGAAATACTTGACCAGCATGGTGATGGGCAGGCCGCGCTGCACCTCGAACTGGGAATAGAGCCCGTTTTCCGCCTTCTTCAGAACCTGGCGGGAAATGTCTGTGCCGATGATCTCGATCCGCCAACCGGCGAGTTGGCCCCCTGCTTCCTTGAGAAGCATGGCCAACGAATAAGGCTCCTGCCCGTTCGACGCGGCGGCGCACCAGATGCGCAGGGATTTCTTGGCGGCGCACTTTTCCAGCATATGCGGCAGAACGTGCTCGCGGAACAGGTCGAAGGGCTTGATATCGCGGAAGAAAAACGATTCGTTCGTGGTCATCGCTTCCGTGACCTCGACGATTATCGCCTCGTTGTTCGACTTGCGGATTTCCGCGATCAGTTCCTCGACGCCCTTGATGTTGTGGGCACGGGCCACGGGCATCAGGCGGCTTTCCAGCAGATAAGCCTTATCCTCGTTCAGGACCAAGCCCGAACGCTGCTTCAGCATCGTCGACATGAACTGGAAATCATCCGGCTTCATGCGGCCCTCGTGCGCAACTTACTCATGACATGCGGGCCCAAATCCTTAAGCGGCAGAACCGCATTACACAAACCGGCCGTGGCAACCGCGCCCGGCATTCCCCAAACAACACTAGAGGCCTCGTCTTGCGCAATAACCGTGCCACCCGCTTCGACCAGGACCTTGGCGCCATCGCGGCCGTCATGCCCCATCCCGGTCAAAATGACCGTCAGAACCGCGCCGCCGAATTCGGCCGCGAGCGACCGCAGCATGGGATCCACGGAAGGCCGGCAGAAATTCTCGGGCGGGTCTTGGTTGGTGCGGATCACCATGCCCGTCCCGGATTTTTCAACCGTCATATGAAAATTGCCCGGCGCCACGTAGATATGGCCCGGCTGCAGGGACATGCCGTCGGTGGCCTCGGCGCAGGGCCAGCCGCTGGCCTTGGCGATATGCTCCGCCAGAATGGTGGTAAAGGTCGCCGGCATGTGCTGGGTCACCACCACCGGGATGTTGATATCGGGCCGAATGTCCTTGAAAAGCTGGAACAGGGCCTGCGGTCCGCCGGTCGAGCTGCCGACCGCCAAAATGCGCGGGCGGATCGTCCCGCCGTCCGTCCGCAACTGCACAGGTTTTTCGTAAAGCGGCTTGGCGACCCGTTCCTTGGGCACCGGAACGGCCGACGCGGCGCCCGGCGTCGACGGCGGACGCCGGCTGATCAGGCCGAGTTGGCGGATCTTTTCCAAAAGCTCGTGCTTGAACGTTTCGCCGCCGGAAATCTCACGCGTCGCCGTCGGCTTCGGGACATAATCCGTCGCGCCGGCCTGAAGGGCGCGCAGGCTGATGTCGGCGTTCTTTTCCGTCAAGGTCGACGCCATGATGATCTTGACGTCGGGTTTGATCTCCAAAAGCTTCGGAATCGCCGTCAGGCCGTCCATCACCGGCATTTCGATGTCCAGGATGATGACGTCGACGGGGTTCGCTTTCAGGCGGTCCACGGCCATCTGGCCGTTGCCGACCGACGCAGCGACACGCAAGCCCGGCTCGCCCTCGATCATGCGCGCGATCAGGCCGCGGATCACGGCGGAATCATCGACCAACATGACGCGGACTTCGTCACTCGTCATCCGTAACCCCTTATCGCGTCGCGATAAACCACATCCGCCGCCCGTCGGTCGGCAGACAGTTAAAGAAGGCCGACCTGCGAGAACTTCGCTTGGATAATCTCGCTGTCGAATGGCTTCATGATGTACTCATTCGCACCAGCTTCGATCGCTTCCTGGATATGCTGGATGTCGTTTTCAGTGGTGCAGAACACGACAATCGGGCCACCACCACCCGGCAGCGCGCGCAATTCCCGCAAAAACTCGATGCCACTCATCACCGGCATGTTCCAATCCAGCAACACGGCGTCGGGCAGCTTTTGCTTGCACGCATCCAGGGCTTCCTGGCCATCAGCCGCCTCAATCGTCTCGAAGCTGAGTTCTTCGAGGATCTTCCGCGCGACCATCCGGATTACTTTCGAGTCGTCAACGATCAGACAAGATTTCATTAGCCCACCCGCGTCAGTTCGTCTTCGGTTGCATACGGATTACCGTTACCTCGGCTGCCATCCGTAAGTTTCCCTGCACTCCCAGATGCCGACTGCACCAACCTGGATAACAGGACTTATGCTGATATCGCAATAACGATCCTTACGCCATGCGTTTCGAACGAACGGCCAAAACCCTAGCCCGCGCGGCCGGACGCCGCCCCTGCGACAGTCTGCGCCAAGCTGGAAACCAGGGCCTCACGGTCGAATTTTGCCACGTAATCATTGAAACCCGCGTCACGTCCACGTTCGAAATCGGCGCTCGTGGCACGGGCCGACAGCGCCACCATGGGCACTTTTTCCCACGCCCCGCCGCGGCGAACTTCGCTCGCGAACTCGAAACCGTTCATCCCCGGCATTTCGATGTCGGAAATGATGACGTCAAAGGCCGCACCCTTGTCGCGCATGGTCAGCGCTTCCTGGGCGCTTTGCAGCGCCGTGACCTGCCACCCCGCGACCGACAGCAGCGGCGCCAGGAGGTTGCGGAAAAACGGGCTGTCGTCGATCAGAAGCGCGCGACGGCGCCTCCCCGAAGCACTTTCGATTTCCGCGGTATCCGCGGAGCCGAACCAGTCGGAGAACGCCTGAGTCAGGAAGTAGCCCGCGTCGATCACGTCCGTCGCCTTGCCGGCAATGACGGCACTGCCGATCAGGCCCGGGATATCCGTGGTCAGTTCGATCTTCAGGCGGTCGTCGACGATATCGACGATCTCGTCCACGACCAGCCCCATGGAGCGTTCGCGGTCGGTGAACACCAGGATCGGCTGGCGGCCCGTTTCCTTGAACTGATGGGTAGCGGCGAACGGGACCAGCGGCATCAACTGTTCGCGGTACTGCACCATGACCTGACCGTGCGAGGTTTCGGTCTCGGACATGTCGATCTCTTCGAGTCGCGCAACCAGGGCCAACGGCACGGCCTTGAGTTCCGGTCCGCCGGCACGGAACACCAGCAGAGACGTCGTTTCCTCGTCCGTCGACACGGCCTGGATATCGGCTTCCGAACGGTGCTCGGTATCCATTTCCCCGGCGGCCTCGGCGATGCCGTTGGGATCCAGGATCATGATCACGCTGCCGTCGCCGAGGATCGTGTTGCCGGAATAGAAGGTGATGTCGCGCAGGATCGGCGCCACCGGCTTGACCACGATTTCCTCGGTATCGAACACCCGGTCGACGATGATGCCGAAGGTGTTGGAGCCGACCTGAGTGACGACGATGAACACTTCCTCGTCGTCGGCGATCGCTTCCGCCACCAGAGCGTCGGTGGTTTTGGGCGCCGCGTCCCCGTCCTTGCCGCCGCCGTCGCTCTTGTCGGCCTCGGGCGGGTCCTGAAGGCGCAGCAACTCGCGCAGCGAAATCAGCGGCAACAGCCGGTCACGCAGGCGCAGCACGGCTGATTCGTTGATCATCTCGATGGCGTTTTCCGACTGCGCGGAGGCGCGGACCAGTTCCAGAACGCTGATCTGCGGCACCGCAAAGCGTTCGCCGCAGCACTCGACGATCAGGGCCGAAACGATGGCCAGGGTCAGCGGAATCTTGATGGTGAAGGTCGAGCCCTTGCCCGGCGTCGTCTTCAATTCGACGGTGCCGCCGATTTTCTCGATGTTGGTGCGCACCACGTCCATGCCGACGCCGCGGCCCGACACGTTGGTGATCTTTTCCGCCGTCGAAAACCCGGCCTTGAAGATGAACATGCCGATCTGCTGATCGGTCATCTGCCCCAGGTCGGCTTCGGTCGTCAGGCCGTTTTCCAGCGCCTTCTGCTTGATGCGGTCGATGTTCAGGCCGCGTCCGTCGTCGGCGATCTCGATGATGATGTGGCCGCCTTCGTGGTAGGCGTTCAAGGTGATGGTCCCGGTATCGGACTTGCCGGCGGCCTGGCGGCCCTCGATGTCTTCAAGCCCGTGGTCGGCCGAGTTGCGGACCATATGAGTCAGCGGATCCTTGATCAGCTCCAGAACCTGGCGGTCCAATTCGGTTTCCGCGCCGAGCATGACCAGCTCGATCTTCTTGCCCGATTCAACGGCCAGGTCACGCACGATACGCGGCAGCTTGGCCCAGGCATTGCCGATCGGCTGCATCCGCGTCTTCATGACGCCTTCCTGCAAATCCGTGGTGATATGCGACAGGCGCTGCAACGGCACCGTGAATTCGCTGTCGTCCAGGCCGCGCACCATCTGCAGCAGCTGGTTGCGGGTCAGCACCAGTTCGGAGACCAGAGTCATGAGGTCTTCCAGAACGTCAACGTTGACGCGGATCGACGATGCGGCGACACCGCCCCCGGACTTGCCCGTGTCCTTCTTTTCCGCATCCTTGGACGGGGCGGGGGCCGGCACGCCGGCCTTGGACGCCTTTTCGGCTTCGCGCTCCCGCTCCATCTCGGCGCGCAGTTCCGCTTCCGTCGCGGCGCGGGCGCCGGCCACCTGGGCGGCCTCGACCTCGTCCAAAAGTTCCTGGGCCACGGGGGCGCCATGTTCATTGGTCGCCGGCGTGGCGGCCTTGGCGGCCTCGGCGGCGCGCTCGGCGGCCAGTTCAGCCTCAAGCTGCTCCTGGGATGCGGCCTTCACCCCCTGGGCCGTCGCGGCTTCGACCTCGGCCAGCAGTTCGGCCGCCACCGGGGCACCGAATTCATTGACCGCGGCGGCGCCGCCCGCGGAGGCTGCAGCAGCGGGGGCCGCCGGCGCCGCCTTGGCGCCGCCACCTTCCGCATAGGCGTTCAGATCATCGATCAGTTCCTGGTCGTCGCCTTCAGGCTCTGACCCCGTTTCTTCGAGCTTGCCCAGCAGGTCGCGGACGCAGTCCAGGCATTTGAGAATGAGCGTCACCGCCTCGGGCGTGACTTCCAACTCGCCGTCGCGGAACTTGCCGAGCACGTTCTCACCGGCATGGGCCACCGATTCCAAACGCGGCAGCCCCAGGAACCCGCAGGTCCCCTTGATGGTATGGACCAGACGGAAAATGTTCCCGAGAATTGCCTTATTGTCCGGTTCTTGTTCGAACTTGACCAGTTCGACATCGAGCACGGCAAGGTTTTCCGAGGTCTCGGTAAGGAATTCAGTGAGAAGGTCGTCCATCTGTGCGCTCCTGGGAGCCGGCGGCCCCGAACATAAGTTTCCGCATAAATTGGTGTGCAACAAAGGCGTTTCGGCCTATTGCACGCCGTCTACGTTAGTCCCGCATCGGGAGAACACGCGAATTCCGCCGTGATTCCGACCGTCCGCGCCGCCTCCCGGTATGAAAATTTCTAAGGCTCGGGAAATTAAAGCAAAACCACCACAGGGCGGCAAATGAATTCACCCGGATTCCACTATGACTGATGGCCTAGCCGCGACATCGGGGGCGGTTGCGGTCACCGCCCGCCCCTATTCCCGCCCGCCCCTATCCTGCGGAAACAGCGCCATGAAGCGGATTTCGCCGTCGCCTTCATCGGAGGTCTCGATACGCCCGCCTTCGGCGCGCGCCAGCACTTGGGCAAAATGGGCATGCACGGTGCGCGCATTCACCACGTCTTCGTCCGCGTCCGGGTCAAGGGCCGCCATCAAATCGGGCTTGAGCACCGCCCCGGCGCCCTGGGCGCTTACGGCAAGGCCAGCGCCTTCAGGCAGAGCCGCCGTGTGAACCGTGACCGCGCCCCCCCGGGGCAGGCATTCGGACGCCAGCAAGATCATAAGAAGCAGCACCTTGCCGACGCCCGCGGGCAGACTATCGGGAGCATGACTGCTTTCCGGCCATCCCAGTTCGGCCTTGCCGCCCGCCAGCATTTCGCCCGCCAGTTCCCGGGCCTCGTTGAGGCTCAGCGTGCCGACGGCGGAGGCCTTGCCGCCGGCCGCGCCGAAGGCGATGCGGAAGAATGCCAAGCGGCGCGTGACCTCGGCGGCGCTCGAGGTCACCAGATCCAGGGCATCGCCGTCCAAATCACCGTCTTCAGCCAACTCCAGACCCGCGTTGACGGCACCCGCCGGTCCGACCAGATCATGGCACAGGCGCGAGCACAGCAACTGGGCAAGGTGAATGTCTGCGGTCATGTCCCTGAATGTCCTCGGTCGTCGTCCGTTCAGCCCTCCGCAAGGCGGTGCCAAGACCGACTATTGCCGACCCGCCCCCGGGGCACAAGGCCCAAGCCCGGCCACCCGGCCACGGGTGGGGAGCGTCATCCCGGAACCGGCATCCCAGCACCTCAAGGATGCGAAAAGCGCCTTTTCACCGCTTCCCGAAGCGTCCCGATCATGTTATAGAAAGCCTGTGGTATACCAAATGCCAACACGGAAACCGGGGTTATTGCTCAAATTTCCAGAGAATTCGGTAATGGCCCGCGCCGTTTCGCGACATAATTCACCGCCGTCGGCGAAACGTCCGGCGCGACAGTAAACGAGGCCCGCATCAACCGGACCCGCATAAGACCAAGGAGGAAGCCCGCATGTCCACCGCTACCGCCCAGAAAGGACGCCGCCGCGAGCGCGCCGCCTTCGGAAAGGGCCGCCAGGTCACCGATCAGGCCATCGCCGATGTGCAACGTCTTCTGGGCGATCAGCCGCGGCGCCGCGAATACCTGATCGAATACCTGCACCTGATCCAGGACGCCTTCGGCCACCTGTCCGACGCCCATATGGCGGCGCTGGCCACTGAACTGCGGCTGGCCCAGACGGAAGTCTACGAAGTCGCGACCTTCTACCATCACTTCGACGTGGTGAAGCAAGGCGAGGACGCCCCGCCGGCCCTGACCGTGCGGGTCTGTGATTCGATCACCTGCGAGATGAAGGGCTCGGGCGCCCTGACGGCGCAGTTGAAATCCATCCTGGGGCCGGACGTGCGCGTCATCCACGCCCCCTGCGTCGGTGCCTGCGATAAGGCGCCGGTCGCCGTGGTCAAGCAACGCCAGATCTTCCACGCCGACGCCGACAGCGTGAAGGCCGCCGTCGAGGCCGGTCAGGTCACCATGGACCTGCCCGCCTATAAGGACTTGGCCGCCTATCTTGCCGAAGGCGGCTACAAAGTCCTGAGCGATTGCCTCAAGGGCGCGCGCGATCGTGACGAAGCTATTGGCGTCATTAAAGAATCCGGCCTGCGCGGACTGGGCGGCGCGGGCTTTCCGACGGCCACCAAATGGGGCTTCATGAAGAACGCGCCGAAGCCGCGCCTGGTCGCCATCAACGCCGACGAGGGCGAGCCCGGCACCTTCAAGGACCGCCACTGTTTCGAGACCGACCCCCACCGGGTCATCGAGGGCGCCCTGATCGCCGCCTGGTCGGTCGAAGCGGCAGCCGTCTATATCTACCTGCGCGACGAATATCCCGCCTGCCGCGAGGTTCTGCTGACCGAAATCAAGAAGGTCGAGGACGCGGGCCTGAACGGCGACATCGAGTTGCACGTGCGGCGCGGCGCCGGGGCCTACATCTGCGGCGAGGAATCCGGCATGCTGGAAAGCATCGAGGGCAAGCGCGGCCTGCCGCGCAACCGCCCGCCGTTCCCGGCCCAGGCGGGCCTGTGGGGCCGCCCCACGCTGATCAACAACGTGGAAACGGTCTACTGGCTGCCTAAGATCATCGAGCACGGGCCTCAGTGGTATCAGGACCAGGGCCGGCCCCACTTCTTCTCGGTCTCGGGCCGGGTCAAGGAGCCGGGGGTCAAACTGGCCCCCGCTGGCACCACGGCGCGCCAGCTGGTCGAGGATTATTGCGGCGGCATGGCCGACGGCCATACCTTCAAGTCCTACCTGCCGGGCGGTGCGTCCGGCGGCATCCTGCCGGAAAGCCTGGCGGACGAACCGCTGGACTTCGGCACCCTGGACAAGCACGGCTGCTTCATCGGCTCGTCCGCGGTCGTGATCTTCTCCGAACAGGACGACGTCAAGGAAATCTGCAAGAACCTGATCCGGTTCTTCGAGGACGAAAGCTGCGGCCAGTGCACGCCCTGCCGTGTCGGCTGCGAAAAAATGCTGAAATTGATCGACAAGCCCAAATGGGATGCCGATCTGATTGATGAGCTGAGCCAGGCCATGCGCGATGCATCGATCTGCGGCCTGGGTCAGGCAGCGCCCAATCCGGTGCAGGCGGCGCTGCGCTTCTTCCGGGAGGACGTGCAATGAGCGCCAAGGACATGAGCGAAACGATCAAGTTCACCCTGGACGGCCAGCCGGCCGAAGCCAGGGCCGGCGAGACCATCTGGGACGTCGCCAAACGGAACGGCAACACCATCCCCCACCTGTGCCACCGCCCGAAAAAGGGGTACCGGCCCGACGCCAACTGCCGCGCCTGCATGGTCGAGATCAAGGGCGAGCGCGTGCTGGCCCCCAGCTGTCGGCGCCAGCCGACGGAAGGCATGGAGGTCACAACCGACAACGAGCGCGCGACCAAGGCGCGGCGCATGGTGCTGGAACTGCTGCTGTCCGACCAGCCGGAACGCCGCGAGGCCCATGACCCGGACTCCCTGTTCTGGTACTGGGCCGACAAGGCCGGTATCGCCGACAGCCGTTTCGAGGCCCGCGCCGCCTGCCCGGCGCCCGACCGCTCGCACACCGCCATGGCCGTCAACCTGGACGCCTGCATTCAGTGCAACCTGTGCGTCCGCGCCTGCCGCGAGGTCCAGGTCAACGACGTCATCGGCATGGCGGGCCGCGGCCACAAATCCAAGATCGTGTTCGACATGGACGATCCCATGGGCGACAGCACCTGCGTCGCCTGCGGCGAATGCGTGCAGGCCTGCCCGACCGGCGCCCTGATGCCGTCGACCATGGTCGACGAGAAGCAGGTCCATGTCGGCAAGCCGGACCGCAAGGTCGACAGCCTGTGCCCCTATTGCGGCGTCGGTTGCCAGGCCACGTTCCACGTCAAGGACAACAAGATCGTCTATGTCGAAGGCAAGGACGGCTATGCCAACGAAAACCGTCTGTGCGTGAAGGGCCGCTTCGGGTTCGACTACGTCGATCACCCGCACCGCCTGACCAAACCGCTGATCCGCAAGGAAGGCATTGAAAAAAATGGGGAAATGGAGCTCGATCCGAGCAATCCGCTGACCCATTTCCGGGAAGCGAGCTGGGACGAAGCCCTCGACCTCGCCGCCGCCGGACTGAAGAAGGTGCTCGACCGCGACGGCCCTTCGGCCATGGCCGGGTTCGGGTCCGCCAAGGGCTCGAACGAAGAAGCCTACATGGTCCAGAAACTGGTCCGCCAGGGCTTCCGCACCAACAACGTCGATCACTGCACGCGGCTGTGTCATGCGTCGTCGGTGGCGGCGTTGATGGAAGGCATGAATTCCGGCGCCGTCACGGCATCGTTCAACGACGCCAAGGATTCCGACGTCATCATCGTGATCGGCGCGCGCCCGACCCAAAACCATCCCGTCGCCGCGACGTTCCTGAAGAACGCCGCCAAGCAGGGGAAGCGGCTCTACGTCATGGACCCGCGCCGCCAGGACCTGTCGCGTCACGCGACCCGCCACCTGCAGTTCAAGGCGGGCCAGGACGTGGCCCTTCTCAACGCCATGATCCATACGATCATCGACGAGGGCCTGACCGACGTTCAGTACGTCCAGGCCAACACGGAGGGCTTCGAGGCACTGAAGGAGAACTCGAAGCAGTTCTCGCCCGAAGCCATGGAGGCCGTGTGCGGCATCGAGGCCAAGGTCATCCGCGAGGTCGCCCGCGATTACGCGACCGCCGACCGCTCGCTGATCTTCTGGGGCATGGGCATCAGCCAGCACGTCCACGGCACCGACAACGCGCGCTGCCTGATCGCGCTCAGCATGATCACCGGCCAAATCGGCCGCCCCGGCACGGGCCTGCATCCGCTGCGCGGCCAGAACAACGTCCAGGGGGCATCCGACGCGGGCCTGATCCCCATGGTCTATCCCGATTACAAATCGGTCGAGGCCGCCGACATCCGCGCCACCTACGAAGACCTGTGGGGCGTCGACCTGCCCCGGGAACGCGGCCTGACGGTGGTCGAGATCATCCACGCGATCCTGGCCGACGAGATCAAGGCCATGTACATCATGGGCGAAAATCCGGCCATGTCCGACCCGGACGCCCGCCACGCCCGCGAAGCGCTGGCCAAGCTTGAGCATCTGGTGGTGCAGGATATCTTCTTCACCGAGACCTGCTTCCACGCCGATGTCGTCTTGCCGGCCTCGGCCTTCCCGGAAAAGGCGGGCACGTTCTCCAACACCAACCGCCAAGTCCAGATGGCGCGGCCCGTGGTCGACATGCCCGGCGAGGTGCGCCAGGACTGGTGGATCATCCAGGAGATCGCCAACCGCCTGGGCCTGAACTGGAATTATTCCGGGCCCATGGACGTGTTCAATGAAATGAAAAAGACCATGCGGTCCCTCGACAACATCACCTGGGAGCGCCTGGAGAACGAGGACAGCATCATCTATCCGTGCAAGTCCGAAGACAGCCACGGCGAGAACATCATCTTCGGCGACGGTTTCCCGACGGCGTCGGGCCGCGCAAAACTGGTGCCCGCACAACTGGTGCCGCCGGATGAACTGCCCGACGACGAGTTTCCGCTGGTCCTGACCACGGGCCGCATGCTGGAGCATTGGCACACGGGGGCGATGACCCGCCGGGCCACGGTCCTCAACCTGCTGGAGCCGGAACCCGTGGTCAGCATGAACCCCTACACCATGGGCGAAAAGGGCCTGGCGCCCGGCGACATGGTGAAGGTGGCGACCCGCCGCGGCGAAATCGAGCTGAAGGTCCGCGCCGACCGCGACGTGGCCGACGGCATGATCTTCATCCCGTTCTGCTTCCACGAGGCGGCGGCCAATATCCTGACCAACCCGCAGCTCGACCCGGTGGGCAAGATCCCCGAGTTCAAATTCTGCGCGGCGCGCGTGGAAAAGGTGCCGGACGCCCAGGTGGCGGCGGAATAAGACCAGGAAAAATAATTGCGTTGGGAAACGGGGGCTCAAGCCCCCGTTTTCATGCCTGCCCGCGCTTGACGATGTCCTCGGCGATGGCGTGGACGGACGGGCTGCCGTCCTCGACGCCGGAGATCGCCGCCGTGCGGTCCTTGACCTCGGCCTTCACCTCTTCCAGCGTCACGCCGGACGACTTGATCATAACGGCGAGAATCGATTCGATGGCCAGGATATGAGCCGCCAAATTCTCGGATTCCTCCATGCGTGCCTGGGCAGCCTTCCCGAAGCTTTGCAGCTCTTCGGCAATCTTCGTGAGGTTCCCCTCCAACTCTTTGATTTGATTGAAGAACCCGGAATCCTCAAGATGCTTTACGAAGATCCGCGAAGCTTCCTGCGCGTCTTCGCCGCTGTTGTCGGACATGATACCCCCTTTAACGGCTTTTCATTTGACCGGACCAGCATAACCCCTGGGCGCACGCCTGTCATGCGCGAGCACCCCTTCCACCGCGCCGCCGGACGCCCCATTTCCACAGCATGGAAGCGTGAGTTGAATCGGCGCGGCAATCCACTAAAATACCCATACCTACAGCCGCCGGGCGAACAACCGCCAGCGGTTTGATAAGAAGGGGTGGAAACATGCAATCATTCTGGACCGGGACCATTGCCGCCGTCATCATCGCCGTCGTCGCGGGCTTCGCCTTGAACGCCACGAACATGACCGCGGGCGAGAAGTATTCGACGAGCAACGTGCGTCTGAACTAGGCCCCTGACGCCGAGCCTGGCTCATCCCGCACCTCGACCGGACGCGGCATTTCCTTAACGCTGAATTCGCCCGCCGCGCGCCGCCGCGAGGCCCCTCCCCTAGGAAAAGGTTAACGCAACCCGGCAAAAATTGCCGCGCCGCGCGGTGGCCGTGCGCCCGCGGCCCCTAAAAATTAACGTTTTATCAACCATTTAAAAACACCCCCCAAAGGCACGTTTCTTGCCTGCGTTTTCCCCTGCGACCACTCGCTTGGGGATACAGAGAGGCAAGAGGGGGACCCATGACCACGCCCATCTACAATTCGTACAGCCAGTTCAATTATTTTTCCTATTACCGCGAGACCCTGACCCGGCAAGCCATGGAAGGTGAGCCGCAGGCGGCCGCTGACGGCGGCACGGCGCCATCGGATTCAGCAGCGGAAAGCCAGACGGACGACACCACGACGGGCCAGTTCATCGATTTCGTCCAGGCATTCCGGAAATGGGCCGTGTTGCCGGAACTGCTGGCAGAGGCTGACAACGGATCGGCGGAATACAAACAAGAGATCGATGGCGGCGACGGCGACGACGAAATCGAAGCCCACGGCATCAACGTATCCGTCCAAGGCGGCGCCGGGAACGACACGATCGACGCCCGGGGCCATAGAGTAGCCGTGAACGGCGGCAGCGGTGACGACGTTATTTCCGCGTCCTCGGCGTGGTCGGGACAGGGCCCCATCTTCACCAGCCTGATTTCCGGTGACGACGGCAATGACGAGATCACCACCCGGGGCCTGGCCGGCCTGGTCAACGGCGGCGAAGGCGACGACGTCATCACCGGCAAGGACGGCATGATGGAAGTCTTCGGCGGCAGCGGCGACGACACCATCGTCGCCGAACGCGGCGCGCACAAGATATTCGGCGGCGCCGGCAACGACACCATCGTATCGCACGGCAATCTGCTGTACGGCACCGCATTCGGCGGCGCCGGCGACGACATCGTCAGCATCTCCGGCCGCGCGGTAAAGGCCTACGGCGGCACCGGGAACGACAAGATGACCTTCGACAATGCGCAATCGCTTGTCGGTTACCAATGGACCGAGGATGGCCTTGTCCCGTCGGTCGAAAACCGCGTGATCGCCAACGGCGGCCTGGGCGACGACGAGATGACCTTCAATGATTCCTACGGCGACATCGAATATTACGCCGGGGACGGACACGATACGGTCGAAGGAGCCGACGAACGCAGCATCCTGAAACTGGGCAAGGGCCTGACCTTCGAAGACACCTCGTTCGCCGTGAACGGCGACGACCTGACGGTTTCCTTTGGCGAGGCCGGCGGCTCCGTCACCTTCAAGGACTATCAGACCAAGGGTCTTCCGTTGATCGAGTTCAACGACGGCAGGATGCTAGATGCGTCCTCGACCATCGCCTATGCCGGCGGTGATCCGGACGCCTATGTCGCCAACGACAGGGCGGCCGACGACATCGCCTAACAATCCATCTGAGCATGAAAAAGGGCGGTCCTTGCGGGGACCGCCCTTCGTCGTTCGTTGTGCCGAGATCACTCCGCCGGCTGCGTGTTGCCCACGTTGCCCTTGGTCATTTCCTCTTCGACCCAGAGCGAATGGTGCTCCTTGGCCCAGTTGAGGTCGACCTGACCGGAGGCGACGGCGTCGATGGCGCCTTCCATGCCCAGCGAGCCGATGTAGATATGGCCGATGATGGCACCGATCATGACCAATCCCACCAGGGAATGCCACAACACGGAAAGCTGCGTTTCCTGGAGAACCGACAGGGTCGTCGGCAGACTGGCGCCCAGCTTGTTCAAGATGGCGAACGTGCCGGCCCAGGGCTGGACATCGCCCGGGAACATCAACGCCAGACCCGACAAGGTCAGCGACGCGCCACCCAGAATGACCAGCCAGAACACGATCTTCTGACCGGCGTTGAAGCGCGGCGCTTCCGGGTGCACGCCCTTGGAAAACAGGCCGCCGCCGATGGCCAGCCATTTCAGGTCGCGCAGCGTCGGAATGTTATGCCGAACCCACAGGAAGAACATCATCACGATCCCCAGAATGAAGGCGAAGGCGATGTAGTTGTGCGCCAGTTTGCCGTAATAGGTCAGCGCCCCGAAGGCATCCGCCCCCAGAATGGGTTTCAGCACGTACCGGCCGTAGGACACGTTCAGGCCCGTCAGGCCCAGTACGATGAAGCTGGACGCCGTCAACCAGTGCGTCGCGCGCTCCAGCGCGTTGAAGCGCTCGATGGTCCGACCCTGCGGGTCGCGGCCATGGTCGATCCGAATTTTGCCGCGGATCAGGAAGAAGGCGGCGATGGCGATGACGGACACCAGCAGGAAAATGCCGCCGAACTGGCTGAGCGGGCCGTTCTTGGCGGCGCGCCAGACGTCGCCGTCCGACTGCACCAGTTGCCCCGCCTGCTTATCGGGAATGGACACCGTGCCGGTGATCCCCCCGCGCACGGCGCGCCACATTTCCGATTGGGACAGGGCGCCGCTTGCGCCACCGGGAACTTGCCCGCCGGTCTGCGCCTGTGCCTGGGCCATGTCGAGTGCCGGCGAGCCGGTCAGGACCGCCGCACCGCCATAGGCCACCATCAAGGCGAGAGCCAGGGCTCCCGCAAATTTACGAATGTTCGACCAGGTCATATTACGTTTCCCCGTCATATCTTTTGCGAACCCGCGCGGACGCGCGGGTCTATTTCGCGCCGCCCTGATTTTGGGCGCGCTCGTTCAATTCGCCGGGCACCCTGACGTCGGCGCCTGAATCCTGAACCTTCGCACCCCCGGCGAACCCGGTGCCGGATGCGCCGCCTTGGCTGCGGGTGCGGTTGCGTAGTTCCTCAAGCCGAGATTCGCTCAACTGGGCATCAGGCTTGCCCTTGTAGACACCCGGCTCGTATCGGATCATTCGGCCCTGTTCCTCCGCGCGGCAGGCCGTGAGCGCGATCGCGGCGATCGCGATCCCTCCCAATGTCCTGACCATGCGGGCGGTCGTATTGCGCTTTCCGGTCATATTTATTTCCTTGTCACACCCCGTTTGGTTCCAGTAGCCGGAAAGGGGTGCCCCTCTGCTTGTTGCAGCGAGGCACCCCTCCCAGATTACGCTACCGGATGGACCTACGAGCCCGCCTTCAACTGATAGGCGGTGCCCCAGCCCCAGGCGCCGGACCCGAAGCCACGGGCCACGACACGCTCGCGGTAGATGTTGGACACCATGTCGCCGTCGCCGCCCAAGAGAGCCTTGGTCGAGCACATTTCGGCGCACAGCGGCAACTTGCCTTCCGCAAGGCGGTTACGGCCGTACTTCTGGAATTCGGCGGCGGAGTTGTCTTCTTCCGGGCCACCGTTGCAGAAGGTGCACTTGTCCATCTTGCCGCGGCTTCCGAAGTTGCCCGCCTGCGGGTACTGCGGCGCCCCGAAGGGGCACGCGAAGAAGCAGTAACCGCAACCGATGCAGAGGTCCTTGGAGTGCAGGACCACGCCTTCTTCCGTCTGGTAGATGCAGTCCACGGGGCAGACCGCGATGCACGGCGCGTCGGAGCAGTGCATGCAGGCCACCGAAATGGACCGTTCGCCGGGCTGGCCGTCACGGATAGTGACGACGCGGCGGCGGTTGATGCCCCACGGTACCTCGTGCTCGTTCTTACACGCGGTAACGCACGCGTTGCATTCAATGCAGCGCTCGGCATCACAAAGGAACTTCATTCTTGCCATTGTTGCGTCTCCCTAACCTAGGCCGTTTCGATGCGGCACAAGGTGACCTTGGTCTCTTGCATGTGGGTCACGATGTCGTAACCGTAGGTACCGCACATGTTGGACGCTTCGCCCAACACATAAGGATCGGCCCCTTCCGGATACTTGTGGCGAAGGCTTTCGCCCTGCCAGTGACCACCGAAGTGGAACGGCATGAAGGCCACACCCGGTGCCACGCGTTCCGTGACCAGGGCCTTGACCTTCACCTTGCCGCCTTCCGGCGAGTACACCCACATCTGCTGACCGTCCTTGATGCCGGCATTGTTGGCATCGACCGGATTGACCTCGCAGAACATGTCCTGCTGCAGTTCCGCAAGCCACTTGTTCGCGCGGCTTTCTTCACCACCGCCTTCGTATTCAACAAGGCGGCCGGAGGTAAGGATGGTCGGGAACTTCTTGGAGAAGTCCTGCTTCTGGATGGACTCGTACGCCGTCGGCAGACGGTAGTTCTTCGTATCCTTGTACGTTTCGTACTTGGGCAGAAGATCCCGCCGGGGCGTATAGAGCGGTTCGCGGTGCAACGGCACCGGATCCGGGAAGGTCCAGACGATCGCACGGGCCTTGGCGTTCCCGAAGGGCGCACAACCGTGCTTGATGGCGACGCGCTGGATACCGCCCGAAAGGTCGGTCTTCCAGTTGGTCTTGTCGCCGGCAACCCCTTCGATGACCTTCAGTTCCGCTTCGGTCAGGTCCTTGTCCCAACCCAGCTTCTTGAGAACCGCCATCGAGAACTCGGGATAACCGTCCTTGATTTCCGAACCGACGGAGTAGGAGCCTTCGGCAAGGAGGCTGACACCGTTGCGTTCCACACCGAAACGAGCGCGGAAGTTCAGGCCGCCTTCGGCGACCGGCTTGGAGGTGTCGTACAAGATCGGCGTGCCCGGATGCTTCAGCTCCGGCGTGCCCCAGCAGGGCCACGGCAGACCGTAATAGTCGCCGGCGACAGCGCCGCCAACGGCCTTCAGCGAGGTCTTGTCGAAGGTCGCCTGGTTCTGCATGTGGGCCCGCAGGCGCTCCGGCGACTGGCCGGTGTAGCCGATGGTCCACATCCCCGTGTTGTATTCGCGGGTGGTGTCCTCGATCGAGGGCTCGTCATTCGTGACCTTGATGTTCTTGAACATCTCCTTCTCGAAGCCGAGCTTCTTGGCGAACTTGTACATGATGACGTGGTCGGGCAGCGATTCGAAAACCGGATCGACCACCTTTTCACGCCACTGCAGGGACCGGTTGGACGCGGTCACGGAACCATAGGTTTCGAACTGCGTCGACGCCGGCAGGACATAAACGCCGTCCTTGCGGTCCGGGATGACGGACGCGAAGGTCGGGACCGGATCGATAACGACCATCAGATCCAGCTTTTCCATCGCCTTCTTCATTTCCGGAAGACGCGTCTGGGAGTTCACGGCGTGACCCCAGAGAACCATGGCCCGGAGGTTGTCCGGCTGATCCATGTTCTTCTTGTCTTCGAGAACGCCGTCGATCCAGCGCGACACCGGAATGCCCTTGGATTCCATCAGCTTCTTCGAGGCGAAGCGGCCGAGGAGATAGTCGTAATCGACCTTCCAGACACGGGCCCAATGCTTCCACGACCCCGTCGCCAGACCGTAATAGCCGGGCAGCGAGTGCGACAGGATGCAGAAGTCGGTCGCCCCCTGAACGTTGTCGTGACCGCGGAAGATGTTGGCGCCACCACCGGCACGACCCATGTTGCCAAGGGCCAGCTGCAACACGCAGTAGGCGCGCGTATTGCTGTTGCCGTTGGTGTGCTGAGTCGACCCCATGCACCACACGATGGTGCCGGGACGGTTGTTAGCCAGCGTGCGGGCAACGCGCTTCAACTGCGCGCCGGGAACGCCCGTGACCCGTTCGGTCTCGGCCGGATCCCATTTCTTCACTTCGGCGCGGATTTCGTCCATGCCGTAGACGCGCTGCTTGATGAACGTCTTGTCTTCCCAGTTGTTTTCGAAGACGTGGTACAGAATGCCCCAGATCAGGGCGACGTCCGTGCCCGGGCGGAACCGCACGTATTCATCGGCGTGTGCTGCCGTGCGCGAGAAGCGCGGGTCGCAGACGATGAGTTCGGCGTTGTTCTGCTCTTTCGCCTTCAGGATATGCTGCATCGCGACCGGGTGCGCTTCGGCGGCGTTGGAGCCGATGAAGAACATGGCCTTCGAGTTGTGCATATCGTTGTAGGAGTTCGTCATGGCGCCGTAGCCCCAGGTGTTGGCAACGCCCGCGACCGTGGTCGAGTGACAGATGCGCGCCTGATGGTCGCCGTTGTTGGAACCCCAGAAAGCGTAGAACTTCCGGAACAGGTAGGACTGTTCGTTGTTGAATTTGGCGGAACCGAGCCAGTACACGGAATCAGGGCCCGACGACTTGCGGATGTCGAGCATCTTGTCGCCGATTTCGTTGATCGCCGCGTCCCAGGAAAGCCGCTTCCACTTGCCGCCTTCGAGCTTCATCGGATACTTCAACCGGCGGTCACCGTGGGCGTGTTCACGGACCGACGCACCCTTGGCGCAATGCGAGCCCAGGTTCAGCGGGCTGTCGAATCCCGGTTCCTGGCCGACCCACACGCCGTTGTCGACTTCCGCAATGACGGTGCAGCCGACGGAACAGTGCGTACAAACGGATTTGATTTGCTGCATGCCTTTCGCCGCCGCGGTCGCCGCCTTGGCCGGTTTGGCCAAGCCCAGCGGTGCAGCGGAAAGAAGCGCGGCGCCCCCGGCGGTGATCCCTGAACGCTTCAGGAACGTACGGCGGTCCATGGACCCGCCGACCACGCCGGCCAGTGCCTGCTTCAAACGGGGGCCTATCGCCACCCCGTCGCTCTTTTTGGTGAGCATTTTAAGTTATCTCCCAATGTTGATGGGTTAGAACCCGACTAGAACCTCGCGAGGTCGTAGTACGTTTTGACGTGTTCGGTTTCACGATACCCCGACGACTTCGGGCCATCGGAAACCACGGCTGCTTCCGCAGACCCCTGGGAAAGCGCAACCGCGGCAACACCCGCGGCGCCGCCGGTGACGGCTGCTTTCTTCAGGAATTCACGGCGGCCGAGCTTTTGCTTTTGTTCGCTCATCGCAGTCTCCTCAAAGATTGTGATCACAGTTACTTCCACTTGCTTGGTACC
Organism: Thalassospiraceae bacterium LMO-SO8; assembly: GCA_031655335.1. Classification (NCBI taxonomy): domain Bacteria; kingdom Pseudomonadati; phylum Pseudomonadota; class Alphaproteobacteria; order Rhodospirillales; family Thalassospiraceae; species Thalassospiraceae bacterium LMO-SO8. The sequence continues at coordinate 2,678,682 of CP134226.1, read as the reverse complement.
AAACGCCCGTTTCGGGTCTTGCTATTGACGGTGGAAAGCGGCATGAGCCGCCGCCCGCAATTCCAACAACTCTGTCTTCCCATTCAGCCGCCCACCCGTTTTGGGGCGACCGAGCCGCGCCGCCTACTGGCCGAAGCCGAAGGCGTCGCGTTCGATCTCCATGAACAACTTGCCGATGGTCCCCAACGGCATGTACACCGCCGCCGACTTGGCCTTTTCCATATCGGCGAAGAAATGGCCGGCCCAAGGCGCCAGATGCTTTTCAAAAAATGTGCGCTGACGCTCCAGGCTCGCCGGCTGCCCGAAAGCCCCGGTGATCAGGCCGTGCATGACCTCGCAGACGAAGGCGATGTGATCTTCCGGGTCGCTGACGCCGTCGGCGCGTGCGATACCCAGCTCTCCAAGATCGCGGCGCAGGTCGGCCAGCGGCTTCTCGTAGATAAATCCTGTCAGGTATTGCGACCCGTAGGGCGCTAGCTCACCGCCGGCGCCAAATCCATAAAACAACACCGTAAACTCTTCCTCGGCGACCACCTGGGTCGTGCGCTTGGCCAGGGCAGACAGGGAATTGATCGCTTGGCCAAGGGGGCTTTCGTCGCCGCTCAGCTCGCGGACAAAGGCAATGGTGTCGTCATCCATCGGCTTGGCGAGCAGCCGCGACAACAGCGCATAAACACCGGCCCGCTGCATGTCCTCTTCGGGCACGGCGGTCTGACCGGTCTTTGTTTCGGTGTCGGAAAGCGGCCGTTCTCCCTTGGCATCGCTTCCCATGGTGGCGTTGGCCTCCACTTGGATAATCCTTACTCTCCTTCCGTCGGCTTCGCCTGTTAAGTCGACGAATTCCGATGCCTTAAAAAGCGGGCTTGTTTTTACGCGGCAGCCCCCAAACCGGCCAACCGCGGATACTTCTTCCCGCTAATATATCAAGTGAACGCCTTTTCGCCCCTCAAGTCAACGGACCGCCTATTCCGCCATGCGGAAAAACAGGCCTAAACCCCCAATTTTTTCATGGACTTACCCCGTCTTGACCGATGGAACCCCAAGGCTGTCGGGACCGCATGGGATGGGTCAGCCGAGATCGTCCTCGGCCTCACCCAGATCGTCGTCGTAGCCTTCAACGGCCGCCTCCAGCCGCTTGCCCGGCTCTGGCAGGATTTCGGGCGCAGGGTTGCGCTGTCCGGGGGACTGATAATAGGGATTCGGTGTATAGGTCGGCAGGCGGACGCTCGATCCGCCCCGGTCCTGCACGCGGCGGGCCTTGTCAGAGACGGATTCATCCGCTTCGTCAGCCTGAAAACCCTCATTTTCCGCCGCTTCCGCCGCGTCGGCACTGCTGTCTGCCGGGGCATCTTCGGGTGCGGCTGTTTCTTCCGGAATCTCTTCTTCCTTCGGCGTGTCACGCCAGGCGTAGCCGCCTTCGTTCGGGCGATAGGCAGAAGCCCCGGCGGCCAATTGCGCCATCATGGAATAGTCTTCCCCGTATTCATGCATGCCGTCGATCAGACTGAAGGCGGGATCGCTGAGCCACAACTTGCGCAGGGCTTGGCGGCGCAGGAAATCAGGCACCCGTTTATCCATGAAACCGGTGAAATCGCTGTCCGGGGTCAATTCATCAAGCGGCGGCAGAGTCTCCACATAGGCCGCTTCCTCGGCGGTCAACTCGCGGACATCTTCATCGGCAGCAGCACCCTCGTCCGCCGTCGCCAACGGAGATTCCGCAACCGCGGCCTGCGGCGTTCCCGCGACCGGCCCGGCGGCACCACGGCGGGCGACCTCTATAGGAGGCTCATCAACGGACTCGCCCTTGGCACGCGTGCGCTTCAGGCGGGACCAGCGGCTCAGGGGGTTTTCGTCATCCGCACTCATTCATCCGTCTCCACTAGAGGCCGCGGGCGCATATCGCCCTTGCGTGGATCATAGGCCTTGTTGCGTTTGCGTTTGACGAATTGTTCTTCGACATGAAAGGTGTCGACGAAGGTGCCGATCCAGGCCGCCAGTTCCTCGGGCATGGGCACGCCTTCGACGATCATTTCCGAATCTTCCGTATAGCTTTCCGCTTCGTAGGGACAGGCGGTGACCAGTTTCGGCACGACCTCTTCGTCCTCGGCCTCTTCGCCTGGGGTCAGCACGACGTAGACGTGAGGTTGAAAGTTGCTGAGATTGGCCTTGTATCCTCCTGTTTCACCAGCAAACAGTTCCAATTCCAGGGTCGCGGCATGGAAGTGGGTCCAGCCCTCGCCCTCGCGGATCAGGCGCCAGCCTTCGCCCGCATCCAAGGCCGGCATGCCGGGAACCACAGCGACCGGATGATAGGAATAATCCTGCCAGGGGTTGTCGATCTTCCGGCGTTCGATGATGACGCCGAGCATGACCGTTTGGCGGCGGCTCATTGTACGGCCTCCGCGAACAGGGTCTCGGCCTCGGCCAGATTCTCCGGCTTGTTGATGTTGAAGAAAGGATCAAACGGGTCCGTCGGAAAGTCGACATGGACGATGGGGTACCGCGCGGTCCAGGCGTCGATCTTGCGCATGTCTTCTTGCGTCATCGCGGCACGCAGATCATCGGCCAGCGCCACGGGCCACAGGGCAAACACGGGATGGGTACGGTCAGCCGATTGGGCGCAGGCGATTTCCGCCCCCTGCGTCTCGACCGCCCGGTGCAGGTCCTGGACCAGGGTTGCGGGAAAGAACGGCGCGTCGGTGGCGAAGGACGCCAGCCATTTGGCCCCGGGATGAGCCTTTCGTGCCCATTCCATGCCCGTCAGGACACCCGCCAGCGGCCCGGCATGGCCGTCGATCACATCCGTCGCCGTCGGCAGGCCATAAGCCGCGAAGCGCGCCGGATCGCCGTTGACGTTGAGCAACAGGTCCGCGACCTGCGGCCGCGCGCGCGCCACCACGTGATCCAGGATCGGCTTGCCGCCGAGCGTGCGCAACGGCTTGTCGCCGCCGCCCATGCGCCGCGCCAGGCCGCCGGCCAGCAGCACACCGACAACGTCGGTAACGGTATCGGAGGCGGCGCTCATCGGCTGCCCTTGCGGCGCAGTTCCAGGGGCTCGTCCGCCGCCTCGCCGTGTTCGGCATCGAACTCGATGCGGTCCTGGCCGGCCAGGGCGATGAAGCGCCGCCCCTTGGCCCGGCCGATCAGGGTCAGGCCGACCTGGTTGGCCAGATCGACGCCCCAGGCCGTGAAGCCCGAGCGCGATACCAGGATGGGAATTTCCATCTGCACGGTCTTGATGACCATTTCCGAGGTCAGCCGCCCGGTGGTGTAGAAGATCTTGTCGCGCCCCGACCAGCCGTGCAGAAACATGAAGCCCGCGATCTTGTCGACGGCGTTGTGGCGGCCGACATCCTCCATGTACAGCAGCGGGCGATCGTCCTTGCACAGCACGCAGCCGTGGATGGCCCCGGCCTCCAGGTACAGGGACGGCGCCGTATTGATCTTCTTCATCAGCGCGAACAGCCAGGACGTCTTGATGACCGCGCCCTCGGCCAGCTTGACCTTCTCGAACTTCTCCATGACGTCGCCGAACACGGTGCCCTGGGCGCAGCCGGACGTCAGGGTCTTCTTCTTCAGCTTTTCCTCGAAATTCGTCTCGCGCTCCGTGCGCACGACGACGACCTCCAGGTCCTCGTCGAATTCCACCGCCGTGACCACGTCGTCGGGACGCAGCATGTTCTGGTTCACCAGATAGCCGACGGCGAGATATTCCGGATAGTCGCAGATCGTCATCATGGTGACGATCTCGCGGCCGTTGAGAAACAGGGTCAGGGGGCGTTCCACGGTGACCGAGGCGATCACCGGCGATCCGTCCTGGTCGATACCGGGCACCCTTTCCGTCAGGCGCGGATCGTCCGGGTTTGGCTTGACGACAAGTTCGCCCACGCCGTCCGCATAGGTCTCGCCCAGCGGATTCGCACCCGCCCTGGCGGAATCGGTGTCGCTCTGGCTCACGCCCTGTTCTCCCTAACCGGCGCGCGCCTAACACAACGCGGCGGTCATTCCTCGCGGGCCTTGGCCGCGCCGCCGGTCTTTATCGCCGGGGTCGCGGGTTCCCCAAACACGGGCCCAAGACATGGGGACCGCGAGTGTCGGCGGCAAGGGTCAAGAAATCAAGGGGCCGGGTGGCTCGGCAATGCCGATGTTTCCTGCTAAGACGGATCATCCCAGCGACCATCCGCCAGCCGACGAGCCCGCCCATGCCTTTCCCCGACATCATTCTGATTCGCCACGGCCAGACCGAATGGAACCGCGAGGGCCGCATCCAGGGCCATGGTAATTCGGTCCTCACCGAATTGGGCCGGGCCCAGGCGGCGGCTTACGGGCGGCTGCTCGCCGACCGTTTCCACCCCCTCGCCCCCTTCGCCCTCTATCGCAGCCCGGCCGGGCGCTGCGCCGAGACCACGGCGCTGGCCTGCGCCGCCGCGGGCCTCGACCCGGCCGCCTTCGCCATCGACGATCGGCTGAAGGAAAAAGGCTACGGCCGATGGGAAGGCATGACCCGGCCCGAAATCGCCCAGGCCGGCGACAAGGCGGATCTCGGCGCCATGGACGCCGACGCCTGGGGCCACCGCCCGCCCGGCGGCGGCGAGACGCTGGCCGAAGTCATGGACCGGGCGCGGAGCTGGCTTTTGGACCTTGCCCCGGAACAGCCCGCGATCGTGGTCTGCCACGGCGGCACGGGGCGCACCCTGATCCGCAGCTATCTGGGCCTGGACGGGGACGCGACCCTGGCCATCCCCATGCGCCAGGACGTGGTGTTTCACCTGACGGCGCGCGGTCTCGACGTGCTGGAAACCGGCGCCGACATGAGTTAACTGAATTTCAGCTAATTCGAAAAATCAATCCATCCCGTCGACCAGCAGCAACGTGCCCGTGGCCGAGGCCATGCGGATCGCCAGCGGCTTTTCGTATTCCGGCGAGGCGTGCCAGGCCTTGGCCGCCGCCATGTCGGGAAAGCGCAGGACGACCGTGCGCGAAGAAGGTTCCGAGCCCTCCAGCGCGACCTGTTCGCCGCCACGCACGATGTATTCGCCGCCGTAAGCGGCGATCGTCGCCGGCACCAGGGCCTGATATTCCTTGAAGGTTTCCGGGTCGGTGATGTCGATCTGGGCAATCACGTAGGCGGCCATCGGCGGCGTCCTCCCTTTCCGTCGTCAATCGGTGTGACCGGGAAGGCTATCCCAGATGCCCCTGCTTGACCCAGAGCAAACAGCCGTTATCCGTGCGGGGCGAATGGAAGCTGCCGGGCGGCAGGCGGAACCAGGTGCCCTTGTCGTGGATGCCGTTTTCGTCCTCGACGCTGCCCTCGAGAACCAGGACCTCCTCGCCGCCGGGATGGCTGTGGGGGGCCGCGACGCAGCCCGCCCCCATCTTGGTCAGCCACACGCGCTCCGCCCCGTATTCGTACAACGGCATGCGGAACAGGCCCGGCACGTCACCGGCGACCCAGTCCCCTGCCTTGGTGTCGATGGTCACCTGTTCCTGGTCGTCGGGATCCATCTGGCGCAGTTTGACGAAGATGGTGCAGCCGGAGACGGTTTTGGGTGCATGGCTGCTGCCGACCGGGTTGCGCACGTAGGTGCCGGCAGGAAAGTCGCCGTGTTCGTCGGAAAACACGCCCTCCAGAACCATGAATTCCTCGCCGCCGCCGTGGCGGTGGGTGGGAAATTCAGACCCGGGGGCATAGCGGACGATCGAGGTCGCGCGGGCGACCTCGTCGCCGTCCCGCTCCAGCAGGCGGCGTTCGACCCCGGGCGACGGCGACGGGACCCAGGCAAGCGCGGTTGAATCGACGATGGCCGGCCGGGCCAGATCGGCGTGAAGTTTCATCGGTGGCGCCTCCGCTACGGGCATGAAGGTATCGGTTGTCGGCGAACATGCCCCCGCCCCGCGGTCCGGGCAAGCCGGACCGCAGGACAATCACCTTTTCCGCGCGGGAACTTGTCACGATTGCGTGTTCGGCTCAGGCGCCGCGCGTGTTCCCGAACCACCGTCCCGCCAAGGCATCCGCCCGGTTCAGCCGCCGGGCGAGGTACGCCCGGGTCTCCGCCTGGCCCGGGCTGCCGTCGCGGCACCACCGGCGCAGCACGGCGAGAAACAGCAGGGTCAGGCCGATCTCCTCCATCTGGCGCTGGCGGCCGCCGGCCGTCATTCCCGCCGCGTCGCGCAGCCATTGGATCAGGCGCGACAGGTCGAACACCATGGGCACGTAATGATGCGGATGGAACGGCCAGAGCTTACCCCTCAGCATCTGCGCCGTCACCCGGTGATGAGGGCTCAGCGCGTCGAACCAGCGCAACAACAGAATGTTCAGCCGATCCCTCACCGGCTGCCGCGCGAACCCCCGGGGCGGGGCCGCCAGCATGGCCGCCCGCGCCCGGGTGAACCAGGCGTTGGCGAGGGCGTCCTTGTCAGGGAAATGATCGGCGAGGTCCGCCGGGGACAGGCCCAGATCGGCGGCCAGGGCGCTCAGGCTGAACGTGTCCCATCCGGCATCCCCAGCCAGGGCCAGCGCGCGGTCAAGGATCATGTCCGCCGACGGGGATGCCTGGGCGGTCTTGGCGGTGCCGTGTTTCCGTCGGGGTGCCCCCATGGGCGCCTCCCGTCGACGTTGGATCAGTAGACGAGCTTGCGGATGTCGTCGGCGTTGGACGACCACTTGGACCAGTCGCGCACGCCCATGCCCCAGTTGTTGACGGTGCCCTTGTCGATGCCCTGATCGATCAGCCATTGACAGGTCTTGGTCTGCCCGGCCGCCGCCGCATACATCAGCGCCGAATTGCCGTGGGTGTCGGTGGTGTCGATCTTCATGCCCGCGTCCAACGCCTGTTGCAGGCTGTCGCGGTCGCCGCGTTGGGCGGCCAGCATGAAGTCCTCGACGGAAAGTCCATTCTTGCCGGATGCGATAGGGTTTGCCATTGCGTGCCTTTTCCTCCCTTTCCGGGGCTTTTTATTGCGCCCGGCGGTCCCCACATAGTTAGGGTCTGGGATTTGGAATGTAAACGGCCCAAACAGAAGGGGCGAATACCCCTACTCGCACACCGTTTTTATTCTCTGTAAAATAGCCTAAACAAAATACATGTTCGAACGCACGAGCGTCACCAGAAGGGCGCCGGATAGGGAAGCATCGGTCTTATGAAGCTCAATGAGAAGCATCTCCTCGTCTGCGACTGCGAGGGCACCATGTCGATCGACGGCAAGGCCCTGGCCAAGGCCTGCGCCCAGGGGGGGACAGCCGACGGAGACCTGAAGGTGGCGACCCACCTGTGCCGCCGCCAGGTCGAGGAATTCCAGCGCGTCGCGGGAACCGCCGGCCAGGCCGGGGAGACCCTTTTGGTCGCCTGCACTCAGGAAGCACCCCTGTTCCTGGAAACCCTGGACGAAATGGACGCCGCCCCGGCGATTGCCTTCACCAACATCCGCGAAAAGGCCGGCTGGTCCGATGCCGCCAAGGACAAGAAGGCGCAGACCAACCTGACGGCCAAGATGGCGGCGCTTCTGAACGAAGCCGCCATGGACCTGGCTGGCGCGCGCTCCGTCTCCATGAAGTCCGACGGCGTGACGCTGGTGCTGGGGAAGGGCGAGGACGCCATCAACGCCGCGCGCAAGCTCTCCGGGCGCCTGAACGTCACCCTGGTCCTGGAAGGGGCCAAGGACGTGCCGCCGCCGGCGGTCATGGAATTTCCCGTGTTCGCGGGCAAGGTCACGGGCGCCGGCGGGCATCTGGGCGCCTTCAAGGTCGCCATCGCCGGTTTCATCCCGGCCAAGGCGTCCTCGCGCGGCGTCCTGGAATGGGAGGGCGAACCGCAGGCCGGAACCTCCGAATGCGACCTGATCCTGGACCTGCGCGGCGGCTCGGCCCTGTTCCCTCATGCGGACAAGCGCGACGGCTATTACAACCCCGACCGCGGCAACCCGGCCCTGGTCGCCGAAACCATCTTCGAGATGACGGAGATGGTCGGCGAGTTCGAAAAACCCCGCTATGTCGACTACGACGACAAGATCTGCGCCCATTCCCGAAGCCGCATCACCGGCTGTTCGCGCTGCATCGACACCTGCCCGGCCGGCGCCATCACGCCCGACAACGAACGGGTCAAGATCGACCCCTATCTGTGCGGCGGCTGCGGCGTCTGCGCCTCGGTCTGCCCGACGGGGGCGGCGACCTATGCCCTGCCGCTCGGCGACGAGTTGTTCAAGCGGGCGCGCACGGTGCTGCGCACCTACGCCAAGGCCGGCGGCACGGACCCGGTGCTGTTGGTCCACGACGCGGACCAGGGCGAGGAAGCCATCGGCCTGATTTCGCGGATGGGGCGCGGCCTGCCCGCGAACTGTATTCCCTTTGCCGTCAACGAGGTGACGCAGGTCGGCCTCGACCTGTTCCTGTCGGCCGCCGCCTACGGCGCCGCACACTGTCTGATCCTGCTGCCGCCCAAGAAGCGCGCGGAGGCCCAAGCCCAGGAAGGCGAGATCGCCATCGCCGAAACGGTGCTGGACGGTCTCGGCTACGGCACGGGCCGCATCCGCCATCTGCATCTGGACGATCCCTCGGCGGTCGAGGACGCGCTGTGGTCCCTGGAGAAACTCAGCCCCATGCCGCAGGGCGATTTCCTGCCGCTGGGCCGCAAGCGGACGATCATGCGCCTGGCCCTCGACACGTTGCATGCCGGTGCGCCCAACAAGGTCGACGAGATCGCCATGCCCGCGGGCGCCCCCTTCGGCACGGTGACCGTGGATGCCGCCGGCTGCACACTCTGCCTCAGCTGCGTCGGTGCCTGCCCGGCCCGCGCGCTGCGCGACAATCCGGACAAACCGCAATTGTCGTTCGTCGAGGATGCCTGCGTGCAATGCGGGCTCTGCGCCAAGACCTGCCCGGAAAAGGTCATCACCCTGACCCCCCGCCTGTCGTTCAAGGACGAAGCCAAGAGCCCCCGCGTGCAGAAGGAGGAAGACCCCTTCCACTGCATCCGCTGCGGCAAACCCTACGGCACCCGCGCGACAATCAACCAGCTGACCAACAAGCTGAAGGGCCATTCCATGTTCCCGGGCGCGGCCCTCGACCGCATCAAGATGTGCGACGACTGTCGCGTCATGGTGCAGTTCGAGGTCGCCAACCCGCTGGCCGGCGCGCCCAAGCCGATGACCCGCACGACCCAGGACTACCTGCGCGAACGCGACGAAATGCGTGCGGCGGCGGAGGCCGACATGCGGGAAAAAGGGCTGAAGCCGGGCGCGGATAACGACGGCTGAACGGGGTTTCAATGGGTACGGCCATTTCCGCCCTATGGAATTTCTTCTAAAAAAGAGGGGCGACAAGGGCGTTCCGCATTACTATCTTTGTTACGATATGACTGAATGGAATAACGGCTGCCGGGTGGCGAACGGCCCCGGCGGCGGCCCAAAACCGGGCCATGATACGACCTTGAGGATGCAACTGGGCTGACTCCATGACCAGCATGATTGACCCCTTCGGACGGGCGGTAAGCTACCTCCGCGTTTCCGTCACAGACCGCTGCGATTTCCGCTGTGTCTATTGCATGGCGGAAGACATGACGTTTCTGCCCAAGGCGGAAATCCTGTCGCTGGAGGAACTCGACCGCCTGTGTTCCGCCTTCGTGCGCAAGGGCGTGAAGAAGCTGCGCCTGACCGGGGGCGAACCGCTGGTCCGGCGCAACATCATGTCGCTGATCCGCTCCCTCGGCCGCCATTTGAAGACCGGCGACCTGGAGGAACTGACCCTGACCTCCAACGGCTCCCAGCTTGCGCGGTTCGCGGATGAACTGGTCGATGCCGGGGTCCGGCGCATCAATGTTTCCCTCGACACCCTCGATCCCGATCGGTTCGAGGCGATCACCCGTTGGGGCAAGCTGGACAAGGTTCTGGACGGCATCGACGCCGCCCGCAAGGCCGGCCTGCACGTGAAGATCAACACGGTGGCCCTGAAGAATTTCAACGAGGACGAACTGGACCGCATGATCGAATACTGCGGCGAGAACGCTTTCGACATGACCCTGATCGAGACCATGCCGCTCGGCGAGATCGACCAGGACCGCACGGACCAGTACCTGCCCCTGTCCAAGGTGCGCGAGCGCCTGGAGAAAACCTGGACCCTGACCGATATCCCGTTCAAGACCGGCGGTCCGGCGCGCTACACGGAAGTGGCGGAAACGGGACAGAAGCTCGGCTTCATCACGCCGCTGACCCATAACTTCTGCGAAGGCTGCAACCGCGTGCGCCTGACCTGCACGGGCACCCTCTACATGTGTCTGGGCCAGGACGACGCGGCGGATCTGCGGGCACCCTTGCGCGCCTCCGAGGGTGACGATCTGCTGGAAACCGCCATCGACGAAGCCATCGGCCGCAAACCCAAGGGCCACGATTTCGTCATCGAACGGCGCGGCGACGGCCCGGCCGTGAGCCGCCACATGAGCGTCACCGGCGGCTGATGCCCGCAGCGGTTTCGGATGGATTGACCGCCCTTCCCTGCAAAGAATAGAGTTTCCGTCATGTCCAGATGGCAGAAATACGATTGGGACCTGATGGTCCGGCGCCGCGCCCCCGCCCCCCTGATCGCAGTGGCGCTGCTGCTGTCGTTGTGGCTGGCGACGGCGGAAAGCGGCTCCATCACCGCCGTCAAATGCAAGGCCGACCACGCAGAGTTGCTGGCCTCCATCGAGGCCGCCCGCCAGCAGACCATCGACCAGATCAACCTCCAGCTTGCCGATACCGGCGACTACCAACGCATCGAAGCGCTGCTGGCCATGCGCGAGCGGGCCTGGGACGAGGAAGAAGCCCAGCGCGGCAACGCGCAACACATTTTCTATGACTGCATAAGCGCCGCCAAGCGGCCCGGCTGAACCTGCTTGCCGATATCCCCGGTCAGCCGGGGCCGGTCGTCAGGGCGCCGGCGATCTCGTCGGCGCAGGCCTTCAGGGGGGCAACCATGGTGGTGACCGCTTCGGCCATGGGCAGGGCGCTTTTCAGGTAGAGCACGTTCATGGCCGCCACGGAACGGCCGCCCACCAGGATCGGCACGCCGATGGTGGAAATGCGCCGGCCGTATTCCGTGCGTGAGTATTCGTCGTGCATGGTGGCGTAGCCCTGATCGCGGATGCCCGCGAGGTAGGCTTCCGCCTTGGCCCGGTCGCGGGCGATCTCGTTCCATACGGCGGGCATCGCCGTGACACGGTCGAGCACTTCTTCGCGCTCCTCGGTGCTGGCGAAGGCGAGGTAGGCCAGGCCCAGGCTGGTCCCCAGCATGGGCGCGCGATAGCCCGGCAGCCGGTTGACCAGGATCGAGCCCGCGTCGCGCGAGGATTCGATCAACACCATGGCGTCATGGTCGAAGATCGCGACGTCCGACGGCCAGCCGAAGCGGTTGCGGAACGCCGCGATGATGGGGCCGACGATGCGCCCGACGGCGCGGTGGCGGTCGTATCCCGAACACAGCAGCAGGGTCTTGCCGGTCACTTCATAGGCCGTGTGGTGTTCGTCCCGCACGACGAAGCCCGCATGCATGAGGGTTTCCAGCATGCGCACGATGGTCGCCTTGTCGAGACCCGTTTCCCGGTGCAGTTCGCCGATGGTCGCACGGCCCTTCAGCTTGTTGACGGCCGCCAGCACGTCGAGCCCCCGAAGGGCGGCATTCACCGGCTTGTACGACCCCATGAGCGGTTTCCTTTCGGCCCGGACCGGACCCGGGCGGGCCGCCGTCCGAATACCGTGATTTGCGAATGTTTCATCAGATGAAATGTGATTTCATTTACAAATAACCGGGCCTGGATCATTTTTCAAGCAACGGAAAACACCACCCAAAGGGCGGGGCCTCATCCAAGGAAACCAAAGACCATGACCATCCAGAAGAAACCCCTCGGCACCCTGGGTGTCGAGATCACCGGCATCGACGTGGGCCGGGATTTGTCCGGCGGCAACGGCGACAACCTGTTCGGCGACATCCGCCAGGCCTGGCAGGAAGCGGGCGGCCTCATGGTGATCCGCGACCAGACCATCGATCAGCAGCAGCACATTGATTTTTCCCGCCGCTTCGGTCCCCTGTTTCATGATGAAGGCCAGCCGCCCTTGCAGGACACGGTGTCGCGCTATCTGCATCCCGATCACCCACAGCTTTACCGCGTGTCCAACAAGGTCGACGCAAAGGGCGAGGCCCAGGGCCGCAAAGGTGCGGGCACCTACTGGCATTCCGACGTGTCGTTCCGCGACCGGCCGGCCCAGGCTTCGGTCCTCTACGCCATCGAAATCCCGCCCTACGGCGGCGACACCATCTTCGCCGACATGGCGGCGGCCTACGATGCCCTGTCGGACGGCATGAAGGCGATGCTGGGGCGCCTTAACGCCGTGCACGATTTCGCCGTCGCGGCGGCAACGCAGTACGCCAAGCCCGTCGTCATCGACAAGGACTTCGACGGCGCCAACCAATGCGTCCATCCTATCGTGCGCACCCATGCGGACACGGGGCGCAAGTCGCTTTACGTGAACCCGGGCTTCACCTCGCATATCGAGGGCTTCACGATGGAGGAAAGCCGCCCGATCCTGGATCATCTGTACAAACACGCGACCCAGCCCGAATTCCTCTACCGCCATGCCTGGCGGCCCCATGACCTGCTGGTCTGGGACAACCGCACGCTCATGCACTACGCCGTGTCGGATTACGCCGCCGACCGCTACATGGAACGCACGACGGTGATCGGCGAACGTCCGGTCTAGGGCCGACATTTTCGATTTTCAGATGGCCTGCGAATGGGCCACACTACCGTATGTCACCGGACCCGTTGACGCGCGTGATCGAGAATGAGCGCACACTGAACGCGCTGCTGCGGACGGTCGTCAACCGTCAGCCGCTGGACGAGGTCCTGCACGCCTGCCTCGATATTATCCTGTCCGTCAGCTGGCTGGCCATTCAGCGCAAGGGCGGCGTCTTCCTTGTCCGTGACGAAGACCAGGTGCTGGAGCTGGTCAGCCATATCAACCTGAACCCTGAACTTCAGGCCCTCTGCGCCCGGGTGCCGTTCGGACGGTGCCTATGCGGCCGGGCGGCGGCCACCGGAAAACTGCTGTACACGAACTGCGTCGACCACCGCCACGAGATTCGTTTTGACGGCATGGCAGCGCACGGCCACTACAGCGTCCCGCTCGTCGACGACGGCAAGGTTCTGGGCGTGGTGGTCCTCTACCTGCCGCATGGCCACGCGGCGGACGACAGCGAAGCTGCCTTCGTCCATGCGATCGCTGACATCCTGGCCCTCGTCGTTCGCCAGAAGACGTTGGAGGAGAAGCTGGAGAAAACGGTCTTGGAATTGGAGAGGCAGGCCTACTTCGACCCGCTGACGAAGCTCTACAACCGCCGTTCCTTCGATGAACGGCTCGCGGAACAGCACGAATTCGCCCGGCGCAGCGGCGCCCCCCTGTCCTGCTTCATGCTGGACCTGGATTTCTTCAAGAAGGTCAACGATACCTACGGACACCCGTCGGGCGACCAGGTGCTGCGTGCGGTGGGTCAGCACCTGAACCAGGCCAAGCGGCGATACGACATTGCCGCGCGCTACGGCGGCGAAGAGTTCTGCGTCGTCCTGCCGGACACCGACCTGGGCACGGCCGCCGACGTGGCCGAACGCCTGCGTCGACAGATCGAAGAAGCTGAATTCGACATGGGCGATGGCACGCGGATTTCGATCACCGTCAGCATCGGCGTCGCTGTCCTGGGGCCCGGCCAATCGGCCGAAGACCTTGTGAAGGCGGCCGACACGGCGCTCTATCGTGCCAAGCAGGCTGGGCGCAACCGCATCGAGGCCGCGGCCCCGGGCCCTTGAGTCCATCGCCGGTCCAAGGCGGCAGGTGTCACGGCTGCGCTCCAGGCGATCAGGCAACGGCTTGTGCGGCGGGGACGCATTCCGTATAGGTTTGTCATGACCACGCCGGCCCCCGCCCTCCACAGCACGAAAAACCTCGTCATCCTCGCGATCTGTCAGGCGCTGTTTTTCTGCGGCCGCACACTCACGTTCTTCGCCGCGACCCTGGTCGCGATTTCGATGCTGGGCGAGGACCTCGCCCTGGCCACGGCACCGATCACCATGCTGCTGATCGGCACATCGGCGGGCACCCTGCCCGCCGCGTTCCTGATGCGGACCTGGGGACGGCGATGGGGGTTCGCCTTCGGCTCGGCGGTCGGCAGTATCGGCGCCCTGATCGCCGCCCAGGCGATCGCCCTGGACAGTTTCCTTCTGTTCAACATCGGGTTGCTGATCGCGGGTATCTACACCGGCTTCGCGCAGCAATACCGTTTTGCCGCGGCCGAGGTCTCGCCGGACCATCTGAAGGAACGCAACGTCTCCATCGTCATCGCGATGAGCGTCATCGGCGCCTTCCTCGGCCCGGAAACGGCGCTGTACGCCAAGCATTGGATCACCGACGTGCCGTTCCAGGGGGCGTTCTTCATGATGGCGGCGTTCACGGCGCTGTCCGGCGTCGTCATCCTGTTCGCGCAAATTCCCCGGCTGACGAAGCAGGAATACGCGGATACGGGCCGCCCGCTGTGGACCATCATGAAGTCGCCGACCTTCATCGTCGCCCTGATCGCGGCCCTGTTCGGCTATGTCGTGATGAACTTTCTGATGGTCGTCACGCCGGTCACCATGGGCACGCTGAAGACCGTCATCTTCACCCACGAGAACATCAAACTGGTGATCCAGTGGCATGTGGTCGGGATGTTCCTGCCGGGGTTTTTGACTGGTCACCTGATCAAGCGGTTCGGCGTCGTCCGCATCATCGCCACGGGGGCGGCGATTCTTCTCTCTTCCGTCCTCGTCGCCCTGAACGGGGTGTCCTTCGCCCATTTCCTCACGGCGCTGATCCTGCTCGGTATCGGATGGAACTTCACGTTCACCGGCGGCACGATCCTGATCACCGAAGTCCACAGCCCGGCCGAGCGCGCCAAGGTCCAGGGCACGAACGATTTCCTGCTGTTCACGGGCCTCGCCGTCTCCTCGCTGATGGCCGGCAGCGTCTACCACTACTTCGGCTGGGCCTGGGTCAACTACGCCATGCTGCCGGTGATCCTGGTGATTTTGCTGTCGGCGCTGTGGTTGCGCAGCGTCCGCCGCCGGGAACAGGCCCTGGCCAAGGCGGCGGCGGAGTAGCCTCCAAAGCGCGTGCCCCCATCGCCTAAGGCCGCAGCCCCATCAAATAACGGTTCAGCCCGGCCATGCAGTCGTGGAACGGCGCCATGGATTGCGCCGACTTGGTCTGGCTGAACGCGCCCTGGATGGCGGCGACGATCAGGGTCGCGGCCTCGTCCGTGTCGGCCGCCGCGTTGACCTTGCCCGAATGCTGGCCGCGGGTGAGGGCACGGGACAGTCGCCGGCGCCAGGCGCGGTAAAGCTCCTCCACCCGTTGCCGAAATCCGCCGTCGATCGGCGACATTTCCTGCGCCAGGTTGTTCAAGGGACAGCCCAGCAGGTGAATGGCCGGGACGCGGCCCGTCATGTTGTCCTGGATCGTGCGGGCGATGGCGGCCAAGGGATCGTCTTCGCCCTCGGCGTCCAGCGGCGCCAGCCACCAGTCCTCCAGATAGGCCTTCACCTTCTCGTCCACGACGGCATAGCCGAGCGCCATCTTGTTGGGGAAATGGTGGTACATCGCCCCCTTGGTGACGCCGGTCATGGCCAGGATGTCGTTCAGCCCCGCGGCCTGGAAGCCGTGGCGGTGAATGACTCCGTAGGCGGCTTCAAGAATCTGCCGCCGGGTCTCGTCGGGTTTGTAGGCGCGGGACATACCAGGGAGTATGAATTTACCGCAAGGCTTCCGCAACCACACTTAAGCAGCTAAGTTGCGGAAAGTTCCCTGATTTTTCAAAGACCGCCATGACCGACGCGCCCCCCGTCTCGAAAATCGCCTTCGTCGCCGCGAAGCAGCCGGAGGCCCAGGAAGCCCTCAAGCACCTGGCGCACCGCTACGGCAACATGCCGACCGAGGACGCCGAGGTGATCGTGGCGCTGGGCGGCGACGGCTTCATGCTGGAAAGTCTGCACGGGGCCATCGGCAGCGGCACGCCCATCTACGGCATGAACCGGGGCACGGTCGGATTCCTGATGAACGAATATCTGGCCGAGGGCCTGCCCGAGCGCATCGCCCGCGCCCAAGCGGTGAGCCTGCGGCCCCTGAAAATGACGGCGACGGACGTCAACGGCAATACCACCACGGCGCTGGCCATCAACGAGGTGTCGCTGCTGCGGGAATCGCGCATGGCGGCGAAAATCCGCATCTTCATCGACGGCGTCGCGCGCCTGGACGAAATGATCTGCGACGGCGTGCTGGTCGCCACGCCGGCCGGTTCCACCGCCTACAACCTGTCGGCCCATGGGCCGATCATCCCCATGGGGGCGGACCTGTTGGCGCTGACGCCGATTTCCGTGTTCCGCCCCCGGCGCTGGCGCGGCGCGCTGCTGCCCCGCAAGGCCGAGATCGCGTTCGAAATTCTCCAGCCCGAATTAAGACCCGTCAGCGCCACCGCCGATTACACCGAGGTGCGCGACGTCAAACGGGTGGAAATCCATCAGGACCACAGCCACCGCCTTGAGCTGCTGTTCGATCCCGAACATAACCTGGAAGAACGCATCCTCAAGGAGCAGTTCGAACCGTGACCGCTGACGACAAAACCCCCGCGCCCGCACCAGACGACACAGAGAACGACCCGGAAAGCACCGGCCCCGGCCCGGAAACGGAAGGCAACCCAAAGACCCGCCCGCTGCGCATGATCCTGACCCTGGCCCTGGGCGGTGCCGGCGGCATCCTGTTCCACGAATTGCACATGCCCCTGCCCTGGATGATCGGGGCGCTGGTGTTCACGGTGGTCGCGTCCCTGTCGGGCGCTCCCCTGGTCCGCCCGAAGCGCCTGCGCCTTTACATGGTGCCGGTGCTCGGCGTGATGCTGGGGGCCGGGTTCACGCCGGAAGCGATCCGCCACGCCTCCGAATGGATCGCCTCGCTGTCCATGCTGCTGGTCTACGCGGTCGGAATCACCGCCATGGTGTCCTATTACCTGGTCAAGGTCGCGAAATGGGATGCGGCGACGTCCTATTTCTCCGCCTCGCCGGGCGGGTTCGGGGAAATGGCGCTGCTGGGCGAGGCCATGGGCGCCGACGACCGCAAGATTTCCCTCAACCATTCCGTCCGCATCATGCTGACGGTGCTGATCATCCCCTTCTGGTTCAAGTTTTTCGAGGGCTACCAGCCGGGCAACATGGGGGCCCTCGGCAACATGGCCGATATCCGCCTCAAGGACGCGGCGATCCTCATCGCCTGCGCCGTGGTCGGGTATTACGTGGCGCGGCGGCTGCGGTTTCCGGCGGCGCAGCTTCTGGGCCCGACCCTGGTGTCGGCCATCGTTCACATGTCGGGCCTGACCGAGGCCCGCCCACCCCAGGAAATCGTCGCCCTCGCCCAGGTCGTGATCGGCGCCTCGATCGGCTGCCGTTTCCTCGGCATTTCCCTGCGCGACATGTTCGGCACCATGGTCCAGGCGGCGGGCATCACCGTCTTCATGCTCGGCGCCGCCTTCGCCGGGGCCTGGGTCGTCAGTTCCTTCACGGGCCTGCCGGTGAACACGCTGTGGCTTGCCTTCGCGCCCGGCGGCCTTGCGGAAATGACCCTGATCAGCCTGTCGCTCGGCATCGACGTGGCCTTCGTGTCCGTCCATCACATGGTGCGGGTGATCTTCCTGGTGGCCATGGCGCCCATCGCCTTCAAACTGTTGAAGGGCGTGCTGGAACGCGCCGAGGCGGCCAACAAGTCCTGATCCGGTTCAGCGGTGGTCGGCGCCGACGGCGGCGGCGACGGACTTGAAGCCGTCGCGTTCCAGAAGGTCCGCCAATTCGGCGGCAATGCGCGCCGCCAGATAGGGTCCATCGAAGACCAGCGCCGAATAGATCTGGACCAGCGACGCCCCCGCGCGGATGCGGGCATAGGCGTCCGCCCCGGTGGCGATGCCACCCACCCCGATCAGGGGGATATCCCGGCCGACAAGCTGATACAGATCGGAAATCACGCCCTTGGCCATGGCCTTCAGCGGGGCCCCGGACAGACCGCCGATCTGCCCCTTCTGCTGATCGCGGAGGCCGGCCGGGCGGCTGATGGTCGTGTTGGTCGCGATGATACCGTCGATGCCCACATCGGCGACGACGGCGGCAATGTCTTCCAGATCCGCGCTGGCCAGGTCCGGCGCGATCTTGACCAGCAGCGGAGGACGGTTGGCCAGCCCGTCGCGCGCCGCCTTCACCGCCGTCAGCAGCGCCGTCAGCGGCCCTCGGTCCTGCAAGGTGCGCAGCCCCGGCGTGTTGGGGGACGACACGTTGACGACCAGATAGCTCGCCATGGCGCCCAGGCGTTCGACGCCCAGGACATAATCCCGCACTTCGTCGGCCGAGTCCTTGTTGCGGCCCAGGTTAACGCCGGCAATGCCCCGCCCCATCGGCCCGGCGCGGAACTTGGCCAGGCGCGCGGCCATGGCGTCATGGCCGCCGTTGTTGAAACCCATGCGGTTGATCACCGCGCGGTCGTCGGTCAGGCGGAACAGGCGCGGCTTGGCGTTGCCCGGCTGCGGGCGGGGCGTGACGCTGCCGACTTCGGTAAAGCCGAACCCCAGGCCGAGCACCGCCCCGGGCACCCGGGCATCCTTGTCGAACCCGGCGGCCAGGCCCACGGGGTTATCGAAGTCCAGGCCCCAGACGCGGGTTTTCAGGATCGGCCGTGGAACCGCCGTCACCGGCGGCGCCAGCCCCAAAGACAGCGCCATGAGGGCCAGAGAATGCGCGAGTTCCGGATCGAGGCAGCGAAGGGCCGGCATCAGCCGGTCGGCAAGAGTCATCTAAAGAGCTTCCTGCAGGTTCAGTTCGGGCGGGAATTGGTGGCGGCCGGACGCATCGAGCGGCAGATCATAAACCGCCATCACCGCCGATATGGGCAACGGTCCGTAAAGATGCGGAAACAACTGGCCACCCCGCGATTCTTCCCATTTAAGGGCGTCGCCCAATTTTCGCGGATCGACACGCAAAAGGACAATCCCGGACTGACCGGCGCGGTGCTTGGCCGCACTTTGCACGACCTGACCGGCATCCGAGAAATGGATGAAACCGTCGGCAACGTCCTGGGACGACCCGGCATACGCCCCCGCCCGCTCGGCAGCGGCCCATTCTTCCTGGCGGCACATGTGATAAATGGCGGAATCTTTGGGGTTCATGGCGGTTATGGCTGTGATTCTGGATAATTGTTCCGGCGGTTCGGCCGGGAGATTAGATCACATCGCCGCCCGTGGGAACCGGCCATCTCGGCCTTCCGCATCCTATGACCAACGGCCAGGGGGTATTGATCTGGCATGGCAATTGCGTATTTCGACACGAATTCATGCGGAATTCAGAAACAAATCACCTTACCGAAACACGGGAACAAAAAAATGGGCTCAAAGGCAAACCGCCCCTCGCTGAATCTGGAACTGGCGCTGACCGAACTGGAAGACTTGGTCGATCTCGGCATCAAGTTCGTACCCGTGCAGCCGTCGCTCGCCATGATTCAAGCCGGTGCCCGTGCAAGCGGCGTTGACGAAGCCCTGGTCGCCAAAATCTACCGTGCGATGTTGGAAGCGGATGCCCTCGACGATCCCGACGCCCCTACCGGCCTGCGGGCCAACTGACCCCCCTTACCAAACAATCGGGTCCGGCCCGTCGATGACCGGCCCGCCCGCCAGCAGGCGCACATCCCCGGTGCCGCCGTCGGACCGGCGGGGGCGTGGCGACTCCGCGGATTCCACGGGGTCGCTCCACCCATAACCGCCTTCGAACAGATCGCCGCCATGGCCCGAGGCAAAGGTGAACACGCCGTTACCCGTCAGCCAGTCCGTCACCGGCGGGGCCGCCGGCACGGGCTTGTCCGCGACGGCTGATTTCGGCCCGGCCGGCGGGGCGGCGGCGGATCGCCGTGATTCTTGCCCGCGCGCGCCGGGTGGCACCGCCCGGGCCTGACGCGTCAATTTCAGACGGCCGCCCGATTGCCCACGGGCATCGACGGTCAGGTCCACATCGAACGCCCCCTGCCCCTCCGGCACGATCAGACTAAGGTCCCGGAGATCGCCCATCGTCAAACGCCAAGGACCGTCACCGTCGGCCTCGCCGTCCCGAACGCCGCCGGTCAGATGCACCCCCGCCGGCACCCCGTCCAATATGAACGCCACATCGCCGACCATTTTGCCCATCCCACGGGCGAAGGAAATCGCGACGGGAAAGCCGACCCGCCCGCTGCCGTCCAGAACCACCGGCGCCTCGATTGAAAAGCGCAGCCCCGATTCCAGGGCCGCCAGGCCCGGTTCCACCGTCAGGCTGCCCGTGCGTACATGCCCGTCGCTGGAGATCACCGTAACGGGGAAGGTGTGCGGGCCGCTGGCCCCCGGAGGAAACCGCATGCGCAGGCCGCCAGGAACCGTCAGGTCGTGTTCCAGCAGGGTCGCCGTGCCGTCACCGTTGTCCACGCCCGCGTTCAGGGTCACCCCCTTGCCCAGGCCGCCGACGATCAGCACCGACATGTCGCGCGGGTTCAATCCCGGCACCGCCGTCATGAGGTCGAGGGGCAGACCCGTCTTGGCGTCTTCGACCTGGGCCTTGCGGTCGTCGTTCGAATCAGGGTCGTCGGCCATGTTCCAATCCTTACATGAACAGCTTCGCCGTTGATGCGGCGGGCGATTGCCGCCATTTTCAGGAATGATCGGGGAGACCGCCAGAACTTTGACTGCCCGGGCGCGATTAGGATCAATTCGTTGTCCCTGTCTTCCCGCCGGGCGGCAGGTCCCAAGGGCGGCGAAAGCAAAAACGGGAGAAATCCACGCATGTCAGACCGGGAAGCGATCCTGTTCGCCAACGACACCTTTTACGCCGCCTTCGCCGACGGCAGCATCGAACGGATGCGGACCGCCTGGGCCGATGACCGGGACATCACCTGCATCCACCCGGGATGGCGGCCTCTGGCCGGCCGACAGGCGGTGATGGACAGCTGGAAGACGATTTTATCCTCGGGCGAGACGGCGGACATCCGCTGCGTCGGCGCGCGGGCATATTCCCTGGGGGACACGGCCTATGTCACCGGGTTCGAACGCATGCCCGGAACGCTGCTGACCGCGACCAATGTCTTCGTGCGGGTGGGCCCCCTGTGGCGCATGGTTCACCATCAGGCCGGCCCCTGCCAGGACCGCGGCGCCGCTGACCGGGAAGAGATCGATCCAACCCTGCAATAGGGGGTTCGGAACATTCAACGAATGCGTTAAAAAGTCTGTGGGGAGTAGACATTGGATATCTGAGGAGGAGGAGGCCTCGTTTGACCATGAAGACGATCAAGATGACCATCGGAAGCGTGACCCTGAACGTCAACCTGCGCAACACACCGACCGCCGCCGCGATGTGGGAAGCCGCACCCTTTACGTCCCAGGCCAGCACCTGGGGCGAGGAAGTTTATTTTGCGACGCCCGTGTCCCTAAGCCGCGAGGCCGATGCCCGCGCCGTGGTTCAGCCGGGCGAGATCGCGTTCTGGCCCGACGGCGACAGCATCGCCATCGGGTTCGGCCCCACACCCATCTCCCAGGGCGACGAATGCCGTCTGGCCTCGCCCTGCAACATCTGGGCGGATGCCGTCGAGGATGTGAAGACCCTAGCCGCCGTTCCGGCAGGCGCGGCCGTCACCGTTTCCCGCGGAGAATAGGGGGCTTCGCCGGCATCGGCGGAGTTGATCTGGAGCAATTCGGATCACCCAGCAATAGAATATCATGACTTTCTTAAGTTTCAGGAGGGTGTCATGAAAAAACACGCCACCACTGTCGGGGATTTCCAAGCTTTGTACTTCGATGCCTGGAGGACCTATTTCGACCTGTGGCGCAAAGGCATGGAAGGGTTCTGGAAAATTTACCATCCGTCTCCTCACCGGCGCGGCGAAGACAAGCATGCGCAACAACCCTGCGCGGACGAAGGTGCGCAGCTTGCCCGCCATTACGGACGCCGTTGCCATGATGTGAACGTCGAACACATCTGACACGGGTTGCATCCCATGCCCGACGAGCGGTATCGATGATGGCGAAAAGGCTACTGGACGCCTTCGCCGATAAGGAGCATGGGCCGTGAGCAAAGCGACGACCGGGCTGGACGGGGCCCTCTACGACTACATCCTTGAGACGACCTTGCGCGAACCGGACATCCTTGCCCGGCTTCGCAAGGAAACGGACGGCCACCCCCGCGCAGGCATGCAGATTTCCCCAGACCAGGGCCAGCTGTTGGCCCTGCTCGTCGAGCTTCTGGGCGCCCGGAGGATCGTCGAGGTCGGGACTTTCACCGGCTATAGTTCGCTCGCCATGGCGATGGCCCTCCCTGACGACGGCGAAATGGTATGCTGCGACGTGTCCGAGGAATATACATCCGTCGCCCGCCGCTATTGGGCGGAAGCCGGCGTGGAAGCACGCATCACCCTGCGCCTGGCTCCCGCGGTCGAGACCCTGGACGCCCTGATATCCGAGGGCCGGGCCGGCGCCTTCGACCTGGCGTTCATCGACGCCGACAAGGAAAACTACCAGAATTATTTCGAACGCTGCCTGACCCTGATCCGACCGGGCGGCCTGATCGCCGTCGACAACGTGTTGTGGAACGGGCGGGTCATCGACCCCACGGACGACAGCGTCGATACGAAGGCGATCCGCGCCTTCAACGCGGGCCTGAAGGACGACGGCCGGGTCACGATCTCGCTGCTGTCCGTGGCCGACGGCCTGACCCTCGCCCGCAAACGCTGAGCCCCCGGCCGCGTCCCCCGAAATAAGGCACGGCGGCACGAAATGGTCCCATTTACCGCCAACAATGGCCCTGATTTCGGGCGATACCTCCTGTCATCGGATCAACCCGGTAAAGGAGACAGACCATGCCCAGCCATGTCTACCATCCCCGGCCCGCCGCGGGCCTGATCGCCACCGGCCTGGTCGCCGCCGGCCTGACCGCGGCAGGGCTGTTCGCAACCGCCCTGCTTGCCGCGGGTGTCGCCCGCGCGGCGGAACCTTATGACGCGGCCTGCGACGCGGCGACCGAACACGGCCAATCCGTTCCCTTGATCGTCACCGGGTTCGAAACCGGCAGCGCCGCCGTCCCCGCCAACCAGGAAGGCGATATCCGCGCCTTTGCAAACACCCTTCCGTCCGGCACGACCATCTGCGTCGTCGGTCAGGCGGACAAACGCGGTCCCGTGGACCTGAACGACCAACTTGCCATGAACCGGGCCCGCGCCGTCGCCGCCCGCCTGATCGGCGCCGGCGTGGCGCCGCAGGACCTCAGCGTTTCGTCACGGGCGGAAGCCTTCGGCGACACGGCACCCAACTGGTTCTGGTTCAACGGCAGCCGACGGGTCGAGGTCGTCGCCCTGTACTGACAGGGGATGTGCTTCAGGCCAAGTCCCGCAGAATACGGGTAAACCGGCCGACCGCCGCCTCGAGCGGCCCGTCATTGGGAAAATCGATGACGTCCGGGCCTTCCACGCGGAAGGCCCGGGCGCGTTCCAGCCGACGGGCGATCTGCTCGTCGGTTTCCCGCGCGCGGGCGCCCAGGCGCGTGCGCAGCGTCACCTCATCAGCCGTCACCGAGATGACACGCAGGTGCCGAAACCGGCCCCGCGCCTCTTCGATCACGGAACGGGACGCATTGACCACCACCGTGCGCCCGCCCACAAGGTCATCCACGGTTTCCGTCGGGATGCCGTACCACAGACCATGGGCCCCCCAGGACAGAAGATAGCCGCCCAACTCACGGCGCGCATGGAACTGGCTTTCCGTGACCGCCGCATGGTCCTCGGATCCGGCATCGGCCGGGCGGGTGATGTCGCGGCGGGGGAAAACAACACCGGCATCGTCGGCAAAGGCCTGCCGGGCGCCGTCGATCAGGCTGTCCTTGCCCGCCCCGGACGGGCCGACGACCAGAACCATGGTGCCGGGTAAAACGTCCTGTGTCACGGCGCGGACGGGGATGCGAGGGGCTGCGAACATGGCCCCGGTAGATACAGGGCCCGAATGACCCGGGTGTGAACGCCGGGTGACGGTTCGGTTAAGTCCATGTCCGGAGACCTGGGCTAAAGAGCATGATGCCGGCGCGGGACCGGCGGCGGGCCGTCGAAAAGGCGCGCGGGCCGGGCCGGGCGCCGCTGCGGCAATGGCGCAGGCCGCGCCGACAAGGCGCCCAATAGTTCACGGAACCGAACCTTGGCCGCCGCCACGTGATGCCCCCGGGGATAGGTCAGCAGATAAACCTTCACTTTTTCCGGATCGTTGGATGCATCGGCTTGCCGCCAGAACGCCGTGTCCTCATCGATCACGGCGATGACGACCGGCACCTTCGGGCCGGCGGGGGGTGCCGGCGTCATCAACTCTTGTTCCTCGACCTCGGCAACAGGCTGGGCGGTCACTGCGGGACCATCCTGATCGACAGGGGGCGGCAGAATAAATTCCGAAACCCCCTCGCCGGTCATGGCTGTCGTCTCCGCCGCCGCCGACAGGGGCATCAGCCCGAGGGCCAACGCCAAGGCGGCAGGCAGCCATACGTAACCGTGACGGGGGCTGAATATCGGTTTCGGTATCTGCATCATTTGCCTTCCCGTTCGGGCAACCGGAAGCGTCCGGCGTCTGCTACCGATTTATTTAAATATAAAATTACATATAAAACAACATATAAATTACCCCCATTCAGGCCTTTGTCATCCCGCGGCGGCGGACCGGGTGATTTTCCTGATCGCCGCCTGAAGCTGGGACACCAGTTCGCGCCCCGTATCACCGCCGTCGCCCGCGATATTGTTGCGTAGGATGACGGTCAGGGAATCGATATGCACCTTGACCAGTTCGATGCTGGAAGCGCTGTTGGGCAGGCCGCCGCCCGTAAACCGCATCAGCGAATTTCCGACCATGGAGACCAGGGGGTAGCCGAAGGTTTCACCCTGCAAACCCAACTGCTTGGCGAGCCCGTGAATACGCTGGAAGTGTTCCGATTTGTCCGCCGCCGCCCCCGCCTCGACCATGATCCGCTGTAGGCTGATCACGTAATCCAGGGCCGATCCCACGTATTCTTCCTTCGACCGATCCAATTCCTTCTGCGCCTTGAACACGGCCCCCTGGGTGAACAGGGCATCGCTATCGTCGCCGCCGCCGGCCTTGCGCTTCAGATGGTTCGGCGGCCGGAAGATGCGAATCACGCTGTCGTTGGGAAAGCGTTCCAGCGCGGTCGCCAACGGCGAGCGGTCGACACGGACGTCGGAACGGTCCAGGTCGCGGCGTTCTTTGGGCACCGGCTTAAGGTTGCCCCGCCGGTCGGGGCCGAAATAGGCGGTGTTATAGACGAACGGCCGGGGCCGGTTGATGACGGTCAGAATGCGGTCGACCAGGGCGTCCACCGTCACCGGCTTGAGCAGGAACTGGGTCGCCCCGAAGCCGCGGGCCGCGGAGACGGTCTTCGGATCGAACGCCTTGGCGATCAGGATGACCGGCAAAAAGCGGTTCGGCGAATCCCGATTCATGCGGATCCACCGCACCATGTCGATGCCGTTCAACAGTTCCTCGAACATGTCACAGATCATGAAGTCGACGGTATCGACCCGTTCGGTGATGCTTTTTTTCGACAGCCGTTTCAGAAGGCTGAGCGCTTCGTCGTTGCTGTTGGCGGTCAGAATCTCGCCGACGCCCAAGGCTTGCAGAAGGTTGTGCATCATCCAACGATGAGCGTCGTCCTGATCGACGATCAGGACGGTGAAAGAACGCAAATTGATGTTGGCCAAGTCGGGCCTCACGAGCGGTCTGCGTTCCGTGTTCGACACGGAAACGTTATTTGTGGCGGGAATCCCACCCTCTGTTTGCACAAAGTGAAGTGCATGCGCCGGCCCGGGTCAACCCTGCCTAAAGTTAGCCATGGAAATTCGCACGCTGGCCCGTTCCCAAACCCCGAAAACCGTGAAAAAGTGTCGCCGGACAAGGGGAAATACCCGGCCAGACGGAGGAAGCGCCATGACCACCATGTTCGACCTGACAGGCAAGGTCGCCTTGATCACGGGTTCAAGCCGGGGAATCGGCAAGGCCATCGCCGAAGCCTACGCCCGCCAGGGCGCCAAGGTGGTCATCACCTCGCGCAAGCTGGACGCCTGCGAGGCCGTCGCCGACGCGATCAACCAGGAAAATTACGACGATCCCGGCGAGGCCATGGCCGCCGCCTGCAACGTGTCGGACGCGGATCAGCTCAAATCCTTGGTCGAGCGGGTCAAGGCGGAATGGGGGCGGATCGACGTTCTGGTCTGCAACGCCGCCGTGAACCCCTATCACGGGCCGATGTCCGGCATCGACGACGGCGCCTGGGAAAAGATTCTACAGGTCAACGTCACCAACGTGCTGAAGCTGTGCAACATGGTGCTGCCGGACATGGCGGCCCGGCGCGACGGCGCGGTGATCCTGATCTCGTCCGTGGGCGGGCTCAAGGGCTCCTTGAACCTGGGCGCCTATGCGGTGTCCAAGGCCGCCGATATGCAGTTGGCGCGCAATCTGGCGATCGAATGGGGCCCCCACAACATCCGCGCCAACGCCATCGCACCCGGCCTGATCAAGACCGATTTCGCGCGCGCCCTGTGGGAAGACCCGGAAGCCCGCGCGCGGGCCGAGGCAGCCTATCCGCTCGGCCGCCTGGGCGAACCCGAGGACATCGCCGGCATGGCGATCCTGCTGGCGTCCGACGCCGGCAGCTTCATCACCGGACAGACCCTCGTCGTCGATGGCGGCGGGGTCGCCGCCGGCAACCGTTACAGCTGATATCGGGAAAGGACCACCGACATGTGCCGCTGGCTCGCCTACGCGGGACCGCCCATCTACCTGGATACCCTTTTGCTGCGCCCGGAAAACTCGCTGACCCGGCAAAGCCTGTCGGCCAGCGAAAGCGCGCATGTGGTCAATGCGGACGGCTTCGGAATCGGCTGGTACGGCGAACGGGACCGCCCCGGCCTGTACAAGGATATCCTGCCGGCGTGGAACGACATCAACCTGTTGAACATTTCCGAGCAGGTCAAATCGCACCTGTTCTTCGGCCATGTGCGGGCGACCACAGGCACCTCCGTCAACCGCACCAACTGCCATCCCTTCCGTCACGGCAAATGGCTGTTCATGCACAACGGTGAAATCGGCGGTTGGTCCAGGGTGCGGCGCGCCCTGGCCTTCGCCGTGTCACCGGAACTGTTTCCCAACATTCAGGGCACCACGGACAGCGAAATCTTCTTCCATCTACTGCTGACCTTCGGTCTGGACGAAGACCCGGAAGCGGCCATCCGTCAGGCGGTCCAGACCATCGAAAAGGCCCAGAAGGACGCCGGCGTCACCGAGCCCTTCAACATGACCATCGCGCTGACGGACGGGCAGACCATCTGGGCCCTGCGCCATGCGTCGTCGGGCCGGGTGCCGACACTGTATGTCGGCATGGGCGCCAAGCCCCATGACACGGCGGACGAAGTGACCGTGGCCACGGGCACGGCGATCATCATTTTGTCCGAACCGTTGGATGACGACCTCAAGCAATGGACGGCGATCGAACCGGACCATCTGGTGATCGCCGGGGACGGCGGCCTTGTCGTCTCGCCGTTCGCTCTGTGAGGTAATGGTACCGCGCGGCGCCGTGGCGGTTCTGATTCTGGCCGCCCTGACGGCAACGCCCGCACAGGCATGGAAGAACGGCCCGCCGGACAACAAGGTCACCAACAGCGCGGCCGACTGCCTGGCACCGCCCTATGCCACCCATGACTGGATCGCCGACCACGCGCGGATGCTGCTGCCGGCGGACGCCCGCGCCTGGCTCGACCCGCATCGTATCCTCATGCTGATCGGCACAGAGGCACCGGACTACGCCGATATCCGCGCGCAATGCGGCCTGCCCAACCGGGGTTACAACGACACGGGAAAAGGCCGCCACGACCTGCGGTTCGACGATTTCGGCAACGTGACCTACGACACGCCGGCGGCGCGCGCACAACAGGAATACGACAAAGCCATCGACGCCTACCGCGCGGGAAACCCCGGCCATGCCGCTTATTACCTGGGCGCCGCCATGCATTACATCGGCGATCTGTCCCAATACGGCCATACGATCAAGGGCGAGAGCCATCACGCCGATTTCGAGGAATGGGTGGCCACGCTGACCTCCGTCCCTCAAGGCGGAACGTTCGAAAAATTCATCGCGCCGGACGGGCTGGAACCGCGCCGCGCCTACGACGCAGTGATACGCGCGGGACGCTTTACCTGGAAGGGGGAACCCCCCGTTCTGCCTCCGCAGGACATGGACGCCCGGTTTTCGCCCGACGCCGCGGCGGATGCGGCCTTTGTCGCCGGCATCGGCCATTGCCTGAACAAGGCCGTCAACGAAGCCGCCGACATGCTGTTCGGGTTTTACGAAGAGGCCGCCCGGCCCGCCGGACGTTAGCTGTCGAACGGAGCGATGCGGGGCCAGACTTCAGCCACCGCATCCAAGGTCGAAAACAGCACGTTGAAGACATAGGACGACGGCACGCCCCGCCAATTCCAGGTTCACGGTGATCGTATGAATCCCGTGGCTCGGAAAGGTGGGCGGTGCCATCGTCTTGGCGCTGTTCCCTTGGTCTTAAACCGCAGGACAGCGGCCGGTCTAACCCTTGATCGTGTTAGGCCGCCATACCGCGGTTGCCGCCGTGGGAGCCACGACGACTGCGACCGCCGCCGCGCTTGGCGCCGCCGCCGCTCGGACCGCCACGGCTCGGGCCGCCCCGGTTCTGACCGCCGCCACCACGGTTCTGGCCATTGCGTCCGCCACCGCCGCCGTTGTTCTTGCGCACATCGGGACCACTGTCATTGGCGGCCGAATTGGCGATATCGGCGGCATGGTAGGGATGGCCGTCGAACACCGGCACGGGCTGGCGGATGCACTTCTCGATATCGCGCAGACAACCGCGCTCGTCATGGGCGCAGAAGGAAATGGCGATGCCCGAAGCTCCCGCCCGCGCCGTGCGGCCGATGCGGTGAACATAGCTTTCCGCATCGTTCGGCAGGTCGAAGTTGATGACGTGGGTCACGCCGTCGACATCGATGCCGCGGGCGGCGATGTCCGTCGCCACCAGGGCGCGGATGTCGCCGTCGCGGAAGCCCTTGAGGGCCCGCTGGCGGGCGTTCTGGGCCTTGTTGCCGTGGATCGCGTCGGACTTCACACCGTTGTCGTGCAGATGCCGGGCGACCCGGTCCGCGCCGTGCTTGGTGCGCGTGAAGATGAGGACGCGTTCGATGCGCGGATCGTTCATCAGCTCGCCCAGCAAGGCCCGCTTGTCGTCCTTGGCGACGAACAGCAGGCGCTGTTCGATCTTTTCCACCGTCGTCGCGGCGGGCGTCACTTCGACCTTCACGGGATCGTTCAAAAGCTCGTTCGCCAGGCCTTCGACGGTCTTCGGCATGGTCGCCGAAAACAGCACGGTCTGACGCTCGCGGGGCAGCACCTTGGCGATCCGCTTGACGTCGCCGATGAAGCCCATGTCGAGCATGCGGTCGGCTTCGTCGAGGACGAAAACGTCGACGCTGTCCAGAATCACTTGGCGCTGCTTCATCAGGTCCATCAGGCGGCCCGGCGTGGCGACCAGAATATGAACGCCGCGCTGCATGGCGACGATCTGGTTGCGCATGGAGGTGCCGCCGAACACGGTCTGAATCCGCAGGGGCATCTGACGGCCGTAGGTCCGCAGGCTGTCGGCAATCTGGGTCACCAGTTCGCGGGTCGGCGCCAGGATCAGCACGAACGGGCGGTTCGGCACGGCCTTGCGCGAATTTTCCGCAAAGGACTGCAGGATCGGCAGCGCGAAGGACGCGGTCTTGCCGGTGCCCGTCTGCGCCACGCCCAGAAGATCGCGGCCCTCAAGCAGCGGCGGGATGGATTTTTCCTGAATGGGGGTGGGGGTGGTGTAGCCTTCGTCGCTCAGCGCACGAAGGATGGGTTGGGCCAGATTAAGGCCCGCAAAATCGGTCATGTGATATGTATACTCTCTCGATCAATTGGTCTTCGCCCGCGCGCCCCAAGCGATCGTGTCGGGGGCGGCAGGTTCGCCGGCATCATGCAAGCTTTCTCGGCCGGAACCGCATTCACACGGATATCCGCCTCACGAAACGCCCTTAGATGTCGGTATCAAAGAAGACCGGATCGACGTGGTCGGGTCCGGCAAGCGATCGAAATTCGACCTGAATGGGAGTGTCGCTGGCGCTACATGGCGCCGGTGCCTCCGGGAAGTCAAGGGAATTCGCGTGACGCGCTCCCTTGATCCCGGCGGCCGGCGGCGCGTTATCAGGCGGCGAGAAT
Organism: Thalassospiraceae bacterium LMO-SO8; assembly: GCA_031655335.1. Taxonomy (NCBI): domain Bacteria; kingdom Pseudomonadati; phylum Pseudomonadota; class Alphaproteobacteria; order Rhodospirillales; family Thalassospiraceae; species Thalassospiraceae bacterium LMO-SO8. Next base: position 2,648,281 of record CP134226.1, on the reverse strand, counting down.
TTCCGGATCGCCCTGGGTTTCCAGGCATCTCGCGGCGAAATTCCAATCGGCGAGATGGTCGAAGAAGGTTTCCAGGAACACCTGCCGGGCATTCTGATAATCCAGGTAATAGGCATGTTCCCACAGATCGCAGGTCAACAACGGCTTCAGGCCCGCGGTCTGCGGCAGATCGGCATTGGCCGTGCTGACCACGTCGAGCACACCGTCCGTTCCTTCGACCAGCCACACCCAGCCGGACCCGAACCGGGCCATGCCGTCGGCGATAAACCGGGTGCGCAGTTGCGGCAAGGATCCGAAGGTGTCCTTGATCTTGGTTGCAAGGGGCCCCGTCGGCTCCGCGGCGCGGTCCGGCGACATGCAGCGCCAGAAGAACCCGTGGTTCCAGGCCTGCGCCGCGTTGTTGAACACGCCCGTGTCGCCCTTTTCGTGGGCACGGCGGGCGACGTCGAGCAGCGTCATGCCGTCATAGTCCGTGTTCTTGACGGCGTCGTTCAGCTTGTCGACGTATCCCTTGTGGTGTTTGCCGTGGTGAAAGTTGAGGGTCTGTTCCGACATATGCGGGGTCAAGGCGTCCTTGGCATAGGGAAGGTCGGGGAGTTTGAAAGTCATGATCGGTTCCTTCGTGGTCATGCGTGTTCGTGGGGGGATAAAAGCACGCCGGTCGGCGGGGAGAGGTCGGCCGACGGACGCCGTTGACGTCCGTCGGCGGGCCTTGCGTCAGGATTTCTGCTTATCGGTCACCATGGCGCGGAATTCCTCGATCTTGTCGCCGAGGTCCTCCAACCCTTCCTTGGTGGCCTCCTTGGCATCCGCCCATTCGCCCTTGGCCGACTTTTTCAGTTCGGCGATCTGCTGATTGAGCGCATCGCGCTGACGGTCGATGGCCGCGCGGGCTTCGCGCCATTCTTCCTTGACCTCGTCGGCGGCGTTCGCGCCGGCCTCCTTGGCGTTGGATGCCGCTTCATCAAGCTTGGCGTCCAGGGCCATGGCTTGCTTTTGCGCCCAGCCGACGAAGTCATCAATGGCTTCCCCTGCCGTGGCTTCCTGGGAATCGCCCTTGTCGCCGGCGGCCTGGGCGGCGCCCGGCGCGGCGGACAGACCGGCGGCGACCGCCGCCGCGGCCAGAATGGCGATGGGAATGCGGGTGTTGGGTTTTCGAATATGAGTGCGATAGGTCATGTGATCTTCTTCCTCTTTCGATGCAATGCATGGGACAAACCGCGCAAACCGCATTGCCGGCTGTACGCGCCATTGACGTCTGAAGGCTGCCGGCAAACCGCAAGGATGCATTCCGGAAGACGGAATGTTTTTCCATTTGGCGAAACGAATATGGCGATTTTCCGGTCGAAATCGGGCGGTTTCAGGCCGCGCGGGCCAACACGCGACGGGCCCTGGACAGGCCGCTTTTCACCGTGCCGACGGCGATGTTCAGTTCGCGGGCGACGTCGCGGTAACGTTTTCCCTCGATCACCACGAGATGAAGAATCCATCGGTCCCGGGGCTTCAGGGCCGCCAGGGCGCGGTCCAGGTCCTTGAGACGCAAACGGTCGATCTGATCGGGCGGCTGGTGGGTTTCCGCAAGCCAATCCTCGACCGGGACATGGGGCCCCCGCCGCTGCCGCCGACGCGCGCGGTCGATGAACAAGTTATGCATGATGGCAAACAACCAGGCCCGCAAGTCCGTACCGGCCTGAAATCTGTCAAGGCGCGACACACCCCGTTCCAGGCAGTCCTGCAACAGGTCGTCGGCGCGGTCGGGAGTGGCTTCGAGGAACCGTGCATACCGATACAGGTCGGGAATTTGATCCTCGATCGCCTGCATGATCCGCCTCTCGGTCATGACGGGGATCATAACATGTTTCCCTGATGTGCGCCGACGGGAAATCGATAACCGTTTGATACTGCGAAATTGTATGCCTCGGCCCGAGCGGATGAAAAATCGCCGCCATGGGGGAACTTTCGCGTCCCGCGACCGTTCATTCATGGACTGGACGTGTGAACAGACGGAAGGAGCATGTCATGGACACGACCCCCACAGGCCGACAAACCGATACCGAAAGCCGGCCAAAGCCCAAGCCAATGCGGGATTTTGTCATTTTCGGGGTGATGATCGTGATCGGTATCGGCGTTGTCGCGGCGCTGATCACGAAATCATAAAGCCTGCGGAAACGGCCCCGTCAGGCACCAACGGGGTCAGGTGCCGAGCACGCGGCGTTTCATCTCGGTCACGGCGGCATGGGGGCTGGTCAGCACGGGCAGACCCGTATCGGCGGCGATTTCAGCCGCCAAGGGCGCCATGGAAAACTGCGCCAGCACGATGCAACCGCAATCCCTCAGCCGTGGTGCGGCCGCGACCACGGCGCGGTCGTGGGCGTCCCGCCGCCCTGCGCCCAGGTCGGCCCAAGCACCTTCGACCAGCAGCGGCGTCACGGTCAGGGCGACGTTTCGGGCCACCGCCAAGTTCTCCATGTCCGCCGTCATGTCAGGCAAGGTCTGGGGATGGGTCGCCAACAGCCCGACGCGCCCCCCCTGGGCCAGGGCGGCATCGAGAATCGCCTCGTTCGGTTTCATCACCGGCACATCGTATTGCGCCGCGATCCGGTCGATGATCGCGCCGAATGCGGAACAGGTGAACAGAATGCCGTCGGGCCCCCGGGCCTTGGCATAAGCCGCCAGGTTCAGAAACCGTTCAGTCAACCCCGGGGTCAGCCTGCCGCCCGCCGCCGCCAGATCCATGGTCAGGCTTTCGTCCAGCAGGGTCCAATACTCGGCGTCCGGCCACAGGTCCTTGAACGCGGTCTCGACCGGCGCGATCGCCTCGCGGGTGGCATGGATCATTGCGATTTGCGTCGTCATGAACCGTATAAAGCGGAAAATCGCCGGTTCTGGCAACCGTTTCCGCCCGCCGGACGCAAACCTTGCCCGGTGATATGCCACTGTATTCCCATACTTTTGGGTCGGCCCGCTAGCCGGAAGACATATATGTGATTGGTCGCATTTATGTCATTTTCAGCCTGGGTTGTTTCTGCCTGCGAAATTCGCGATGCCGTGGTCATCGTCACACTTAGGGGCGGCGATCTTGCGATATCCTCGACGCCCACCGGAACGAACCGGCGCCATGAACCGACGATCGATAGACGCTCAATAAAAAACGCTTACCGGACAATCGGGAATGCAGTTTTCTCTCCAAAACTTGGCAGGCTTCTTTGCGCTTCACGTCGATCCGGCGGTGGCCCTGCCGGCGTCATATGACCCCGTGCTGGTCACGTTGTCGTTCTTCATCGCGACGTTAGCTGGGTTCGCCTTCATTCATCTGCTCCACCGCATCGCCGAACACGAGCATTCCGCCCAACGCCACCTGTGGATGGCCGGCGGGGCGTTGATCATGGGCCTGGGTATCTGGGCCATGCATTTCGTCGGCATGCTTGCCTATCAATTGCCGATCCGGATGACCTACGATCCGCTTGTCACCCTGGGGTCGGCCGTGCCGGCCGTGCTTGCGAGTGCGTGGAACCTACAGATCGTCGCTCATGCCCGGGTCACCAGATTCCGCCTGTTTCTCGGCGGCATCGTCCTGGGCGGCGGCATCGGGCTTATGCACTACACCGGGATGGCCGCCGTCAACTTCGACGCCTTCATCCGCTACGATCCCCTGTTGTTCGCCTTGTCCCTGCTCGTCGCCGTGGCGCTGGCGATATGCGCCCTTTGGGTCGCCTTCCGGATGTCCCGCCGCGATACCGTCCGCACCCTCGCGGGCGAAAGCCTGTCGGCGCTGTTTATCGGAATGGCCGTCGCTGGCATGCACTATACGGCCATGAGTTCGACCATCTGTTTCGCGCGTACGGACGGATCGAACCCGATCCAGCCTCTCGGGGCCGATGTCCTGGCCGGGGCCACGGCCATCGTGGCCTCACTGATCCTGATCACCGGGATTGCCGCCGTCGTGTTCGATCGCCGGCTGGCATCGGAAATCCTCCACCGTAATGAGGCGACCCAACGCGCCCACCAGACCGGTCAGCGCCTGCAACTGATCATGGACAACGTGACCGACGCGGTGATCACCTTGAACGACCGTGGAATAATCGAGACATCCAACCGGGCGGCGGAGCGCATTTTCGGCCTGCCCACCGACGCCATTATCGGCCTGGCCCTGACGTCCCTGATTTCCGAGGCGGATGACCGGCCGCGTAAACGCAAACTGATGCGTTATCTTCTCGACCCCGCCGCCCGCGCCGAGGGCGGTGACGGCTTCGAAGTCATGGGCCGGCGGGGTGACGGCTCCGTCGTGTTTCTTGAGGCCGCCTTGTCGGAAGTGACGGAAAACGGCCGCACGGTCATCGTCGCGGCACTCCGCGACATCACCGAACGCATGGTCGCCGCCCTGGCCCTGGCGCAGGCGAAGGAAGACGCCGAAAACGCCAACCAGGCGAAATCCGAATTCATTTCCCACATGAGCCACGAACTGCGGACGCCGCTCAACGCCGTCATCGGCATGGCCGACATGCTGCTCCAACTCAAAGACATGCGCGACGATCCGGAACGCCTGACCGAGTACCTGAACGACATCCGCACCAGTGGCGCCCACCTGCTGTCCCTGGTCAACGAAATCCTTGATGTGTCGATGGTCGAATCGGGCAACCGCGCCATGCACATGGAAACCTTCGACGCCGTGGAAGAAGTCGAAAATGCCCTGCGCCCGCTGCGCGCGACCCTGCTTTCCGGCAAGTCACGCCTGTCCGTCACCGCCCAGGGAAAACCCACCTTGGTCGCCGCGGACCGGCAATCCTTCCGCCAGATCGTTCTCAACCTGGCGAACAATTCCATCATTCATGGCGGTGAGGACGTGAAGGTGGAAATCCGGGTCGACCCGGACGTGTCCGGCGAGTATGTCCGCATCCTGGTGGCCGACGACGGCCCCGGCATTCCCGCCGACCTGCTTGGCGCCATCGGTCAGCCGTTCCCCCAGGCACTGACGCCCTATCAGGCCACTGCGGGCAGCAACGGCACCAAAGGCGCCGGGCTGGGTCTGTATATCGTCAACCGCCTGATCGCCCTCAACGGCGGGAAATTCTCACTGGAAAGCCAGCCGGGCAAAGGCACCGTCGTCACCACCTTGTGGCAGAAAACCGCCGCCGCCTAACCCCCGGAAACCTGTCAGCAGACCTCGAACAGGCCGGCCGCGCCCATGCCGCCGCCAATGCACATGGTGACGATCACGTTCTTCGCCCCCCGGCGCTTGCCTTCGATCAGGACATGGCCGGTCAGGCGGGCACCCGTCATGCCGAAGGGATGGCCCACGGAAATGCCGCCGCCGTTGACGTTCAGGATTTCCTGCGGAATGCCCAACTTGTCGCGGCAATACAGCACCTGCGAGGCGAAGGCTTCGTTCAGTTCCCACAGATCGATGTCGTCCATCTTCAGGCCCTGGCGCTCCAAAAGGCGCGGAATGGCGAACACCGGGCCGATGCCCATTTCATCGGGCTCGCAGCCCGCCGTCGCCAAGCCCTTGAAGATGCCAAGCGGCTGCAAGCCCCGGCGTTCGGCCTCTTTCTCCGTCATGATGACGCAGGCCGATGCCCCGTCGGACAGTTGCGAGGCATTGCCCGCCGTGACGAACTTGCCCGGGCCCATCACGGGGTCGAGCTTTGTCAGGGCCTCGAGCGTCGTGGTCGGGCGGTTGCCTTCGTCCTTGTCCAAGGTCACTTCCTGTTCCGTGACCTCGCCCGTTTCCCGGTTCTTGACCAGCATCTTGGACGTCAGCGGCACGATTTCGTCATCGAACTTGCCCGCCTGCTGCGCCGCCGCCGTGCGCATCTGGCTTTGCAGGGAATATTCGTCTTGGGCCGCGCGGGTGACGCCATAGCGTTCCGCCACCAGGTCGGCCGTGTCGATCATGGGAATCCACATTTCCGGCTTGTGCTCCAACAGCCAGTCTTCCTTGACCTCGTTCTTCATGGCGTTGTCGCGGACCAGGCTGATGCTTTCCAGGCCGCCGGCGACCGCCACCGGCAGGCCGTCCATGACGACCCGGTTGGCGGCCACGGCGATGGCCTGAAGGCCGGACGCGCACAGCCGGTTGATGGTCGTGCCGCCGGTCGTGACCGGCAGGCCGGCGCGGATCACCGACATGCGGGCGATGTTCTTGCCGGTCGCCCCTTCGGGCATGCCGCAGCCAAGCACGACGTCCTCGACCTCGGCCGGGTCGATCCCGGCGCGCTGGACCGCGTGCTTAATGACGTGCCCGCCCAGGGTCGCGCCATGGGTGTTGTTGAAGGCCCCCCGTGATGCTTTCCCAATGGGGGTGCGGGCGGTGGAAACGATGACGGCGCGTTGCATATTCTTGTTCCTTCTTGGTCTTTAAAGGTCGGCGAACTTGCCGCCCGTGCGGGCGAGCTTTTCCAGAAGCGGCGCGGGCTCCAATGCCGGGGAGGCGGCCTTGGCCCAATGGGCGAGGCGCTCGTACACATGCTTGGCCCCGACCTGATCCGCGTGGAACATGGGCCCGCCCTTGGCGATGGGGAAGCCGTAGCCGTTGGTCCAGATGATGTCGATGTCCGACGCCCGCTGAGCCATGCCTTCGTCGAGAATCTTGGCGCCCTCGTTGATCAGGGCATAGAAGCAGCGCTCGTGGATTTCCACATCCGTGATCGCGCGGCGCTCGATCCCCAACTCCGCCGAGGTCGCCTCGATGATCTTCTGCACCTCGGGGTCCGGCAGCGGCTTGCGCGAGCCTTCCTCGTAGCGGTACCAGCCGGCATTGGTCTTCTGCCCCTTGCGCCCGGCCTCGACCACCCGGTCGGCGGCCACGGGCCAACGTTCGCCCGGCTTGATGAACTGCTTCTGGCGCTTACGCACCAGATAGGACACATCAAGCCCCGCCAGGTCGCCCACGGCCAGGGGCCCCATGGCGAACCCGAAATCTAGGAACACCTTGTCGATCTGCTGCGGCAGGGCCCCTTCCTCGATCAGGAAATAGGCCTGGCGGGTGTAGCGGTGGTACATGCGGTTGCCGACGAAGCCGTCGCAATTGCCGACCAGCACGGGGATTTTCTCGATCCTCTTGCCCAGCGCCATGACCGTGGCGATCACGTCCTTGGCCGTTTCCTTGCCGCGCACGTTCTCCATCAGCTTCATGACGTTGGCCGGGCTGAAGAAATGAGTGCCGATGACGTCTTGGGGCCGCTTGGTGGCGGCGGCGATCTCATCGATGTCCAGGGTCGAGGTATTGGTCGCCAGCACCGCCCCCGGCTTCATCACCTTATCAAGCTCGCCGAAGATCGTCTTCTTCAGGTCCATGTCCTCGAACACGGCCTCGATGACGATGTCGGCGGCGCCCAGATCGGCATACGCCGTGGTGCCGCTGATCAGGCCCATGCGGGTGTTCATGGCGTCCTGGGACAGGCGGCCCTTGGACACGGTCGCGGCGTAGTTCTTTGCGATTTTGGCGAGCCCCGCCTTGAGGGCGTCCTCGGAGGTTTCCAGAACAGTCACCGGAATGCCGACATTGGCCAGGCACATGGCGATGCCGCCGCCCATGGTGCCGCAGCCGACGACGGCGGCGGTGTTGACGGGCCGCTTCTGCGTGTCGCGCGGCACGTCCTTGACCCTGGCGGCCTCGCGTTCGGCGAAGAACAGATGGCGCTGCGCCTTGGACTGTTCGGAATCCCGGCACTTCACGAAAATCTCGCGCTCCGCGTTCATGCCTTCGTCGAAGGGCTTGGTCGCCGCGATCTCGACGCAGTCGATGCAGGCGAGCGGGGCGAGAAGCCCGCGCGAGCGTTTCTCCCAGGTCTTGCGCGCCTCGGCGAAGATCTCGGTATCCGCATCGGCGACGGCGAGGTCGCGCACCTTGCGCAGGGCGGCGCCCTCGGCCACCAGCTTGGCCGCGTAGGCCACGGCGGCATCAGTCAGGTCGCCCTCGACGACGGCATCCAGCACGCCCAGGTCGCGCGCCTCGGCGGCGGAAAACGGATCGCCGGACAGAATGACCGTCAACGCCCGTTTGGCGCCGATAATGCGCGGCAGACGCTGCGTGCCGCCGGAGCCGGGAACGATGCCCAGCTTGACCTCGGGCAGGGCGACCTGGGCCGAGGCGTCGGCGACCCGGTAATGACAGGAAAGCGGCAGTTCCAACCCGCCGCCGAAGGCTGTGGAATGTAACGCCGCGACCACGATCTTGGGGAATTCCTCGACCCGGGCACAGACTTGTCGCAGGGTCGGCTCCGCCGGGGGCGTGCCGAATTCACGGATGTCGGCGCCGCCGGAAAAGCACCGCCCGCCGCCCCGGATCACCACGGCGTCGATGCCGGCATCGGCCTCGGCCCGGTCCAGGGCCGCCATGATGCCGCTACGCACCGCATGGCCCAGGGCGTTGACCGGCGGGCTGTCGATGGTGACGACGGCGATACGGCCCTTGATGTCCAGGGTGACCGGCGTTGCGGGATCGGATGCAGGCATGATGGTTTCCTTTGGTTTTACCGGCAGACCTATTGGGCCTTGCCCGGTTTCAGGCTGTTCAGGTTGGTATAGGCGCTGATGTGTTCAAGCGATGCCGAAACATCGATGACCACGGGGCCGTCATGGGCCAGGGCCTGTTTGAGCACGTCATCCGCGTCCTCGGCCCGGTCGATGCGCAGGCCCTTGGCGCCGAAGCTTTCCGCCCATTTCGCGAAGTCGGGGTTGACCAGATCGGTCCCCTCGATGCGGCCGGGAAAGGATTTTTCCTGATGCAGGCGGATGGTGCCGTAGCTTTTGTTGTTGGACACGAAGATGCGTACCCGGGCTCCGTACTGCACGGCGGTCGCCAGCTCGTTGCCGGTCATCAGCGTGCCGCCGTCGCCGCACACGGTAACGACCTGGCGGTCCGGATGGCGCAGCGCCGCCGCCACCGCCGACGGCACGCCCAGGCCCATGGCCCCGGACACCGCCCCCAGCAAAACCTGCGTCGGCTTGAACGGGAAATAGCGATGGACCCAGGAATTGAAGTTGCCTGCGTCCATGGTGATGACCGCGTCGTCCTTCAATTGGTTGCGGAAGGCCGCGATGACATGGCCGAAGTTGACGCCGTCGGGCGCCGACCAGGGCTTCCACTCCGCCATCTTGCGGTTGGCGTCGCGCAGGCGCTTTAACCAGTCGCCCCGCCCCTGAGGTGCCTGCGGCGGCGTGATCGCCGCCAGCCGTTCGATGAAATCCTCGGCATCGGCGCAGACCGCCTGCGCCGTTTCGAACACATGGTCCAGGTGTTCGCCGTCAGGATAGACATGGATCAGGGGTTGTTTGGGCTGGGGCGCTTCGGGCAGCAGATAGCCCTGGGTCGTGACGTCGCCCAGGCGCGTGCCGACGGCGACGATCAGGTCCGCGTCCTGCAAGGTTTCGCGGATCGAGGCCGGCACGCCGTACCCCAGATGGGCCGCGAAATGGTCGTGCTCGTTGGGGAAGATGTCCTGGTTCTTGAAACTGGCGGCGACCGGCAGGGACCAGGCCTCGGAACAGGCCAGAAGCGCCGCCCGCGCCGAAGGGGCGCGCAGCATACCGCCCGCGATCAATACCGGCCGCGTGGCGCGGCCGACGGCCGCCGCCACGGCCTTGACCTGGGCGTCCGTCGCCTTGGGCTTTTCCAGCGCCATGGGGCTGACGCCCGTGTCTTCCGCCGGGTCGGTCAGCATGTCCTCGGGCAGGACCACGACGACGGGGCCGGGCGTGCCTTCCTGGGCGATCTGAAACGCCTGGGCGACGACCTTGGCCAGGTTCTTGGGGTCATGGACCTCGTCCACATGCTTGGCCATGTCGCCGAAGGTGATCTTGTAATCAACCTCTTGAAAAGCCCCCCGGCCCAGGTCGGCGCGCGGCACCTGACCGATGAACAGAACCAGCGGCACCGCGTCCTGTTCCGCCGTGTGCACGGCGATGGCGGCATTGCAGGCCCCTGGCCCGCGGCTGACCAGGGCAATGCCGGGCGCTCCCGTCAACTTGGCGTCGGCGACGGCCATGAACCCGGCCCCGCCTTCGTGGCGGCAGGACACGACCTGGATGTCGTCGCAGTCATGCAGGGCGTCCAGCACCGCAAGGTAGCTTTCTCCCGGCACGCAGAACACACGGTCGACACCGTGCAGCACCAGTGTATCCACCAAGGCATCGGCGGCGCGTTTCATTTTATTGTCTCCTCCCGGATTGGATCTTTCCGGAACTTTAGCATGGCGCGATCAGGTGAAAATGGTGTGCTGTTTCATTCCGCGACGCCGGCCGCCTCGGGCCAGCGATAGTCGGCGAAGTGCGCACGCAGGTCCTTCTTGGAAATCTTGCCGGTCGCCGTATGGGGGATTTCCTCGACGAACACGATGTCGTCGGGCAGCCACCATTTGGCGACGTGTTCAGCCAGCACGGCGCGGATGCTGTCGGCCGTGACGGCCGCTCCCTGGCGCGGGACGATGACCAGCAGGGGCCGCTCCTCCCACTTCGGATGTTTGACGGCGATCGCCGCCGCCTCCACCACGTCGGGATGGGTAAGAGCATAATTCTCCAGATCGATGGAACTGATCCACTCACCACCAGACTTGATCAGGTCCTTGGAACGGTCGGAAACGCGAACCAACCCGTCGGGCGAGATCGAGGCCATGTCGCCGGTGCCGAACCAGCCCTCGGCGTCGAACGCGGCGTCGGTCGCGGCATCGTCCTCGAAATAGGCGGCGGCGACCCAGGGGCCGCGCACGAACATCTGGCCCACGGCCTTACCGTCATGAGGCAGCCGGGTGCCGTCGAGATCGACGATCTTGACCTCAAACCCGAACAGCGGCCGGCCCTGGGTCTGCTGAATCTTGTAGCGTTCGGCCGCCGGCAGGTCCTGGTGGCGCTGGCGCAGACGTCCGGTGGTGCCGGCGGCGCTTAGTTCCGTCATGCCCCAGGCATGGACGACGTGAACGCCGTAGTCTTCCTCGAACGCCTTGATCATGGCGAGCGACGGCGCCGAGCCGCCGATGTTGCAGATCTTCAGATGGGTCAATTTCCCGCCGGTCTTCTTCAGATGCTCCAACACGCCGATCCAGATCGTCGGCACCCCGGCGGTGACGGTGACCTTTTCCTCTTCCAACAGGCGGCAGATGTTATCGCCGTGCATGTGCGGGCCGGGCAGCACCAGTTTGGTGCCGGAAATGGGGGCGGCGTAGGGCACCATCCAGCCGTGCACGTGGAACATGCTGACCGCCGGCAACAGGACGGTGCGGGAATCGATGCAGAGCGGATGGTCGCTGGACGTTCCGGCAATCGCATGCAGCACCATGGCCCGGTGGGTATAGAGCACGCCCTTGGGATTGCCCGTGGTGCCCGAGGTATAGCAAAGCGCCACCGCCGTTTTCTCATCGAACGCCGGCCAGTCGAAGGTCTCGTCCTCGGCGGCCAGAAGGTCTTCGTAACAGACGGCGTTCCGAAGCGACGTCTTCGGCATCTTGCCGCTGTCGCACAGGATGATGAATTTTTCGATGGTCGGGCATTGGTCCTGCAAGCCTTCCATCATCTCGACCCAGGTGGTGTCGATGAACATCACCCGGTCCTTGGCGTGATTGATGATGTAGACGATCTGGTCGGGGAACAGGCGCGGATTGATCGTGTGGATCACCGCCCCCGACCCGCCGATGCCGAAATACAGTTCGAAATGCCGATAGGTGGTCCAGGCCATGGTGCCGACCCGGTCCCCTTGCTGGATGCCCAGGCGCTTCAGCGCGTTGGCCAGGCGGCACATGCGCTTGTAGGCGTCGGCGTAGGTATAGCGATGCATGTCGCCCTCGACCCGGTGGGTCACGACCTCGACATCGCCGTGCCAGGCGGCCGCGTGCTTGACGATCATCGACGTCAGCAGCGGCACGTCCATTATCAATCCCTGCAAGGGTGTTCCTCCTTCATGCGGCATTGGCCTTTATCCCAGACATTGCACCCGGGTTTTTCGGACTATGGCGGCACGCCGCGGCCAAGATCAAGCACCCATGAAAGTACGGTTCGCAGTGCGAAACGGAGGCCGGGCGGGCCTTGTATTCGCCGGGCGATGCGCTAACACTTCTCACGCTTTCCACCAGACCATCGATAAAGACCCAAGGACACCGCCATGGATTTCACCCCCTCCCCCCGCACCGTTGAACTGGCGGACAGGCTCGCAGCCTTCATGGAGGCCGAGGTTTATCCCAACGAGGCGCTCTATCAGGAACAGCTTGCGGGCGGCGATACCCGGTGGAAGGTTCTGCCCATCGTCGAGGATCTGAAGGCCAAGGCCAAGGCCGCCGGCCTGTGGAACCTGTTCCTGCCGGAAAGCGAATTGGGCGCCGGGCTGACCAATCTGGAATACGCGCCACTGTGCGAAATCATGGGCCGCGTGCCCTGGGCGCCCGAGGTCTTCAACTGCTCCGCCCCCGACACGGGCAACATGGAAACCCTGGTCCGCTACGGCGACGCGGATCAAAAGGAACAATGGCTGAAACCCCTGCTGGCCGGGGACATCCGATCCGCCTTCGCCATGACCGAACCGGATGTGGCGTCGTCGGACGCGACCAACATCAAGACCAGCATCCGCCGGGACGGCGACCACTACGTCATCAACGGGCGCAAGTGGTGGACGTCGGGCATCGGATCGCCCCACTGCAAGGTCATGATCGTCATGGGCAAGAACGACCCCGACGCCGAAACCTACCGCCAGCAGTCGATGATCCTGGTGCCGGTCGACACGCCCGGGGTGACGGTCCTGCGCATGCTGGACGTCATGGGCTTCGACGACGCGCCCCACGGCCACGGCGAGGTCGTGTTCGACAACGTCCGCGTGCCCGCCGGTAACATGCTGCTGGGCGAAGGGCGCGGGTTCGAGATCGCCCAGGGGCGCCTGGGCCCGGGGCGCATCCATCACTGCATGCGCATCATCGGCATCGCCGAACGGGCGCTGGAAATGATGTGCAAGCGCGCGACCGAGCGGGAAACCTGGGGCAAGGCCCTGGCCGACCGCGGCGTAACCCAGGAACGCATCGCCCAGAGCCGCATCGAGATCGAAATGTGCCGCCTGCTGGTCCTCAAGGCCGCCTGGATGATGGACGAGGTCGGCAACAAGGCGGCCCGCCAGGAGATCGCCATGATCAAGGTCGCCGCTCCCAACATGGCGCTGGCGGTCGTCGACCGCGCGATCCAGGCCTTCGGCGGCGCCGGCATGTGCCAGGACACGCCCTTGGCCTATTACTGGGCGCGCATGCGGGCGCTCAAGTTCGCCGACGGCCCCGACGAGGTCCACCGCCGCCAGATCGCGCGCACGGAACTGCGCCGCCAGATGAACTGGCCGCCGCGCGGCTGACCCGGGTTTTTCCGGGCGAATTTGCATTCGGGCATGAGGCCGTGTTAGGCCCTGTGGGACGGTCGCACATGATCGTCCCGGCCGTTTCCGTGCGGAAACGACCGTTTCGTTCCTCCTCCGCGTGCCGAACCGCGGGGCGACGCGCCGGCCCCGCCGCCGGCGCTGAACACAGAAAATTAGGATCGTCATGCCCAAGTTCTCCAACCCGCCCGTCGGGGCGGGACTGTTTTTATTGATTCTCGCCACCTTCCTTTCGGGTGCGTCCACCCTTCGCGCGGCAACGGGAAATGAAGGAACCGCTGCCTTTTCCCGCATGGCCGAGGCCGCCCACCGCGATGATATCGCCGGCCTGAAACTGACGCTGGTGTCCGCCATTGCGTCCGAACCCCGCCAGTTGGAAAGCCTGGTGACCCATGCGGTCACCTCGGCCCCTCGGCACCGGGACGACCTGGTCGCCGCCGCCGCCGCCGCCTTCCCTGCCTTTAGCGACCGCATCAGCGCCGCCGCGAACGGCACCTCCGTGACAACCGGCGGCACAGCCGCCGCCCCGCCCATACCCCCCCGCGGCGTACCGGGCCAATGGTCGGGCGAAATCGAACTGGGTGGCGGGCGCGCCACAGGCAACACGGAAACGGAAGAGGTCAACGCGGCGGCCAAGGTCGGCTACACCCGTGGACGATGGGAAGCCGAAGCAACGGCAAGTTACGATTTCGCCAAGGACGCCGGCACCATCAACACCCAGCATTTGCGCCTGGGCGGCACTGCGAAATATCTCTTCACGGACCGCGCTTTCGTTTTCGGGTTGATCGATTACGACGACGATCGGTTCAGCGGCTTCACCTACGAACTGACCCAGGCCGGCGGGCTAGGCTACAAGGTCATCCAGTCGGACGACCTCGACCTTGAGGTGACCGCCGGCCCCGCCCTCCGTCTCAGCGAAGTGAAGGCGACGGAAAAACAACTCGTCGAACCCGGCGCGCGGGGCGGGCTCGAACTGCGCTGGCAGATGTCGGATAACGCCACCTTCTCCAACAAAGCGTCGATAACATGGGGGGAGGAGCGGACGATCACCGAAAACACCGCCGCCCTGACCATGACGATCATCGGCAGCCTGTCCGGGCGCCTGTCCTATCACCTGGAGCATAACTCGGGCGCGCCGGCGGGAACCGAGGCCACGGACACCCTGACCAAGGCCTCGCTCGTCTATGGTTTCTAATCGGTCAATCGCGCAATGCTTGGCTTGGCGCGGTGAATTTCCCAGAATTGAAAAATAACAATGCGAACAATCGCAAAATTTTATTTATCCGGCCGGGCTTCCTTAAATACTCATGAAATCGACTGTAGGCCGTTGTTAAAAATCGTCCTTTTCGGAAATTTTTGATTTTTTTCAAGGCTATCGACGGCTTCGCGACGACAACACGGGAAGCCAGACCATTGACTTTTGGGCCTTTTCACCCCCATATGGCTCATACGTGTTACATTTGTTATGTCGATCTTAGATACCGGTTCGCCGGGTAGCTTCGTTATCCCCTGACAATGTGAACGTTAAAACGCCGCGCCGCGCATGGTGCGGGGCGCATTTGCTTCACCCATTGAACGAGGAAAACGACAATGGCTACTGGTACCGTGAAATGGTTTAACCCGAACAAGGGTTTCGGCTTCATTCAGCCCGACGACGGCTCGAAGGATGCCTTCGTGCATATCTCCGCCGTCGAACGCGCCGGCATTCATTCCCTGCGCGAAGGCCAGAAGGTCACCTATGACCTCCAGGCCGGGCAGAACGGCAAGTCCTCTGCTGAGAACCTGTCGATCGCCGACTAACTAACGTCTGAGATCCCGCCCCCTGCTTTTGGGCCGGGGGCGGGCTCAATCGTCCGCGGGGTGTCTGCATTTCATGCTGCCTCCACCTTCGTTACAGCAAAGGAGAGCCCCCGTGTCGACATCGCCCCGCCAACGCACGACCGCCCGTTCACGAGCGGAAGACGAATTTCTCGCCACTCAGAAAAAGAACAAAAAAGTGCTCGAGGATAAAGAGCGCGAGCGCGACGAGAAATCCCAGCACGTGGCCAAACTGAAGGCGCAGCGTCTGGCCAAGGAAGCCGTCGAGCGCGAAGAGGCCGAACGCGAAGCCGCCGCCAAGCCGGCAAAACCCGCCAAGGCCGCGACGGCCGCAACGACCGTGAAGCCCATCAAGGCAGGCAAGAAGAAGCCCGCCGGCAACTTGCCCCAATTCCATCGCTTCTGAGGCCGCACGGCCCGTTGAACGCGGCATTTGTACGAAGATATTGAACGAAGAGAAGCCCCGTGACCGACGCCATTGACACCAAGGATTATGAAACGGACGCCGACGGCGGCCAGGTTTCCTCCGACCGGCCCAAGACGCGGACCTGTCTTCGGTGCGAGACCCGGTTCATGAGCGCTTGGTCCGGAGAACGGATCTGCCCGCGCTGCAAGGGATCGAGCGCCTGGCGCAACGACGCCCCCCTTCCCCAGCGATCCGGTTCGACCGCCAGCTGACCCCGCCGGCAAGGACGGTTTCCTTGCCACTCCCAGATTTCCGATCAGTCCATCGTCACCGTTGCGACAACCGTGAAGCGGCCGTCGCCGTCACGCCGCACGATGACGATGTCACCGGGCCGGGGGCCGATGCCTATCAGCCCCGAGATCACCGTGAAATGCGTGACCAGAACCGTCGGTTGGTCCAGCGGCTGTTCGGCAATCCATTTACGAAGCTCCGCGAGCCGGCTGTCCTTCTGATTGGGTTCCCGATGATATGAGTTCAGAATCGGCAATGCCACGACCGGGCCAAGCGCCATGCCCGCCGCCGTGTCCCGGCAACGGCACCATTGGCTGGTGAACACCCGCGCCTGCGCGATCCCTCCGGCGCGGAATGTTTCTCCGATACGCCGCGCCTGGGCGCGTCCCACATCGTTCAGATTGCGCTGTGTCGAACAGTCGTCCAGCGTGAACCCTTTCGGATCCCCGCCACCCGGGGCCAGGGCGTGACGCACCATGACGAAGTGTCCGCCCCCGGACAGCACCGCCAGAGGAGACCGGGGATCCGCACCGAGCGGATGAACGGCCAGAACCAGAATACAAACCAATAAGGCAAACCGACCGCTCATCGTTCTCCCCGCCCGCCCCTTTCAGACCATCACCGATCAGCCTTTGGTTATATATGCGCTCAGGCCGCCAACGGTTATAATGTCTTAGATTCCAGAAACTTGCCATCTACGCGGATATGATTTTTTGAAACACCGGCTCGTCCCGATCGTCGCGCTTGCGCTGGGTGTTTTCGCCGTGCTGATTTTTGTCGGCGTCACAACCTTCAACGCGACCCTTGAGCGGATTGTGATTGAGCAGGCGGAACGCACCTCGATCGCCTGGGCCGGCTACATCGGCAACCGCATGAACCGGATCGAGGACATCGCCAAGGGTGCCCCGCTCAGCGGAGAGGAGCAGCAGTTTCTCAACGGCGTGCGGGGGTTCGGCGACATCTTTCGGTTCAAGCTGTTCGACACCAAGGGCCGCATTCGGCTGATCTCCGACGACCTGCACACGGATCTCGCCAACAATCCGACAGTGGGCGAGGACAATTGGAAGGCGCTCTCGGTGGTTGAAACGGGCGAGCCCTATTCCGAGTTGGAGGACGGCAGGCTCAAGCCCGACCGCCCGGACGTCTACGCAGAAACCTATGTGCCTGTATGGCGCAACGAACGCATGGTCGCGGTCGCCGAGGTCTACATGGACCGCACCGCGGAAACGGCGGCGCTGCGTGCCGATTTCCGGACGTTCGGATGGCGCGCCGCGGGACTGGCCATTCTGGCGCTCAGCCTTCCCGCCGGCGTCGCCATCTGGACGGCCCTGCAATTGCGCCGCCAGAACCACGTTCTCAACATCGAACGCAACCGCGCGCGCGAGGCGGAGCGGGCCAAGGGGCGGTTCCTCGCCCATATGAGTCACGAGTTCCGCACGCCCTTGAATTCGATCCAGGGACTGACCCAGGTTCTGTTGCGCGGCGATCTGGGTCCGCTGGAGAACCCCAAGCACCGGGAATACGTGCAGGACATCTACGACAGCGGCGATCATCTGCTGTCCCTGGTCAACGATGTGCTCGACCTGTCGAAGATCGACTTCGGCAAGTACGAGCTGACGGAAAGCGATTTCGACATCGGCAAATGCGTCCATGGCGCGCTCCAGGTCGTCAAGGGATGGGAGGCCTCGACCCCACTGACCCTTGAGGCCCACGGCCTTGAAACGGGCCTGTTCGTTCACGCCGACCGGCGGGCGATTTATCAATCGGTCCTCAATTTGCTGTCCAATGCCGTGAAATTCACGCGTCCCGGCGGTCGCATCGATCTGTCCGTCGCCCTCGACGACGCCGGGGAATGCGTGATTACCGTGGCGGATACCGGCATCGGGATCGCCGAACCCGACCTTGCCCGGATATTCGAGCCCTTCGCGCAGCGCAGAGCCCATGAATACGTTGCTTCCCGCCGGGGATCTGGGCTCGGCCTGACGTTGGTGAAATCGCTGGTCGAACTGCACGGCGGCCGGGTGTCCCTGGACAGTACCCCCGGGACAGGCACGACGGCCCGCATCCATCTGCCGAAGGCACGCGTCGTCAACCCGCCGACGCGCGGCGCGGCCTAGAAGCCTATTATCTTGATACGGAAACGGCTGAGATCGATTGTCCGGGCTTCCGTATCAAGATAATAGGCTCTAGTCCCGTCCCGCCGCCTCGATCAAGGCCCAGGCGATCTGCGACAGATTGCGGCAGACGTCACGACGCTGAAGCGCCGCCGACGAGGTAGCATTGCCGTCGAGCCCGCGTTTGTAGACCCCCTGGGCGATCGCCCCCAGGCGGAACAGGGACAGCACCAGATAGAAAGTCCAATCGCCCCAATCTTCCCCGTTTTGACCATCGGTGCGGCCCGTGCGCCGGGCATAGGCCGCAAGATAATCCGCTTCCGCCGGGATGCCGGTCTGCGCCGGATCGTTGGCGCGCAGGTCACCGCGCCGGGCGTCGGGCATGTGCCAGGGCAGACAGTTGTAGGCAAGATCGGCCAGCGGGTCGCCCAGGGTCGACAGTTCCCAATCGACAACGGCCAGCACGCGCGGCTCCGTCGGATGAAAGATCATGTTCTCCAGTCGGAAATCGCCATGGGCGATGGTCGTTTCCGCATTTGCCGGCAGGTTTTCCGGCAGCCAGTCGATCAGCCGGTTCATGGCCGCAAGATCATCCGTGGCCGAGGCCTGGTACTGGCCGGTCCAGCGCTTGACCTGGCGTGCCGCATAGCCCCCTTCCCGCCCGAAATCGGCCAATCCCGCCGCCCGCCAATCGACGCAATGCAGCCTGGCCAGAGTATCGTTCATGGCGTCATAGATCGCCGCCCGCTCCGATGCCGTCATGCCCGGCAGCTCCAGTTCGCGGAACACCCGGCCGTCGACATGAGCCATGACATAGAACGCCTGCCCGATCACGGTATCGTCCATGCACAGCAGCAAGGGATCGGCGACCGGTACGTCGCCGCCCCGAAGCGCCGACATGATGCGGAATTCCCGGTCCACCGCATGGGCCGACGGCAAAAGGTCGCCCGGCGGTTTCTTGCGCAGGACAAAGCGGCGTCCCGATGCGTCCGTCAATTCGAACGTCGGGTTCGACATGCCGCCGGCGAACTGGCGGGCGGTCAAGGGTGGCGTCACCCCGTCGAGGTGCGCCGCCATGTGGTCGGCGAGGGCGCCCAGATCGAGCGGATGCGCCGGCTCCCCGGTCATACCGCCTTGTCCGCCTTGAGCGCCGCGATGTCGTCGGCGGAAAAGCCGAGTTCGCCCAGCAGCTCGTCCGTGTCCTGGCCCAGCAACGGTGGGGGCGTTTTTGTGGCCACGGGGGCGTGGTTGATCTTGATCCCCGCCCGCGCCACCCTTACGTCACGGTCGACACCGGGCACGTTTTCGAAGGTGGCGATCTGACCGCGGTCGGCGATCTGCGGATGCGCCAGAATTTGGGGGACGGTCAGGACCTCGCCCGCCGGCACCCCGGCGGCATTCAGGGCCGCGCGCCAATGGCTGGCGGTGTTCGCGGCCATGGCATCCTCCAGCAGCGCCGTCAACTCCTGCCGATTGTCGAGACGCGCCTGGCGTTCGGCGAAACGGGGATCGGTCTTCAGGTCCGGGCGGCCGACCACGTCGCAGACGGCCTCGAACTGTTCCTGCTTGTTGGCGGCGATGTTGATCGGCCCGTCGCCGGTGCGGAAGGTGCCGGACGGGCTGGCCGTGAAGTTGTCGTTGCCCATGGGCCGCTGCTCCATGCCCAGTTGCAGAAAGTTGGAAACCACCCAGCCCATGGTCGAGAGGACTGCCTCCAGCATGGCGACATCGATGAAGCAGCCGCGGTTGTTCGGATCCTTGTTGCCAAGGGCCGAAGCCACGGCGAAGGCCGCCGTCATGCCGCCGATGGTGTCCGCCATGGGATAGCCGACGCGCAGCGGCGCGGTTTCCGGCGTTCCGGTCACGGACATCACGCCCGCCATGCCCTGAATGATCTGGTCATAGGCGGGGGCGGATTTCAGGGGGCCGTCCTGCCCGAAACCCGAGATGGCGCAATAGATCAGGTTGGGATGTTCTTTTTTCAGCACCTCATAACCGACGCCCAGGCGGTCCATGACGCCGGGCCGGAAGTTCTCCACCAGAACATCGGACGTGGCGACGAGGCGGTGAAACACCTCCTTTCCCTTGTCCGATTTCATGTTGATCGTGATGGACCGTTTGCCGGTGTTCTGGGCCAGGAACGAGGTTCCCATGCCCTTCCGGTTCAAATCCGGATCGGCGCCCAACTGGCGGGCGAGGTCGCCCGATCCCGGGACCTCTACCTTGATGACGTCGGCGCCCATATGGGCCAGTTGATGGCAGCAGAAGGGTCCGGCCAGGACGTTGGTCAGGTCGAGAATGCGGATGCCGGCTAAGGGGGTCAAGGAAGGTCTCCTGGGGTCGTTTATTCTGGTTATGGATGATCGCGCGCCAGATTAGCGCGCCGGGCCCCTGCGGCAAGCCTTCGTTTTTCTATGGCGCCGCTGTAGATTTTTTCCGATCCCCCACCCTGCCGGGGACAATGCGGCTTGCCTACATCACGGCGCGAGGCCTATCCTTTTGTATACAAAAGGGGCTGGGTTCAATAGTCCAACAGAGAGGAAACGTCACATGTCCCAATCAACGCAAAGCCTTCCCGAAGGCGAAGGCCCGCCCGTCAAGGTCTACTGGCAGCCCGGTTGCTCCAGCTGCCTAAAAACCAAGGAATTTCTGCTTGAACACGGCATCCCTTTCGTCTCCGTCAACGTGATCGAGGACGAGAACGGCTTCAAGGAACTGGAAGCCTTGGGCGTGCGCCTGGTTCCGATCGTCGCCAAGGGCGACAAATGGGCCAACGGCGCCGTGTTCCGCGACGTCGCCAAGGTCGCCGGCTTCGACTACGACGGCCACAAGATGCTCAGTCCCGAGGACATGAAGGACAAGGTCCTGCAGAACCTGGACGCCGCCGGGCGCTATCTTGCACAAATTCCGGAAGAGCGCCTGGACGAGCTTCTGCCGGGCCGGCCGCGTTCCTACCGGCAGTTGGTCTATCACGTCTTCAACATTGCAGACGTGTTCCTCAACCGGGTCGAGAATGATACGCCCTATACCTACGAGGCGCTGAAATCCATTCTGCCCGGGACCATGAAAAGCAAACAGGACCTGCTGGATTACGGCGCAAATACCCGTGCGCGGTTCGCCGCCTGGTGGGACCGCGACGGCAAGACCACCGACTTCAAGCAGCCGGGCAAGGTCTATTACGGCGAGGTCACGCTGCATGAGGTTCTGGAGCGCACGGGCTGGCACACGGGCCAGCACACCCGCCAGATCATCCTGATGCTGCGCGAGAAACTGGGGATCGAGCCGGACCGGCCTTTGACCGATGCCGACTTCGCGGGCTTGCCGATCCCCAAGAACGTGTGGGACAACGAACGGTCGTTCGACGAAGCCTCCTTCGCCGGACCGGCGGAAACCCGCGCGGCCGAATAGGGCGCGACGAAAACCAAAAAGAGAGGACATCCAATTGACCGATTTCACGCCGGAGGACCTGGCGGTCCTGACCCAATGGGACACGCCAACCATCTGCAACGCGCTTGAGGAAATCGTCCCGGAACGGCGGGGCCACGGCTATACCACCGAGCCCTTGGTGCCGCTCGACCCGGACTTGCCGCCGATCTGCGGCTATGCCCGCACCGCGACCATCCGCGCCGCCGAACCGCCCAACGAGACGCCGGCGGAAATGGCGGCCAAGCGCGAAGCCTATTACGAGTACATCGCCCAAGGTCCCAAGCCGACCGTGGTGGTGATCCAGGACATCGACCCCCGGCCCGGTTACGGCGCCTTCTGGGGCGAGGTTCAGACCACCGTGCACAAGGGCCTGGGTGCTGTCGGCGGCGTGACCAACGGATCGTTTCGCGATCTCAAGGACAGCGCGCGCGGCTTCAACCTGATCGGCGGCGAGGTCGGCCCGTCCCACGCCTGGGTCCATGTCGTCGACATCGACTGTCAGGTGACCATCCACGGCATGACCGTGGTCACCAACAACATCATCCACGCCGACCACCATGGCGCGGTGATGATCCCAGATGCGGCGGTGAAGAAAATCCCCGAAGCCGTGGCTCGGATTTCCCGCCGTGAGGCGGTCATCCTGACCGCCGCCAAGGCGCCGGACTTCGACATCGAAAAGCTGAAGGCCGCCATGAAGGGGGCGAAGGAGATTCACTGATCTCCGCGCCCGGTCACGTCACGCACGAAAGGCCCGCCGTACCCCGGCGGGCCTTTTCCTATTTGACGCAGGCGGTCAGGGCGTCGGTCACCAGGGCCGCCGTGGCGACGGTCGCCGTCGACATGGAAAAGCCCGACCCGCCGCCGGTCTTGTCGGCGACGAAGCTGGTGAGGGCCGCCGGCGGCACGGTCTGGGCCAGGCGCTTGAGGGCGCAGGTGCAGGCCGTTTCCGTGCTGCCCGCCTTGCCCGTGCACCACTCCATGAACTGGCCGGTCAGATTGCTGGGATAGGCCTCGAGGGCACGGGCGGCCGGGGCCGCCAGGGCGGTTAGAACCAGGGCGGCGGCAAGCAGGCGACGGGTTTTCATGGCCGGGGTTCCTTTGGATCAGGAGAGATCAGGAAATCACGCTGCGAGAAATCAGGTGGCGATCGAACAGGTCTTCGTCGGCATTGAAGCCGAGGCCCGCGCGGTCCGCCTTCAAAACCATCACCGGATCAAACGGGTCGATCAGATCGTGGGGATTCTCTTCATATTCGATGAAGGCCGTTTCCAGCCATTCCGCCTGTGGCTGCGCCGCGATGATATGCGCCGTCGCCACGTATCCGGGGCCCCAATAAAAACTGTGCGGCACCACGCGCAGGCCCGCCGCCCGGCCCATGGGAAAGACCTCCTTCACCGTCGATACCCCGCCCATCTTGGCGACCGAGGGCTGGATGATGTCGTAGGCCCCCGACTGGATGGCATGGGCGAATTCGGTCAGCGATCCGACGTTCTCGCCGCCGGAAATGCCGGTTCCCTCGCCGCGCACGCGGGCCAGGCCGTCGAAATCCTCGGGCGGCCAGACGGGCTCTTCCAGCCACAAAAATCCGCCCTTCACATGTGCGCGGTCTTTCAATTCACGGGCGACGCCGCAGGCTTCCTCGACGCTCCAGGGACAGTTGACGTCCAGCGTGATGGCCACACCCTCGGGCGCGGCCTCGCGCGCTGCCATGAAGGCGGGCATGTCGCGTTCGTGCAGCTTGACCATGGGAAAGCCCAGACTGGCGGCGCGGTCCGTGTTGCGGGCGATGGCGTCCCGGTCGCCGCCATAGCGCATGAGCGAGGCATAGCGGGTGATCGTGGCGTCGCCCGCCGGTCCGCCCAGAAGCTGATACAGTGGTTTTCCGGCCCGCTTCGCCCGCAGATCCCACAACGCGGTGTCGAGGGCCGACAGCGCGTACATGCAAGGTCCTTGACGGCCGAAACCGAAGAACGACTTGTGCGCCCCCTCCATCAGGCCTTCCAGATCCGCCGTGTCGCGGCCGATGAACCAGGGCGCGATCAGGTCCTTGAGCATCGCTTCCGTACCGGGGTTGGAAAAATGACCGAAGCCCTCGCCCCAGCCCTCCAGCCCGTCCGCCGTTTCAATGCGGACCATCAGGGATTCGTTGATCAGCCAGGGGTTGGTGTTGAGGCCGGGACGCATGCCCTGGCGCGGACCGCCGGTGTCGAAGGGAACGCCGACACGCAGGATTTCAATGGATGTGATGGTCATGGAAAGGCTCTTGGTCGTGGGGGAAGAGAACCAGAAGGGCTGAAAATGGAACCGGCCCCGAAGGGCCGGTTCGGTATCGATATCGGTGATGCGACGATTGTGTGGTGCTACATGCCGCCGATAAGCTTCATGGCGTCGTTCAGTGCCTTGACGCTCTCGGCATGCTTGCCGGCCTTGTGCATGGCTTCGCCTTCGGCACGAAGGGCCATCGCCTTCGCCTTGACCTCGGCAGAGGCACTTGACTTGGACACCGCCGCGTCAAATTGCTTCATGATTTTCGGGCATGAACCGGCATAGGCCGGTGACGCGGCAAGCAGGATCGCGGCCACGGCGGAAAGGATAAGCTTCTTCATGGTGTTAGCCTCCCAAACTGGTGATTCTAGGATGATTATGTCACGGAAGCGTTGTCCACGAAATCAGCATTATCTGATGTTCGCGATCTCGTGATCGTGGCGACGGGCCAGCAGAACCTGCGCCAGGACCGCGCCGATCAAGGCCATGAACATGTCCCATTGGCTGTCCCATACGTCGCCCTGGGTGCCCAGGAATTCCATCGCCCCCTGCCCCAGGAGCACCGCCGCCCACCATTCGATCAGTTCGTAAAACGCGCTGAACGCCAGGCAAATGCAGGTCACGATGAAAAACAGCATGCGTCCCCGAGGCAGGAAGCCCTTGCGGATCAAAACTTCCCGCGCCAGAAGCGCCGGCACGAAACCCTGGAAGAAATGCCCGATGCGGTCATAAGGATTGCGCGCCAGGTCGAACAGATCCTGAAACCAGAACCCCAGGGGCACATGGGCATAGGTGTAATGGCCGCCCAGGATCAACGCCAACCCGTGCAGGAAGGCCAGGCGGTAAAGCAGCGGCGTCAGGGGAAAGCCGCGCTGCGTCGCCACCATCAGGACCAGGGCGATCATCACCGGCAGGACTTCCATGAACCAGGTCAGGTAGTCCGCCGGACCGATGGCTGAGACCGCCAGCGCCACCAGCCACAGCAGGCCGAGAACGGCGGGTTCCTTCGCATTTCCGGCGATCATGACATGTCCGCCAGACGGTCCAGATGATGCGCCCGGTCGCCGAAGCTGTGATCGATCAGGGTCAGGCGCTTGAAGTAATGACCCACGGGCATCTCGTCCGTCACCCCCATGCCGCCGTGCAGTTGCACCGCTTCCTGGCCGATCAGCCGGCCCGCCTGCCCGGCCTTGGCCTTGGCCTGGGACGCCGCGCGGCGGGCGGCCTCCCGGTCGCCGCCATCCTGGCGCACGGCGGCCATGTAGGCGAGGGAGCGGGTCAGTTCCGTTTCCATGTACATCTCCGTGGCGCGGTGCTGTAGGGCCTGAAAATCGCCCAAGGGACGGCCGAACTGTTTGCGCTCCTTCAGGAAGGCGACCGTATCACGCGTGAGGGCGGCCATCAGCCCGGCGGCTTCCGCCGAAACCAGGGCCGCCGCCCGGTCGACCACCGTTTCGGCAAGCGCCAGGCCGCCGTCGATGTCGCCCAGCACCGCGTCGGCGCCAACACGCACGCCTTCCAACGTCACGTCGCCGGCGCGCAGGCCATCGACCGTGGCGTAATCCGTGATCGTCACCCCGGGGGCGTCGGCGTCGATCAGGAACACCGTGACGCCGCCGTCGTCGCGCTCGTCGCCCGCGGTGCGCGCCGTGACGGCGATCTTGTCCGCCGTCCCGGCGTGGAGCGCCATGGTCTTCACGCCATTCAGGACGAAGCCGCCCCCGTCGGCACGGGCGCGGGTCCGCACGTCATTGAGGTCATAGCGCGATTGCGCCTCTGAACAGGCGAAGGACAGATGCAATTCCCCCGCGGCCAATTGCGGCAGCAGGTCCGCCCGAACGTCCGGCGACGCGCCGTCCCGGACCAGCGTGCCGCCCAGCACCACGGTCGCCAGGAACGGTTCGACCGCCAGACCGCCGCCCATGGCTTCCATCAGGATCGCCATGTCGACCGCACCGCCGCCGATGCCGCCCAAATCCTCGGGAATGCCGAGCGCCAGCCAGCCCATATCGGCGTATTGCGCCCAGGTGTCGCGGCAGAACCCGCCGGGCATGGCCTGATGTTTGCGCCGGGCTTCCAGCCCGTAGTCGTCGCGGAAGAACCGTTCCGCCATGTCACGGATGAGGATTTGTTCGTCGGAGAAGGTGAAGTTCATGGTCGGAAGATGCCTGTCAGAGCCCGAGGATCGCCTTGGCGATGATGCCGCGCTGGATTTCGTTGCTGCCGCCGTAGATCGACGCCTTGCGCCAGTTGAAGTAATGGCTGGCCACCGTCGCCGCGTGTTCCGGCACGGGCAGGCCATCGTTGCCCGGCCCCGGCCAGTCGTCATCCAGAATTCCCGGATCGAAGGCATGGGCGCGGTTGCCGACGGCTTCCAGCAGCAGTTCGGTGATGCCCTGCTGCACCTGTGTGCCCTTCAGTTTGAGGATCGAGGCCTCGGGGCCCGGCTTGCGCCCGGCGGCTTCCTCGGACAGCAGGCGCAGTTCGGTCATCTCCAGCGCCGTCAACTCGATCTCGACCTCGGCCATGCGTTCGCGGAACCGGGCGTCCTCGATCAGCGGGCGGCCGCGCTTCATTTCCTTGGCCGCGATGTCGCGCAGGCGTTCCATCTGTTTCTTGGACCGCGCGACCCCGGCAATACCGAACCGTTCGTGGCTGAGCAGGAACTTGGCGACGGTCCAGCCGTCGTTTTCCTTGCCCACCAGGTTTTCCGCCGGAACCCGAACGTTTTCCAGGAACACGTCGTTGACTTCCTGGCCGCCGTCCAACGTCTTGATCGGGCGCACGGTGACGCCCGGGGTCTTCATGTCGATCAAAAGGAACGAGATGCCCTGCTGCTTCTTGCCCTCGGTCGAGGTGCGCACCAGACAGAAGATCCAGTCGGCGTATTGCGCCAGGGTGGTCCAGGTCTTCTGGCCGTTGACGATATAGTGGTCGCCGTCCCGCACCGCCCGGGTCGTCAGCGACGCCAGATCGGACCCCGCCCCCGGTTCGGAAAAGCCCTGGCACCACCAGTCCTCGCTGGCCAGGATGCGCGGCAGGAAACGCTGCTTCTGCTCCGGCGTGCCGAATTCGATCAGCACCGGCCCCAGCATCTTGAGCCCGAAGGTGATAAGCCGCGGGCTGGACGCCGCCGCCAGTTCTTCTTCGTACAAGTAGCGCTGCACGGGCGACCAGCCCGGACCGCCGTATTCCTTGGGCCAGCTGGGGGCGATCCAGCCCCGTTCATGCAGGATGCGCTGCCAGACGACGTAATCGTCCTTCACCAGCTTCAGGCCGAGATCGACCTTGCGTTTGGTCGCGGGCGGGATGTTGGCGCGCAGGAACCCGCGCACTTCGTTCTGAAAGGCCAATTCCTCGGGCGTCAGGTTCAGGTCCAATGCTTGTTTCTCCCGCTGCGGCCTGCCGTTACCAGGTTCCCTGGGCGGCCAATCCGTTCTGCATTTCCGCTTCGATGGTGCGCGCCACGTTGACCAGACGCGGCCCCCATTCGGCCTCCAGCTTTTCCGGCTTATGCAGAAAGGCCGGGCCGCCGCAGTTGAGCGCCATGACCGTGGCCCCGTCCAAGGACCGGAGCGGCACGCCGACCGCGTTGACGTCGTGCTGCCATTCCCCGAAGGATGTGCAGAACCCTTGGGTCGCGACCTGCCGGACGGCGCGCTCGATGCCTTTCGCCATGACCGGCCAGGCCGGCCCCGCGCGTTCGGCCATGGCCGTCATCAGATAGGCGCGCTCATCCTCGGGAATGGCCGCCAGAAAAGCCCGGCCCATGGCCGTGGTGGCGATGGGAATGTGCGAGCCGATGTCGAGGCGCAGCGTCACCGAACCGGCATCGCGGGCGTGTTCCAGATAGACCATGTTCAGGCGGTCGCGGGAGCCCAGGGCCAGCGACAGGCCGGAGGCGTTGGCGAACTCCTGCAGGTAGGGCCGCGCGATCTTGCGGATGTCCATGTTGGCAAGCAGCGAATAGCCCAGCGACAGAACCCCCGGCCCCAGCCGGTATTTGCCCAAGCGTTCCGCGTGGACCAGATAGCCCAGCCGCGTCAGGGTATGGGTCAGGCGCGACACCGTCGGCTTGGGCAGGCCCGTGCGCTCGGCGATGTCGCCGTTGCCGAGCACGCCGTCGCCGGGCTGAAACGCGCGCAGAACGCTGAGCCCCCGCGCCAGGGCGGTAACGAACTGCCGGTCTTCGGTTTCGGTTGCTTCGGGATAATCGTCCAGCGGCAGGGCGCTGCGGTCGGCACGGCCAGCCATGTTCTTGTGTCCGGCGCCGGTGCGCGCCGCCTCCTCATTCAGGCCCGGGACGGGAAATCCTCTCCCGAGCGGGCGGCACTTTGTCACGACGGAATAATTTGGTCAATTTTCGAAATTCAGTTTTGCTCTGCGGAATTTGTATCTATTTTCGCCGACCGCCATCCGATCCGACCGGAGATACGGGCAGCCAGTTCCGCAAAGCCTGCCGTAACGGGCGGCGACGGTGCCATTTAGTCTAATCAATTGACCGTCTTGGGACTTGTCTGCAATCGAAGGGACCCGTAATATTCTTTACATGTTGCACTGCAACATTGACGAACCACTCCGTGGGGGAGGGATTTTTTGCTTACACGCCGATGCGGTGCCTCGGTAGGCAGCCGACCAATACAGGCCATTCCAGACCTGATGAATAACCGGCTGATACCTGCAGGCAGAACCTGATGGACGCAACCAAAGTCGACATCGTCTGGATTTTGACCGCGTCGTCACTGGTCTTCATGATGCAGGCCGGGTTCTGCTGCCTGGAAAGCGGTTCCGTCCGCTCCAAGAACTCGATCAACGTGGCGGCCAAGAACTTCGCCGACTTCTGCATCTCCGCCGGGGTGTTCTGGTTCGTCGGCTTCGGCCTGATGTTCGGCGCCAGTCACAACGGCCTGATCGGGTCTGAAAATTTTCTGTTCTCGTTGACCGATCCCAAATCGGCGGCTTTCTTCGTTTTCCAGCTCATGTTCTGCGGCACGGCGACGACCATCGTGTCCGGCGCCATCGCCGAGAGGGCGCGCTACACGGGATACCTCCTGATCAGCCTCGTCGTCGCCCTGCCCATCTATCCTGTGTTCGGCCATTGGGCCTGGGGCGGTGCCTTCGGCGGCGATCCTGGATGGTTGGTGGAATTGGGCTTCGTCGACTTCGCCGGCGGCACGGTGGTGCATTCCGTGGCCGGCTGGGTCAGTCTGGCCGCCGTGATCATCATCGGTCCCCGCACCGGGCGGTTCGACGGGTCGGGCGCCCCCTTTCGCAGCCATTCGCTGCCGCTGGCGGCGCTCGGCGTGTTCATCATCTGGGTCGGCTGGATCGGGTTCAACGGCGGCAGCACCCTGGCGGCCACGGACAAGGTGCCGCATATCATCCTCAATACCGTCATTGCCGGTGCCTTCGGCGGCCTGGGCGCGATGCTGCTGGGCCCCATCACCATGAAGCGGCTTGACGTGCCGACCATGCTCAACGGCGCGCTCGCCGGTTTGGTCGCGATCACGCCGGCGGCTCATTGCGTATCGACCGCGGGCGCGGTGACCCTGGGCGCCGTCGGCGGCGGGCTCTGCGTGCTGACCTCCCTGCTGCTCGACCGATGGCGGCTCGACGACGTGGTTTATGCCTTTCCCGTGCACGGCGTCGCCGGTGTCTGGGGCACCATGGCGGTCGCCCTCCTGGGTGACCTGGAAACGCTCGGCACCGGCCTCGACCGCTGGGGACAGTTCGTCGCCCAGGGCACCGGCGTGCTGACCGCCGCCGTCTGGGCCTTCGGCATCAGCTACATCCTGCTGTCGCTCATCAACAAAATCGTGCCGCTGCGCGTATCGCCCGAGGCCGAACGCATCGGCCTGAACGTCAGCGAACATAACCAGTCGACGGAACAACTCGACATCCTGCGCTCCATGGAGATGCAGCGCCTGACCGGGGATTTCTCCCGGCCCATTCCGGTCGAGCCCAATTCCGACATCGGCGACATCGCGCGCCAATACAACCTGGTGCTGGAAAACCTGTATTCGGCGAAAATGGAGGCCGAACAGGCCAGCAAGGCGAAATCCAACTTTCTCGCCTCCATGAGCCACGAGCTGCGCACACCACTGAATGCCATCATCGGGTTTTCGGAAATGATCAACCGGCAGTATTTCGGCCCCCTGGGCTCGGAAAAATACCATGAGTATGCCGGCGACATCATGCACTCCAGCCGCCATCTGCTGTCCCTGGTCGACGACATCCTCGACTTGTCGAAGATCGAGGCCGGGCGCAATACCCTCAATCGGTCCCACATCGACATCGCCGCCCTGTTCGATGACTGCCTGCGGGTGGTCACCGGGGCCATCGACTGCAATCAGATCTATTTCGACATCAAGGTGCCGGAGGCGGTCTCGCCGCTTTTCGCGGACGAGCGCGCGATCAAGCAGGTGGTTCTCAATCTGTTGTTCAACGCCGTGAAGTTCACGCCGCCGGGCGGCCTGGTGACCCTGAACGCCCGCGAGGAATCGGACCACCACATCCTTGAGGTCTCCGACACCGGCAAGGGCATTCCCGACGAAAAGCTTGAACGCGTGATCGAGCCGTTCCAACAGCTGCATTCCGATCCGCATATCGCCCAATTGGGCACAGGACTGGGACTGACCATCGCCAAGGCCCTGACCGAGGCCCACGACGGCGAACTTCAGATCGACAGCCGTGTCGGGCGCGGCACCACCGTCCGCGTTATTCTTCCGATCCGCACGGCCGCGGCCGCGAAGTAGCAGGCCCAACCGGACCGACGGCCGGCGGCCTTATTCCTTCGACCGCGAGCGCCCCAAAACGATGGCCGGGATCAGGGTCAGCGCGAAGATCAGGGCGACCTGGCGGAACGAATCGTGGAACGCGAAGGTATTGGCCTGGGCATAGAGGACGCGGCCCAGGAAATCCAATGCCATGGCGCCGTCGGCGGGGGCAGGCACACCGCCCGCGTTCAACAGATCGCGCACCTTGTCCAGCATCTCCGCCGTCGGCCCCTTGGCGTTGGTCTGGGTCGCGGTCAGGAAATCGGCGTGATAGGCGGTGCGCATTTCGATGGTCACGGCCGTCAGGTTGACGCCGAATGCCCCGCCCATCTGGCGGAAGAAATTGAAGGTTCCCGCCCCCTGCGCGATCTTGTCCGCCGGCACGGCGGACAGCGCCGCCTTGCCCATGTTGGGGGAAATCAGGCTCATGGAGCCGCGCGTCCACATGGCCAACAGCGCCACCGTCACGAAGCCCGTGTTGACGTCGATGGTGGCCAGCGCCATGGCCGCCACGGCGAAGGTGCTGCAGCCGACGATGATCGGCCAATGGGGCGGAACCGCATCGGCAAGCCGCCCCGAGGCCTGCATCATCATGACCAGCAACAACCCCGCCGGCACCAGGACCAGACCGGCCTTGGTCGCCGTGTAGCCCTGGATGGTCTGGGTGAACAGCGGGATCGAATAGTTGGTCGCGAAATTGCCGAGCCCGAAGGCGAAGGCCACGGCCACGGCCGAGGCGAAGCGCGCGTCGAGGAACAGCTTGGGATCGAGCAGCGGGCTTTTGGAGCGCATCTGGGTCGCCACGAACAAAATCGCCGAGAGACCGCCGATCAGCATGAACGACAGGAACTTGGCCGAGTCCCAGCCCCAGCGCTGGCCGTTGCCGATCCCCGCCATCAGGGTGATCAGCGCCACGCACAGCAGGATGAATCCGGGCCAATCGAAGCTCGGCTTCTTTTCCAGGGGATTGCGCGCGGGCATGAAGGTCAGCGCCATCATGGCCGACAAGGCGACCAGCGGCAGCGGCACGATGAAGACATGACGCCAGGTCACCAGATCGATGGTCACGCCGCCGACCAGGGGCCCGAAGGTGGGCGCCAGCGCGATGCCCATGCCGACCGTGCCGACGGCCAGGCCCCGGCGTTCCGGCGGGAACACGGCGACCGCCGTGGCCAGCGCCAGGGGCTGCACCAGGCCGGCGCTGAATCCCTGCATGATGCGGCCCAGGATCAGCACCTCGATGGACGGACTGACCGCCGCCAGCACCGCACCGGCCGCGAACACGCCGAGCGCCATCAGGCAGGTGTTGCGCGGCCCGATGAAGCGCGAGGTCCAGGAATTGAGCAACTGGCTCGCGACCATGGTCGTGAGAAAGGCGGTCGACGCCCATTGCGCCAAATCCTGGCCGATGCCGAACGCACCCATGATAGAGGGGATGGACACGTTGACGATGGTCGACGACAGCACCATGGTCATCGACGCCAGCATGCCGCAGGCCGTCGCCCACCAGCGATAGGACGGCCCGAACCGTTCGAATTGTCTGGCGATGGCGGGATTGTCGGTCTGCACGCTGGCGTTATCCGGTTACGAGGGCGTGCCGGAAAAGCCTGGGAACGGATAAAGCGCCCGCCCCTGCCTGCCTCCCAGCGTCAGGGATTGTATACAACTTGCCGGGACGCGGGATGAAAAAAAGCAGGCCAAACGGCCTGCCTTTCCTGTCGCGATCCGCCGTCGTTACGGCGGGCGTCCGGCCGCCTACGCCTTGGCGATGGACTTGATCGGCGCGCGGGTCTGCCCCGACCGCTCGGCGATGTCGTTGTCCTGCTGTTCGATGGCGGCGCGCACCAGGTCTTCCAGGGCATCGCCGTAGGACTGGTCGAGCAGATCCATCGACACCCGGCGGTTCGAGGTCACCGACCCGTCACCGTAGGTTACGTTGAACATCAGGAACTGAGGGCTTTTGCCCTTGGATTTCTTACCGGCCATGTGGAGGCCTCCGTTTGACAGGTTTAAGGACGGGCCGAATTCGGCCAACCCGGGGTCATCTGTCGGAAATTAAGCGTCGGAAATAAGAGACATCGTGCTCTTGGCGCAGGGCATATCGTTTTTTTGTCGAAAATGCAAATTCATTCAAATGAAAAGCCCCGCAACCTGTTCAGGTCGTGGGGCTTGGGAATTGGTAGCGGAGGAGGGACTCGAACCCCCGACACGCGGATTATGATTCCGCTGCTCTAACCAGCTGAGCTACTCCGCCCCCGTGTTGGGGCCGGCCGCGGGTCAGAGACCCGTTGAACGGCGTGGAGGGATTTAAGGCCCTGTCGCGCAGGTGTCAAGAAAGACCTCGTCCACCCTGCGGTCACCGTATCGAACAACGTCAGGTCGCCCGGCGATACGCCGGACGAAACGGCCTAACGGAAACCGGCTCCGGCGTTGTCCGGCTTAGCTGGCGGCTTAGCTGGCGCTCCAGCGCCAGTCGCGGCCGTTGAGCGGGCCGCAGGCATTGCGCGCACCCTTCATCATGCGGGCTTTCGCGGCGGACGGGGCCTTTTTCGCCTTATCCGCTGCCGCGCCGCCGACCATTTCGTTCTGCAAACGTTGCAGCTCGGTCTGCTTGATCGCCGGTTTCTGCGTCTTGTCCTGGTCCACCGCACCCCTCCGTCAATATGTCAGGTTTTTGTCAGGTTTGTGGAAAGGGACTCGTAGCAAATACCACCAAAAGAGTCATGTGATATGCATCACAAACGTCCAAAAAGCTGTGGAATATTCGAAAAATCGAATGCCCGCCCCAGGGGCGGGACGGCCAGCCAGCCAGAAAAAGGCCGGTTTCCCCGGCTTTTCAGCCCAGGGATCAGATGCTGGTATTAACGAAAGGGCGGCGCATCTTCGCCTGCCGAGCCGTTCAAGCCGTTCAGCTTGTTCTGAGAATCCTGCTGGATCGACCGGCTGAGGTGCTCGTGCGCCTGGCGCAGCAGGGCCTGGGTCGCGACCGGCGACGCCGCGCGGGCCACCGGCGCCTGATAATCGGAGGCCAGCCAGGGCCGATCCGAGAGGTCACCCTTGGGCATCGCGCGGACCACGGGTTCCGGGTCCTTGACCCAGGCGTTGACCATGGGCGGCGCCTGATACTGGGCCGGGGCCGGCTTGGCCGGGGCGTCAAATCGCGACGGATGCTTGCCGTAATAGTTGACCAGCCGCCGGTCCTCGCCGGCGACGGGCTCGCGGTAGCATTCCACGCCGCCGCCGAGCGCCGCGTAACAATAGGTCGGCTCGTAATCGGCGACGCCTTCCTCGTACTTGTCCACGTAACCGCACGCGGTCAGCACGGCCGAGAAGGCAAGGGCTGCGATGATCTTTCTCATGGGCGTTCTATCCCATCCTGCGTCAAAAAACTCGTCCGACTTCAGGATGGCACCCGATGGTTAGCAATTGGTTAATTCCGGCCGTCCAGGCAGCCCGTCACCCCTGCCGGAAAAGCTTGTCGAACGCCGACAGCGGCGGCGCGCTGGTGGCGAAGCCGAAGGTTCCGGCATCGAGCATTTCCCGGGCGTCCGCCATGGCTTTGCCGTAGGCCGAGCGGAACAGGGAGCCGCCGACGCTGATGCGCTTGACGCCCAGTTCCGCCATTTCCCGATAAGTCAGGGTCATGCCGGCGATGCCGCCCAGGACGTTGACCGGCCGGTCGACGGACGAGATCACGGCGCGCACGTCGTCCGCCGTCTTCAGCCCCGGCGCATACAGAACGTCGGCGCCGGCCTCCTGATAGGCCTGGAGCCGCTTGATGGTGTCGTCCAGATCCGGGTTGCCGCGGATCAGGTTTTCCGCCCGGGCGGTCAGCACGAAGGGCGGGTTGACCGAACGCGCCGCCTCGACGGCGGCCGTCAGCCTGTCGACCGCCTCGGCCATGTCATAGATGCCCGTGCCGTCGTAATCCTCGAGCGACCCGCCGGCGAGCCCGGTGCCCGCCGCCAGCCGGATGTTTTCGGCGACGCCATCGGCGGTGTCGGCATAGGCATTTTCGAAGTCCGCATTCATCGGCACATCGACGCTGGCGCAGAGATCCCGGAAATGGGCGAAGTGATCCTCAACCGTCGCGTCGCCGTCGGCCTGACCCCGGGAAAGGTTATACCCCGCGCTGGTCGTCGCCAGCGCCTTGAAACCCATGGCTTCCAACATGCGGGCGGAGCCCCGGTCCCAGGGATTGGGGATGATGAAACATCCCGGGTCGGCGTGCAGTTTTTGAAACGCCGCGACCTTAGCCGCTTGATCCATGTCCATGCTCCCCGCCTGACATCATGAATTGACGTCGATCACCGTGCGCCCGCGCAGCTGACCCTTGAGAATCTTGCCCGCAAGGTCCGGCAGATCACCCAGACCCGCCGTTTCCGTCAGGGCGTCGAGCTTGTCGAGCGGCAAATCCTTGGCGATGCGGTTCCAGGCGGCGATGCGCCGATCCCTGGGGCAGGTCGCTGAGTCGATGCCGCACAGGTTGATGCCGCGCAAAAGGAACGGCAGCACCGTGGTTTCCAGCTTGAACGACCCGGCGTTGCCGACCGAGGCACACGTCCCCCAGTACTTGAGCGTCGCCAGCACCGTATGCAGGGTCGGCCCGCCGACGTTGTCGATGGCGCCGGACCAGCGTTCGCGGGCGAGCGGCCCCTTGGGCGCTTCTTCCAGTTCGGCCCGGTCGACGATGGTGGTCGCCCCCAGATCCTTCAGATAGGCGTGGGATTCCGGGCTGCCGGTCGACGCCGCGACCCGGTAGCCCAGATTGGCCAGGATCGACGTGGCGACGGAGCCGACGCCGCCGGACCCGCCGGTGACCAGAACCTCGCCGTCGTTTTCCGGCGTCAGGCCGTGGTCTTCCAGGGTCATGATCGCCAGCATGGCCGTGAAGCCCGCCGTGCCGACCGCCATGGCGCGCTTGAGGTCCAGGCCCTTGGGCATCGGCACCAGCCAGTCGCCCTTGACCCGCGCCTTCTGGGCATGGCCGCCCCAATGGACCTCGCCGACCCGCCAGCCGGTCAGGATGACTTCGTCGCCGGGCTTGTAGGCGGGATTGTCCGAAGCCTCGACGACGCCGGAAAAATCGATGCCCGACACATGCGGGTAATCCCGCACCAGGCGGCCCAGGCCGTTGATGACCATGCCGTCCTTGTAGTTGATGGTCGAATACTTGACGGCGACGGTGACGTCGCCCTCGGGCAGGCGGGCCTCGTCGATGTCCTGAATGGACGACGAAACCTTGCCGTCGGTTTCTTCGAGCAGAAGTCCTTTGAACGTGGACATGAGCGTGCCTCCCGGGATCGGTGGTTCGGTGTGGATGGGTTGTTAATGGGTGTAGAGAAGCCCCCGCCCCGGGTCAACGGGGGAGCGCGATCAGTCGGCCAGCCGCCAGGAAAGCGTTTCCCCGCCGCGGAAGGAAACCAGGCGGTCGCCGTCCGGCAGGTCCACGGCCTCGGGCTGGGTCCAGGGCTGGCGCTCCAGGGTGATCGTCCCGTCGTTCACGGGCAGGCCGTAGAACGCCGGGCCGTTGAGCGACGCGAAGGCTTCGAGCTTATCCAAAGCGCCCGCACGGTCGAACACCTCGGCATAGACCTCGATCGCCGCCGGGGCGGAAAAGATACCGGCGCAGCCGCAGGCCGCTTCCTTGGCATGGGCCGCGTGGGGCGCCGTGTCGGTGCCAAGGAAGAATTTCGGATTGCCCGAGGTCGCGGCCTTGACGAGCGCCTGACGGTGAACCTCGCGCTTGGCGATGGGCAGGCAGTAGAGGTGCGGGCGGATGCCGCCCCGGAAGATGTCCGTGCGGTTGATGACCAGATGGTGCGCCGTGATCGTGGCACCGACATTGCCCCCCGCCCCTTCGACGAAGGCCGCCGCGTCCGCCGTGGTGATGTGTTCGAACACGATCTTGAGGCCCGGCAGGCGCGCCGCCAGGGGGGCCAGGGTGCGTTCGATGAACACGGCCTCGCGGTCGAACACGTCGATGTCGGCGTCCGTGACCTCGCCGTGGACCAGAAGCGGCATGCCGATGTCGGCCATGCGTTCCAGCACGGGCATGACTTTGTCGATGGCGGTGACGCCCGAGTCCGAATTGGTCGTGGCCCCGGCGGGATAATACTTCACCGCCGTCAGCACGCCGTCCCGGAACCCGGCGGCCAGATCATCCGGGTCGGTCTTGTCGGTCAGGTAGGCGGTCATCAGGGGCGTGAAGTCGACGCCCTTGGGAACCACGGCCAGGATGCGGGCGCGGTAGGCCGCCGCCAGGGCCGCCGTGGTCACCGGCGGCACCAGATTGGGCATGACGATGGCGCGGGCCATCTGGCGCGCCGTGAAGGGCACGACGGCGGCCATCATGGCACCGTCGCGGAAATGCACGTGCCAGTCGTCCGGGCGGCGGAGGGTCAGGATATCAGGCGTGGGCACGGGTCAGACGGCCTCCCCCAGGACTTCGAGAACGCCGCCCTTGGGCACCCCGCCCAGAATGTGGTGTCGATGCCAGACGGCATAGAACAGAAGCGTCCAGGCGGCCTGCATCTCGCGCTTTCCGGCGTTGCGGAACAGGTTGGCCACCGCATCGGGGCGGCAGATTTCGGCGACCCCCGGCTGGGCCGCGACCAGGGGGCCCAGGCGCCGGCCCTCGGCCAGAATCCATTCGCCCACGGGCACGGTGAAGCCGCGCTTGGCGGCGAACGGCCGGGACATGGGCACGACCTTTTCCAGCCATTTGCGCAAAATCCACTTGCCCCGCCCGTGCCGCACCTTCAGCGCGTCCGGCAGGCCGAAGCCGAAGGCCGCCAGCTTGGGGTCCAGGAACGGCACCCGGCCTTCGACCCCGTGGGCCATCAGGCAACGGTCGAGTTTGGTCAACAGGTCGTTGGGCAGCCAGTCAGCCATGTCCACGGCCTGGGCCCGTTGCAGGGACGTCCAACCCTTGCCCTGGACCTCTTCCTCGGCCATCTCGATCCCGCCCCGCCAGGCACGGGTTTCCTCGCGCAGCACGCCCAGGCCTTCCAAGGTCCCCCGCTCGCGCATGGGACGGCCGCCCAGCAGGCGCCAGCGCATGGCCCGGCGATAGCGGCCATAGCCGGCGAAGACCTCGTCCCCGCCCTCGCCGGACAGAATGACCTTGATCCCCCGTTCACGCGCCGTGCGGGCCAGTTTATAGCTCGGCAGCACGGCATAATCGGCCGCCGGGTCATCCACCGCGGCGGCGATCTCCGGCAACAGGTCCCAAAAATCCGCGGCGCCGAATTCGACCTCGTGGTGGTCGGCGCCCATATGGGCCGCGATCTCACGGGCCAGGGCGCGCTCGTCATGAACCTGGGTGTCGGAAAACCCGGCGGTGAGGGCGGTGACAGGCCGTTCGTTCAGGCGCGACATCATGGCCAGCAGGACCGTGGAATCGATGCCCCCGGAAAAGAACATGCCGTAAGGCACGTCCGAGCGCTGATGCACCCCGACCGCGTCATCCAACAAATCGTCGAGCCGCATCAAGGCATCCGACCGGCCCAGGCCCTTGGGCGGGCCATCCGGCAGGGCCGACATGCGGTTGCGCCCGATCACCCGGCCCTTCTCGACGATCAGGGTTTCCCCCGGCAAGACCCGCTCGATCCCGGCGAAAGGCGTTTCCCGGCCCGAGGAAAACTGCATTTGCAGCATCTCGTCCCGCGCCATGGGGTTGAGGCGCGCCGTCGCCAGCCCGGCCCGGATCAGGGCCTGCGGTTCGGAGGCGAAGGCGAAGGCCGCGCCCGACTGGGTGAAATACAGCGGCTTGATGCCGAACGGATCGCGGGTCAGCACCAGGCGGCCACGGGCCCGGTCATGGATGGCGATCGCGTACATGCCGCGCAGATGGTCGGTGAAGGCCAGTTCCTCGCGCAGGTAAAGTTGCAGCGGAATCTCGCAGTCGGACCGCGTCTTGAACGGCACACGGCCCAGGTCCAATTTGACCTCGACGTAATTGTAGATTTCCCCGTTGGCGACCAGGACCGCCTCGTTGCCGTCGGGGCCCTTGGCGGCGATGGGCTGGTCGCCCGTTTCCAGATCGATGATGGCGAGGCGAGTCTGAATCAGGCCGACGTCGCCGTCGACATGACGCCCATGGCCGTCAGGCCCGCGATGGGCCAGGGCAACGGCCAACGCGTCGAGAATCCCCGCCGGCGGGGCGGAGCCGTCTCGTGTCATGATGCCTGCGATACCGCACATGGGATGATCTTACGTCAGTTTTCCCGATTGGTAACAATCGATTGAAAAAAGTCCAGATAACGCTGCACGACCTGACCTTCGGTGAAGCTTGCTTCATAGACCTCGCGGCCGCGGCGGGCGATATGTTCCGCCAGTTCGTAATCGTCGATCACGGCACGCACGGCACGGGCCAGGGCGTCTGAATCGTCGACCGGCACCAGAATGCCGGAATCCATGTGATCGATCAGTGTCCCCGGCCCCATGCTGTCGGCAGCGATCACGGGAACCCCCTGGGCCCAGGCCTCCAGCACCACGTTGCCCAGCGGCTCGTGCCGCGACGGGCAGACGAACAGGTCGCAGGCGGCGAACAATTCCGCCGTGTCCTCGCGCCAGCCCAGGAACCGCACACGCGGCTTGATACCCAGATCTTCCGCCTGTTTTTCCAGGCTTTCGCGCAAGGGGCCGTCGCCGGCCAGCCACAAATAGGTGTTGGGCACCCGCGCCATGGCGCGCAGCAGCACGTCGAAGCCCTTGTTTTCGTGCAGCCGGCCCAGGGCCAGGATCAGCACGGCGTTTTCAGGCGTGTAGAGGGAACGGCGGCTGAGCGGCTCGGCCTGCTCCTCGGACACGAAATTCGGCAGGTAATGGGCCCGGTTTTTGTCCCATCCCTGGCCGACGATATGGTTGACGATGTCTTCCGTGTTGCCGATCAGGTGGTCACAGGTGCGGTAGTACTTCAGGTCGTAATACCCGCCCAGCCGGCCGACCTGGACGAAATCGCCCTTGGGGCACATCTTGCTGGCCCGGTTCATCCAGGTCATGACGATCTGCGGCTGGAATTCCTTGATTTCGTGTTTGAAGGCGCGCGGCGTGCGACGGTCGAGCATACCGCCGAACGGCAGTTGCAAAGGCTCGATCCCGGCGTCGCGCAGGGAATTCGCGCGGGCCTTGTTCTCGCGGATCAGCACGCGCTGTTCCAACCCAGCGCGGTGCAGGGCGCGGACAAGACGCACGAAGAACGCCTCGGCGCCGCCGAATTCCGCCCCCGCCATGGCCTGCATGACCTTCACGGCAGCAACCTTTCCCAGGCCTCGGCCGCCGCGGGCCAGCGCCAGGACCGTTGTTTTTCAAGCGCCGCCGCCTGTTGCGCCGACCACAGGGTGTCGTCGCTCAACAATTTCACGGCGGCATCGGCAAAGGCCCGGTCGTCGCCGGCGACGAAACCCGTTTCGCCGTCGATCACCCGCTCATACATGGAGCCCAGGTCGGTCACCACGGCGGGCATGCCCATGGCCTGGGCCTCGCCCACGGCCATGCAAAAGGTCTCGTTGATGTCACCACGATAGAGCATGCATCTGGCCTGTCGGAATTCGTCGATGAGGCGTTGTTTGGGCACCGGACCCGGCAATCGGACCCCTTTTTCTTCCAACGATTTAGCCTTGTCGAGAACTTTCGCCATGGGGTCGGCCTTGGCCGCGCCGGCGCTGCCATAAACGGCGGCCCCGGTGAACAGGATCAATTCCGCCCCCGGCACCCGGGGCTGGATATCCTGGGCCCAGCGGTCGAGCAGCCAGTCAAGCCCGCGCAGGGGGTTGGAGGAAAATACCGCGCGGGGACCCGGCGGCGCCGAGGCCGGTTGCGCATTGCAGAAATCGTCGGGCAGACCATAGGGAATGACAACGCGATTTTTGACCGGGCACCAACGGGGATAGGTCGTCGCGTGATAATCGCCGATGAACACGATGGCGTCGGCGTATTTCCACAGCTTCGTGAGGTAGCGCCATTTGACCATGTAGGTCGCCGGATTGTGCGTCCAGAACACGGTGCGCCCGGCGCGCGGCATCAGCGGCAGGACCTTGTCTCCCCGGTTGGCGATGAACAGGTCGGCCTTGTCCGGCATGCCCGCCGTCAGCGGCACCCAGGTAACGCCCTTGTGCACCAGGGGGGCCGCACAGTTGTTATGGACCGAAACCTCGTGGCCGCGCGCCGCGAGTGTTTCCATCAGAAACACGAGGGAGCTTTCCGCCCCGCCCAGGGGGCGTTCCTCGGGCGTGCGGCCGTCGAATTCGATGCCGTCGTCGGCCAGAACGATGCGCGCCATTCAGCCCTCCCCGGCCAGGGGATTGCCGGCATCGTCCTCGAGCCGCGCCTTGAGATGGGAGATCAGCGGATAGAGCCCGGCGCAGAGCGCGATTAGAAACCCGTACCCACCCTCGCGGTAGCCCTTGCGCCGCACGTAGCATTTGAAGAAGCGGGTGAAGAAGCGGCGCAGGTTGTTGGCGAAGGAGCCGATTTGCCCCGTGTCCCGCAAATCCGCCGCCCGCGCGGTGGTGTAGCTGTCGAGGCGTTTCAGCATGTCCGACACGTTGCGGTCGACGTAATGGTCGAGACGATTGGTCAGCATGGGCCCCTTGGCGCCGGTCCAGGTCAGGGCGGGATGGACGCGCTGCGGCCCCCAGCGTTTGACGCCCTTGCGGAACAGCCCCGGATAGGCGGCCTTGCCGAAGCTGGCGCCCCAGCCCCAGCGCACCAGGCGGCCGCCGATGTAGTTGTCGACCAGGATTTCGTGCCAATCGTGGGATGTCGTGGCGATGACCTTGCGGATTTCCCGGGCCAAGGCGTCCGGCACCCGTTCGTCGGCATCGACCTCCAG
Organism: Thalassospiraceae bacterium LMO-SO8; assembly: GCA_031655335.1. Taxonomy (NCBI): domain Bacteria; kingdom Pseudomonadati; phylum Pseudomonadota; class Alphaproteobacteria; order Rhodospirillales; family Thalassospiraceae; species Thalassospiraceae bacterium LMO-SO8. Next base: position 2,607,009 of record CP134226.1, on the reverse strand, counting down.
CACCCAGTCGCCGGTGCAGGCGTCGATGGCCGCGTTGCGGCGGCTCCCTTCCGGGTCCCAGGCGCCTTCGATCACGCGGTCGGTGAAGCGGCGGGCGATCTCGGCCGTCGCGTCCGTGCATTTGTCGGCCAGCACGACCAACTCGTCCCCGAAGCCGAGGGTCGCCAGGCAGTCGGCCAGATGCGCCGCCTCGTTATGGGCGCAGACGACGATGGAAAGCCGGGGGCCGGTGCCCGTACCGCCGGTCACGACGCCGCTTCCTTGCATTCGGTCCACAGGTCGCGGGCCGCATCCGCGACCGCGTCAACGGTGAGCGTGGCCATCAGCGACGGCGAGTTTTCCCAATCATAGTTCTCGGGGAAGATATCCAGGAAGGCCATGCCGCGCACGACCCGGCAATGCGCCCCCCAGGGACCGTACAATTGATCCTGCGTCGGGCCGAACAGCCCCAGGGTCGGCACGCCCGCCGCCGCCGCCAGGTGCATCAGCCCGGAATCGTTGCCGACGTAAAGCGACGCGCGTTCCAGGCAGGCATAGGCCTCGAGCAGGGAAATGCGGCCGACCAGATCGATGCGCCGGTCGGCAGGGATGCTGTCCAGGAAGTCCTGGACCGATGCCCGTTCCGTCTCGTGCCCGAACACGGCCACGGCGGCGCCCGGCAGGATGCCGTTGTCGCCGGTCAGGTCCGCCACCAGGTCCGTGAAGCGGTCCTGGGGCCAGGTCTTGCCCTGCCAGTTGGCCGTGGGTCCGATCGCCAGCACCGATCGACCCTTGGGCATCAGGCGGTCCGCCGTCGCGCGGTGGGCATCGGTGATCCAGATTTTCGGCGTCGGCACGCCGTCCGTGAGACCCATGACCTGGGCATAGCGTTCCAGCCGGTGCCCCGCCCCCTTGCGCCCCATGCGAAAGCGCCGAACCGCCGGAATCAGATAACTCATGGGCGTGTTGCGCAGATCGACCAGGACCGACCAGATGCGCCCGGCACATTCCGTCCACAGGCCCAGCCAGTGCAGGGAATAAGGTTTCTTGTCGAGGATGATAACCCGCTCCAGACCCGGCACGGCGTCGAACAGGGGGGCCGCCGCGCGCCCGCAGGCGACCGTGACCCGCGCGCCTGGGTTGTCCTGGACCAAGCGGCCCAGAATTCCCATGGACAGAACCGCGTCACCGATGCGCGTCGCCGTCACGAACAGGATGCTTTTCGCCATGACCTATCGATTTCTTAGCCGTACTGCCGACCGTTCTTTGGGCCGTCCCAACAGGTTGCCGTTGCGGGCCGAATTCCGGGCGCCCCCCGATTACGACCGATTTTACACGCTCCCCGTCTTATACGGCCACCATCCCCTGTTGCCTAGGCCGCTGGGCGCTCCCATATTCAGGACACCGGCACCCATCCATTTTCGGGATCAGAACATGACTGAACAGACCTATGTCGTCCTTGAAGACCGCGGCGTGCTCGCCCTTACCGGCGACGACGCGCGGACCTTCCTTCAGGGGCTGATTTCCAACGATATCAACAAGGTCACCCCCACGCATGCCATACATGCGGCGCTGCTGACACCCCAGGGTAAATACCTGCACGATTTCTTCATCACCGAAGCCGCCGACGGCACCTTGTTACTGGACGGTGAGCGCGCGCGCCTGGACGATCTGGTCAAGCGCCTGAAGCTCTACAAATTACGCGCCAAGGTCACGATTGAGGACCAAAGCGACCAATGGCGCATTGCCGCCCTGCCCGGCGGCGCGGGCACAGCAACATTGGCCCCCGATGCCGGTGCGGCTGAAGTGAGGGACGGCGGCGTGCTGTTCGTCGACCCGCGCCTGACGGCCCTGGGGGCACGGGCCATTCTCCCCGCCGACGGCGCGGAAGCGACGCTGAGCGGGCTCGGCCTCAGTGCCGGGGACCGTGCGGCCTACGACATCCTCCGCCTGAGCCTGGGCGTGCCCGATGGCAGCCGCGACATGATCGTCGATAAATCCATTCTTCTGGAAAGCGGCTTTGACGAATTGAACGGCATCGACTGGAAAAAGGGCTGTTACATGGGCCAGGAACTGACGGCCCGTACCAAATATCGCGGCCTGGTCCGAAAACGCCTGCTGCCCGTGGAGATCGAGGGCGCCCTGCCCGAAACAGGCACGCCGGTAACCCTGGACGGCAAGGAAGTGGGCGAGGTTCGTTCCACCGTTGCCGATGGCACGGGTGGCCGGGGACTTGCCATGATTCGCCTGGAACATCTGGAAACGGGTGGTCCGTTCGAGGCGGCGGGAGCCAAGATCACGCCGCACAAGCCGGATTGGGTTGTGTTCCAGACGGAATCGTAAAGAAACTGGTTCCGCCAGGGCCCGGGGCCTAATGTCGGCCCATGACCTTGTTCTTTTTCAAACGGGCCGCGCGCCTGCTGAAACCCGTGGCGCGCAGTTATGAACGCCGGCTGGCCGAACTGGGCCCCGACGCCCGCGCCGTGTTCTGGAAAAGCGAAGACCATCAGCTTGTCCGATTCGAAACCCTGTACCAGGTCATCGACGACGTCGACGCGCGGGCGGGCGGGCTCTCCATCGCCGATTTCGGCTGCGGTTACGGCGCCCTGTTCGATTTTCTAAAAGACACCCCGGCTCTCAAGGGTGGGCGGTACGTCGGCTATGACATGTCGAAAAAGATGGTCGAGGCCGCGCGTGCGCGTATCCGCGATCCCCGCGCGCGCTTCCTACAGCAGATCACCGTGACCGAGCCCGCCGACTACGTCTTCGCCTGCGGCACCTACAACATGCACATGGGGGCCGACGGCGCGGAATGGGGCGACTATGTGAAGGACAGCCTGCGCGAACTTTGGGCCAAGACCAACAAAATCCTCGCCTTCAACCTGCTGCGCGCCGATGCCGTCGAACGATATCAGGGCCTGTTCTATGTCGACGGTGGGGAGTTCCTGAATTTTTGCCGGACGGAATTGTCGCCTCGCACAACCGTCACCAACGACGATCCCCTGCCCGATTACACCTTCATCGTCAGGCGCTGACGCCTAGGCGTTGTCGAACAGCAGCGCGGCCACGGCCAGCACCCGGCGGTCGGCCCCGCGCCGGGCGATCACCTGCACGCCGATGGGCAGCCCATTGGCCCGCGCCACGGGCACGGTCATCGCCGGCTGCCCCCCCAGGGTCCACAGGCGCTGTGGTTCGCGCGGGCCGGTGCCCTCGCTCAGCAAGGGGGCGACATCGACCGTCGCCGGCATCAGGATCACGCCGTCGCCGATCCAGTCATCCAGCGCCGCGGCGATCTTGTCGCGTCCGGCCAGGGCGGCGGTGTAATCCGCCGCCGTCATCCCGCGCCCGCGGGTGATGTAATCCCGCACCCGGTCGCTCATCTTGTCGCCCTGGGCGTCGAAATCGCCGCCATGGTGCATCGCCATGTCATGGGCCAGAAGAGTGTCGATCACGCCCGCTTCCTGGGCGGCGACCCCATCGGGAAGCGCCCCGTCGTCGACCGCGATTTTCTTGGCGCGCAGATGACCGGCGGCCTCGGCAAGCGCGGCCAGAACCGCCGGCGCGGCCCCATCGGGATACCAGGGGCGCAGCACGGTCGCCGTGGCCGGCAGGCCCACGGGCTCGGCCGCCATCGCCGGCATCAGCACATCCATCAGCGCCGCCGCCACCTTCGGGTCGGCAGCCAGGAAACCGACATGGTCGAGCGCACCGGACAGCGGCATGGACCCGCCGACGTCGATGCTCCCCCAGGTCGGCTTGAAGCCGATGCAACCGCAGTAGGAAGCCGGGCGGATGATCGAGCCGATGGTCTGCGATCCCAGCGCCGCCGGCACCAGACCGGCGCCGACGGCCGCGGCGGACCCTTGCGACGAAGCCCCCGGCGTGCGCGCCGGATCGAACGGATTGGTCGTCGGTCCCGTCCGGGAAATGGCATATTCCGAGGACACGGTGATACCAGCCACCAGCGCCCCCGCCGCGCGCAGGCACGCCACGGCGCGGGCATCCGCCGCCGGGCGGCGGCCGTCGTGAATCGGCGTGCCCCAGCCGCAGACGTAACCGCAAACGTCGAACACTTCCTTGACCGCCAACAGCATGCCGTGGAGCGGCCCGCGCCGGGATTCCGGCAAGGCGTCGAGGGCGGCCGCGTCGGCGCGCAGTTGGCCCGCGTCGATGCTGCGGAACGCGCGCAGGTCCGGCTCGATTTCCGCCGCGCGGGCCAGAAACCGTTCGGCGGCGACGGCGGCGATTCCCATCGTGTCGTTGGCCGGGCGAGGAGGTGCCTCAGTCATGGAAAGTCCCTCCTCCGCCTTCGAGCTTGAAGGACTTGGCCAGTTCCTCGTCCAACTGGTCGTAGATCAGTTTTTCGAGACGGCGGAATTCCTCGCCCGAAAAATCGCGGGGATGCGGCAGGTCGATCTTCTGATCCAGTTTCACGCGCCCCGGACGGGCCGTCATGACGATGACCCGCGACGCCAGATAGACCGCTTCCTGCACGGAATGGGTGACGAACACGACGGTCTTGCGGTTGCGCTGCCAGATTTCCAGCAACTGGTGTTGCAGAAACCGGCGGGTCAGGGCGTCGAGCGCACCGAAGGGTTCGTCCATCAGGATAATCGACGGATCGGTGGCGAACACGCGGGCGATGGCGACGCGCTGCTTCATACCGCCGGACAACTCCGTCACCCGCTTTTCCGCGAAGTCCTTGAGGCCCACCATGTCCAGATAGTCGCGGGCCTTGGCATGGCGTTCATCCTTGCCCATGCCCTGACGTTCCAGCCCGAAGGCGACGTTGTCGATGACGTTGAGCCAGGGAAACAGGGCGTAGTCCTGAAACACCATGCCGTGGTCGATGTCGGGCTTGGTGATCGGCTCGCCGCCGACCAAGGCGCGCCCGGCCGACGGCGTGATGAAGCCGGCCAGCACGTTCAACAGCGTCGACTTGCCGCAACCCGACGGGCCGACCAGGGCGATGAACTCGCCCGCCTCGAACTCGAGCGAGGTCGGGCGCAGGGCCTCGACCGGCTCGGACGTCGCCGGATGGAAGGTGACCGCCAGCTCGGAAATGGAAATTCCCTTGGTGCCGCGGTTCTGGCTTGTGTGGTCGGCCATCCTATGCCCCCCAGGAGAAACGGTCGTTGATGGTGCGGAACACGGCATCGATCAGCACCCCCAGGATGCCGATGGCGACCATGCCGACCAGAACCAGGTCGGAACGCAGGACCTCCATCCCGTCGGCGATCAGATAGCCGAGCCCGACCTGGGCGGCGACCAGTTCGGCGGCGATGATCGCGGCCCAGCCGGTGCCGAAGGAAATGCGCAGGCCGACAATGATGGTCGGCATGGCGGCGGGCAGAATGACCTTGCGGAACAGGGCGCGGTCGTTATCGCAGCCGAGCACCTGACCGGCGCGGATCAGAACCGGATCGACCCCCTTCACCCCTGACACGGTGTTCAGCAGGATGGGGAAGAAGGTGGCGATGAAGATGATAAAGATCTTGCCGGTCTCGCCGATGCCGAACCACAGGATGGCCAGCGGAATCCAGGCCAGCGGCGAGATCGGCCGGAACAGTTCGATCACCGGGTCGACCAAGTGTTCAAAGCGTCGCCAGCGGCCCATGGCGAGGCCGAGCGGAATGGCGACGGCGGCCGACAACAGCCAGGCCGACACCACGCGGCCCAGGCTGGCGCCCGCATGGACGAACAACTGACCGTTGACCACCAGTTCGGCGAAGGTCTTGGCCGCCAACAGCGGCGGCGGCAGCAGCGCGACATGCGCCTGGGTGAAGATGACCGCCATCTGCCATACGAAGACGATGAAGATCGCCGCCCATAAGTAGGGCAGAATGGACGCAGCGGTCTTAGCCGATGTTTTCACGGGAATTCCTTGAAAAAGCGAAGATGGAAAACGCAGCACCAGCGGCGGCGGCGGGCACCGAGGGCACCCGCCGCCGAACGCCCGGAGCGTTATTTCTTCATCATCTCCAGCGCCTTTTTGGCGAAGCTGGGATCGTACTTGGGGTTGTCCTCGGGCTTGAGGATTTCCGCGTCCTTGAGGAACTTGGTATAGGCGTCGATGGTCGAGGCCTCGGGCGCCACGTCCAGGTTATAGACGGAGATGCCTTCCTTCAGGGCGAAGGCGATGACCTTTTCCGGGAACTTGATCTGCTCGGCCCACATCTTGATCGCCTTGTCCTCGTTCTTGAGGATGAAGTCGATGGCCTTAACGATGGACGTGATCAGGTCCTGGACCAGCTCGGGCCGGGCGGCGATGAAATCCTCGCGGGCATAGACGCCGTTACCGATGTAATGTCCGGCCTTGATCGGCAGAATTTTCTCGGCCTTGATCAGGACCTTGGAATGGCCTGCCGCCAGCGCGTTGGAAACGTGCGGGTCCCACGTGATCCCGGCATCGACGCTTTTGTTCGCCAGCAGGGTCGGCACGTCCGACCCCTTGGTCTTGAACAGTTCCACGTCGCTGACCTTCAGGCCCGCATCGGCGAGCGCCTTGACCAGAAGCGGATACTGCTGCGAGCCCTTGCCCGGGAACGCGATGCGCTTGCCCTTCAGTTCCTTCACGGATTTGATCGGGGAGTCCATCGGCACCATGAGCGCCGTCTGCTCAAGAATCGAGATGGCCAGCAACTTAGCGGGCAGGCGCGCGGAGGCGACGATGGCCGGGCCCATGCCGGCGGACGCGATCTGGAGTTCACCGGCGGCGAGTGCCTGGTTCTCCGGCGCGCCGTAGGAGAACACCTTGAACTCGATCTTGACGTCGTGTTTCTTCTCGATCTCCGCCAACAGCCCCATCGCCTTGGCGATGTAGATCGGCATGGTCGCCGGTTGGGTCCCGAAATTGATGGTGTCGGTGGCGTTGGCGGGGCCGTTGAACGGCCCCGTGAGGGCCGCGGCGGCGAATAGCCCGCCACTGACGGCCATGGTCTTGAGGAATTTCTGCAGCATTCTCGCTCTCCCTGTGAGGCGTTGGGTGAACGACCGCTGCCGGTGCATTTTCTTAGATGTCTTTTTGCCGGCTCGGCCGATTTTCGACATCCGTCCTTGGATGACCAGTGCCGTCAGGATTCCTTGGGAGGGCCGCAAGTGTCAACGAAAAACGTGACACAGCGTCTCATTTTTTATTCTTGCTCGAACAAGGACTGGCCGATCCGATCGGCCGCTTCGCGAAATCTGTCGATATGCTCGATGGCCTTGGCGATGGGAAACCGGGGCTCCGGCGCATGTACGGCAAGGCCCGCGATGACCTCGCCCTGAGGGTCGCGCACAGGCACCGCCATGGCGACCAAGCCGATGGCGTCTTCCTGATTGTTGATGGAGTACCCCTGGGCCGCGATCTGGTCCAGGTTGGCCTCCAACTGGTCCGGATCGGTGATCGTGTATTTGGTGAACTTGCGCAGCGGCGCCGTTCGCAGAATGCGGTCACGCGCGTCCTTGGGCTGATAGGCCAACAAAAGCTTGCCGATGGCCGTGCAATGGGCGGGGACGTGGCTGCCCGCCTTCAACAGCATGCGCAACGGCCAGTCGCATTCCACCCGGTCGATATAGATGACTTCGTGGCCGTCCAGCATGCCGACGTTGCAGGTCTCCTTGACCTCGTCGACCAGGCCCTGAAGGATCGCATGGCTGGCGCGGGTCGAATGGGACGACGAAATGGTGTTGAGGGCCAGGGCCCGCAGCCGCGCCCCCGTGGTGTAGCGGTCGGTGCCCGGGTCCTTGCGCAGAAGGTTCAGGTCCTCCAATTGGCGGATCACCCGGTGCACGGTCTGGCGCGGCAGGCCGAGGTCGCGCGAGATGTCGACAATCCCGAGCGGACGGATTTCCTGGGTCACCATTTCAAGGATGGTCAACGCCTTCTGGATCGCCGAATTGGTTTCCGGTTTGTCTGCCACGGGTTGTCCTTTTACGTGGGGTGCGGGAATTCATATGAGCAAAAACCGTGACACCGTGTCACGCAAAATGTTGCGCCCTGCGGCGTCCCCAAGCGCTGCCTGAATTCCTCCCGCCAAGCCTATATCCGCGTTACCATCCTATCCCGCAGACCGCCCGAGGAGACCGCGATGACCATGAAACAGCTTGCCGCTATTTGCACCCTGCTTGCCGGGGTCGCGGCGTTCACCCCACCCGCCGGCGCCCAAAGCTTCCTGGACAAGGGGAAGGACCTGCTCAAGGGACTCGGCGGCTCTTCCTCGACATCGGCGGGCGCCCTAAGCGGCACGGACATCGCGGCCGGGCTCAAGGAGGCGCTGCGCGTCGGCTCGGAACGGGTGGTCGGCACGCTGGGTGCCGCCGACGGCTTCAACAAATCCCCCGACGTGCATATTCCCTTGCCGGACACCTTGCAGAAGGTGCAATCGGCGCTGTCCAAGATCGGCATGTCATCGCTTGCCGACGATGTGGAACTGCGGCTCAACCGCGCGGCCGAAGCCGCCGTACCCAAGGCCAAATCCCTGTTCGTCGACGCCATTTCCGCCATGACGGTCGATGACGCCAAGGGTATTCTCAACGGCCCAAAGGATGCGGCAACGCAGTATTTCCGATCCAAGATGTCGGCGCCGCTGGCGGCCGACATGAAACCGATCGTCGATACCCAACTGTCTGAAGTCGGCGCCGTCGCCGCCTATGACAAGATGATGGGACAGTACAAATCCCTGCCCTTCGTCCCCGACGTGAAGGCGAACCTGACCGATCACGTCCTGACCAAGGCCATCGACGGCGTCTTTCTGTACCTGGGGCGCGAGGAAGCGGCGATCCGCGAAAACCCCGCGAAGCGCACCACCGAACTGCTGCAAAAGGTATTCGCGAAATAGGGCCTCAGAGGTCCACCTGGTCGAGGTATTCCGGCACCGTCACATCCCAATGCAGGTGGTCCTCGATCTTCATGCGTAGCGAGGATGCGGCCTCGGGCTCGCCATGGGTGATGAAGGTGCGCCGGGGCGGCTTTCGGAAATGGCCGAGCCATCCGAGGATTTCACTGTAGTCCGCATGGGCCGACATATTGTGCAGGATGTCGACCTCGGCGCGCACGGGCCAAAGGCGGCCGTGAATCTTGATCTCGTCCTCACCATGAACCAGCCGCGCGCCCCGCGTCCCCGCCGCCTGAAACCCGGTGAACAGGACCGTGTTGCGGGCGTCGCCGATAAAATGCTTCAGGTGATGCAGGATGCGCCCGCCCGTCGCCATGCCGCTGGCCGAGATGATGACCTGGGGCACGGCCATCCCTTCATCCAGGGCCCGTGATTCATCGGCGGTATTCACATATTTCGCGGCGTGGCAAACCTCGGCGCAGAGCGGCCCCGACAGGCGATGGTCGGCGCGGTGGTGCTTGAGAAGGCGCGTCGCGTTGATCGCCATGGGACTGTCGAGAAACACCGGAATATCCGGAATGGCCTTCTTCTGCTTCAGTTGGTGAATGTGAAACAGGATGCTTTGCGTGCGCCCCACGGCAAAAGCGGGAATAAGGACCGTGCCGCCGCGCGCCGCCGTGTCGCGGATGATGGCGCCGAGTTTGCCCTCGGCATCGCTGTCGCGATGCAAGCGGTCGCCATAGGTCGATTCCACGACCAGATAGTCGGCATCATGAATTTCCACGGGCGGCACCATGACCGGGTCGTCGGCGCGGCCCAGGTCGCCCGAGAACACCAAGGATGTCGCGCCGTCGTCGATGCGCACGAAGGCCGAGCCCAGGATATGCCCGGAACGGGACAGGCTGAAGGTCACGCCGTCGGCAAGCGTCTGCGCGGCGCCGAAGGGAACGGCCTTGAACTGGTCGAGCGAGCGATGGGCGTCGGCCTGGGTATAGAGCGGCAGGGCCGGTTTGTGTTTGGTGTAGGCATGCCGGTTGGCGCGGTCCGCATCCGCCTCCTGCAGGTAGCCGCTGTCCGGCAGCAGGATGGCGCAAAGGTCCTCCGTCGCCTCGGAACAATAGATGGGGCCTTTGAACCCATTCTTGACCAGAAGCGGCAGATAGCCGCTGTGATCGAGATGGGCATGGGTCAGGATCACCGCGTCGATTTCCGTGGGATCGACCGGCAGCGGCGCCCAGTTGCGCAGACGCAGGTCCTTGAGGCCCTGAAACAGCCCGCAATCGACGAGAATTTTGGCCCCGGCGGCCTCGACCAGATACTTCGACCCGGTCACCGTGCCCGTGGCCCCCATGAACGTCAGTTTCACCGACGGATGCTCCCCTGCCTGTTTGGCGGAGACCATAGAACTTGTCACCCTGATACGGAAGCCGAACGAAGAACGGCCCCACCAGTTGCCCGGTGGGGCCGTCCCTGATCAGAGATCCTTCATTCCCCCCGAAGGGGGCCCCTGGGAAAACTGACCGGGTTCTAGGCCTGGGGATGTTCCTTGCGGACCACCCTTGTCCCTGAACCCATGTGAAGGATACGCCCCGCCTCCGGGGCGGACAACGGCGATACGATCCACACCCCTGTGGAACATGGGGAAAACCTAATGTTTGGAATCAGGAGCGCGGCAGAGCGAGAAGATTACGCGTCTGGCCGTCGGCGAAGGCGCCCGTGGCGGCGCGGAAATCCGGCCAGCCGCAGTCGGCGATGACACCGTCGAGCAGCAGGCCGACGAGGTCGTATCCGGCCCCGTCGAGAAGATCGGCGATCGCCGCCCGGTCCCCGGCACTTTCGTGCCCGCTTTCGAACACAAGGCGCGGTTTGCAGGTTTCCAGCGTGCGCCGTGCCCCTTCCAGCACGCGGCGCTCCGCCCCTTCGACATCGATCTTGATCAGGTCGAGCCGGCCCAGGCCGCGTTCCGCCACGAAGTCGTCCAGAGTGATCGTCGGCACCGTGGCGCCACCCCCCGACGACAGGCCGGACAGGGCGCCGTCACCGCCGGCCGCCATGGTCACGTTGAAGGGGGCCTCGCCGGTCGCCTCCGCCACGGCGGACCGCACGATCTCGACCGTCTCCCCATGGCCGTTAAGACGGGCCGTCTTTTCAAGGGCGTCGGCAAGGACCGGCACCGGCTCGAAGGCGTAGACCCGGCCTTCTGTGCCGACAGCGGCCGCCAGCGGCACCATCCATTCGCCCAGGTTGCCGCCGATATCGACCGCCACGTCGCCGGGCCGCGCCACCAGGGCCGTCACCGGGTCCGGCACACCGCCGTCGATCACCAGACGCTGTCCCTGCCGGTCCAGGTCCGCCGGGATGTACAGCCACAGGCCGTCGGCGCCGTAGGGCACATAGCCGCCCCGCCAATCCGCCGCCAGACGCCGGGCAAACCCGTCGCGCGGATCGCTCAGCAAATGACGCAGGCGCAGGCGGCCCCGCCACTTGTCGCGGGTGACGCGATAACGGCCGATTTCCTTGAACAGCTTACGCAACGTATCGAAGGCCACCCCAATCCCCTTCCCGGCCGTCAGGCCGACCGTGCCTTGTCCCGGCCGAACCGTTTGTTGAAACTGCGTTTCCAACGATAGAAATGCCGGAATCGGCGCTGATGGGGCATGGCCTGCATGATTTCGCGCGCCCGGTCGTTGCCGTGGAAAGTGGCGAGCGTTCGCCGGACGGCGGGGTCGTCACCGAAGTAAAGCACCGCCATCCCGGAACAGGTGCCGTAAAGCAGTTCGGGCGCGGCACCGGCGATCCGCGCGATTTCGGCCATGCCCGGGTTCATGTTCCACATCACCACATCGTGGAACAACACCAGGGCATCCTTGGCCAGGTACGGCTGCACGGCCTTGAAGTCCTTCACCACCTGCTCGTTGGTGTGCAGGCCGTCGATGAAGCAGAACTCGACGGGGCCGTCGAACTGATCCGCCATCACCCCGGCGACGCCTTCGGGCGAGACCGCCTGCACGGCGGTCAGGTTGAGACCTTCCTGACGGGCGAGCGTGTTGGTCATCTCCAGCCCGGTCAGGGAATTGGCGTCGAAGCCGGCGTCAATGGCGACAATCCGCGCCGTCGGGTTCAACAGACCCACGGCAAGCGCACTCCAGCCGAAGGAGTTGCCGATCAGGAAGCCGGTCTTGGGCCGCCAGCCGTCGAACAGGCATTCCAGGAAATAGATTTCCTTCATGGAAATGCCGAGCCCGTTGGTGAAGCTTTCCCCGTCCTTCAGCAACCATGTGAAGGGCGCTTCGATACAGCCGTCCAGGTGGCTCGGGCTGAGGCCGGACGAAACCGAAAAGCCGAGGCCTTCGTACAGTTCGTGGAGTTTGTTGATGATCGGCATTCGGCCCCTCGTTTTGTCGCCCGCATGTTTATACGACCTATGCCGCAGGTTGCCCAGACGGCGGTTTTGATCCATACGTGTCCCACGTCAAACAACCGAACAGGCGAAGGAATCCGACGACGTGAACGGCAAGGACACTCCCGCCCTGCGGGTCCTGTTGCACAGCAAGTTCCTGGGGGACTGGATCCTGCGCCAGACCCCCAATGGCACGGGCGTGTGGGGCAACTGCCAATTCATCGTCAACGGACCGCCGGGCGACTATGACCGAGTGTTCGTCTACGACACCATGGCTGGGCCCGTGCAGGCCAATTGCCCGCCGGACGGCACCTTCATGCTGGTCGGCGAGCCGCCGGAACTGAAGGACTACCCCCTGCCCTTCCTGGCGCAGTTCGGCAACGTCGTGTCACCCGACACCAACACGCCGCATCCCAGCCTGATCGACAGCCAGACGGCGCAGCCCTGGTTGGCCGGGATCGGCCAGTACGTGGACGCCCCCAACAAGGCGATCATGACGCTGGAGGACCACCGCGCGGCGCGGCCGGAAAAGACGGGACTGCTTTCCGTCATCGCGTCGTTCCGCAACACGACCAACGGCCACCGCGCGCGCATCGCCCTGGTCGAGGCCTTGAAGAAAAAGTTCGGCGATCAGGTCGCCGTGATGGGCCGGGACGCCATTCCGTTCACCGAGAAGTGGAGCGCCGTCGCGCCCTTCAAGTACCACGTCGCCTTGGAAAACAGCCGCTTTCCCAACTATTTCACGGAAAAACTGGCGGACGCCTATCTGGGCGACACCTTCCCGTTCTATTGGGGTTGCCCCAACGTCGAGGATTATTTCAATCCAGAAGGCTTCCGCCGCATCAACGTCTACGATCCCGAAGGCGCGGCCGAAACGATCGCCACCGCCATCGACGAAGGCCTGTACGAGAAGACCCAGGCGATCCGCGACGCCGACCGCGTGCGCCTGATGGACGAATACAACATCTTCGCGCTGATGGCCCGGCTGGCCGAACGCCCGGTGCGGCAGGCCCCGCGACCGATGGTCCTTCAGCCGGAATCCGAATACCGCGATTCCGAACTCCGCAAGCTGCGCAAGCGCCTGAAGCGCGCGGTGCCGCGGAGCCTTCGCCCCAAGCGCTGGAAGGTCTAAGGCCCGGCTCTAGCCGCGCTTGTAGTCGTCCTGAAGGCGTTCGATGTCGTCTTCCTCAAGGTAATCGCCGACCTGCACCTCGATCAGGTGCAGGGACTGGTCCGTGCGGTTTTCCAGGCGATGGACCGCGCCCGCGTCGATATAGGCCGACTGGTCCCGTTGCAGGGTGAATTCCTTGTCGCCGTTGACGACCGTCGCCGTGCCCTCGACCACCACCCAATGCTCCGTGCGATGCTTGTGCCGTTGCAGGGACAGCCGCCCACCCGGCTTGACGACCAGGCGCTTGACCTTGAAGCGGTCGCCGCGCTCGATATCCGTGAACGCACCCCAGGGCCGGTGCACGCGGGGGTGGGACGTGATTTCGCCCCGCCCCGCCCCGGCCAGGCGCTCGACCAGGGCCTTGACCTCGGACGCCCGCGCGCGGGGCGCCACGAACACGGCGTCCCCGGTCGCGACGACGCAGAGATCGCGCAGGCCCAGGGCGGCGACCAGGCCGCCGTCCTCGTTGCGCAGGTAGCACCCGGCGACGTCCTCGGCGACGACGTCGCCGATCAGGGCGTTGCCGTCCCCGTCCTTGTCGGCCAGATCCCACAGCGCGTTCCACGCGCCCACGTCGTTCCAGCGGAAATCGGCGGTCACCACGGCGGCGGCATCGGTCTTTTCCATGACCGCGTAGTCGATGGAATCGGCGGGGCTTTCCGCGAAGGCGGCGGCGTCCAGGCGGATGAAATCCAGGTCCGCGCCGCGCCCGGCCACCGCCTTGCGGCAGGCGGCGACGATGTCCGGATTAAGTGTCTCCAGTTCGGCCAAGAATTCGCGCACGGGAAACACGAACATGCCGCTGTTCCAGGCGTAATCGCCGCTGTCGAGATAGCTTTGCGCCGTCGCGGCATCCGGTTTTTCCACGAACCGATCGACGCGGAAACACCCCTCCCCGCCCAGACCGGCCCCGCGCTTGATGTAGCCGTATTCCGTAGATGCGTGGGACGGCTGCACGCCGAAGGTCACCAGCATGCCCTCCCGCGCCAAGGCATGGGCGCGATCGACAGCGTCCAGGAACGCCGCCCGGTCGCCGATCACGTGATCGGACGGCAGCAGCACCATCACGCCATCGGGGTCGTCCTCGGCGATCACCAGAGCCGCCACGGCGGCGGCAGGCGCGGTGTTGCGGCCCACGGGCTCCAGCACGATGCGGGCGTCCACGTGGCCTTGGCTACGCAGCTGTTCCGCCACCACGAAACGGTGTTCATCATTGGCCAGCACCAGAATGGGCGCGAACCGCGCGCGGTCGGCGACGCGCTCGGCGGTTTCCTGCAACAGGCTGTCGTCCCCGGTCAGCGGCAGCAGCTGCTTGGGATAGGACGCACGGGACAGGGGCCATAGGCGCGAGCCCGACCCGCCCGACAGAATGACCGGATAAAGCTTGCCCGCCTCAGCCATCGGCATTGTCCGCCACGTTGGCGACATACCAGGCATAGGCATCGGCGAACCCGGCCTCGGGCGGCCGGGCGGCGGCCCATCCCATGGCCGCCAGCCTGGACGAATCCATCAGCTTGCGGGGCGTGCCGTCGGGCTTGGCCGCATCGAAATGAAAGCCGCCTTTGTAGCCGATGATCCGCGCAAGCAGATGGGCCAGATCCTTGATCGAGACTTCCGTTCCGCTGCCGACGTTGACGTGGTCGGCATCGGAATAGCGGGTCATCAGGAACACCAGGGCGTCGGCCAGATCGTCGACATACAGGAATTCGCGCAAGGGGGACCCCGTGCCCCAGATTTCCACGCTGTCCGCCCCGGACACCTTGGCCTGATGGATTTTCACCATCAGGGCGGCGGCGACATGGCTGGTCACCAGATCGAAGTTGTCGCCGGGGCCGTACAGGTTGGTCGGCATGGCGGAAATGAAATCGCAGCCGTGCTGTTCGCGGTAGGCCTGACACAGCTTGATGCCGGCGATCTTGGCGACGGCGTACCATTGATTCGTCGGCTCCAGCGGGCCGGTCAACAGCGCGTCCTCGCGCATGGGCTGGTCCGCCAGCTTGGGATAGATGCAGCTCGACCCCAGGAACATCAGCTTCTTCACCCCGGTGCGGTAGGCGCCGTGGATGATGTTCGCCTCGATCATCAGGTTGTCGTAGATGAAGTCCGCCGCGCAGGTCGCGTTAGCGAGAATGCCGCCGACCTTGGCCGCCGCCAGGAACACGGCGTCGGGCTTGGCGTCGGCCATCCAGGCCTCGACCTCGGCCTGGCGGGTCAGGTCGGCGGTGGCGCGGCCGACCGTCACGACCTCGCAGTCCTCGTCGGCCAGCCGCCGAACCAAAGCCGATCCGACCATGCCCCGGTGGCCCGCCACCCAGACACGCTTGCCGGACAGGCTGAACAATTCGTCAGTCACCGCCGCGGACCCGGCCCTGGCCGGTCTTGGCGACCGCCGCCATGTCGGCCGCGACCATTTCCGTGACCAGGGTCTTGAACGGTGTCGTGTGTTTCCAGCCCAGAACCTTATGCGCCTTGGCCGGATCGCCGAGCAGAAGTTCGACCTCCGTCGGGCGGAAATAGCGGGGATCGATTTCGATCAGAACGCGGCCGCTGGCGTCGTCCAGGCCTTGTTCCGCGACGCCCTTGCCCTGCCAGCGGATGGTCACGCCGGTTTCGGCGAAGGCCAGTTCGACGAACTCGCGCACGCTGTGGGTTTCGCCGGTCGCCAGCACGAAATCGTCAGGCGTTTTCTGCTGCACGATCCGCCACATGCCCTCGACGTAATCCCGGGCATGACCCCAGTCGCGCTTGGCGTCCAGGTTGCCGAGGAACAGCTTGTCCTGAAACCCCTGGGCGATGGCGGCGACCGCGCGGGTGATCTTGCGGGTCACGAAGGTCTCCCCCCGGGTCGGGCCTTCGTGGTTGAACAGGATGCCGTTGGAGGCATGCAGGCCATAGGCCTCGCGGTAGTTTCGGGTGATCCAATAGGCGTACAGCTTGGCCGCCGCATAGGGGCTGCGCGGCTCGAACGGGGTGTCCTCGTTCTGCGGCGCCGGCGCGTTGCCGTACAGTTCCGACGTCGAGGCCTGATAGAATTTCGCGGTCTTCTCCAGACCTAAAATCCGCATGGCCTCGAGCAGCCGCAGCGTGCCGAGTGCGTCGGAGTTCGCCGTGTATTCCGGGGTTTCGAAGCTGACCTGGACGTGGCTTTGCGCCGCCAGGTTGTAGATTTCCGTGGGCTGGGTTTCCTGCACCAGGCGGATCAGATTGGTGGCGTCCGTCATGTCGCCGTAGTGCAGGTGAAAGCGGACGTCCCGTTCGTGGGGATCCTGGTACAGATGATCGACGCGGTCGGTGTTGAACGACGACGACCGCCGCTTCACCCCATGAACGGTGTATCCCTTGGCAAGCAGCAGTTCGGCCAAAAGGGCCCCGTCCTGGCCGGTCACGCCGGTAATCAGTGCAACTTTATCGGACACGCGGCTGGTTCCTCCCTCTGCCCCTCAGGGTGCACCGATTATACCCGCAGGATACGCGGGCGGCGGCCTATTTATCGGCAAGCGCCGCCTGCGCCGCCGCAAGGCGCGCGATCGGCACGCGGTAGGGCGAACAGGATACGTAGGTCAGCCCAACCCGATGACAGAAGGCGACGGAGGCCGGATCGCCGCCGTGTTCGCCGCAGATGCCGAGCTTGATGTCCGGGCGGGTCTTGCGTCCGCGCTCCACACCGATCTGCACCAGTTCGCCCACGCCTTCCTGGTCGATGGACACGAACGGGTCCTGTTCCAGCACGCCCTGACGCTGATAGATGTCGAGGAACGTGCCCGCATCGTCGCGCGAGAAACCGTAGGCGGTCTGCGTCAGGTCGTTGGTGCCGAAGGAAAAGAATTCCGCCTGCTCGGCGATCTGGTCGGCGATCAGGCAGGCGCGCGGCAGCTCGATCATGGTGCCGACCATGTAGGGCAGTTCGATGCCCTGCTCGGCCATGACTTCCTTGGCGATGCGGTCGATGATCGCCTTCTGCATCTCGAACTCCTTCTTGATGGAGACGAGCGGCACCATGACCTCGGGGAACGCCTTCTTGCCTTCCTTCATGATCTCGGCCTGGGCCTCGAAGATGGCGCGGGCCTGCATTTCGCAGATTTCCGGATAGGCGATGGCCAGGCGGCAGCCGCGATGGCCCAGCATGGGGTTGCTTTCATCCAGTTCCGCCCGGCGCACGCGCACGTCTTCCGTGGTCACGCCGGCCGCCTTGGCGACCTCGGCCAATTCCGCGTCCGTGTGCGGCAGGAATTCGTTCAAGGGCGGGTCGAGCAGACGGATGGTGATGGGCAGGCCGTCCATGATGTGGAACAGCTCCAGGAAATCCTGGCGTTGATGCGGCAACAGGTTGTCCAGCGCCTTGCGCCGCTCGGTCTCGTCGCGGGCCAGGATCATCTGGCGCATGTGGACGATGCGGTGTGGGTCGAAGAACATGTGTTCCGTGCGCGACAGGCCGATGCCCTCGGCGCCGAACTTCTTGGCGGTCAGCGCATCAAGGGGCGTTTCCGCGTTGGCGCGCACGCCGATCACCTTGATCTCGTCGACCCAGGCCATCAGTTCGCCGAAATCGCCGGACACCTCGGGCTGAATCATCGCGACTTCGCCCAGCATGATCTCGCCGGTGGAGCCGTCCAGGGTGATGACGTCGCCTTCGTTAAGGGTCTGGCCGAGGGCGTGCAGGGTCTTCTTACTGTAGTCGACGCGCAGTTCACCCGCCCCGGACACGCAGGGCGTGCCCATGCCGCGGGCGACAACGGCGGCGTGGCTGGTCATGCCGCCACGGGTCGTCAGGATGCCTTCGGAAACATGCATGCCGGTGATGTCTTCCGGGCTGGTTTCCGTGCGGCACAGGATGACCTTCTCACCCTTTTCGACCCAGGCTTCCGCGTCCTCGGCGGAGAACACGATGCGTCCGGTGGCCGCCCCCGGCGAAGCCGGCAGGCCGCGCCCGATGACGGTCTTTTCCGCCTTGGCGTCCAGGGTCGGGTGGAGAAGCTGGTCCAACTGCGCCGGGTCGATGCGGGCCACGGCCTCGTCCTTGGTGATCAGACCTTCGGCCACCATGTCGACGGCGATCTTCAGCGCGGCCTTGGCCGTGCGCTTGCCCGAACGGGTCTGCAGCATCCACAACTTGCCCCGCTCGATGGTGAACTCCATGTCCTGCATGTCCTTGTAATGGCGCTCCAGCTTGTCGCGCACGGCGACCAGCTCGCCGAACACGGGCGGCATGGCGGTTTCAAGGGATTGCAGATTGGATTCCTGCTGATCGCGTTCGAACTCGGTCAGCGGCTGCGGCGTGCGGATGCCGGCGACCACGTCCTCGCCCTGGGCGTTGATCAGGAACTCGCCATAGAAATGGTCGTCGCCCGTGGACGGGTTGCGCGTGAAGCACACGCCCGTGGCGCAGTCGTCGCCCATGTTGCCGAACACCATGGCCTGCACGTTGACGGCGGTGCCCCAGGCGGCGGGAATGTCGTTGAGGCGCCGGTAGGTGATGGCGCGGGTGTTCATCCAGCTGCCGAACACGGCGCCGATGGCGCCCCACAACTGCGCCTGCGGGTCCTGGGGAAAGCCTTCGCCGCGCTCGTCCTGCACCAGCTTCTTGAAATCCTTGACCACGGCCTTCCAGTCGTCGCCGGTCAGCTCGGTGTCCAGGCTCTTGCCCAGGCGGTCCTTGTGCTCTTCCAGAACGTCCTCGAAATTGTGGTGCTCGACACCCAGCACGACGTCGGAGAACATCTGGATGAAACGGCGGTAACTGTCATAGGCGAACCGCGCGTCGCCGCTTTCCTTGGCCAGGGCCTCGACCGTTTCGTCGTTGAGGCCCAGGTTGAGGATGGTGTCCATCATCCCCGGCATGGAGGCACGGGCGCCGGAGCGGACGGAAACCAGAAGCGGCTTGTCCGTCGAACCGAATTTACGGCCGAGCCCCTTTTCGACCTGGGCCAAGGCCCCCGCGACGGCGTCCTTCAAGTCGCCGGGATAGGTCTTTTCGTGGTCATAGTAATAGGTGCAGACCTCGGTCGTGATCGTGAACCCGGGGGGCACCGGCAGGCCCAGGCCCGCCATTTCGGCCAGGTTGGCACCCTTGCCGCCCAGAAGTTCCTTCATCCCCGCATCGCCGTCGGCAGTGCCGTTCCCGAAGTTGTAGACCCATTGTGTCATCGAATACCTATCCTTCGATCTTGGAAAAGTCGGCGACGCCTTCCAGCGCCGTCCGGATCATGGAGAGCAGTTTCAAACGGTTCTCGCGAACCTTGGCGTCGTCCGTATTGACGGTGACTTTGTCGAAAAAGGCGTCGACGGGCGCGCGCAGGCCGGCCAGCGCCGCCATGGCGCCGGTGAAGTCCTCGGCCGAGACCTTTTCCGCGATCGCCGGTGCCGCGTCCTCGAGCGCGCTGTAAAGCGCCCGTTCTTCGTCGTCCTTCAGAAGCGTGTCGTCGGGCTGCGCCGCGTAGGACGTGGCGTCCTTCTTTTCCTCGATCTTCAGGATGTTGGCCGCGCGCCGGTAGGCGGTCAAAAGATTGCCGCCGTCGTCGCTGCCGAGGAAATCGGCCAGGGCCTCGACCCGGGCCAGCAGACGCACCAGGTCGTCTTCCCCGCCCAGTGCGAAGACCGCGTCGATATGGTCGTGCTTCACGCCCTGTTCGCGCAGATGGACCTTCAGACGGTCCGCGAAGAAGGCCAGCAGGTCCGACCCGACCGCATCGCCCTTGCCGTAAAGTTCCCGCGCCTGAGTGAAGGCGGCGAGCAGCGGCAGGCTCAGCTTGTTTTCAATGATCAGGCGGATGACGCCCAGCGCCGCGCGGCGGAGCGCATAGGGGTCTTTCGATCCCGTCGGCTTTTCGCCGATGGTCCAGAAGCCGACCAGGCTGTCGATCTTGTCGGCCAGCGCCACGCAGACGCTTTCCGGCTTCGACGGGCAGGCGTCGGAGGGACCAAGCGGCGAATAATGATCGGAAATGGCGGCGGCCACGGCCTCGCTCTCGCCGTCGTGGCGGGCGTAATAGGCGCCCATGACGCCCTGCAGGTCAGGGAATTCGCCGACCATGCCGGTCGACAGGTCCGCCTTGGCGAGGCGCGCGGCGGAACGCACCTTGTCGCGGTCCGCCTTGGGCACATAGTCGCACAAGGCAACCGCCAGGGCCTGCATGCGGTCGACCTTTTCGTCGAGCGTGCCCAGCTTGGCGTGGAACACCCGGTCCTTCAACTGCGGCGCCTTCGACGCCAGGGTCGTCTTGCGGTCCTGGTCCCAGAAGAACTTGGCGTCGGCCAGCCGCGCGCGCAGAACCCGTTCGTTCCCGGCGATGACCTGGCGGCCGCCGTCGGCGGTTTCCCGGTTGGCGACGACCACGAACCTGGGCGCCAGGTTGCCCTTGGCGTCTTCCGTCGCGAAATATTTCTGGTGCTTGCGCATGGAGGTGATGAGAACCTCCGGCGGCACGTCCATGAATTCGGCGTCGATGTCGCCCATCAGCACGACCGGCCATTCGACCAGTCCCGCGACCTCATCCAACAGCGCCGGGTCGTCCTTCAGGGTCACGCCGGCACCCTTGCACATTCTGGCGGCGTCGGCGGCGATGGTCTGCTTGCGGGCGTCCGGGTCGATGACGACCTTGGCCGCCTTCATCGCCTTTTCGTAGTCGGCGAAATCGGACACCGAGATGCCGGCCGGCGCCATGAAGGCATGACCGCGGGTGGTGACCCCGGCCTGAATGCCGGCGAATTCCAATTCCAGGCCTTCCTGATCGTAGACCGCCAGGATGGAATGCAGCGGGCGGACCCAGCGCGCCTTGCCCGTGCCCCAACGCATGGACTTGGGCCAGGGCAGGGCCTGTAGGGCCGCCTGGATGATGTCCGGCAGGATCAGGCGCGTCTTGCCGCCCGCCTGTTCGACCTGGGCGAACAGGAAGGTGCCTTTTTCCGTTTCCCGTTCCGTGACCTTGGTGTTCTTGGGCAGGGACTTCATAAAGCCCTGCTTGGCCTGTTCCGGCGCGTCGGCGCGGGGGCCGCGGCGTTCCTCGGAAATGTCGGCCTGCTTGGCCGGCAGACCGTGGACGACCAGGGTCAGACGGCGCGGGGTGACATAGGTCTGCGCATTGGTGAAGGACAGCCCGGCGCCCTTCAGGCCGTCGCCGACCAGACGTTTCAGGTCGTCGGCGGCGCGCGCCTGCATGCGGGCGGGGATTTCCTCGGACAGCAGTTCCAGAAGAAGCTCGGGCATCACGCGACCTCGACCCCTTGGGATTTCATCCAGGCCCTGGCCGATCCCTTGGCCAGATCACGCACGCGCAGGATGAACGCCTGGCGTTCGGTGACGCTGATGACGCCCCGCGCATCCAGCAAATTGAACAGGTGCGACGCCTTCAGACAGTAGTCATAGGCGGGCAGCGCCAGATCCTTGGACAGCAGGTGCGCGCATTCCTTTTCCGCGTCCTCGAAATGGCGGCGCAGCATGTCGGTCGAGGCATGTTCGAAGTTATGGGCGGAATATTCCCGTTCGGCCTGCAGGAACACGTCGCCGTAGGTCTTGCCGCCCTTGTCTTTCGGAATGCCGTCCCAGTCCAGGTCGTAGACGTTTTCGACGCCCTGCACGTACATCGCCAGACGTTCCAACCCGTAGGTGATTTCCACCGGCACCGGATCGCATTCATATCCGCCGACCTGCTGGAAATAGGTGAACTGCGTCACCTCCATGCCGTCGCACCAGACTTCCCAGCCCAGCCCCCAGGCGCCCAAGGTCGGGCTTTCCCAGTCGTCCTCGACGAAACGGATGTCGTGGGTGTCCTTGTCGATGCCGATGGCATAGAGGCTTTCCAGATAGGTCTGCTGCACGTCCGCCGGGCTCGGCTTCATGAGCACCTGAAACTGGTAATAATGTTGCAGGCGGTTGGGGTTCTCGCCGTAACGGCCGTCGGTCGGGCGGCGCGACGGCTGCACATAGGCGCATTTCCACACGTCATCCGGCTTGCCCAGCGAACGCAGGGTGGTCGCCGGGTGGAAGGTGCCCGCCCCCACTTCCATGTCGTAGGGCTGCAGGATCACGCAGCCCTGGTCGGCCCAGAACTGCTGAAGCGTGAGGATGAGCGACTGAAAGCTCGGCTTGTCGCCGGAGGTGTTCGCCATGGCGGCGGGTTCCAAAGGATTTGCGGTTAAGAAATCGCGTTATGTTGCGGTGCCAGAAAATAGGGGGCGGGGTCCGGACGGTCAAGGAAGGAACCGCACCTTCGTCACTCCGGATAGGGACAGTCGGTTTTACCGCAATTTCGCATGCCCTGGGCGGCGACGAAGGCACCGCAGGTGGCGCATTCGACCATGTCCTCGACCTCGGGTGTCCTGGCCTTGGCGGGCCCGGATTCCTTCATCCGGCGGGCGTCCTGGCGGTCGAGCGCGCGTTTCTGGGCCTGAACGCGGCCCAGCCACTTGAACGCATACCACACGGCGGCGATGGCCAAACCCGTGAACAACAGCTTTTGGATGGAAAATCCGAACATGAGGCCTTTTAGGGGTTGGGCGGCAGAGTGGTCAAGGAATCCCGTGGCCTCTTAAAGACCGAAACGGTTCCAGATCATCCGTTCCTCGATAGCGGCCACCGCCTGGCCCGCCCAATCGGGGCCGGCGGGGGCATCGCCCGACAAGGCGCCGAAGCGCAGACGGCCGAAAAGCCCCCGCCGCTCGCCGACCACCCGCAGTTTCACCTTGTCGCCATAACGCGCGCGCATGACCGCCCGCAGGTCGCCAAGGCCATCGATCAGGCCCAATTCCACGGCCTTGCTCCCGGTCCAGAAGGCGCCGGAGAACAGGTCTTTTTCCGCGCCCTTGAGGCGGTCGCCCCGGCGGGCGCGGACCATGTCCTTGAACGCCTCGTGGATATCGCCCTGAATGTCCTTCAGGTGTTTCACCTCGGCCGGCTTTTCCGGCTGGAACGGGTCGAGCATCGCCTTCTTGTCGCCGGCCGTATGCAGGCGGCGTTCCACCCCCAGCTTTTCGATCAGGCCTTGCAGGCCGAATCCGCCCGACACCACGCCGATGGACCCGATGATGGAGGACGCATCCGCATAGATTTCGTCGGCGGCGCAGGCCAGCCAATAACCGCCGGACGCAGCGACATCTTCGGCGAAGGCGACGACGGGAATCTGCTTTTCATCGGCCAATTGGCGGATGCGGCCCGCGATCAGCGCCGACTGCACGGGCGAGCCGCCCGGCGAGTTGACGGCCAGCGCCACGGCCTTGAGGTTGCGCAGCTTGAACGCGCGCTGAAGAACGCCCGCCTGGGTGCCCAGGCTGAGCCCCCGGCGCAACCCGCCCATGCCTCCGATAACGCCGGACAGCCGGACCACCGCCACCGTGGGCGGCGGGTCGAGCAGGGCGCCGATGATGGGAAGGCCGCCGAGACCACGGGATTCCGGCTGGGTGTCTGACATGCCCTATTGTGCGGCCTTGCGCCCCACGCTGTCCACCGTGAAGGCGGCGGCCAGATCCGGTTCGTCGAAATCGGCCCCCTGCCGGTTCGACTTCGCCGCCATGGCCTGCTGCAAGGCGGCCAGTTTGCGGAGCTTTTCATCGAGGATATTGAGATCGGCGCGGACCTGCGACTTGAGCGCCGCCATTTCACCGTCGACAAGGTCGAACTTGGCGTCGGACACGCTGGCGACGTCACGGGTGATCCATTTCTGGCGCTGGACCATTTCCTTTTCGACGTGATCCTTCAGACGGTCCAGCTCGTAAGCCAGGTCGTCCTTCATCTGAATTTTGATCTGATAGACGTTCTTGGCCAGCGTGCTGACGTAGAACAGCACGCCCAGAACGCCCAATGCGATGAATGCGCCAATGATGGCGATAACCGCTGCGTTACCCACTATCTCACCGGCCCTCGAAGACCGTCCCTGAATTTTTGATATTTGGCGTCGTTTCGCGCCATATATTATGTAAGCATTCTGTAAGGGAATATCCCAGGTAGGGACAGGCCTGACAAGTGACGAGACGCACAGTTTGGGCCACTTTCTGGACCTCAAGGGCGATTCAGGGCGATATCCGCATACCCCCGTAGGATTTCATCCACAGGGGCGGAAAAACCACCCTCCGGTTCATGCAAAACCAGGGGCGCCAGCCTGCGCATGTCCATCGCAGCACCCTTGATTCCCTGCGCGATCATCCGCCCTGGACGCCCCTCCTCCGGCTTGCCCTGAACCGGCTGTAGGGTAACCGCGCCGAAAAACCCCGACATAAGATCGGCCAGTTCATCCCCCCGCCCGCCGTGGTGGATGAAGGTGACCGTGCCGCCGCCCCGCACCAGGCTGGCCGCCGTCCGCACCCAATCGGCCAGGCCGGCCCGCCCCTCCACCGTCGCCAGTGCCTTCACCGGATCGGGCGAGGGACGCGAGGTGCCGGCTTTTTGAAAGGGTGGATTGGCCATGACATGGTCGAAGGCCCCGGCCCCGACGCCACCCGGCGGAGCCAACAAATCGCCCGCCACGAACCGGACCGCCTCCGCCATGCCGTTGGCCGCGGCACTTTCGCGGGCCAGGGCGATCAGCGGTTCCTGAATATCCAGCCCGGTGACCGACACCCCGGCCACGCGATGGGCCAGGCAAAGCGCCGCCGCACCGGCACCGCATCCCAGGTCGAGCACGCGGTCGCCGGGCCGAGCCGGAACGGCCGCCTGCATCAGGATCGGGTCGATGGCGGAGCGATAGCCGCGCCGGGGCTGAAAACAGACGACCCTGCCGTCCAGCAGGCGGGTCTCCTCGGCGTCGATGGCGGCAGCGGTCATGGCGGGCCTCAATCCAGGGGATCGCGGTCGCCGCGGGCGATTTCCTCGGCCTCGACGACAACCCGCTTGGCGCGGGCAAGGTCGCCCTCATCCACCATGATGCGGCGCTGGATGGCCAGGACATTGCCGTCCATGACGCTGGCGTGGGTGTCGAACACCTGGGCCGGCACGTCGAGCGCCGCCAGCCGCGCCTGCATCCAGGACAACAGCACCGGATCGTTGGTGCGGAACAGTTCGACCATGGCATGCCCCTTCGCCGCCCCGGCCCGTCCGTCGCAGTTGACCATGGGGCCTGGCGGTCCCTATGCTCACGGCTCCTGGAACAACCGTCAAGCGACGAACAATCGGATATAAGGGGAAACGCCGTGGCCCTTGTGGTCGACCTTGAAGGCGAACGCCAAAAGAAACCCAATCTGGACAAGCTTCAGGCCCTGGTCGCCGACGACCTGAAGGCCGTGAACGAAGTCATCGTCCAGCGCATGGAAAGCCCGGTCGCGCTGATTCCGCAACTGGCGGGTCATCTGGTGGCATCGGGCGGCAAGCGTCTGCGCCCCATTCTGACACTCGCGTCGGCCCGCATGTGCGGCTACCAAGGCAAGCGCCATATCCCGCTCGCCGCTTGCGTCGAATTCATCCACACGGCGACCCTGCTGCATGACGACGTGGTCGATGAAAGCGAACTGCGCCGGGGCCAGGCATCGGCCAACGCGGTCTGGGGTAATCAGGCCAGCGTGCTGGTCGGCGATTTCCTGTTTTCCCGCGCGTTCCAGGTGATGGTCGCCGACGGCGCGATCAAGGTGCTGAAGATTCTGTCCGACGCCTCGGCGGTGATCGCCGAGGGCGAGGTCATGCAGTTGATGACCACCGGCGACACCGCGACGGGCGAAGCCAATTATCTGGAAGTCATCACCGCCAAGACGGCGGAACTGTTCGCCGCCGCCTGCCGCATCGGCGCCGTGGTCGCCGAACGCCCCAAGGCGGAAGAAGACGCCCTGCTGTCCTACGGCACCAATCTGGGCATCGCGTTTCAGCTGATCGACGACGTGCTGGACTATTCGGCCAAGCAGGCCGAACTGGGCAAAACCGTGGGCGACGATTTCCGCGAGGGCAAGATCTCGCTGCCGACGATCCTGGCGTTCAACCGGGGTAATGAGACCGAGCGCACGTTCTGGCGCCGCACGCTTGAGGACATGGAACAGACCGACGACGATCTGGCGCATGCCATTACCCTGATGACCAAGCATCACGCGCTTTCCGACACCGTCGACCGGGCGCGGCATTACGGCGCCGTGGCGCGCGACGCGCTCGGCATTTTCCCCGACAATGCGCAGAAACAGGCGCTGCTGGAACTGGTCGATTTTTGTATCGAGCGGGCGTACTGACCTAAATTCCGAACCCGGCGCGGCCAGCCGCGATTTCCGGTTCAGTCCTTGCCCTTCTTCGATCGCGGCTTCAGCTTGGCGCTGTCCTTGCCGTCGAAATCGCCGACGCCGCTTTCGATGGCATAGCAGGCCAGCCGGACGGACAGCGGAATCTCCACCGTCTTTCCGTCGCGCTCACCCTTTTCATAATACTGGATGATGCGGGGCTTCAGGCCCAACGCCTTTGCCGCGTCCTTCTGCGACAACTTGTGGCGCTTGCGCCAATGCCGGAATGCGTCGCCGTCCATGCTC
The DNA here is from genome assembly GCA_031655335.1 of Thalassospiraceae bacterium LMO-SO8. Lineage (NCBI taxonomy): Bacteria > Pseudomonadati > Pseudomonadota > Alphaproteobacteria > Rhodospirillales > Thalassospiraceae > Thalassospiraceae bacterium LMO-SO8. The sequence goes on along the minus strand of CP134226.1, from coordinate 2,580,215 downwards.
ATGTTCTGTAACTCAAGTGTCATGGCAATTTAGTTCGTCTCGACGAAGGTGATCAATGGGGACCAATCGGCCTGGGCATCCAGGGACCGCCGATCGCCCTTGTCGAACACGCTGACGCCCGAATAGGCCCCATCCGTATATAGCGCCCGGTCGGCGATGATCGCCCCCACCGGATGCTCCAGGCTTTCGATGAATGTGTCCAATTCCTGGGCCGAGCGCGTACGCGCCCGCACCCGGTTGCCGACCAGGATCACCGGCTTCCGATGGCTGCGGATCGGCTTCAGATCGTCGATCTTCTTCAGGAACCGCTGCGTCGCCGCCTGGTCGAAGGCCGAGGGCAGGATCGGCAGGATGATGACCTCGGCCATCTTCAGCAGTTCGCGGAACCGCGCCAGGCCGAGCGCCGCCGGCGCGTCGATGACCAGACGCTGAACCTTCTTGGGCGGTGCCTTGAAGGTCTTGGTCCAATCCAATCCGGTGATGCCCGGCAAATCCGAAGGGCGGCGCTTGAGCCAGGACAGACTGCTTTTCTGGCGGTCGACGTCGGCCAGCGCCGTGTTCAGGCCGCCCTGGGCGAAGGCGGCGGCCAGATTGGTGGCGATGGTCGTCTTGCCGCAGCCGCCCTTGGAATTTGCGACCAAAATCGCGCGCGCCATATCCGTCGTCCCTCTCCGGCCTGCCGGTGGCTATTTGCCCTTGCGCCAGAACGGCGGGGCGTTGGTGAACTTGTCCCAATCGGCCAGCAGGCGCGGTTCGCTGTCGTGCAAACCCCGCGCGTGCCAACCCATGATGGCGGCCGAGGCCGCGCGGACCGCGGGTTCCTTGCCGCTGCGCCCGCCCCGATGGTCGGCGGCGAGATCGGCCAGCAGGGTCTCCGCGACGGCGACGTCGTTGAGGTGACCGAAGTCGTCCTGCAAACGCTCAAGTGCCCGCAGGTATTTCTTCTTGGCCGGCGACTCGTAGAGCCCTTGCAGAAAATCGGTGTTGTAGCGCAGCTTCTTAAGCCGGATGCGCAGCAGGTGGCGTGCCGGCACGTCCAGTTTCGCCAGGCCGTCGCCGGCCTGTAGCGTCTTTTTATGGGCGCGGTTCAGGATCGGGCCGGCCCAATCCATGATCGGCTGGGCCAACGGATGGTCCGGCGGACAGGGCTGCGGCGCCCAGCCCTGGGTTTCCGTGAAGGCCGACAAGCGCAGCACGAGACCGGCATAACGCGGCGATTTCAAGGCCTCGCGAACCAGCACATAGGCGTCGAGCCTTCGGTCCTCGGCGGCGGCGGCAAGCTCGATCATGGCCGCCGGCTCGACCCCCGCCTTTTTCGGCGGGCCGAGAATTTCGGCGGTGAACACGTCCCAGTCGCGGGCCGGGCCGAACTGGTCGGCGATCCATTTCAATTCCGCCTTCAACCAGTCCACCCGGGCCGGATCGAGCAGCTTGGAAAACACCGACAACATGGACCGCATGCGCCGGACGGCGACGCGGAACTGATGCACGCCTTCTGGGTCCGTGCCCTCTATGGCCGGCCCTTCGTTGGCCAACATGTGGCGGGTACCGGCGCGCAAAATCTCGGCGATGGCCGCGTTGACCGATTGATCAGGGCGCAAGGCCGTGCGCCCGGCACGCACGGGAGCGACCACGGGTGGCGTCAGCAGCCGGTAACCACGCGCCGCCTTGGTTTCCTGAATGATCGTCAGGCCCGCCGTCTGCTGTAATTCCAGCGCCACCTCGAACAGGTCGCGGGGGTCGCCCTGCAACAGTTCCAGTTCGCATTCCTGAATCTTCTCGCGCAGCTTGGCGCGGGCGCCCTTTACCGGAATGCCCGCGGCGTTGCGATTGACGGCGACGACCTCGCCGTTGTCGATGGCGATTTCGATGCGGCTTTCCGGGCCCATGGCGCCACGGCGGGTCACCACCGCCCGCTCGCGCGTGAAGCGGGTGCGGAAGGTTTCCTGCAACTCGCCGGGCAGAACAAGGCCCATGACCTCGACCGCCGCCTCGGGCAAAAGGTCCAGGCGCGGGGTCAGGCTGTCGACTTCCTGTTCCCATTCGCCGCGCGCGAACAGCGCGCCGGTGCCGTCGTTTTGCGATTTCACGTTCTGGATGAACCGGCCCTTCTTGCGGCGCACGCGCAGGGTCGCCCCCCGCCGGCCGAGGCGCATGTCCGGGGTGTCGTAATAGACGCTTTCCAGATCGTCGGTGACCCAGGTGATGCGGCCGCTGGACAGGTTCTGGGCCGCCTTCCGGACGGCGCGCAGTTGGGCAACCGTGCCGCCCAGCTTGCATTCGTATTCCCGGTCGCCATGCCCAGCGGCATGGGACGCCGTCGCCGTCATGGTCTCTCCCCCCCGGCCGCGCTGCGTGCTATCCGTCAAAATGCCCCCCGCCGGACAATCATCGTCCCGCGATTCTTCCCTGTTTGACCGTTCGCGATGCGTCATTCGCCGCACAAAACCGCACAAAGTGCGTATTTTCAGACTACAGCCCGCGCCCGGCCCGATCAATCAAGAAATTCGTCCGCCGCCGGCCGGCGCGAAGCCCGCCGATTGCCCCGCCGAATGCCCCCGCCAAAACACTTGCCGCCTGCCGCGTCCCGGCGCTTGCTCTGGCCCTCAAGCACCGCTATAACGGGCGCCCGTCGCGGCCCGGCGGCAACGGACGTCACGTCCCTGCCGGCCTTGTCCGCGGCGTCCATGCCGGAGTGTAGCTCAGCCTGGTAGAGCACCGTCTTCGGGAGGCGGGGGTCGGAGGTTCGAATCCTCTCACTCCGACCATTCTGGGCGGAAGCCCGATGTGTTGAAACGGAAACGGCCCCTGGGGATTTTATCCCCCAGGGGCCGTTTTTCCGTTCCGGGCGCTAATCTTTCCCACCAGCCTCTCGCCAGCGGTCGGCGCTCTTACCGGCGGCGGATGCTAACCCGCGCCGGGCGGAACGTGTCTTATAGGCCTGCCGTTATTCGGCGGCGACCACCGTGCGGGCCTGATTCAGCGTGGCGCCGGCGTCGCGGAAGTTGCCGTCGGCACATTCGACGCGGGCCCGCTCGATCAGTTGGTTGAACAGCAGTTCCGACTGTTCGCCGACGACGGGGTTTTCGTCCTTCGTCTTCAGCGTATCGGCGATGACCTGTTCACATACCGGCAGGGTGGCGATTTCCTGCGCGGAAACGGCCGTGGCGAACGGCACGAAAGAAAGAAAACCAAGAACGGCGGCGGTCTTTTTGGCGCTCGAAAGCGACATGGAAGTGCTCCATCAAAGGCGCTCCCCGGTTCCAACCAGGGGCGCTGAGAGTGACGCATTAAGGGCTGAACAAGCAGCATGTGGCGCCTGACACCGCGGGCCCGTCCGGTTTCCCGGGGCCCGCGCGAGCGGCGCGTCCGATTTTTGCGGGGACGCGCGCGACAGGTCTTCAATCCCAGAGTCCTCAATTGCGGATAATACGCCTTTCGCGAACCAACCCCCAGGAAATCCGGGGCCAAATCCCCCGCAAGAACATCATGACAGCAATCGCTTAAATGCATTTGACGGCCCGCCGGGCCGGGACCGGGCGCTTTCGCTTTCGCGTTTAATTGGCTAGGTTAGGCGGCCGAAGGGGAGGAGCACCGCTCCTTGCAGATTCAAGAACCACACGCCGGGGCCGTGCCATGACTTCTTTGACCGAAACGCCGCGCCGCGCCGCCAGGACCCGCCGTCTGGCGGCCGCGCCGATGCTGGCCGTCCTGTTGCTGCTCGGCGGCTGCGAGACGGCCAACAACGCCCTCTCGACCGTTGCCGACAAATCCGCGGAACTGTGGAACACCATGTCATCGCCGTTTGCCCGGGGCGAGGACAGGGAACTCAGCCGCGACCCCACCCGCGAACGCCGCGCCGACGTGGAGAAATGGGAACGCATCCGCGAATCCGACGATCCGACCGTGTTCCAGACTTTCATCGAAACCTATCCGGACAGCGCCCTGACCCATCTGGCACGCCGCCGGCTGGCGACCCTGCAGCCGACCCAGGGAACGCATGTTCCCTCGACCTATGCGACGGAACAGCCGCGGCCGCCCCAGGTTCGCCACACCACGGGGCAGATGCCGCCGCCCGCCCCGCCGGGCCAGTTCCCCGTGCCCTGGGTCCTGGGCCGCTGGGCCATCGACTGTTCGCGCAAGGAAGGCGGCAACGGCGTCACCTACAATCAGGTCGATGCCGGCAAGGTCCGGGTCATCCGAGACGACGGCAGCGCCGCCGTCTATGCCGTACGCCGCGAGGACGACATCCTGGTGCTGGAGGCCGACGGCCTGATCTACCAGGACAAGATCGTCAGCGCGACGGAACTGCGGTCCTACGCCGTCAAGTACAACGACCAATGGCATCAGGTGGACCTCGTCTACCGCAAGTGCGACTGACGGCCGCCCGACCCCTTCGAATTTCGCGCCCCGTCCGATTCGCCGCCAAACGCAAAACCCCGGCCCGCGCGAACGCGGACCGGGGCCGTGGGTTTGCCAATCCTTGGGGTCGGATCGGGCGTAATGCCCTAACGAATGCGGACCCGCCTAGCGGGGGTTGTTGGTGTGACGAATGCCGTAGGCGGCCGCAGCCATGAACGCAACGGCGGCGGCGATGCAAACACCAAGAAAAATCATGCTTCCTGTCGTCATCTTTCGAAATTCCCGTGGTTCCAATGGCATGACTTTAGGGCGCCGGGAAAGGCGCCGGCATTGATCTAAATCAACACCTCGGAGGTTTCCGGCACGGAGCGCTTCGGACATATCCACAGATTGTGAATAACCCCGTGGCCTAAGGACTCCGAGCCCCGGGCCACTTCGGGTACACTTGCGCGCCCGTGGAGGGCCGCCCAAGGGAGGGCGGAACGGAAAGGTCATCATCATGCGCAATGCCGTCATCGGCATCGTCGTGGGGTTGGTTGTCGGCGTTGTCCTGGGGGTCTCCATCATCGCCCCCCGCCTGAACGCATCGCTGCCCGAAACCGCCGCCCAGGCCGTGGCCGGGCTTACCCCCGAGCCCTCGGCGCCAAGCGAGCCCTCCCCCGCACCGGCGGCAGAGCCCTCCGGCCCGACCGCCGCCGCGGAAAGTCTGCTGGCCCCCGCCATCACCCCCGATCCCATCGTGCGCTGGCGCATGGAAAGCGCCTTCGCCAGCGGCCTGCCGCAGCTCGGCGCCCAGGCCAAGCGGATCGAGACGGAGATCTGGCGCGTGTCCGCCGGCGGGATGGAGATCGCCTTCAACGAGCCGGGAACCCTGGTGCAGGGCAAGGACATGATCAGCGCCGTCAAGGACGGCACCGTCGATGCCGCCTTTGTCGCCCCCGAAAGCTGGCCGGCGGCCATCCCCGCCCTGCAACTGTTCGGCGCCGTGCCATTCGGCCCGCGGGCCGAGGAATACCTGGCCTGGCTTTATTTCGGCGGCGGCGAAAAGCTGTTGAACGGCCTGGCCGAGGGCCTTGGTGTGCGGATCGTAATCTGCGGACTGGTGTCGCCCGAAGGGGCCGGCTGGTACCGCCGGCCGCTGACCACGGTCGAGGACCTGAAGGGGCTGCGGGTGCGCATGACGGGCCTGGGGGCCAGGGTAATGAACCGCCTGGGCGCCAAGACGGTCACCCTGAACGAAGGGGAAATCTTCCACGCCCTGGAAACCGGCGCGATCGACGCCGCCGAGTATTCCATGCCGGCCATCGACGTGCAGCTCGGCCTGCACCGCATGGCGCGGAACTACTATTTCCCCGGCTGGCATCAACCGGCGACACTGCTGGCGCTGGTCGTCAACAATGACCGCTGGGCCGCCCTCAAGCCGGTGCAGCGCTCGCAGCTGCGCGCCGTGTGCGGCGACAACGTGCGCCACGGCCTGGCCGAGGGCGAGGCCTCGCAGTATCGCGCTCTTCTGAACCTGACCAAGGAAGGCGTGACCGTACGTCGCTGGCCGCGGGAGATTCTCGGCAAATTGTCCAAGGCCTGGGACGAAGTCGCGCGCGACACCGCGAAGCAGGACAAGGATTTCGCCAAGGTGTGGAAATCGCTTGATCGGTTCCGCAAGGATTACGCCGTATGGCGCGACGCGGGCGGCAGATAGGCCCCGCTCCGCTCATTCACCCTGATTTCGGCTTGCTTACTGGCCCGCGCCGGCCACGGTGCCCGGCCCGTCGTCGCCCAGCACGTCGGCGGGCAATTCATCCATCTTGGTCAACAGGTATTCCAGGTCCGAGGACTCGAACTCGACGCCCAGGTCGTCGTACTGGGTCATGATCCGCTCAATCATGCGCCGGGCATAGCGTTCGCGGTCGTTCTCGCCACCATCCATTTCCGTTTCCCGGCTGACGTCGAGCGCCGCGCGCACGGCCATGAACTGGGCCGGCGGCAGCTTGGCCTTGTCGAATATCGCGCGCAGGCCCAGGGGGCCGCGGTCGTGGATCAGACGCCGCGCATTTTCCAGCGTGACCCCCGCCCGTGTCGCCATCGCGCATTCGAAAAAGGTGATGTCGCCCATGCACAGCGCCCGCAGGGTGATCGACGGCGTCAGGCGGCCATTGTCATTCAACTGGCGGGTCAGGATCATCACGTCATCGACACCGGAATCGGAGGACAGGCTGATGGTCGCCCGCTCGCGCGATTGCAGGATGATGTCCGTGGTCATCGACGCGGGCAGTTCGTGGCGTTTGACCAACTGGTCACGCAGGTTTTCCGACACCAGGGTCACCAGCCGTTCGGCCACCGTCACCGGCAGGGAGGCTCGGTTGACCATGGCCGACTGCACCCCGGCGCGGTCGCCGAAATCGTCAACCACCTTCTGGAAGGTGCTTTCGGAAATGGCCGCCCCCTCGTTGGCGACCAGACGGGTCACCGCCGCCTCGTTGCCGGAACTGACCAGGGCGTCGGATAATGCCTCCGACACGGTGGCGCGGCCGGCGACGGCTTCCTGCTTGGCGGGGTCTTGCGATCCGATGATGGCGATCAGGTCGTCGTCGTTCAGGACTTGGGAAAACTCGATCATCGGCAGCGCCACCTGGTCGATGTCGTTGGCCAAAGCCACCGCCACGTCGTGCGGCACGTTGCCGTTCTGCTTCAGGTTTTCCGTCAATGCCTGACGCACGCGGACCTCCGCGTCCTTGACCATCAGGCGAAAGATTTCCTCGGCAAGGGCCCGCTCGGTGGGGCTCAGCTTGCCGGGATCGAAGGCCCCGGCGACCTTGGCGGCGGTCGCGGCGCGGTTGTCCGGCGTGGGGTCGGACAAAAGCTTGGCAACATCCGCTTTGCTTAGATTATCTACCGGCATGAGTATGCAACACTCCTTTCACAGTCCGGGGGATATCCCCCATGACTGCGCCCACGACTTCCATGGCGAACAGTATAATGCGGATCGCCGGATGAATGAAATCATCTCCGCTGCCAGGGTTGCCGATTGCACATCCCGGACGGGATGCAGATAATGCGGCCCCACCCGCAAGGGTGTGGTTAAGATTTCCAACCAAAACACGATGGAAGGTTTTGTCTCATGAAACACGCTTCCCTAATGGCCGCCGCGGTGGCCGGCATCACAGCCTCGATGATGGTGGCCGCCGCCCCCGTCCAGGCCGACGCCGCCAAGGCGTTCAAGGGCAACCGCTGCGCACAGTGTCATACGGTTTCCGGCAAGCACACCATCGGCCCGTCCCTGAACAACATCATCGGGCGCAAGGCCGGTACGGCCGAAGGCTTCAAGACGTCGCGCTATTCCAGCTCCATGGTCGCCGCCGGCGAAAAAGGCCTGGTGTGGGACGCCAAGACCCTCGACGCCTATATCACCAACCCCAAAAAGTTCCTGCAAGACTATCTGGGCGACCCCAAGGCGACGACCAAGATGGCCTATCCGGGCCTGAAGAAAGAAGATCAGCGCGCGCTGATCATCGAATACCTGAAAAGCGCGAAATGATCGGCGCCCGCGGCCGCTCGCCGGCCGCGGGTCGGTCACTTGATCAATCCCTTTTCTCGGAAGTACCGCGCCGCCCCTTCATGCAGGGGCGCGGTCAGGGAGTCGCGCACCATTTCCTCTTTCCGCAGATTGGCGAGCGCCGGATGCATCTCGCGGAAGGCGTCGAAGTTGTCGAACACGGCCTTGACGATGGTGTAGACGGTCTCGGGCTTGGTCTTGGTCGAACTGACCAATGTCGCGCCGACACCGAACGTCTTCACGTCCTTCGGATTGCCCCGGTACATGCCGCCCGGAATCGCCGCCCAGCGGTAGAAGGGGCTGGTCTTGACCAGGGCCTGGATACCGGGGCCGTCGATCGGCACAAGAACCGCGGCACAGGCGTTCGCCGTCTCGCGGGTCGCGGCGGACGGGTGGCCGACCAGCGTGAAGAAGGCGTCGATCTTGTTGTCGCACAAGGCCTCGCCCTGCTGGTTGGCCTTGAACTCGGCGGCCAGCGCCAAGTCGCGGCGCTTCCAGCCGAGCGCCTGTTCGATCACCTGCCAGGTCGCCAGCGTCCCCGAGCCGGGATTGCCGATGTTCATGCGCCGGCCCTTGACGTCGTTGATGTGCTTGATGCCTGAATCCGCCCGCGCCATCAGGGTCACCGGCTCGGCATGCAGCGAGAACACGGCGCGCAGTTCGCCATAGGGGCCGCGCTTGTCGAACGGCCCTTCGCCGCGCAGGGCGCTGTACTGGGTATCCGACTGGGCCAGCCCCAGGTCCAGATCGCCGGATCTGATCGCGTTGATGTTGAATACGGACCCAAAGGTCGATTCGACCGAACAGCGCACGCCATGGTCCTTGCGGCCCTTGTTGACCAGCCGGCAGACGGCGCCGCCGGCGGGAAAATAGACCCCCGTGACCCCGCCCGTGCCGATCGAAACGAATTCGGCCGCCCGCGCGGCCCCCGGCCCCGCCGCCCAGGCGATGGACATCGCCACGATCAAAGCGCCCCGTCTAACCCACATTCGTCTGCTCCCTGGTGGATGCCTGCCGTCCATGTGCCGCGCGGAGAACACCGCCAGCCCCACGCTCGCGCGGATGATAGCCGTTCCTATGACGTTTGATGAGGGCCGATCTGCACGGGAATGCCGCCGAGGATCAGTTGCGGACGATTAGCACCGACTGCTTGGCCTGATGGGCGACCTTGTCCGCGTTATGGCCGAGCATGTCCGCATCGGTGCGCCGGTCGCACAGGACGATCAGGTCGCAGTCGGTTTCCTGCGCGCCGCGAAGGATTTCCTCATAGACCCGGCCGTGACCGACAATATGCTGTTTCTTGATCCCGCCCGGGATGTTCGCCTTGGTCCAGGCATGCAGGCGGGCCGCCGCTTCCTCCATGGTCTTCTTTTCGTAGCCCTCGGGAAAGAAATTGGCGACCAGGGAAGATCCGAAGGTCGGGATGACGACCATCACGTGAAGCGTCGCCCCGAACTTTTCGGCAAGCTCGACGGCGATCGGCGCGGACGCCGTCCAGGACGATTTGTCGTCGATGTCGATGGCAAGGAGGATGTCCTTATACATGTCTTGCGGGCTCCTCGGTCAGGCCGCCTGGGCCGATGTTTTGCGGATACGTGCTTTCTGCGCCAGAACAACCAGGCACAAGATCAGAAACGCGGGAAGATAGACCCAGTACTTGTTCAACTGATCGGCCGGTTGCAGGACATGGGTGATTTCCTGGTCCCAATCCAGGCCGACTTTCTTGGCCTCGGAGCCGAAGGCGACGTCGTCGATCAGAACCTTGCCGTCGTCTTCGCGGAGCGTGATGCCGGCCGCCTTGATGCGTTCGGCCCCGCTTGCCGCCGGCCCCATGGGCAACACGACCATCCATTCGCGGGGATTGCCGACCTCGTCCTTGCCGGCGATCATCAGACGGATTTTTTCGCCCTCCGGCGTGTTTTCGAAGGCCGTCGCCATCTCCGCCGGTTTGTGGTCGATATAGGGCGCCGAGATCATGTCCATCCAGAACCCGGGCCGGAAGAACGAGAACGCCAGCAACAACAGCAACGCCGTCTCCCATATCTTGCTTCTGGTCAGGAAGTATCCCTGCGTCGCCGCCGCGAACAACAGCATCGCCAATGTCGCCGTGATGAACACGAACACCCCGTGCAGGACATCGACGTTGATGAGCAGAAGATCGGTGTTGAAGATGAACAGGAACGGCAGCGCCGCCGTGCGCAGGGAATAGAAGAAGGCGACGAAGCCCGTGCGGATCGGATCGCCGCCCGACACGGCGGCGGCAGCGAACGACGCCAGGCCCACGGGCGGCGTCACGTCGGCCATGATCCCGAAGTAGAACACGAACAGATGCACCGCAATCAGCGGCACGATCAGGCCGTTCTGCTGTCCCAGGGTCACGATGACGGGGGCCAGCAGCGCCGACACCACGATGTAGTTGGCGGTGGTCGGCAGGCCCATGCCCAGGATCAGCGACAGGAAGGCGGTCAGGAACAGGATCGCCATCAGGTTGCCGCCGGACAGCACCTCGACCACGTCGGCCAGCGCCGATCCGACGCCGGTCTGGCTGACCACGCCGACGATGATCCCGGCGGTCGCCGTGGCGATGCCGATGCCGATCATGTTGCGGGCCCCGGTGACCAGGCCGTCGAGCAGTTCGTGCCAGCCGCGTTTGATCTGGGCATTGAAATCCGTCTGATTGCGGAAATAGGCGTATATCGGGCGCTGGGTCAGCAGGATGAAGATCATCAGCACCGAACCCCAGAACGCCGACAGGCCGGGCGACAGCTGTTCGACCATCAAACACCACACCAGAACGATGACCGGCAGCAGGAAATGCAGGCCCGACTTGATGGTCGGCGCCGGTTCGGGAAGGCTGACCACCGGCTTGTTCGGGTCGTCCATCTTGAGGTCCGGGAACTGGGCCGCGAAGCGCACCAGCAGGACATAGACGACGGTAATGCCCAACGCGACGACGATCGACGCATAACCGCCCAGGATCGGCTTCATCCAGCCGAGCCCGTAATAGACCGCAAGCGACAGGCCGGACACCATGGCGATGCCGAAGGCCAGTCCGACCAGGCGCTGCACCCAGGGCTTGGGCTCGACCGCGCGCGGCAGGCCTTCCATGCCCAGCTTCATGGCTTCCAGATGCACGATGTAGACCAGGGCGATATAGCTGATCAGGGCCGGAATAAAGGCGTGTTTGACCACGTCGAAATAGGGAATGCCCACGTATTCGACCATCAGGAACGCGGCAGCCCCCATGACCGGCGGCATGATCTGGCCGTTGACCGAGGACGCGACCTCGACCGCACCCGCCTTCTCGCTGGAAAACCCGACGCGCTTCATGAGCGGGATGGTGAACGTGCCCGTGGTCACCACGTTGGCGATGGAGGAGCCGGAAATCAGACCCGTCATGGCCGAGGCGACGACGGCGGCCTTGGCCGGCCCGCCCTTCATGTGCCCCATCAGCGAGAACGCGACCTGGATGAAGTAGTTGCCGGCCCCGGCCTTGTCCAGCAACGCGCCGAACAGCACGAACAGGAACACGAAGCTGGTCGACACGCCGAGCGCGATGCCGAACACGCCTTCGGTGGTGATCCAGTGATGGTTGACCACCTCGGCCAGGGAATTGCCCTTATGGGCGATGATCCCCGGCATGTACGGACCGAGGAAGGTATAGAGTAGAAATACGGAAGCGACGATGGCCAGCGCCGGACCCAGCGCGCGGCGGGTGGCTTCCAACAGAAGCAGCACCCCGATCACCGCGACCACGAAATCCTGTTCGATCGGCGCGCCAACGCGGTCGGCGATGTCGCGGTAGAATACGAACAGGTAGGCCGCGGCCGCCGCGCCGACGAAGGCGAAGGCGATGTCGAGAACGGGGATGTAATTGCGGGGCGAGCGGCTGAACGCCGGATAGGCCAGGAATGCCAGGAAAATCGCGAAAGCCAGATGGATCGAGCGGGCCTCGGTATCGTTAAACACGCCGATGTGCAGGGCGAAAGGCAGCGGCGACGCAAACCAAAGCTGGAACAGGGACCAGGCCAGGGCGGTGAAGAACAGAACCGCCGTCCAGGCCTTGCCGGGATGCCGCCCGCCGGTATCGGTCGATGCTACCAGATCGGCCAACTCGTCGGCGCTGGCGCCGGTATCGTTCGTCTGTTCGCTCATGCTCTTCTCGCTTTTTTCTTAAGGCCCCCAATAAAGGCGATGCCGCGCGGACGGTTGGGCGAAGGGCTTCCCCGCCGGTCACCCGGCGGGGAAGCGGTCGCTGATTACTTCAACCAGCCCTTTTCCTTGTAGTACTTGGCCGCGCCGTTATGCAGCGGGGCAGAGTTGCCGGCGGAGATCATGTCCGTTTCCTTCAGGTGTTCGAAGGCCGGGTGCAGCTTCTTGAAACGTCCGAAGTTGTCGAACACGGCCTTGACGACCTGATAGACCACGTCATCCGGCACCTTGGCCGAGGACACGAAGGTCGCCTTCACGCCGAAGGTCTTGGTGTCCTTCGCGTTGCCCTTGTACATGCCGCCCGGAACCGTGGCGTGCGCGTAGTAGGGATTGTCGGCGACCAGCTTGTCGATGGCCGGACCGACCACGGGGATCAGCAGCGCGTCGGTGGTGGTCGTCGCTTCCTGGATCGAGCCGTTCGGATGACCGGCCGTGAACACGATGGCGTCGACCTTGTTGTCGCCAAGCGCCGCCGCCTGTTCCGAGGACTTCAGCTCGGAAGCCAGGGAAAACGCGGACTCGTCCCAGCCGAGCGCTTCGAGCACGACGCTCATGGTCGCGCGCTGGCCGGAACCGGGGTTGCCGACGTTGACGCGTTTGCCCTTCAGGTCGTCGAACTTGGTGGCGCCGGAATCCTTGCGGGCGACCACGGTGAACGGCTCACCATGCACCGAAAACACCGACCGCAGGTCCTTGAAGGCACCGTCGTCCTTGAACTTCGACGTGCCGTGATAGGCGTGATACTGCCAATCGGACTGGGCCACGCCCATATCCTGGTTGCCTGCCTTGATGGCGTTGATGTTGGCGATCGAGCCGCCGGTCGACGGCGCCGTGCACTTGATGCCGTGCTTCGATGTGTTGCGGTTGACCAGCTTGCAGATCGACTGGCCGACGACGAAGTACACGCCGGTCTGCCCGCCGGTGCCGATGGTGATGAATTTCTCATCCGCCGCATGGGCGCCGCCGACGGTCGCCGCCATCGCGGCGACGGCGACGGCCGCGGCCAGAGTTTTTCTCAGGAACATCTCCATTCCTCCTTGGATTTTTTCGGGTTGGGTAATGATTAAACGCCGGGACGCGGCATGCGCCGAGCCGTCCGGCAGGGGGAGTTGCCGGGAATACCCCGGCGTATCGGTCATGCGGAATCCTGGGGTTGCAGCCCCGAAGCCGTCCCGCGGGACCGAATTTCGATGAATGAACGGGAAACGACGCGACCTGCAAGGCTGGCGATTGTCTTGGTATACCAGGGATCGGGGCGGCCTTGCCGGTGCCGGTGCGCAAATTCCCACCGCAGGCGTCCTCTTCAGACTCCCCCCTGACAATGCCATGTGATTCCCTGAACCATGTCGTTGTGCCAAAGTGTAACACATCGCCGGGAAAGGCCAACGGCGAAGATTAACCTTGTCTTATGCTGTGCGGGCTTGTTCCTCAGAAAGACGCGGACATCAACATCAAGGCTGGGGCATCAAGGCAGGCGTCCGACCTCGCGCAGATATTGTTCGGCCCCCGGGTGGCGGGGGGCGGTCATGCCCTTGCGGGCCATTTCCAGGGGGTGCAGCCGCAGGAACGCGCGATGTTTCGAATGGATGAAGAAAAGGTTTTCGAACACCGCCTTGGTCAGGAAATAGGCCGTCGTGGAATCAAGCTTGTCCGAGGCCATGACCGTCGCGACCAGCCCCACCGTCGGCACGTCTTCTTGCATGCCGTCGTATGAATCCTTGGAAATCAGCGCCCGCACATAATAAGGATTGGACGCCAGAAGCCGGTCCACCGCCACGCCGTCGGCCCGCACGAAACCGATATCGCACAGCTTGATCAACTTCCTGATGCCGGCATTGGGGTGGCCGGCGAGAAACGCCGTGGCGTCCACCTGATGCCCACAGATCGCGCCGTACTGATCCTTAACGTCCAGGGTCGCGATCAGGGGAAAGCTGGAAAGCGGTTTGCCCATGGCCTCGAACAGCAGGCGCATGGTCGCATTGGTGCCCGACTTCACCTTGCCGATATCGATGCGGTTTCCGGACAGGTCGTCCAGATCCTCGATCCCGCTGCCCTTCTTGGTCACGATGGCCAGGGATTCGGGATGCGCCGAAAACAGTGAATAGATGCCCTTGACCGCCCCGATGTTGGCGAAGGTGCCGGTTCCGTTCACCGCGTGATATTGGACGTCCGACTGGACGATGCCGAGGTCGAAGGTGCCCTTTTTGATGCCGATCAGGTTGTCGATGGACCCCGTGCTGGTAACGGCACGGCATTGCGTGCCGCGCATTTCCCGCCGCACGATGTCGCAGATCGCCTTGCCGAGTTGAATATAGACACCGCTGTTGCTGCCGGTGCCGATGGTCAGGGTCTTCGCCTGCGCCGAAGCCGGAACGCCCCACGTCAGGAACACGGCGCAACCCGCCATGGCGATGCCGTTCACCAACATCCCCTTGAACCGGGTTCCGCCCGGGCCGCCCTGAATGGCCATATTTCAATCGCCTCTTTTGATGTTAATCCGGTTCCTCCCCCCGGATCACATGATCCCCGCCTCCTTCAACGTTGCGTCGATAGATTCGCCCAACAGTTCGACCAGGTCCTTGACCTGGGTCACGTCGATGATGAAGGGCGGGGCCAGCAAAATATGGTCGCCGCGCGCGCCGTCCGCCGTGCCGCCGGCGGGATAGCAGATCAGCCCGCGCTGGAACGCCGCCTTCTTCACCCGCGCGTGAATCTTCAGGGTCGGGTCGAGGGTTTCCTTGGTCGCCCTGTCGGCGACCAGCTCGATCCCCTGGAACAGCCCCCGCCCCCGGATGTCGCCGACGTGCGGGTGATTGCCCAGGCGGTCGTGCAGTTGGTCGACCAGAACCGCCCCCATGGCCTTCACGCTGTCCAGCAGGTTGGCGTCCCGCACCTTGCGCTGAACCGCCAGGGCCGCCGCGCAGGCCACGGGATGGCCCATGTAGGTATGGCCGTGCTGGAACGCGCCAGAGCCGTCCTTGAACGCGCGGTAGACGTCGCCAGACACCAGGGTAGCACCAATCGGCTGATAACCCGCGCCCAGGCCCTTGGCGATACAGATGATGTCCGGCGCCACGCCGTCCTGCTCACAGGCGAACAAGGTGCCCGTGCGGCCCATGCCGCACATCACCTCGTCCAGGATCATCAGCACGCCGTATCTGTCGCAAATTTCACGGATGCGCTTGAAGTATCCGGGCACGGGGGCGAGCACGCCCGCCGTCGCCCCGCCCACGGTCTCGGCGATGAAGGCGGCCACGTTGCGCGGGCCCAGGCGCAGGATTTCGGCCTCAAGCTCGTCGGCGACGCGATGTCCGTATTCTTCTTCGCCCTCACCGTCCCGCATGTCGCGGTAGGGATAACAGGGCGCGATGTGCGACGCCGGCATGAGCATTTCCTTATAGGGCTCCCGCCGCCACACGTTGCCGCCGACGGACAGCGCCCCCAGGGTGTTGCCGTGATAGCTCTGCCGCCGAGCGATGAACTTCGTGCGCTCCGGCGCGCCTGTTTCCAGGAAATACTGGCGCGCCATCTTGAGCGCCGCCTCCACCGCTTCCGACCCGCCGGACAGGAAGTAGACCATCGACATGCCGTCCGGCGCCGCGCCGACCAGAAATTCAGCCAGGTCTTCCGCCGGCTGCGTGGTGAAGAACCCCGTATGGGCGAAGGCGACCTTGTCGACCTGATCCTTGATCGCCTGGATGACGTCGGCGTCGCTATGCCCCAGGCAGGATACGGCGGCCCCGCCGGAGGCATCCAGATAGCGTTTTCCGGTCTCGTCGATCAGGTAGATGCCGTCGCCCTTCACGGCGACCGGCATGTCGGACTTGAGTTCGCGATAAAAAACGTTGGTCATCGGATCGTCCGCTGCGCAACCCACCCGGCCATAGGACGCGATTGCATGGCCGCGCGTCAATCCAATAGGATGCGTCCGGCATTCACACAGATAGATTTTTCCCCAGGGGGGCATATGAACCTGAAAGACCACATCCGGGGCATTCCCGATTTTCCCATTCCCGGTATTTTGTTTTACGATATTTCGACCTTGCTGCGGCATCCCGACGCCTGGCAGGTGGCCTTGGGCCGCCTGGCCAAGATCGTCTCCGGGTTTCGGCCGGACCTTCTCGTCGGCATCGAATCGCGCGGGTTCCTGACGGCCGCCCCCCTGGCCTCCCGGCTGGGCTGCGGCTTCATCATGGTGCGCAAGAAGGGCAAACTGCCCGGCGAGACCATCGCCCACGAATACGCCCTGGAATACGGCACCGACACCATCGAGATTCAAAAGGACGCCATCGAACCGGGCCAGCGCGTGGTGGTCATGGACGACCTGCTGGCGACCGGCGGCACCATGGCCGCGTCGATCGACCTGTTGCGGGGTGCGGGGGCCGAGGTCGTGGGCGCGACCTGCCTGATCGAACTGACCTTCCTGAAGGGCCGTGACAAGCTGGACGTGCCGTTCAGCGCGCTGATGGCCTACGACGACTGACCCGGCGGCGGACCGCCCAGTGGATATCCGCGAAGACGACCTGAGGGGCGACGCCGCGCGCGGCGTGATCCGCGCGCACTTGGACCAGATGTTCAGCCAGACGCCGGCTGAAAGCGTTTATGCCCTGGACCTGTCCGGCCTGACCGCGCCCGAGGTCACCTTCTGGTCCGTCTGGGACGGGGATGAGATCGTCGGCTGCGGGGCGCTCAAGGAACTCGACCCCCGCCACGGCGAGATCAAATCCATGCATACCCTGGCGCGGTTCCGGGGCAAGGGGTACGGGCGCGCCATGTTGTCCCACATCCTGGCCGAAGCACAGCGCCGGGGATATCGCCGGCTTAGTCTGGAGACGGGCGCCACGGCATCTTTCCAGGCGGCGCAGATGCTCTACCGCACCGCCGGTTTCACCGAGACCGGGCCGATCCCCGGCTATGGCCCCGACCCGCACAGCTGTTTCCTGACCTTGGAATTGGACTAGCCGAGGGCCGCCTTCACCACCTTCTTCATCAGGGTCGGCAGGGCCTGGGCGCCGAAATCGCTGGGATGCACCCAAATTCCGTCGGCGATATCTCCGCCCGCCACCGTCCCGTGCACGACCGTAAGGCGCAGATGGAAATGGGTGAAGGTATGGCGGACCTCACCGGCCTCGGCCCAGGCCGCCGCCGGCAGGGGCGCGCGGCCCGACGCCTCGTCCAGATTCCAGGAATCTTCCCGCCAGTCCGTCGACGGCACTTCCATCATGCCGCCCAGAAGTCCCCGTTCGGCCCGCCGGCGCAGCAGCACCCGGTCCTGCGCGTCGTTGATCCAGAACACCACGCCGTGGCGCGTCGGCTTGGCTTTTTTCGGCGGACGGGCTGGCAACTCCTCCGCATCTCCCGCCGCCCGCGCGGCGCACGGGTCGCGCCAGGGGCAGAGATCGCATTTGGGTGCCCGCGGCGTGCAAACCATGGCTCCCAGGTCCATCATTGCCTGGGCGAAATCGCCGGGCCGCCGGTTGGGGGTCAGGTCCCGCGCCGCCGCCTGGATCGCCTTCTTGCCGCCCGGCAGCGGTTCGGTGATGCGCCGCAGACGCGCGGTGACCCGTTCGATATTGCCGTCCACGGGCGACGCCGGCACGTCGAAGGCGATGGCGGCGATGGCCGCCGCCGTATAGGGGCCGACGCCGGGCAGGGCCAAAAGCCCTGCTTCCGTATCGGGAAACCGGCCGCCGTGATCTCCGGCGACGGCCTTCGCGCATTTGTGCAGGTTGCGCGCACGGGCGTAATAACCCAGCCCCTGCCAGGCGTGCAGGACGTCGTCCAGATCCGCCGCCGCCAGGTCCTCGACCCGGGGCCAGCGCGCCACAAAGTCGTCAAAATAGGTTTTTACGGTCGCCACGGTGGTCTGTTGCAGCATGATTTCCGACAGCCAGACGTGGTAGGGGTCCGCCCGCCGGCCCGCGGGTGCGCGCCACGGCAATACCCGCCGGTGGCGGTCGTACCAGCCCAGCAACGCCCCGGGCAGGGCATCATCGGCGGACGCAAGACTCATGGCAGGCTCCCGATTCCGGCAATATCCGTGTTATCCCCCGGCTTCCGCCGGCAGGCCCTTGCGGGGCCCTGGGTCGGCACTCTTAAATGCATCCCCCGTTAATGCCACGCCGCCTGCACGCGGAAAAGGGCGGCGACGGCCCGAAAGGAACACCATGGCCCAGGACGACGAAACGACCAAGCCGCCCCGCCGCCGCAAAGGTGGGGTGCGTGCCGTCGGCCAGGCGCTGGGCAAGGTGACCGCCGCCGCCTATGGCAAGCGCGGCTTCGCCCAGGGCGACATCCTGCGCCATTGGCCGGAAATCGCCGGCGAACTGCTGGCCCGCCATACCCTGCCCGACCGCATCATCTTTCCCCGCGGCCAGCGCACGGGCGGGCTTCTGCACCTGCAGGCCGGCAATTCCGCCGTGGCGACCGAAGTCCAGCACCTGGAGCCCCTGATCGTGGAAAAGGTGAACACCTATTTCGGCTATGGCGCCGTCAGGGGCATCCACATTTTCCAACGCCCCCTGCCGCCGCGCGAGGACACCACCCCGACCCCGCCCCGAACGCTGAGCCCGGCCGAACGGGCGGCGCTGGAGCGCGACCTGAAGGCCGTGACGGACCCGGACCTGCGCCGCGCCCTCGAAGGCCTGGGACAGGCCGTCCGGCGGCGCCGCGGGGACGGTGGATAAATTGCGGATCGGCGGCCCATATCAACGATTTAGCAAAAGGAGTCGACTCCGTCTCGGGGCCGATTCTATAGTCATCAACATCTTGTGTTTCAGGAGGTTAATTTGCTGCAATTAGCACAAGGTCTTGCGCTCGCAATGACACTGATTTTGGCCCTTTCCGGCCCCTTCGCGGGCTCGGCACAGGCGCAGAGCGCTCAGGACATGTTGGCGGAAAAGGTGCTCGGCAAGGCCGACGCGCCGGTGACGATGATCGAGTATGCCTCGCTGAGTTGCCCCCATTGCCGCGAGTTCCATGAAAAGACCCTGCCCCAGATCAAGGAAAAGTACATCGACACGGGCAAGGTGAAACTGATCTTCCGCGACTTTCCCCTGGGCCAGCGCGCCCTGGCCGCGCATATGGTCGCCAGCTGCGCCGGCCCCGTGCGCTATTTCGCCATGATCAGCATCCTGTTCCGCGACCAGGCGATCTGGGCACAGGCGCCGGATGGCCTTGCCGCCATTCAGACCACGGCCAAGAAAGGCGGCATGTCGCCGGCCCAGGTCGATGCCTGCCTGCGCAACGAAGACCTTCTGCAAGGCATCCAGAAGACCGCCGAAGCCGGCAACAAGGATCACGGCGTCGATTCCACGCCGTTCTTCATCGTCGCCGGGGAAAAGGTCTCGGGCGCGCAGGACTTCAAGGTATTCGAGGACATCATCGAACGTGCCCTGAAGAAATAAGCGGCGCAAACAGGCAATCAGGATCGGCGAGGCGACTTGCTCAATTTCAAGAAAATCCGCGTTCTGGGGTTCAAATCCTTCGTCGACCCCACGGAGCTGTTCATCGAACCGGGCCTGACGGGCGTGGTCGGCCCGAACGGCTGCGGCAAATCGAACGTGGTCGAATCCTTGAAATGGGTGATGGGCGAGACCTCGGCCAAGCAGATGCGCGGCACGGAGATGGAAGACGTCATCTTCTCCGGAACGCAGGACCGGCCGTCGCGCAACATCGCCGAGGTCACCCTGACCCTCGACAACAGCGAGCGCAAGGCCCCGGCCCAGTTCAACGACACGGACGAACTGGAGGTCACCCGCCGCATCGAACGCGAAAAGGGGTCGAACTACCGCATCAACGGCAAGGAGGTCCGCGCCCGCGACGTGCAGCTGCTGTTCGCCGACCAGGCGACCGGCGCGCGCTCGACCGCCCTGGTCAGCCAGGGCCGCATCGGCACCGTGATTAACGCCAAGCCGGCGCAACGGCGACTTCTGCTGGAAGAAGCCGCCGGCATCACCGGCCTGCATTCCCGCCGCCACGAGGCGGAACTGCGCCTCAAGGGTGCCGAAGCCAACATGGAGCGCCTGGACGACATCCTGGTCACCCTGGACGCCCAGATGAACAACCTGAAGAAACAGGCGCGCCAGGCGACCCGTTACCGCAACCTGTCGGATCATATCCACAAGGCCGAGGCGACCCTGTTCCATATCCTGTGGTCGAACGCGGAAACCGCCCGCGACACGGCCCGTGCGCAACTGAAGGAGGCCGAACACGCGGTCACCGAACTGACCCAGCGCGCGGCCCAGGCGACGACCCGCCAGGCCCAGGCGGCCGAAGGCCTGCCCGAACTGCGCCAGGGCGAGGCCCAGGTGGCGGCGGAGTTGCAGCGCCTGACCCTGGCCCGCGAGGGCCTGGACGAGGAAGAGGCCCGCATCACCCAGACCATGGCCGAAACCCGGGGCCGGCTGGAGCAGACCGCCCGCGACCGTGAGCGCGAACAGGGCCTGATGACCGACGCGGCCGAGGCCATCCAGCGCCTGGCCGCCGAAAAGCAGGACATCGAGACCGCCCAGACGCAGGAAGCCGACGACCTGACGGCCGCCGCCGAGGCCCGCGCCGCCGCCGACGTGGCCGTCGCCGAGATGGACCGCGAGGTCGACCGCGACACCAACGATCTGGCCGCCGCCGAAGCCCGCCGCAACGCCCTGAACCAGCGCCTGGCCGAACTGGAAAACCGCCTGAACCGGCTGGCCCAGCGCGCCGCCGACGCCGAGGCCCAGAAGGCCGACCTGGAATCCCGATCCGCCGATCTGGTCGATCTGGCCCAGGCCGATGCCGCCGTGGAAACCACGCGCACCGCCGCCGACACGGCCCGCGAGACCCTGACCACGACAGAGACCGCCCGCGCCGAGGCCGATCAGGCATCGGAACAGGCCGCCCAGGCCGCGCGGGAGAAGGCGACCGAGCAAACGGCCCTGGAAACGGAAATCCGCACCCTGGAGCGCGTCCTCGCCGCCGGGCCGGAAACGGACCTGCCGCCGATGCTCGACCAGATCAGCGTCGACAAGGGGTTCGAGGATGCGCTGGGCGCCGCGCTCGGCGAGGATCTGTCGGCCCCGGCCCTGGGCGACGACGACGGCGCCGTCATCGGCTGGCGCGCCTTGGGGCCCATGGCGACGGCCCCTGGCCTGCCCGCCGGCGTGCGCGCCCTGTCAGACGTCGTGAAGGCCCCCGCCGCCCTCGACCGCCGCCTGTCGCAGATCGGCATCGTCGAGGACGCCGCCGAAGGCACCCGCCTACAGGCCGGCCTGGCCCCCGGCCAGCGCCTGGTCAGCCGCGCCGGCGGCCTGTGGCGCTGGGACGGCTTCCGCGTCGCCGAAGGGGCGGAAACCGCCGCCGCCCAACGCCTGGCTCAGCGCAACCGTTTGAACGAGGTCGCGGCCCAGGCCGCGGCCGCGCGCGAAACCCTGGACGCCCTGCGGGCCACCGCCGAGGCCGCCAAGGCCAAGGCCGAAGCCCTGCGCGCCCAGGAACGCGACGCCCGTCAGGCCCTGAACGAGGCCGACCGCGCCTTCAACGCCGCCCGCGACCGCCTGGCCGAGGTCAAGGACCGCGCCGCCGCCGTACAGAACAAGCTGGCCGCCCTGGCCGAAACCCAGGCGTCCATCGCCGCCGACCAGGAAGAATCCGGGGCCCAGAAGGCGGCGATTGAAACCGAACGCGGCGAACTGCCGGACCTGGAAGCCGCGCGCACGGCGCTGGCCGACAAGCGCACGGCCCTGGCCGAGAAGCGCACCCATCAGATGGAATGCCGGTCGCGCCACGACCAACTGTTCCAGGCGTCGGAAGCCCGCAAGCAACGCCTGCTCGCCGTCGCCTCCGAATCCCAGATGTGGGTGACCCGCCGCTCGCGTTCGGAAAGCCAGCTCGGCGAACTGGCGGAACGGGCCACGGCCTTGCAGGCGGATCTGGACGCCCTGCAACAGAAACCGGCCGAGATCGCGGCCAAGCGCGACGAGTTGTTGACCGCCATTCAGGGCGCCGAGGAACGCCGCAACACCGCCGCCGACCAGCTGGCCCAGGCGGAAGCCGCCCTGGCCGAAGCCGACCGCGACATGCGCCAGGCCGAACACGATCTGTCCTTCGCCCGCGAAACCCGGGTCCGTGCCGAGGGTGCTGTGGAGCAGGCCGAACAGGGCTGCCGTGGCCTGATCGAGCGCATCAACGACCGCCTGCACGTCGGCCCCGACAAGCTGGCCGAATTGGCGGAAGCGGAAGACGGCAAGGACCTGCCCGAATTGGAGAACGCGGAAAGCCGGGTCGACCGCCTGCTGCGCGAACGCGACACCATGGGCCCGGTCAACCTGCGCGCCGAACAGGAAATGACCGAGCTGTCGGAACAGATCACCGGCCTGGAAACGGAAAAGACCGACCTTCTTGCCGCCATCGACAAGCTGCGCCAGGGCATCAACGAACTGAACCGCGAGGGCCGGGCCCGGCTGCTGGCCTCGTTCGAAGAGGTCAACGGCCACTTCCAGGTCCTGTTCCAGCGCCTGTTCGGCGGCGGCAAGGCGCATTTGGAACTGGTGGAATCGGACGATCCTCTGGAAGCCGGCCTGGAAATCTTCGCCAGCCCCCCGGGCAAACGCCTGCAGGTGCTGTCGCTTTTGTCGGGCGGGGAACAGGCGCTGACGGCCCTGGCGTTGCTGTTCGGGGTGTTCCAGACCAATCCGGCCCCGATCTGCGTGCTCGACGAAGTGGACGCGCCGCTGGACGACGCCAACGTCGACCGATTCTGCTCCATGCTCGACGAAATGGCGGCCACGGGGCAGACCCGCTTCATCGTCATCACCCACCACCGCATGACCATGGCCCGCATGCACCGTCTGTTCGGCGTGACCATGCAGGAACGCGGCGTGTCGCAGCTTGTCTCCGTCGATCTGCAACAGGCGGAAAGCTTCCGCGAGAGCGCCTGACAACCACCCCCCGCGGGTGCTATTGTTCCCGCCAGAGCCCTAACCCCCTTCATGCCTAGGTATTTCACATGACCGACGAACGGCCCCATTCGGACCTGGACGGCCTGCAAAAGCGCATCGACGGCGCCCTCGACAAGGGCGGGTTTTCGCAAGCGCAGAAAAATCGCGACAAGGAGCCGCCAAATAGCGCTCTTAGCCTTGCATTTCGTGTCGGCATTGAGTTAGTTTCCGCCGTCGCCGTTGGGTTGGGTATCGGTTGGCTGCTTGATAAGTGGCTCGATACCAAGCCTTGGCTCATGTTGGTGTTCATAATCCTAGGGGGATGCGCCGGCATTCTGAACGTCTACCGGATGGCCCGTGGCTACGGTTACGCCGCGGGTTATCAGCAGGATGAAAATCCGACTGACGACACAGACCGCCGATAACTTGCACCCGCTTAAACGCGCTATAGACAGACGGGAAACCGAGCCTTGGCCGAGAAGCACAGCCCGCTCGCACAGTTCGAGATCAAAACACTTGTGCCGCTGAATTTCGGCGGCCTCGATGCCTCTTTCACCAATTCGGCGCTTATGATGGTGGCGACGGTGGTCGTGGTCAGCGCCTTCCTGATCCTGGGAATGCGCCGCAACGCCCTGGTCCCCGGGCGCTGGCAGTCGATCGCGGAACTCTCCTATGTGTTCATCGCCAATCTGGTGAAGGACACGGTCGGATCCGAGGGCCGCAACTACTTCCCGTTCATCTTCACGGTGTTCATGTTCGTGCTGTTCGGCAACCTGCTGGGCATGGTCCCCTACAGCTTTACCTTCACCTCGCACATCGTGGTGACCTTCACCATGGCGGCGGTGATCTTCATCGGTGTGACCCTGATCGCCCTGGCCAAGCACAAGATGCACTTCTTCTCGTTCTTCATGCCGCCGGGCGTGCCGATTCTCATGGCGCCGCTGCTGATCCCGATCGAGATCATTTCCTACCTGTCGCGTCCCATTTCCCTCAGCGTCCGTCTGTTCGCCAACATGCTGGCCGGACACACGCTGCTGAAGGTGTTCGCCGGGTTCATCATCTCGCTCGGCGTGTTCGGCGTGGCGCCCTGGCTGTTCGTGGTCGCGCTGACCGGCCTGGAAATCGTCATCGCCTTCCTGCAGGCCTTCGTGTTCACCATTCTGACCTGCCTGTACCTGAACGACGCCCTGCACCTTCACTAAGGCGCTGCGAACCGGACAGGCGACCAAACGACCCCATTCACCAGTCAACTCAAACACTCAAGATCTAGCATCAAGAAAGGATCAACCCCATGGAAGTTCAAGCTGCGAAGCTGCTCGGTGCCGGCCTGGCCGTTATCGGCGTGATTGGTTCCGGTATCGGCATCGGTACCATCTTTGCCTCGTTCATTCAGGCCGTGGGCCGCAACCCCTCCGCTCAGGGCGCCGTGTTCCCCATGACCATGCTGGGCTTCGCCCTCGTGGAAGCCATCGCGCTGTTCGCGCTGGTTATCGCCCTGGTCATTCTGTTCGGCTGATCTTTCGGTCTTGCGCGGGTCCGGGGCGGTTACCGCCCCGGCCACGGCGTTTCGTCTTCGGACGGCTGACCCAAGGATCAACGGCTTTCGGATAAAGAGGTCTTTCCATGCCTCAATTGGACTTCACAACCTACGTGCCCCAGATCATCTGGCTGGTGATTTCCTTCACCGCCATGTTCCTGGTCATGTGGAAGGTCTGCGTGCCCCGGATCGGCGGCGCCCTTGAGGCGCGGCAGAAGAAGATCGAGCAGAACCTGGAGCGCGCGGCGGACCTGAAGGCCGAGGCCGAGGCCGCCATCGAAGCCTATGAAAAGGCCCTGACCGAGGCGCGCGCCACGGCGCACGAGGAAATCGTCAAGGTGCAGGCCGACCTGAAGGCCAAGCAGGACGCGGAGGAAGCCAAGCTTTCCCAGACCCTGCAGGCCCGCATCAAGGAAGGCGAGGCAGCCATCGACAAGGCCTTGCAGGACGCCCTGGCGGGTCTTGACGCCATGGCGACCGAGGTCGCGACGGCCGCCTGCGAACGTCTGACCGGCGAAGCACCCGACGCCAAGGCCCTGCAAAAGGCCGTCGCCGGCGCCGCCAAAGCGCGTCAGGCCTAGGAAGGAAGCGGATCATGGACCACATGTTGCAGGATCCCACATTCTGGGTCGCCACCGCCTTCGCCGCCTTCATCGGCGTGCTGGTCTACCTCAAGGTGCCGGGCCTGATCGGCGGCGCCCTCGACGAGCGGGCGGCCAAGATCAAGGCCGACATCGAAGAGGCGGAAAAACTCCGCGAGGAAGCGCAGAAGCTGCTGGCCGACTACCAGAAAAAGCAGCGCGACGCCCAGAAGGAAGCCGAGAAGATCGTCGTCGCCGCCAAGGAAGAGGCCGCCCGCATGGCCAAGCTTGGCGAGCAGCGCCTGAAGGATTCCCTGGCCCGCCGCGAAAAGCAGGCGATGGACCGTCTGTCCCAGGCCGAGGCCGCCGCCCTGGATCACCTCAAGGCCCATACGGTCGAGGTCGCCATGGCGGCCACGCGCCAGGTTCTGGCCGACAGCATCAAGGGCAAGAAGGCCGATCAGCTGATCGACGACGCCATCGGCGCCCTGCCCGGCAAGCTGCACTAAGCTTTCGAAGAAACATCCAAGCAAACGAAAGGGGCTCCGACCGGAGCCCCTTTTATTTTGTCCGCTGCGCGAATTTACCCCCTCACCCAACTCCGGCTAGGCGCGGCGTCGCCTCGCCAAGCCTCCTTATCCCTCTCCCCCTCCCGGGGGGAGAGGGCAGGGTGAGGGGGGGATATCGACGACTTAGGCGGCCTGGGGCAGGCCGTCCGCGAACTTGTAGGCGAGGATCTTGTAGGCCAGCTTGGCGGCCAGGAAGTTGCACGAATGCAGGCCCTCGATGGGGGCCAGTTCGTTGATGTCGGCGCCCACGACCTTGCCCGCGACCCGGTTGGCGGCGCGGATGATGCGCACGGCGTCGTCCCAGAACACGCCGCCCGGCTCCGGCGTGCCCGTGGCCTGCATCAGGCTGGAATCGAAGCCGTCGAGATCGAAGGTGATGTAGACCGTCTTGCCGGCAAGATGGGAGACGATCCGGTCCACGTCCCAGTCCCGCCGGTCCTTGCCCCAGTAGATGTGGATGCGATCCCGGTTGGCGTCGAGGAACGGAATTTCCCCGGCCGAGATGTTGCGGATGCCGACCGAAACGATCGACAGGCCGGGGTGATCCAGGCAGCGGCGCATGGCGGCGGCGTGGGAGAAATGTTCGCCTTCGTACCCGTCGCGCAGATCCGCATGGGCATCGAATTGCAGCAGGCACAGGTCGGGATAACGTTCGACGAAGGGCCGGATGGCGCCCGGCGTGATCGAATGCTCGCCGCCGAAGGTCAGCGGAAAACGTCCCGCGTCGAGAATCCCGCCGACCACGCCCGCCAACTGGTCGAGGGCGGCCGGAATATCAGTGGGGATGTCGAAGGGAGCCAGGGTGTCCAGGTGAAAATCCCGGCAGGGTTCCCGCCACAGTTCCTCGTCGAACAGTTCGACCTGGTGCGAGGCGTCGATCATCGCCTGCGGCCCCGCCGCCGTGCCGCCACCGTAGCTGACGGAGGCCTCCAGGCCATAGGGGACGATCGTCACGCCGGGCTTGCCCTGCGCATCGGCAACGTCGTCCCCGCTCAGGCCGAGGAAGCCCTCTTCAGGAGGCAGAATGTTCACGGTTACTACCCAGGTTCAGTCGAACAGCTTGGCGTGGCGGCGCTTGGGCCGATCTTTCCAATGGCCCCGGTGATAGGCGTCGCTGCACAGCAGCGGGATAACGCTGCCGGCTTCGGCATAGACCATCTGTTCCAGCGCCGTGTCGACCTTGCCCCAGGACGACGCTTCCTTGAGGGTCGAGGAGGAGCACGCCCCGTCACGCACGTCGGCGACCGTGATCTGCACGGCGTATTTGTGCATGTCCACTTCGTGGCCGAGGATTTCCGCGCACACGACCGTGTCCTGCACGAAGTTCTTGGGCACGCCACCGCCGACCATCAACAGGCCCGAGGTCCCGGACTTGATCTTGATGTCCGTCAGTTCGCGGAAATCGGCGATCGAATCGATGGTCATGTGGTTCTTCGGATTGCGCACCTGATGCAGGACCAGGCCGAACCCGGCGCTGGAATCCGTGAACGCCGGGCAGAACACGGGCACGTCGTGCTCGTACGCCAGTTGCACCAGGGAATCCTTCTTGCGCGCCGCGCCTTCCGCGAGGTAGCGGCCCATTTCGCGGATGAATTCGCGCGATGAATAGGCGCGCGGCTCCAGCCCGTCGGCGATCTCGCCGATGGCGTGATCGCAGGCCTGCAACTCTTCCTCGTCGATGTAGGTATCGTAGATGCGGTCGATGTACTGCGAGCGCAGATAGTTGTCGTCGATGTCCGGCGAGCCCTGATAATGGCGGAAGCCCAAGGCCTCGAAGAAATCCATGTCGACGATGCTGGCCCCGGTCGAGACGATGGCGTCCACCATGTTGTAGCGGATCAGGTCGGCATAGACCTTCATGCAGCCGCCGGCCGAGGTCGACCCCGCCAGCGTCAGGAAGATCGTGCAGTCCTTGTCGGCCAGCATGTCGTTGTAGATGCCCGTCGCCCGCGCCAGGTCGCGCGAGGTGAACGACATCTTCGACATGCTGTCGATGATCGGCCGGGCGTCGATCTTGGTGATGTCGACGTGTTCGACGGTCTTGCTCAGCAGGGCCGCTTTTTCGTCGGCCATCTTCTGTTCCGAGGTTTTCATTTCATCTGCTCCAGCAGCACGGCGCCGGAAAGCCCGGGAACCGTGTCGTTTTGCGCGGCGATGCGGTCGCCATAGGCCGTCAACATGGGCTCATCCTGGACCACGACTGTTTCATCGGAATGAAAGCCGTTGAACTTGGTCCGCATGGCGCAGCCGTAGGCGCCGGTCTGGCCGATCTCGATATAGTCGCCTTCCCGCATGTCGGCGGGCAGGTAGAACGGCCCCTTCATGTGGTCCAGGCTGTCGCAGGTCGGGCCGTAGAAGGCATAACCGATCAGCGGCTTCTGGAACCGCCCCTCGGTGCGGATCGGGCGCACCGGGTAGATGAAGTTCAACGACCCGGCGTCGAACAGGCTGCCGTAGGTGCCGTCGTTGATATATAGGTTGTCGCCCCGGCGCATTTCAACACGTACCAGGGTGGACGCACCTTCGGCGACCAGCGCGCGGCCGGGTTCGGCCCAGATTTCGCAGGCTTCCGAAATCGGCAGTTTATCGACGGCGGCCGTGATTTCGCGCATGTAGTCGGTCAGCGGCGGCGGCGTCATGTAGGGATAGACCGACGGAAAGCCGCCCCCGACATCGACGATGTCGAGAATGATCCCCGATTTCAGGATCAGGTCGCGGACCATGTGCAGCGCCGTGCCCCAGGCCGACGGCTGCATGCACTGCGAGCCGACGTGGAACGCGACGCCCAGGCGGCTGGCGACCTGACGGGCCGCGATCAGCAGATCGGGGGCCTGTTCGGGCTGCACGCCGTACTTGGACGACAGTTCCAGTTCCGAATGATGGTTGGGAACGGCCAGGCGAACGAGAAGGCTGAGGTCCTGGGCATGGCCCGTCGCCTCGACGATCTTCTTCAACTCCTCCTCGGAATCGAGCACGAAGTGGCGCACCCTGAATTCCTCGTAGGCGCGGCGGATCACGTCCCGGTTCTTCACCGGGTTCATGAAGGCCATTTTGGCGTCGGGGTATCGCCCGGCGATCAGCTCGATTTCCGCCAAGGAGGCGACATCGAAATTCCGGACCCCCGCGTCATAGACTTCGTCCAGGACTTCCGGCCTGGGGTTGGTCTTGACGGCGTAGAGGATTTCGCCGGGGAACTCGTTAAGGAAAAAGTGAACCGCGCGTCGGACCGCATGCGGCCGGAGACACGTTACCGGATTGATAGGCGCTAGTGAACGAGCCAGCGCACGTGCAGAGGGGAACTTTTCCATCGCATGGGAAACTCCCAAAACAGCCTCACCAATCGGCCTCACGAGGAGCCCGAACCCGGCGATTTAAAGTCGAACGCCCCCGCTGTAAAGAACTAATTCTCAAAACAGATCACATCTTTTTGCATTGCACCGATGCGCGGACCGCCCGCAGCGCCCCCCTCAGCGAACCTGTCGTTTCGAACCCCAGGTAATAAATTGAACTAAAACAATATTATCCGGATTTTTCGGGACGCTTTTCGCGCCCTTCCGGACACGCCCGACACGCACTTTTTGCGCCTTTCCCCAGACTGAAAAAATTTTGCCCCAACGCCCGTTCGAGCGGCCTGGGACGTTAGTCCGCACCTCTCCCGTATGCCCGAACTGGCACTGCTGATAGACTCGCCTTCCATGAAAACCGACACGACAACCCGCTGGATGACCGCCGACCGCGCCGAGGACGACGCGCCCCGCCTGCTCACCTTGATGCGAGATCTCGCCGTGTTCGAAGGCTGGCCCGAGCTGCTGTCCATCACCGCGGCGGAAATCGCCAGCCGCATCCGCGCCACCCCGCCTGCCCTGCGGGCCGTCCTGGCCGAGGCACCGGCGGGAAGCCCGGTCGGCTTCGCCACCGTGTTCGAAATTCCCTATGCCTATGCCGCAAGGCCGTCCCTGGAACTGGAAATGCTCTACGTGATGGAACCCTGGCGCGCCCAGGGCGTCGGCCGCGCCCTCATGGATGCGGTCCTGGCGCACGCCCGGGAAACGGACTGCGAACGGGTGGAATGGAACGTGCTGGCGGACAATGCCCGGGCCCAGGCGTTTTATAAAAGCCTCGGTGCTGCCGAAAAGGCCGGCTGGCGGCGGTGGGGACTGGCGGTCTAGCCGATCAGGGCCAACCATTCCTCTTCCGTCAGTACCGTGACGCCCAGGTCTTCCGCCTTCTTCAGCTTGGAGCCCGCCCCCGGCCCGGCGACGAGGAAATCCGTCTTGGCGGAGATGCTGCCCGATACCTTGGCACCCAGGTTTTCGGCCCGGGCCTTGGCTTCGGAGCGGCCCATGGTTTCCAGGGTGCCGGTGAACACCACGGTCTTCCCGGCCACGGGTGAGTCGGAGGTATCGGCCGCCACCATGTCCTGGATGTCGAGCGCGGCCTCGAGCGCCGCCAGGACCTCCTGGTTGTGGTCCTCGGCGAAGAATCCCAGCAGGTCGTCGGCCACGGCGGGGCCGATCTGGTCGATGTCGATCAGGTCCGCGTAAGCTTCCGACTCCCGGTCCTGGGCGGCCGCCATGGCGGCCTTGAGCGCCTTGAAGGAGCCGTAGGTACGGGCCAGCAGCCGCGCCGTCGCCTGCCCGACCTGGCGGATGCCCAGCGCATAGATGAAGCGGTCGAGGCCGATCGTGCGGCGGTCCTCGATGGCCTTGCGCAGGTTGTCGATGGATTTTTCCTTCCATCCCTCGCGGCCCTCAAGCTTCGCCGTCAGGCCCGCCACGTCGAAGATGTCGGCGGGGGATTTAAGCCAACCCTCGACCCAGAAGGATTCGATGTTCCTGGCGCCCAGGCCTTCGATGTCGAAGGCGTCGCGGGACACGAAATGCTTCAGCCGCTCGACCGCCTGGGCCGGGCAGATCAGCCCGCCGGTGCAGCGTTTCGCCGCCGCCCCTTCCTCGCGGATCGCAAGGCTGCCGCATTCCGGGCAGGTGTCGGGCATGACGAAGGGCACGGCCGCCGCCGGGCGCCGGTCGATGACGACCTCGACCACCTGGGGGATGACGTCGCCGGCCCGCTGCACGACCACCGTGTCGCCCTCGCGGATGTCTTTTTCCGCGATGTAGTCCTCGTTATGCAGGGTCGCGCGGCCGACCACCACGCCGCCGACGGTGACCGGGGTCAGGTTGGCGACCGGCGTCAACACGCCCGTGCGCCCGACCTGAATGGTGATCTTTTCCAGCACCGTGGTCGCCTTTTCGGCGGCGAACTTGTGCGCCGTCGCCCAGCGGGGTGCCCGGGACACCTGGCCCAGGCGTTCCTGCCAGTCAAGGCGGTTGACCTTGTAGACCATGCCGTCGATGTCGTAGTCGAGCCCGGCGCGGTCGGCCTCCGTCCGCGTGTATTCGGCCATGATCTCGTCGAGGGAGCGGCAGAGCCTGGCCCGGGGATTGGCCTGAAAGCCCCAGTCGACCAGCCGGTCGTTGAATTCCGCCTGGGTCGCCCAGGTGACGTCCGAAACTTCGCCCCAGGAATAGAAGAACACGCGGAGCGGCCGGGCCCTGGTGACGGCCGGGTCCTTCTGGCGCAGCGATCCCGCGGCGGCGTTGCGCGGATTGGCGAATATCTTGGCCCCGGCGGCTTCCTGGCGCCGGTTCAGGGCAAGGAAATCGGACTTGGCCATGTAGACCTCGCCGCGCACCTCCAGCACCTCGGGCACGCCCGCGCCCAACAGGTCCTTGGCCGCGATGCGGTCGGGCAGGTCCTTCAGGGTGCGCAGGTTTTCCGTGATGTTCTCCCCTTCCCGGCCGTCGCCTCGGGTCGCCGCCATGACGAAGCGGCCCTTCTCATAGCGCGCGGTGACCGACAGGCCGTCGATCTTGGGCTCGGCCATGACCTCGACCGCCTCGTCGCCCGGCAGGTTGAGGAACCGCCGCACGCGGTCGAGGAAGTCGGCCACGTCTTCCTGGCTGAAGGCGTTGGCGAGGGACAGCATGGGCACGGAGTGGACGACCTTGGCGAAGCCCTCCGCCGGGGCGGCGCCGACCCGTTTGGACGGGCTGTCGGCGCGGATCAGCTTGGGGAATTTCGCCTCGATGGCCGCGTTGCGCTGACGCAAGGCATCGTAGGCGGCGTCGCTGATTGCCGGGTCGTCGTTCCGGTAATAGGCCTCGTCATGGGCGGCGATTTCCGCCGCCAGACGTTCCAGTTCGATCGCCGCGTCCTCGGGCCGCAGGCGGTCGACGGGAATGTCGCGCAGGCCGTCCGATACCGACATTACGACGCCCGGCGGTCCAACAGGGAAATCGCCGCCGCGCGGGCTTCCTCGGTCACTTCCGTGCCGGCCAGCATGCGGGCGATTTCCTCGCGCCGGGCCTGGGCGTCCAGCACCGCCACGGTGGTCGCCGCGCTGTCGTCCTGGGACGCCTTCTGAACCTTCAGGTGACTGCCTCCCTGGGCCGCGACCTGGGGCGAATGGGTGACGACCAGGACCTGCACGGCCCGGCCCAGCTTGGCCAGGCGTTCACCCACCGCCGCCGCCGTGGCGCCGCCGATGCCGGCGTCCACTTCGTCGAAAATCAGGGTCGGCACCGGGTCGGCGTCGGCCAACACGACCTTCAGCGCCAGCATGAAACGCGCCAGCTCGCCGCCGGACGCGATCTTGTTCAAAGGCCCCGGTTCGGCCCCCGGGTTGGTGGCGATCAGGAACTGCGCTTTTTCGGTCCCGGCGGGGCCCCAGGCGTCCTCGTCGAGCGGCGTCAGCCGGGTTTCGAACCGCGCGCCCTTGAGGTGCAGGGGCTCAAGTTCCCGGAGGATCGCCGCGTCAAGCTTCGCCGCCGCCGTCTTACGCCCCTGGCTCAGGTCGCCGGCGGCGCGGATATAGCCCTTGCGGGCCTCGGCCTCGGCCTGTTCCAAACGTTGCAGATCGCCGGACCCCGTATCCAGAGCAGCAAGCTGCGCCTCCATTCCCGCCAGCAGGTCGGCCAGACCGTCGACCGGGACGTTATGCTTGCGCGCCTGGGCACGCAGCGCGAACAGGCGTTCCTCCGTCTGCTCCAGCTTGCGGGGGTCCAGGTCCACGGACTGAAAGGCGCGGTCCAACAAGGTCTCCGCCTCCGCCGTCTCGTCGAGCGCCCGGCCAAGGGCCGCGATGGGCGCTTCCAGCGCCCCCGCCGCCTTTTCGGCGACGCTTTCCAGATCGCGGAGCGCCGATTGCAAGGCGCTTTCGACGCCCTTGCCGCTGCTCAGGCTCGCCTTGGCCCGGTTCATGGCCTCGACGACCTTTTCCCCGTGCATCATCATGGAGCGTTCCTGGGCCAATTCCGTCTCTTCACCGGCCTGCGGCGCCAGGGCCGACAATTCGCCCACGGCGTGGCGCAGGAATTCCTCGTCCCGGCGGGCCGTTTCCAGGGCCTCGGCCGCCCGGGCACGGGCCTGGGCGGCGTCCTGCCACAGGTTCCAGGCGGTGCGGCAGGCCTCCCGGGCCTTGGCCAGGCCGCCGAAGGCATCCAGCAAGGCGCGGTGCTGAACCGGGTTCAACAGGCGTTGATTGTCGAACTGGCCATGAATTTCGACCAAATCCTCGCCGACCCGTTTCAACAGGGCGACGCTGACCGGCGCGTCATTGATGAAGGCGCGCGAGCGGCCATCCGTCCCCAACGTGCGGCGCAGGATGATGAGACCGCCGCCGTCGCCGCTGTCGTCCAGGGGGGGAATGCCGTGTTCCTCAAGCTCCGCCAGGACCGGCGCCCCGGGCGCGATCTGAAAGGCCGCCGTGACGGTCGCGGGACCGGCGCCGGCGCGCACAAGGCGGGCCTCGGCCCGCCCCCCGAGCGCCAGCCCCAAAGCATCCAGAAGGATCGATTTACCGGCCCCCGTTTCGCCGGTCAGCACACAGAGCCCGGCCGGGAAATCCAGCGCAAGGCGGTCAATGAGCACGACATCCCTGACGGTCAGGTGCGTCAGCATGGGCCGGTTACCAGAACTTCAAACGGTCGTACCAGGCCTTCTCTTCCGCCGCCTGGGGCCGGACCTGCTCGCCCGTGAGCATTTCGTAGGAATCCATGTACCACTCACTGCCCGGGAAGTTATGGCCCAGGACCGAGGCGGTCTTGCGCGCCTCGTCCTTGAGGCCGAGGGCGAGATAGGCCTCGGTCAGGCGGTGCAGGGCCTCGGGCACGTGGGTCGTCGTCTGATACTTGTCGACGACGGCGCGGAAGCGGTTGATGGCGGCCAAATACTGGTGCTGGTTGTGGTAGTAGCGGCCAATCTCCATCTCCTTGCCCGCCAGATGGTCATAGGTCAATTCCATCTTGAACTTGGCGTCACGGGCGAACTTCGAATCGGGGAAGCGGGTGACGACTTCCTTCAGGCTTTGCAGCGCCAGGGTCGTCATCTGCTGGTCGCGGGTGACGTCGGAGATCTGCTCGTAATAGGCCAGGCCCTTCAGATAGTAGGCATAACCCACGTCCTCGTGGGTCGGATGCAGCTGAATGAAGCGGTCGAGCGCCGCGACGGCTTCCTGATAATTGTTCGACTTGTAATAACCGTAGGCCGCCATGATCTGCGCCTTGGTGGCCCAGACCGAATAGGGGTGCTGGCGCTCGACCTCTTCGAAGGTCAGCGCCGCATCGGCGAACTTACGGTCGCCCATTTGATCGACGCCGCGGTTGTACAACTCGTCCACGGGCTTTTCCACGTAGGCGGGCTTGTCGTCCTCGAAGATCGAGCAGGCGGAAACGGCCAGCGATACCGCCAGGACGGGAATGAGGATTCTGATCCGGTCGGATATGCGCATCGGCGGATGATCTGCTGTGTCAGGTCTCAAGGTCGGGCACTCCCTATCCGGTCGAACCGGGGCGTGCCGGGAGCGGCGAATATATCACGCGGGGAAACCAATTGAAAAAGGCCAATATCCCCTTTTCCACGGGATTTGGCCCGGTTTCGCGGGATTGCAAGGCAGGGGCCCGGGAAAACGAAAGCGGCGCCCCAAGGCGCCGCCGCAATCCGCGTCATTTCCGGTCCGTCAGGCGAGGGCGGCTTCCGCCTTGATGCCGCCGTCCATGGCGGTCTTCGATTCGTCGCCGCGCAGAACGTCGTAGCACCAGGCGTCCGGATCGGCGAACAGCTTGCGCAGCAGCGCGTTGTTGATGGCGTGCCCCGCCCGTTCGGCCCGGTAGGCGCCGATGATCTGGCCGCCGGCCAGGTACAGGTCGCCGATCGCGTCCAGGGCCTTGTGGCGCACGAATTCGTCGTCGTGGCGCAGACCGCCGTCGTTCAGAACCTTATCGCCGTCGATGACGATGGCGTTGTCGAGGGAGCCGCCGCGGGCCAGACCGGCCTTCTGCATGGCTTCGACCTCGTGCATGAAGCCGAAGGTCCGCGCATTCGCCAATTCCTTGCAGAAAGCACCATTGACGACGCCGAGCCGCAGATGCTGGCGGCGGATCGCCTGGCTTTTGAATTCAATCTCGAAATCGACCGAGAACACCGGCGACGGGGTCAGCTCGGCGCGGCCCTGGTCGGTTTCCACGGAAACCGGCTTGAGAACGCGGATCACGCGGCGGTCGGCGACAAGCGCCACCACGCCGGCGGCGCGGATGATATCGACGAAATGCTGAGAGCTGCCATCCATGACGGGCACTTCCGGGCCGTCCAATTCGATCCGCACGTTGTCGATCCCGCAGCCGGCCAGGGCCGCCATCAGGTGTTCGACCGTGCCCACGGACACGCCCTGGTCGTTGGCCAGGGCGGAACACATGCGGGTGTCAGAGACACAGTCCCAGCGCGCGGCGACGGCGCCGTTTTCGGACAAGTCCGTGCGATGGAAATGAATGCCGTAATCGGCCGGGGCGGGATGCAGGGTCAGGGTGACCGGCGCGCCGGAATGCAGACCGATCCCGGTCAGGGACACCGCTTCCTTCAAGGTTCGCTGACGAACGGCTTCCTTAAACGATGCTTTGGTCTGCTGGTCTTTCTGGCCGACGGTGATCAAACCCATCAGGTTCCCCGTTTCTTTCGTTTTTTTTCGAGACTGTTGCCCGGAATGTCCGGCGCAGGCCCCCAAAGTCGTAATTTTCAACCGCATCCCCGGTCGCGCGATTTTCGTTCGACACGGTGCGGCAGAATTGAAGAAATCCCAGGCTCATGAATAAACAGAACCTGGGATCCCCTCAAATCACTAATTGTTTCCGAATGTTACGGTGTTCCACCGTCCCTTCAGTTGGCCTGACGGCGGAGGAAGGCCGGAATGTCCAAAAGGTCATCTTCCGTGTCCGCCGAGGGCAGCCGATCGGCCGGATCGACCCCGCCCAAAGGCGCTTTGGGAGCCGACTGAACCGGGGCCGCCTGCACCGGAGCCGGGGCCTGAACGGGGGCCGGGGCGGGATTTTCCGCCGCTTGCGGGGTCGCCGCGCGCGACCGAATCAGGGCGTCGATGGTGCCCCGCTCGGACACCGCCGCCGGTTGTGCCGCCGGGGCAGGTTCGGAAACGGCGGTTTCCTCGGGTTTTTTGGCCCGTCCGGTGCCGGTGACCCGTTCGAACAGCGACAGGCCGCCGCCTTCCTTCTTGGGCCGCCGCAGCAACCCGCCCATCCTGGGCGCGTCATCCTCGGCGTGGGATCCGTTGACCATGGCCGCCACTTCGAAGGGGTCGGCACCGGCAGCAGGACCGTCCAGGGTGTCGTCGTCTTCGACCTCGACGGCGCGCTGCGGAATGAAGGATTCCACGTTGCCCGCGCCCGGCATGGCCGCCGGAACCCGGGGCTGCAGTTCCGCCGGGGCCGCTTCGGCGACTTCCGGCAGGCTGTCCATGGGCTCGGCGTCGGCTTCGGCGACCGCGTCCATGGGCTCGGAATCGAACGAATCGGCGGCCGATTCGGCGACGTCGTCGGTGATTTCGGGGGCCGGCTCGGGTGCCGGGACCGGCTCGTTACGCATGGTGACGATGGCCGGCTGGGCGGCCTTCGGCTCTTCCTCAGGCCGGGGCACGCGGACCGGCGCGATGCGCTGGGCCTGGTTCAGGATATGCAGGTGCGACGGCTGTTCGCCTTCGGCGGCCTCCAGACCCGTGGCCACGACGGACACCCGCATGGTGCCCTCCATGGATTGGTCGAAGGCGGAACCGATGATGATATAGGCGTCTTCGTCCACTTCGGCGCGGACCCGGTTGGCGGCTTCATCGACCTCGAACAGCGTGATGTCCTCGCCGCCCGTGATGTTGATCAGCACGCCGCGCGCGCCCCGCATGGAGGCGTCGTCCAGAAGCGGGTTGGAAATGGCCGCTTCCGCCGCGTCGAGGGCCCGGCGTTCGCCGGCCGCCTCGCCCGTGCCCATCATGGCCCGGCCCATGCCCTGCATGACCGATTGCACGTCGGCGAAATCCAGGTTGATGAGGCCCGGCATCACCATCAGGTCGGTGATCGAGCGCACGCCCGAATACAGAACGTCGTCCGCCATCTTGAAGGCGTCGGCGAAGGTCGTCTTTTCGTTGGCGACACGGAACAGGTTCTGGTTGGGGATGATGATCAAGGTATCGACGTATCCCGCCAGTTCGTCCAGGCCCTGTTCGGCCAGACGCATGCGGTGGCTGCCCTCGAACTGGAAGGGCTTGGTCACCACGCCGACCGTCAGGATGCCGTGCTCGCGCGCGGCCTTGGCGATCACCGGCGCGGCGCCGGTGCCCGTCCCGCCGCCCATGCCGGCGGCGATGAACACCATGTTGGACTGGTGCAACTCGTCAAGGATCTCGCTGATCGATTCCTCGGCGGCGGCCTTGCCGACTTCCGGCTTGGACCCAGCGCCGAGACCTTTCGTCACGCCGGTGCCGAGTTGGATGCGGCGGTCGGCCTTCGAGCCCTTGATGGCCTGGGCGTCCGTGTTGGCGACGATGAAGTCGCAGCCTTCAAGATTGGCCGCGATCATATTGTTGACGGCGTTGCCACCGGCCCCGCCGACGCCGATCACGCTGATCCGAGGTTTCAATTCGGGCGCGTCGTGATCTTCCGGTACTGTAATTTTAATGGTCATTTCTCTGCCTCCGATGATTACTTGCCGCCTGAATAAATGCAACTACGACCGGACCCGCCGTGGGTACATTCAGGGGATTGGTTGAAAACACGTTGTTGATTGCTCATTCAGAAGTTCTCCCGCAGCCACTGGCCGAACCGCCCGAAGGCGCCACTGCGTTCCTTGATCGGCTGAAAATCGCCCCCAGCCACCTCCAAGGGGTTTTCCACCGCATAGCGGATCAACCCGACCGAGGTTGCGAACCCCGGCCCCGAAACCGCTTCCGATAGCCCCTCGACCCCGCGCGGCCGGGCCAGGCGAACCTGACGGCCGAGCACGTCTCCGGCGAGTTCCGCCAATCCGGACAGCTGGCTCGCCCCGCCGGTCAGCACCACGCGCTGGCCGATGGCCTTGTCGAACCCGCTGGCCGCCAGACGGTCGCGCACCAGTTCCATGATTTCCTCGGCCCGGGGCCGGACGATGCCGACCAGGACCGACCGCGGCACCTGCGTCTGGGCCGCTTCCTTGTCTTCGCCGATCAACGGCACGGTGATCATTTCCGCATCGTCGGACGGCGACGGAATGACGCAGCCGAACAGCGTCTTCATCCGTTCGGCGCTTTCCAGGGGCGTCGACAGGCCGCGCGCGATGTCGTTGGTCATGTGGCCGCCGCCGAGCGGAATAACGTCCGTATGGACCAGTTCGCCGTCGCAAAAGATGGCCAGCGATGTGACGCCGCCGCCGATGTCGATGCAGGTGGTGCCGAGCTGACGTTCGTCGTCGACCAAACAGGCCAGGGCAGAGGCGAAGGGCGTCGCCACCATGGCGTCGATCTCAAGCTGGCAGCGGTCGATCACCGTGCGCAGGTTCTTGACCGGGCCCCGTTGCGCCGTCACCAGATGCACATTGGCGCCCAGGCGCGAACCGTACATGCCGCGCGGATCGCGCACGCCGCGGTTGTCATCGACCGAATAGCCGACGGGGATGGAATGGATCATCTCCCGGTCGGCCGGGGTGCCGGCGGTGACCTGATCGGCCGTCAGAACGCGGTACAAATCCGCCTCTTCGATCTCACGGCCGCCGATTTCCGCTTCATGGGCAACCAGCTTCGATTTGGGCTTGCCGCAGGACAGGTTGACGAAGACCTTGTGAATGTTTTCGCCGACCATGGACTCGGCGACCTCGACCGTGGCGCGGATGGTCGCCTCGGCGGCCTCCAGGTCGATCACGCTGCCCGACTTCAGGCCGTGGGATTTCTGATGGCCGATGCCGACGACCCGCGCCGTCATCTGGTTGCTCGACACGCCCGTGGCCAGGCGCGCGATCACGCAGGTGACCTTGGACGAACCCAAGTCCAGGGCCGCGATCAGTCCGCTGCGCGGTTTTGCATTTCCCAATGGTTTGTTCATGGCCGTCGTCTCATATGGTTCTTGGTCAGTCTCACGTTTCTTGGCCTTTGGGCTTTCGGGGTGGGCGCGGCTTGGCGGCCTTGCGTACGATCAGGCGGTCCGGCAGGCGCAGGTCGAGAACCTCCACGTCACGGTCCAGAACCTTGTGCTGGCGTTCGTACTCCGCCAGCCGCAGCCAGGCGCCGCCGGGGTCGTCCTCGGGCAGCTGCACGTCGATGCCGTTTTCCAGGGTCAGCGTCCAACGACGCCCGGACACCCAGACAGCCGCCCGCACCTGGTTCATCAAATCCGGTTCGGCCTTGAGCGTTTCCAAAAGCGCCCTGGCATGGCGGGGCGCTTCGGGGCCGACCACGATGGGCAGGTCGGAGAACCGCTCCAACCCCGTGTTGAGGATCACCACCCCTTCGTCGTCGATCAGGTGAAACACCCCCTTGTTCTGCCAAAGGGCGAGCGGGGAGCGTTCCTCGATATGCAACATCACCGTGCCCGGCAGCATGCGTTCGACCACCGCGCGCTTGACCCAGGGCAGTTTCTCAACCCGCTCGCGGGCTTCGTCCGGATCGAAGCCGAAGATCGGCGCCCCCCGGGTCAGCCTGAGCGCGGCCAAAAGGTCGTCGCGCGTGGTCTGCGAGCGCCCGGTGACGAAGATGTCGTCGATGCGCAAGCCGACCTCGGCCGTCTGATCGACCGTCCAGGTCTGGGCCTTGGTGTACAACTGCGGCACGACGTCGTTGGACCACACCCACCATCCGCCACCGCCCGCGCCGGCCAGCACGGCGACCAAGGCACCCACGCCGACGGCGCGGCTCACCTGCCCGCGCAGCACGCGCTTTCTGGGCGCGCCCGGTTTACGCGCGCGGCGATTGCCCGCCGCCTGGGTGTCGTTCGCTTCGGTCTTCTTTTCGGCCATCAATCGCACTCCGCCTGTTCAACCATCCAGACGACCAGGTCCTGGAAGGACAGGCCCGCATGGGCGGCCTGTTCCGGCACCAGGGACGTGGGCGTCATGCCCGGTTGGGTATTGATTTCCAGCATGTAGAGGGTGTCGCCGTCGTAGCGGAAATCGGTCCGCGCCACGCCGCGGCAGCCGATCGCCTTGAACGCGCGTTCGGACAGGTCCATCGCCTGGTCGTAGACGCCCTTGTCGACCTCGGCGGGGATCACGTGGATCGACCCGCCGTTGGCGTACTTGGCGTCATAGTCGTAGAACCCGCGCGCGGTGGTGATTTCGGTGACCGCCAGGGCCTTGCCGCCCATCACCGAGACGGTCAACTCACGCCCGGGGATATAGCGCTCGATCATCACTTCCTCGCCGTAGCTCCACCCCGATCCCTCGAACGGCGGCTCGTTATCGCCCTCGCGGACGATATGCACACCGACGCTGGACCCTTCGTTCATGGGTTTGGCGACATAGGGCCGGGCCATGGGCTCCTTGGCGCGGGCCGCTTCGATGGTGGTGACGACATGGTCGGCGACGGGGATGCCCTCGGCCGCGAACAGGCGTTTGGCCATGGGCTTGTCCATGGCGACGGCGGAGGCCAGTACGCCCGAATGGGTATAGGGGATGCCCAGAATGTCGAGCAGGCCCTGGATACAGCCGTCCTCGCCGAAGCGGCCGTGCAGGGCGTTGAACACGGCGTCCGGGCGCGGGTAGAGGCGCGTGATCAGCGCGCCGACGTCGCGCTGCACGTCGATGGTCGTGACCTGATACCCGGCGTCCTGCAAGGCCTTGGCGCAGGCAGCACCCGACACCAGGGAAACCTC
Organism: Thalassospiraceae bacterium LMO-SO8; assembly: GCA_031655335.1. Taxonomy (NCBI): domain Bacteria; kingdom Pseudomonadati; phylum Pseudomonadota; class Alphaproteobacteria; order Rhodospirillales; family Thalassospiraceae; species Thalassospiraceae bacterium LMO-SO8. Next base: position 2,539,312 of record CP134226.1, on the reverse strand, counting down.
GCGTTCGGCGGACCAGCCACCCATCAGCACGGCGACGTGGCCGGTCATGGCGTGACCTCCCGCGCCTTGGGCAGGGACGGCACGCCGATGCGGCGGATTTCCCAGTGCAGTTCGACGCCGGTTTCCTCGAGCACCCGCCGACGCACTTCCTCGCCCAGACCCTCCAGGTCCGCCGCCGTGGCGTTGCCCGTGTTGATCAGGAAGTTGCAATGCTGCGGCGACACCTGGGCCCCGCCCCGCGTCAGGCCACGGCAGCCGGCCTCGTCGATCAGCTCCCAGGCCTTATGGCCCCCTTTTCCACCAGATGACGGATTGGCGAAGGTCGACCCGCCCGTGCGCGATTTCACGGGCTGGGTATCGCCCCGCGCTTTCTGAATCTCGGCCATGCGTTGTGAAATGGCATCGACGTCGCCGGGCGTGGCCCGGAACGTCGCCCGGGTGAAGATCACGTCCTCGGGCTGGCCGCAGTGACGATAGGCGAAGGCCATGTCGGCCGGGGAGAGGGCCGCAACCTCTCCCCTGCCGGTCACTGCCCATGCGGCCGCGAAAATATCGGAAACTTCGGCGCCGTAGGCCCCGGCGTTCATGCGCAAGGCACCGCCCACCGTGCCCGGAATGCCGATCAGGAATTCAAGCCCCGCAAGACCCGCGTCGCGCGCCGCGCGGGCCACGTTGACGTCCATGGCACCGGCCCCGGCGGTGACCGTGTCGCCATCGATGGAAATATCCGCAAAGGCCTTGCCCAGACGGATCACCACACCGGCGACACCGCCGTCGCGAACCAGAAGATTGGATGCCACGCCGATCACCGTGACCGGCACGCCGGCGGGAAGGTTCGCCATGAAGGCGGCAAGGTCGTCGGTGTCCGCGGGTTCGAACAGAACCTCGGCCGGGCCGCCGACGCGGAACCAGGAGAACCCCGCCAGCGCGGCATTGGCCGTCAGCCGGCCCCGTACGGGCGGCAGCCGGTCGAACAACGTCGTATCGTAGCGCGCCGCCATCATGCGCTGATCTCCCCGCTCTTGCTGCCGCCGGGAATTTCACGCAGCCCGCCGCCCAGTTCCTGAAGCTGTTCCGGCAGGGCGTTGGCCCAGGCCGTGATCGTGCCGGCGCCCAGGCAGACAACGAAGTCGCCGCTTTTCGCAAGATCCAGGGTGATGCGGGCCAGGTCCTCGGGGGCGTCCAAGGCAATCACCTTGCGGTGGCCGTGGACCTTCAGTCCCTCGACCAGGGAATCCCGGTCGATGCCCTCGATCGGCGCCTCGCCCGCCGCATAGACGGGGGCGACGACCACGGCATCGGCATCGTTGAAGCAGGTGCAAAAATCCTCGAACAGGTCGCGCAGGCGGGTGTAGCGATGCGGTTGCACCACGGCGATGACCTTGCCGTTGGTGGCGTCGCGGGCGGCGGCCAGGACGGCGGAAATTTCCACAGGATGGTGGCCGTAGTCGTCGATCACGGTGATGCCGCCGACCGTGCCGGTGCGGGTGAAGCGCCGCTTGACGCCGCCGAACTTGGCCAGGGCCCGCGCCACGTCGGCATCGGACAACATCATTTCATTGGCGATGGCGATGGCCGCCAGGGCGTTCTGCACGTTGTGCTGGCCGTACATGGGCAGGTGCAGGTCGGCGATCTCGCGGGTCTCGCCGGTCTTGCGGTCACGGATCACGGCGTCGAAGGCGATGCCGTCCAGGCCCGGCGTCATGTTGACGGCGCGCACGTCGGCCTGGGGGCTGAAGCCGTAGGTCACGACGCGGCGGTCGGACACCCGGGGGATCAGGTTCTGAACCTCGGCATGGTCGATGCACAGCACCGCGAAGCCGTAGAACGGGATGTTTTCGACGAACTGCACGAAGGCGCGCTTGAGTGTTTCGAAGTCGCCGTAATGTTCCATGTGTTCCGGGTCGATGTTGGTGACCACGGCGATGGTCGACGGCAGTTTCAGGAAGGTGCCGTCGCTTTCATCGGCCTCGGCCACCAGCCAGTCGCCGGTGCCCAAACGGGCATTGGTGCCGTAGGCATTGATGATGCCGCCGTTGATGACCGTGGGGTCGAGCCCGGCACCGTCCAGCACGGCAGATACCAGCGAGGTTGTCGTGGTCTTGCCATGGGTGCCGCCGACGGCGATCGACCATTTCAGGCGCATCAGTTCGCCCAGCATTTCGGCGCGGCGAACGACGGGGATCAGGTTCTGGCGCGCGGCCACGACCTCGGGATTGTCGGGTTTCACGGCGGACGACACGACCACGACCTGGGCCTGTCCCAGGTTCGCCGCGTCATGGCCGACATGGACGTCGATGCCCATATCGCGCAGGCGTTTCACGTTGGCGCTGTCGGCGATGTCCGACCCCTGGACGGAATATCCCAGGGAATGCAGAACCTCGGCGATGCCGCTCATGCCGATGCCGCCGATGCCGACGAAATGCAGGGTGCCGATGTCGAGGGGAAGCGCTCTCATGCCGCCTGCCTTCCTTCGCCGGAATGCCCGTTGGGCATCATGTCCGCCACCATGTCGGCCAGGGCGTGGGCCGCGTCGGGCCGCCCGATGCGACGGGACGCGCGGGCCGCATGGGCCAGGTGACGCGGGCTTTCGAACAGACTGGTCAACCGCCCGGCCAGGCGCTCGGCCGTGAACACGTCCTCCGCCATCAGCCAGCCGGCCCCGGCCTCGTCCACGGCCTGGGCGTTGGCGAACTGGTGGTTGTCGATGGCATGGGGATAGGGCACCAGGATCGCCGGGCGGCCGATCGCCGTCATCTCGGCGACGGTGGAGGCCCCGGCCCGCGCGATCAGCAGATGCGCCGCCGCAAGGCGCTGGGGAACATCGTCGAAGAAGTTTTTCAGATCGGCTTTGACCCCGGCCTGGGCATAGACCGTGGCCACGCGGTCCAGGTCCTCGGCCCGGCATTGCTGGGTCACGTTCAGGCGCTTCTTCAGAGCGTCGGGCAGCGACGCCAAAGCCGCCGGCACCACGTCGGACAAAACCCGGGCCCCTTGCGAACCGCCGGTGACCAGCAGGTTGAGCGGCCCGCGGTCGGTGATTTCGTCATAGGCCGTCTCGCGCGCCGCCAGGACCGCCGGGCGCACGGGCATGCCGGTCAGGTGGACCTTGGACTTGGCGGCCTCCGGCACCATCTGCGTGCCGTCGATGGAGGTCGCGATGCGCCGCACCCGGGTCGCCAGCAGGCGATTGGCGCGGCCCAGCACCGCGTTCTGTTCGTGGATCGCCGTGGCCAGCCCGGCCCAGGTCGCCGCCATCATGGTCGGCACCGAGGCATAACCGCCGAAGCCGATGACCGCGTCGGGCTTCAACCTGGCCAAAAGCTTGCGCGCCTGCAACATGCCGAGGCCGAGTTCGAACACGCTTTCGATGCGCGCCGTGAACCGCTTGCCGGCGATGCCGCCGGCCCGGATATGATGGGTTTCCAGATTGGCGAGCGCGCCGCCGAAGCCGCCGCCCCGCCGGTCGGTGATCAACGCCAGGCGGTAGCCCCGCGCGCCCAACTCGGCGGCAAGCGCCTCCGCCGGGAACACATGCCCGCCGGTGCCGCCGGCGGCGAGAACGGCCAGATGTCCGGTCATCTTGTCCGTCATCGCACGCCCCCTTCGCCCGGGCGCAGGCGGGTCAACGCCAGCATCATGCCGAAACCCAGCGCAATGGCGACCGTGGACGACCCGCCATAGGACACGAACGGCAGGGTCATGCCCTTGGGCGGGATCAGGTGCAGGGTCGAAGCCAGATTGATCATGGCCTGGACCGCGAATTGGACCAGCAGGCCGGCCGAGGCCAACAACACAAACAAATTGTCGTCCTTGTAGGCGCGGGTCAGGCCGCGGATCACCACGAAGGCAAACAGGCCGACGATGGCGACACAGACCAGCATGCCGAATTCCTCGCCGGCGACGGCGAAGATGAAATCCGTATGGGCGTCGGGCAGCACTTCCTTGACCCGTCCCTCGCCCGGGCCGCGCCCGGTCAGACCGCCGTTGTGGAAGGCGTCGAGCGACCGCATGACCTGATAGCCCTCGCCCGCCGAGGGATCGAAGAAACGGTCGACCCGCGCCCGCACATGGCCAAAGGTGAAATAGGCACCGACGCTGGCGGCCAGGAAAGCGAGGCCGATGCCCATGACCATGACGATCGGCAGCCCCGCCAGGAAGAACTGCACGGCCCAGACCGCGGCGACGACCATGGTCATGCCCACGTCCGGCTGCATCAGCAGCAATGCCGCGACCATCAGGAACAGGCCCGTGGCGACCAGATTACCGGGGTAGCCTTCCTGTAGCCGGGCCTGGGCGAAGAACCAGGCCGCGGTCACGGCAAGGGCCGGTTTGACGAATTCCGACGGCTGCAAGGACAGGGCACCGAAACTGAGCCAGCGCGTCGCCCCCTTGATTTCCGGCCCCACGGCCAGCACCGCCACCATCAGCACCATGGACCCGGCCAGCACGGCCATGGCCAGACGACGCACGCCCTTGGGTGACAACAGCGAGGTGCAGACGAGGATGAACAGGCCGAGCCCCAGGTAGAGCACCTGACGCCCCGCGAAATAATAGGTATCGAGACCCAGGCGCAAGGCCACCGGCGGCGAGGCCGCCAAGGCCAGCACCGCCCCGGTCATGGCCAGCACGGCGACGGCGGCCAGGTTCCAGCGATCGACCGTCCACCACCAGCGGGCCAGGATCGAATTGTCGGTGCGGGCGAGCGTGCTCATCTAGGCAACCTCCCCCGAGATCTCTGACTTGAAGGCATCGGGTGCCTCGGTCGGGTCGAGATGCTTGCCCGGCAGGGCCTCGACCGCATCCTTGAAGGCATCGCCCCGGTCCTCGAAGCTGGCGAACTGGTCGAACGACGCACAGGCCGGCGACAGCAGGACCACGGGCTTTTCCGCCTTGTCCTTCTTGGCCTGAGCAAAGGCCTGACCGACCGCCTTCGTGACCTCGCCGGAAATGGTGAAAGGCACCTTGCCGTCCAACACCTGGCCGAAGCCCAGCGCCGCCTCGCCGACCAGATAGGCATGGCGGATGCGCGGGAAATAGTCGGCAAGGCCCGTGATGCCGCCTTCCTTGGGACGGCCGCCGGCGATCCAGTAAATGGTGTCGTAACAGGCCAGCGCCTTGGCGGCGGCGGCGGCGTTGGTCGCCTTGGAATCGTTGACGAAGGCGACGCCGTCGACGACCTCGACCGGCTCCTGGCGATGGACCAGGCCGGGAAAGCTTTGCAGGCAGGCCATGATGACCCGACCCTCGACCCCGGCACGCCGGCAGGCGGCATAGGCCGCCGCCGCGTTCTGCCAGTTGTGCGGGCCTTGCAGGGCGGGAATGTCCTTGAGATCGGTGACCGGAACTTCCTGGCCGTCCATGTCGTCGACCAAAACGCCGTTGACCACGTAGACGCCGCCATGGATGCGCCGCTCGCCCGAGATCGGCACCACGATCTGTTCACCGGCGTCGGCCAGGTCCTCGTAGATCGCTTCGCAGTATGCATCGTCGACGCCGATGATCGCCGACTTGGGGTCGGTCTGACGGTGGAATATCTGGCGCTTGGCCGCGACGTAGCCGTCCATGTCACCGTGCCGGTCCAGGTGATCGGGGCTGATGTTCAGCAGCACCGCGATGTCCCAGGTGATGGAGAGCGTCAGGTCGAGCTGATAGGACGACATCTCGAGAATGTAGTTTCCGCCCTCGCCCAAGGGCTCTAGCGACAGAGCGGGTGGGCCCAGGTTGCCGCCGATGTCGGTTTCGCGCCCAGCCAACTGCATGATGTGGCCGATCAATGACGTGGTGGTTGACTTGCCGTTGGTGCCGGTGATGCCGATGTAGGCGGCGTCGCGCTGGGCACGGGCCAGAAGCTCGATGTCGCTGACGACCTCGCAGCCGGCGGCCTTGGCCAGGTTCACCACGGGATGCGGTTCGGGATAATGGAACGGAATGCCGGGGCTGAGCACCAGGGTCGTCAGTTCCCGCCAGTTGCAGGTGTAGAGATCGACCAGGGGGATATCCATTTCGCGGGCGCGCTGCCGGCTGTCCTCGTTGTCGTCCCAGGCCCAGACCTCGGCCTCGCTGTCGATCAGCGCCTTGCAGGTCGCCAGGCCCGAACGGCCAAGGCCGAGGACCGCGACCGGCATTTTGTAGAAGTAGAAAAGATCGATCATCGCCCCCTCACCGCAGCTTCAGGGTGGCGAGGCCCGCAAGGGCCAGGATGGTCGCGATGATCCAGAATCGGATGACGATGGTGGCCTCGGCCCATCCCTTCTGTTCGAAATGATGATGCAGGGGCGCCATGCGGAACACGCGGCGGCCGGTCAACTTGAACGAAATCACCTGCACGATGACCGACACGGTTTCCAGCACAAACAGGCCGCCGACGATGGCCAGCACCAGTTCATGCTTGGTGATGACGGCGACGGCGCCAAGCGCCCCGCCCAACGCCAAAGACCCCGTATCGCCCATGAAGACCTTGGCCGGCGGCGCGTTATACCAAAGGAACCCGAGAGCGGCCCCCACCAGCGAGCCCATGAACACGGCCAGCTCGCCCGACCCGGGCACGTAATGAAGTTGCAGATAGTTGGCGAACACGGTGTTGCCGACCAGATAGGCGATCAGCGCGAACACCCCGGCGGCGATCATCACCGGCACGATGGCAAGCCCGTCCAGCCCGTCCGTGAGGTTCACGGAATTGCTCGCGCCGACCATCACGAAGCAGGCGAACACGATGAACATCCAGCCCAGGTCGATCAGAACGTTCTTGAAGAACGGCAAGGCCAGGGTCGTTGCCAGGGGATCCGGCAGGTGTGCCGAAACCCAGAACGCGGCGACCCCCGCGATCGAAATTTGCAGGATCAGCTTCAGCTTGCCAGGCAGGCCCTTGGAATTGCGCTTGCTCACCTTCAGGTAGTCGTCGAGGAAGCCGATCACACCGTAACCGATGGTCACGCCAAGCGCCGTCCACACGAAGCCGCTTTCCAGGTCCATCCACAACAGGGTCGCCACGACGGAGGCAACCAGGATCAAAAGCCCGCCCATGGTCGGCGTGCCCTGCTTGGTGATCAGGTGGCTTTCCGGGCCGTCGTCGCGGATCGGCTGACCGCCCCTCTGCTTCGCCTTCAAAACCTCGATCAGCACGGGGCCGACCATGAAGCTGATGATCAAGGCGGTGATGACGGCGCCGCCCGTGCGGAAGGTCAGGTAGCGGAACACGTTAAGGACCGCGAACTCACCGGCCATGGGGAACAGGATTTCATACAGCATTGTCCGTCCCCTATTCCCCGTTGACGGCGCGGCCGCGACCGCCGTTGCCGTGTTCATGGTCCGAATGCTTATCAGCCAATGCCGTCAGGGCATCGACCACCGCGCCCATGCGCGATCCGAACGACCCCTTGACCAGAATGACGTCACCGGGCCGCACGGCGGAGGCGACCAGGGGCGCCAGTTTGTCGGACGTCTCCGCATGGCCGCCGCGCATCTCGCGAGGCAGTTCGTCGAACAGACAGCCCATCCCCGGGCCGGCGGTGAACACGGCGTCGATGCGGCGCTGGGCCAGCGGGGCCGCCAGCGCGCGATGCATGTCGTCGGACGTGTCGCCCAGTTCCAACATGTCGCCCAGAACGGCGATACGCCGTCCGTCCTTGGCCGGCTCGCTCATGCCCAGAACCTCGATGGCCGCGGTCACGGCGACGGGGCTGGCGTTGTAGCTTTCGTCGATCAGGGTCAATTCCCCTCCTGCAAACGGAATGGCCAGACGGTTGCCCCGGCCCTTGGGCGGCGCCAGACGCGCCAGCATGGCGGCGGCCACGACCGGGTCCGCCCCCATGGCCTTGGCGGCGGCAAGGACACCCAACGTGTTGAGAACCCAGTGGCGGCCCGGCACGCCGACGCGGTAGCGCAACGCCGTCCCGGCGACATCCGCCAGCACGCCCGTGCCCAGCGCGTCGGGGCGTGTTTCCGTGGCCCGCACGTCGGCCGCCTCGTGCAGGCCGAAGGATATGACCTGCCCCGCGCCGGCGTTGCGGGCAGCGGCGGACAGGCGGTCGAACATGGGATTGTCGCGGTTGAGCACGGCCGTGCCGCCGGCGATCAGGCCGTCGAAGATTTCCGCCTTGGCGTCGGCGATTTCCTCCACCGACCGGAAGTATTCGCTGTGGACCAGTTCGACCGTGGTGATCAGCGCGACATGGGGGCGCGCCATCTGCGACAGCGGGCGGATTTCGCCCGGATGGTTCATGCCCATTTCGAACACGGCGGAGGTCGCTTCGATCGGCAGGCGGGCCAGGCTGAGGGGCAAACCCCAATGGTTGTTCAGGTTGCCCTTCGACGCATGAACCTCGCCCTTGCGCGCCAGGATCATGGCCAGGGCATCCTTGCTGCCGGTCTTGCCGACACTGCCGGTGACGGCGCAGATCTTGGCCCGGGAACGGTCGCGGGCGGCGCGGCCCAGGCCTTCCAGGGCCTGCGTGGTATCGTCGACCCGCACGCCAGGGGCGTCGGTGGGAATGTCCGTGAACCCGCGCCGCACGACGACGCCGGCGGCACCCTTTTCCAGGGCCGCCCGGGCATGGTCGTGGCCGTCGGACGCAACCCCCTTGATGGCGACGAACAGGTCGCCGGGCATGAGGCTGCGGGTATCGATGGACACGCCCGTGGCTTGCCAGTCACCGACGGCATCGCCTTCCGTCGCGGCGGCGGCGGCACCGGCGTTCCACAGCACGTAGGGCGCTTTGGTCATGCCCATGGCCTTACCCCTCCTCCGCCAGGGCGGCGCGGGCCGCCTCGCGGTCGTCGAAAGGCAGGATGCGGGAGCCGACGATCTGGCCCCGCTCATGGCCCTTGCCGGCGATGACCAGAATCTCGCCCGCCGACAGGTCGGCGACGGCGGTCGCGATCGCCTCGCCCCGGTCGGCGATTTCCGAGGCGCCGGGGGCGGCTGCCAGGATTTCGGCACGGATTTGATCGGGGTCCTCGCTGCGCGGATTGTCGTCGGTGACGATGACCCGGTCGGCCAGATCGCCGGCGATGCGGCCCATTTCCGGGCGCTTGCCACGGTCCCGGTCGCCGCCGCAGCCGAACACCACGGCGAGCGCACCCGCCGCATGGGGACGTAGCGCCGTCAGCACGTTTTCCAAGGCATCCGGCGTATGAGCGTAATCCACATAGACGGCGCCGCCCGTGGGCTTTTCGCCGATCCATTCCATGCGCCCGGGGGCGCCCGACAGGCTTTCCAACGCCGCCAGGGCGGTTTCCGCCGCAACCCCCGTGACCCGGGCCAGGCCCAGGGCGCAGAGCGCGTTCATGGCTTGGAAGCGTCCGGCCAGGGGCAGAAACAAATCGCGCTCAACACCCTCGGCCATCAAGCCGAGGTGCTGGCCGCGGGCTTCGGGCCGGGATGACAGAAGCTTGTAGTCGACACCGCGTTCGCCGTAGGTGCGAACCCGCAGATGGCGGGCCTGGGCGGCGGCGATCACGTCGGCGCCATGGGCATCGTCGGCGTTGATGACAGCGGCCCCGCCATCCACGACCAGGGTATCGAACAGGCGGCGCTTGGCCTTGAAATAGGTATCGGTGCTGCCGTGATAATCCAGGTGGTCGCGGGTCAGATTGGTGAAGGCGCCGGCGGCGATGCGCACACCGTCGAGCCGGCATTGGTCGAGACCATGGCTCGACGCCTCAAGCGCCAGATGATCGACACCCAGATCCGCCAGATGCGACAGGTCCGCGTGCAGGTCCGCCGGATCGGGCGTGGTCAGCCCTTCGTCGCGCGAGAACACGTCCGACTGAATGCCCAGGGTCCCGGCGCTGGCGGCCTTAAGGCCCGCCTGTTTCCAGATCTGACGCAGGAAGCTGGCAACCGAGGTCTTGCCGTTGGTGCCGGTGACGGCGGCGACGGTTTCCGGCTGATGCGGATAGAACCGCGCCGCCAGCAGGGCATAGCGGCGGCGTGGGTTGTCCGTATCAAGGAGCGGCGTGGTCTCGTATCCGTCGGGCAACCGGGTGCCGGGCGGCGCCAGGATCGCCGCCGCCCCGCGCGCCAGGGCATCGGGGATGTAGTCGCGGCCGTCGTTGGCGGTGCCGGGAATGGCGGCGAACAGGAAACCGGGCGCGACGCGGCGCGAGTCACAGGTCACGCCCGTGATCTCCGGAGCCCTCGCCCCGGCCGTCTGGCCGCTGTTCATCTCGTCCATCCACATGTCACTCAGCCGCACGCACCTGCTCCGGTTGACGGGAAATGCTTTCGAGTTCGCGAAGAGCCGCCGGCTTCAGCGCGGGCGCGGCCCCTTCCGCTTCGCCCGGAAGGTCGCGGACCGCCGCCAGATGCGGCATGCCGTATTCAGGCGAAATGCCCATGATCCCGGCCGTGCGCTGCACGATGCGGCCGACCGCCGGTGCCGCGACCCAGCCGCCCGTGGCGTAACCGAAGGATTCCTTGGTGCCCTTGGGCTCGTCCACGACGACGCAGACCACATAGCGCGGCGCGTGGATCGGGAACGCGCCGACGAAGGACGCGATGTTGGCCTTGTCGGAATAGCCGCCGGCCTTGATCTTTTCCGCCGTGCCGGTCTTACCGCCGATCAGGTAGCCGTCGGCTTCCTTCTCCGCGTTCTTGCCGGTGCCGCGGCTGACGACCAGGCGCATCAGGCCGCGCATCTTGGCCGAGGTGTCCGGCGAGAACACGCGCGCCCCCGGAATGCCTTCCGGCGCCTGCTGCTTAATCAACGTGGTCGGCCGGCGGATGCCGCCGTTGACCGTGGTCGCGATGGCATTGGCGAGCTGCACCGGCGAAACCGAAATGCCGTGGCCGTAAGAAACCGTCACGGTGCTGATTTCGCGCCACGGCGACGGGACAAGAGGGTGACCTACCTCAGGCAACTCAACGGGGGACGGACGCAGGAGGCCGAGCCGCCCGAGGTAGGTCTGTTGGGCTTTGGTGCCCACATCGAGGGCCATTTTGGCTGCCCCGATATTCGATGAAAAAATCAGGATCTCCGGCACGCTGAGCCAGCGGTTCTTGGCGTGGTAATCGGTGATCGCGAAGCGCGCCACGCGCATCGGCTTGGATGCGTCATAGCCGCCGGAAATGGCGACCACGCCGGAATCCAGCGCCATGGCGGCGGTCAACAGCTTGAAGGTCGAACCCATTTCATAGACGCCCTTGGTGGCGCGGTTGAAACCGGCCTCGCCCAGCATTTCCACCGGGCGGTTGGGGTCGAAATCGGGCAGGGAGACCATGGCCACCAGTTCGGACGTATTGGCGTCCATCACGATGGCCGTGCCGCCAAGGGCGGAATATTCCTGCACCGTGTTGGTCAGCACCTCATGGGCGATGGCCTGGATACGTAGATCGATGGACAGTTGCAGGGGAGCTCCCCCACCCGTCAGTTTGCTTTCGAAATGGCGTTCGATCCCGGCCGTGCCGCGGCCGTCGATGTCGGTGACGCCCAGCACATGGGCCAGCAGGCGACCCTGGGGGTAGACCCGGCGCTCGCCGCGCTCGAACTGAATGCCCGGCAGGCCCAGGCGGTTGACCGCGTAATGCTGTTCCGGCGTCAGGTTGCGTTTCAGGTAGACGAACCGCCCGCGCGAGGCGAGGCGCTTTTCCAGCTTCTCGCGGTCCAGGTCCGGCAGCACGCGGATCAGCTTGTCGGCGGTTTCCTGCACATCCATCACATGCTTGGGATCGACGTAAAGAGAGACGGCCGGCAGCGAGGTCGCGACGACGATGCCGTTGCGGTCAACGATGTCCGCCCGTTCCTGAACCGGAGCCAGGGGATTGACGCTGCGCGCCAGGCGCGGCTCGGCCCGGTCGGCGAACAGGGTCAGGTCGACCACCCGCCAGCCCAACGCCATGAAGGCCATGGTGATGACCAGCCCGGTGACGATAAGGCGCGAGCGCCCGGTTTCCAGGGCTTCGGCCGTGCGGCCCGTGGGGCCGCCCCGGTAACGCGCGAAATCGAACAAATCACCCTGCATGAGGGACGCGATCATCGTCCGCCCTCCTTCACCGGCAGGGGGGCGAGGCCGAGGGCCCGGCGGATCGCCGGCAGGGCATCCTCGACCGCCTTGTCGCGGGAAGATGTGACGGCGGGCGCGGGGGCCGCTTCGGCCCTTGGTTCAACCGTGCGGTCGGCGACCTCGACGGTGGGCCGCCAGGGAATGTCCTCGACCGTGCCAAGCTGTTTGGTCGCGATGGGTTCCAGCCCCAGATAGCGTTCAGACAACATCCGCAGACGTTGCGGGTCGTTGAGATGCGCCCATTCCGCCTGCAGCACGTGGACGGCGCGGTTGTCGCGGGCGATGCCGCGGTTGAGGGCGTCAAGCTGATCCTCCAGGTCCTGGACCTGGTAGCTGACCATGAACAGGCCGAGCGACATGACGGCGGCGAGAACAAGGGCGAGGAAGGTCGTGCGCTTGCTCATGTGCGATCCCTCCTCATCATGCCGCCGCCCGGGCGGGGGCGTCCGTGCGCACGGCCCAGCGCAGGCGGGCCGAACGGGCGCGCGGGTTGGACCGGGTCTCGGCCGCGCCCGGCTTGACCGTGCCGCGGGTGATCAGGGTGAAGGTCGGCTTGTGGGTGCTGACGGGCAGGTCCGGCAGATGGCGTGACGGGCGCGGCCCGGCGCCGGAGCGTTCGCGCAGGAATTCCTTTACCACCCGGTCCTCCAGCGAATGGAAGGACACGACGGCCAACCGGCCGCCCGGCGCCAGTATCGCCTCGGCCCCGGCAAGGCCGCGGGCCAGTTCGCCCAGTTCGTCGTTGACGAAGATGCGCAGCGCCTGGAACGTGCGGGTCGCGGGATCGATGCCGTCCTTGGATTTCTTGACGACGCCGCGGATCAGGTCGGCCAGTTCCTCGGTGCGGGTGATCGGCGCCTTTTCCCGCAGTTCGACGATGGCGCGCGCAACGCGGCGCGACGCCCGTTCCTCGCCGTACTTATAGATAAGGTCGGCCAGTTCCTGTTCGGCCATGGAATTGACCACGTCGGCGGCGGTCGCCATGTCGTGGCCCAGGCGGCTGTCGGAATCCATGCGCATGTCCAAGGGCCCGTCGGCGCGGAAGGAAAACCCCCGCGCCGGGTCGTCCAACTGCATGGAGGACACGCCGAGGTCGAGCGCCACGCCGTCGATCCGCCCCACCCCGACGGAGGACAGCAGTTCCTTCATGTCGCCGAAGCGCCCGGCCAGCACCGTCAGGCGGCCCGGAAATTCCTGGCCCAGTTCGGCGCCGATGGTTTGCGCCAGGGGGTCGCGGTCGATGCCCCAGACCGTGCAGTCGGCGGCCTCCAGCAAACCGCGGGAATATCCCCCGGCGCCGAAGGTGGCGTCGACATAGACGCCGCCGTCCCGGGGCTCCAGGGCGCGGAGAACTTCGGCAAGCATGACCGGGGAGTGACGGGATTTATCAGCCATCGCCGTCCTCCCCGGCCGATGCGCCTGGCCGTTTCGGTAATTTCAATGTCATGCCGCGCGATTTGGCGCGCTCGAAGGCGCCGCCGCGCTGGGCTTCGTAGGCGACCGGCTCCCACATCATCATGCGGGTGCCGCGGCCGACGAACAGGACCTCGTTCTTGATGTTGGCGTAATCGCGGAGATCGTCGGTCAGGACGATGCGGCCTTCCGGGTCCATCGGCAGCTCGCGGGCGTTTTCCAGGATCACGGCGGCCAGATCGTCCTGGTCGTCGGAGAACACATCGAGATTCTCGAGCCCTTCGGCGAGGCGCATCATGAAAGCCTCGTCGCAGGCTTCGAGCGCCGGATACTTGAAGGACGGAAAGGCATAGAGGCCGGAAAAGGCGTCGGCATCAGACTGGCCGCGCGACAGGGCCGCGCGGAAGGGCTTGGGTACGCTGACCCGTCCCTTCTTGTCGATCCTGTTGACGTGCCGTCCGACCAGCAGCGCCACCGCTACCCCCTTAGGGCTTTCGCCCGATTCCCGCTCGGCGGGGATGATCGCGCCCAACTCCGGACGTCGTCCCCGCACCCGCGTCCGCCGGTCCTCCGACCGAAAAGAATTCCGTGATTCCCTCCCGGAATTCCTCAGTGGCGCCGCCCCCGGCCCCCGATAACCGCCCCGCCCGTAAGGACAAGGTGCGGCCCGGCGTCCGAAAACACTGCGCCATTCACGCACTTTGGGCATGTTTGGGATATCATGGGATATCATGGGCGTCAATGGAATTGGCCTGGGATTCCATGGGCCTCGGCGGGCCACAGCGCGGCCGTTAACGAAGATGAAACCATGATTTCCCCGCTTCCCGGCCCGGCGCGCACAGCCGCCACGGGCCGCCGGCATCCGGGGCCGGGTCAAAAAAGTTCCGATATGGGACGATTAAAGCCCCCGAAGCGGGCCTAATTTTGCGGGCATGGGGGCATTTTTGGGGCGGATCGGGGGAATCCGGGCGGCGTTACCCGTTGGCCAAAAGAGCAGCGAGATCAACGATGACACGCTGATCAGGGCGACCGGTTAAATACATAAGACCTACAAAGATGATCGGGCCACCGCACAGAATGAGCGACCAGCCTAACAAGGCTGCGGTCGACCATGTTTCGAAGGGCCTGGGCGAAAACACCAATTCCCGACCATTACTCTCGATCAACCGGTGCTCATGATCTTCGAACAGGCGAACGACCGACGCATCGGTTGGCCGCTGATCCTGCATTAACTTGGCGAGGCCAAGCTGAGCGGCCTTGTAATTCCGATCGGCCTTGCGCCTGTAGATGACACCAAATGCGATGCCGAGGACAGAAGACACGACAATCGGCCCGAATAAGTAAATGTAGAACCCCATCCGGGCCCCCTCTTCGCCTTCGTACATCGTATCGTAGGTAGAGTAATTAGGACCAGACGGCCTGTAAGCCGGGTTCTGTCCCCGGGCGCCTCGCGGCGGCCCGATGGACGGCCATTCATCTGGGACGGACGTCGCCGCCCGCCTCGCGCAACCTACCCGAAGGACGATGCGGAAACGCATCCGCGGTCCGAAGCCGCCGGCCCTTCCTATTCGGTTTTGCTCCCGGTGGGGTTTACCGTGCCGTCCTTGTTGCCAAGGACGCGGTGCGCTCTTACCGCACCCTTTCACCCTTACCCGGCTCGAAAGCCGGGCGGTTTGCTTTCTGTGGCACTTTCCCTAGGCTCGCGCCCGCCGGGGGTTACCCGGCACCGTGTTTCCGTGGAGCCCGGACTTTCCTCCCCTTGCAGCTTTCGCCGTAGCAAGAGGCAGCCGTCCAGCCGTCTGGTCCGGGGGCGTTATAGCCTATTTGCGGTCAGGAAACAGCGTCCTCGTCCCGGCGCAGGACCTCGACCAGCCCCAGAATGCGCCGCGCCGTCTCGGGGTCGATGCGCCCCGTCACCCGGTCCGGGCGGAAATGGCGCTGAAAGGCCTTCAAGGCTGCATTGAAGTCCGTGACGTCGTAGCCGATTTCCCGAAGCGCATCGGCCAGCACGGGCCGGTCCATCATCAGATTGTCCGCTTCGCCCGGCCACAGGCCGATGCCCTTCCCGGCCAGCCGTTGCCACGGGAACAGTTCACCCGGGTCGGTCTTGCGCGTGGGCGCCACGTCGGAATGGCCGACCACGTTGCGGGCCGGAATGGGATGGCGGGTGAGGACGCCGAAACACACGGCCTCAAGCTCCCTGATCTGCGCCTCGGGGAACTCGCGGTAGCCCCATTCGTGGCCCGGGTTGACCAGTTCGATCCCGATGGACCGCGCGTTGATATCCGTGCGGCCGCGCCAATGGGCGACGCCCGCGTGCCAGGCGCGCATTTTCTCGTCCACCAGGCGGTGGACCGTGCCGTCCTCGTCGATCAGGTAATGGGCCGAGACCTCGGCCTTGGGGTCTTTCAGGCGGTCGAGCGCCGCCGCCGCCGTTTCCATGCCGGTGTAGTGCAGCACCAGCATGTCCACGGTGAAACCCGGGCCGCGCTCGTCGCAGTTCGGGCTGGGGTCGATGACGATCTCGGGCATGGAAATTCCCCCCATGGGATTGGAAAGGCCCGCGCCAATTATACCCTAAAGCCCGCGTTCCTTCTTGACCTGATCGTAGGCCGCGTTGATGGCCGCCATCTTGTCGTTGGCGAGGTCGATGAATTCCTGGGGCATGCCGTCGGCCATCAGCTTGTCCGGGTGGTTCTCGCGGATCAGCTGGCGGTAGGCCTTTTTGATGTCGGCGTCCGAATCCGTGCGCTTCACGCCCAGAATTTCGTAAGGGTCGGCCTTCTTGGGCTCGTTCAGGTGCATGGCCTTCAGGCGCTCGAACCCCTGGGGCGTGAAGCCGAAGATCAGGGACGTGCGGCGCAGGAACTCCATCTCGCCGGGATGCACGGCGCCGTCGGCCTTGGCGATGTGGAACAGGGCCGCGAGCAATTCTTCCAGCACCGCCGGCTCGCGCGCGAACATCATGGCGATCTGTTCGGCATAGGGCTCGTAGCCGGTGGCGTCCTTGCGCGCCTCGTTGAACAGCTTGCCGACGGCGGCCTCGTCCTCGGGCGGGACATGGAACATGCGGCGGAAGGCGAGGATTTCGTCCTTCGACACCGCCCCGTCCGATTTCGCCATCTTGGCGGCCAGCACGATGACGGCCTGGGTGAAGGCGACCTGACGGGCTTCGTTCTGTGCGTCGGCGCCGGCATGGCCGCCGGACAGAAGGGCCTCTTCCTCGGCCTTTTTCTGATCGTACATATGGCCCGCGATGCCGCCGATGAGCGCACCCAGCGGGCCGCCCATGGCGAACCCGGCAACCCCGCCGACGACTTTACCCCAGATGCTCATGGTCGATTGACTTCCCCCGCCCTTGGCGGCTTGTTGACGGCGCCGGCGGCGCATTTCCTCGGGCCGCAATTTAGGATGGTCCGAGCCGTCCCGCCAGGGGCAGTTTGACGGCGAGATCCTTGGGGTCAATGCCGAAGGTCAGGCCCAGAATATTGATCTCGACCCCCTCCTCGACCCCGGCCATCACGCCCAGCAGCCCGAACAGGGACAACTGATAACCGGTGCCGCTCGGCGTTTTGGCGGCGAAACCGCCACCCGGAAGATAGTCCTTGCCGATCGCCGTGGGCGGCAGGTCAAGGGCCAGTTCCGGCACGGCGCGGGCGACATGGGCGGTGAAGGTGTTGGAATTGGGCCCAGGCCAGACCGTATAGGTCCTGGCATGGGGATAGGCGCGGGCGGCGGCGTCGATGCGCGCGATCATGTCGTCGACGCCCGCCCCCCGCTTGTCCGCGAGGATTTCCGGCTCGGCCCCGAACCAACGCTGGTCCGGCGCCTTTTCCGTGATGACCAGGGCCGATCCGCCATGGCGCGCGCGCCAGCCGATGATCTCGTAGACCGTGAACGCCGCCGCGTCGGTCGGCTTGGCCGCGATCCAGGTATGGACGCCGAAGATGCCGCGCCAGGAAAAGGCGCGCGCCGCATAGACCTGAACGATCGCTTCCCGGGTCACCGCCGGGTCGGGCGCGATGCCCGTGGGCTCCCGGCTGGCCGTGCGCCAATCCGCCATGACCGTGTGCTTTCCAATGCCGGCGGCCGCGCCGACGACCAGAAGCACAAACAGCCCCTTCGCCACGGTCCGCAATGTTTTGGTTTTCAACATGATGATCCAGATAAATCCAACGCCTTACTACTTAGGCAGGCAGCAGCCGTTTCGCCAGTTGCCGCCATACCGCGGGCATAAGATAGATGGGGAACTGGCCGACCACGAAGTAAAGCATGGTATCCGGGTCGATGGCCGGCAGCAAAACCGCGATCAGGATGGCGAGGTTGCGGTTACCGGACGCGAAGGACGCCGACAGCACCTTGACCCGGTCCCAGTCGCGGCCCAGCACGCGCCCGACCGCCACGAAGACCCCCGCCCCGGCAAGCTGAAGGCCCGCATAGACGGCGAAGCTGAGGATCGTGACGAAAATCACGTGGTCCGGATTGTCGCGGAACGCCTGCGGCACGCCCGCCATCAGACCGGCGGCGAAACCGACCAGCAAAATCACCGATATCCCGTGCAGGGGCTGGCGCCAGCCGTCGATCCGCGCGCGGCCGAGAACCCGCTGCGCGATCACCGCGGCGGCGAAGGTCGAAGCGACCAGCGCCGCCAGCCGCCCCATGAGATCGAGCGTCGACAGGGGAATATCCACCAGGGCCGACGAGACCACGGGCAAGGTCAGCGGCACCAGGAAGGTTTCGGCGATCAGCACCAGCAGCAGGAACGCGCCGTCGAGCCCGATGACCATCCCGACGGCGGGCGTGGACATCAGCGGGCAGCTGGCCGCCGTCAACACCATGGCCGCGATCAGGCCCGGCGACAGTCCCGTATCCTTGACCAGCAGCCAGGTGACGATCGGTGTTACCGCCAGCATCCAGACCAACGTGATGCCCAAAAGGAACGGCCGGCGGATATGGCCCCTCACGTCGGCCCAGTCGATATGGACCATGGACACGAACATCAGGACCCAGACCATTTCCGTCAGCCAGGGTTGCAGATGCACCGTCACGCCGGGGAAAGCCAGGCCGGAAAACACGCCCACGGCCATCATGGTGGTGGCGTGGCGGCCGAGAAAAGCGAGGCCGGAGACGATCAAGGCGGCGGGGTTCATTGGATCGGTCCTGAGGTGGAGCGGGCGGCATCCGGGCACTTGCGCGGAAATCGATTATGGGGCAAACCCAGATGTATACAATCCGATCAAGAAATCCCAATCCCCAAGGAGCATCCATGGCCGAACAGGTTGATACGGTAGTCATCGGCGCGGGCGTCGTGGGCCTGGCCTGCGCGCGCACCCTGGCCCAGGCCGGGCGCGACGTCATCCTGCTGGAAAAGGCCGACGATATCGGCACCGGCACCAGTTCCCGCAATTCCGAGGTCATCCACGGCGGCATCTATTATCCCAAGGATTCGCTGAAGGCGCTGTGCTGTGTCGAGGGCAAGCAAATGCTCTACGAATATTGCGCAAGCCACGGGGTCGAGCACAACCGGATCGGCAAAATCATCGTCGCCATCACCGAGGACGAGGTTTCCAAGCTGGAGGAACTGAAGGCCAAGGGCGAGGCCAACGGCGTTCACGACCTGACCTGGCTGGACGCCAGGCAGATGAAGGAGATGGAGCCCAACGTGACGGCGGCGGCGGGCCTGCTGTCGCCCTCCACCGGCATCGTTGAAAGCCACGGCTACATGCTGTCGTTGCAGGGCGAACTGGAAGACCGGGGCGGCATGATCGCCTTCAACACCCCGGTGGAAGGCGGCGAGGTGCTGGCCGACGGGCGCATCCGCATCCGCGCCGGCGGTGACGCCCCCATGGAACTGGACTGTTCCCTGGTGGTCAACGCGGGCGGGCTTTACGCCCAGCACATCGCCCGCGCCATCGACGGCATCCCGGCGGACAGCATCCCCGGAATTTTCTACGCCAAGGGCCACTATTTCACCATCGCCGGCAAAAGCCCCTTCAACCACCTGATCTATCCGGCCCCCGTGCCGGGCGGGCTCGGCACCCATTCGACCCTCGATCTCGGCGGCGGCACCAAGTTCGGGCCCGACGTGGAATGGCTCGACGTCACCCATCCGGACCAGATCGACTACAAGGTGGACGAAAGCCGGGTCGACAGCTTCTACACCGCCATCCGCCGTTACTGGCCGGGGCTGGCCGACGGCGCGCTGTCACCGGGTTACACCGGCGTACGGCCCAAGTTGACCAACAGCAACGACAAATACGCCGCCGACTTCGTCATCCAGGGCGCGGACGTACACGGGCTGGCCAATTACGTCGGCCTTTACGGCATCGAAAGCCCGGGGCTGACCTCGTCACTCGCGATCGCCAAACGGGTCACGGCGCTGGTTCCGTCCTAGCCGCCGACAGGCGCGCCGCGGTTATTCCGCGGCGACGCCCTGGCCGAAGACCTGCGTGAACCGTTCGGTATAGCGGCCCCAGACCTCCGGGTTCTTCAGGCGCGGCGGCTTTTCACCGCGCAGGATCGCGACCCATTGCTCGGCCGCCGCCTTCGCCATGTTGTAGTTGCACTCATAAGTGACGCCCGCGTTGTGGGGCGACAGCAGCACGTTATCGAATTCGACAAATCGGTTGTCGGCATTGCCCGTGGGTTCGATCTCGAACACGTCGAGCCCGGCCCCCTGGATACGTTTTTCACGCAGCGCCGCGACCAGCGCGTCCTCGTTGGCGATACCACCCCGCGCCGTGGTGATGAAATAAGCCGTGGGCTTCATGAACGCGAAAGCGCGGGCATCGACCATGCCGCGGGTCTCGGCGTTCAGCGGACAGTTGATGGACACGATGTCGGCTTCCCGGAACAGGGTTTCGAAATCGACCTTTTCCGCCCCGCGTTCGGCAAAATCGGCGTCGCTGATATAAGGGTCATAGGCAATCGCCTTGGCGCCGAACACCTTCACATAGCCCGCGACCAGCCGGCCGATGTTGCCCAGGCCGACGATGCCCACCGTCTTGCCGGTCAACTCCGAGCCGATGAAGTTCTGACGATCGATCCTCGGGTTGGCGCGGATCGCCTTGTCGGTCTGCGCGATCTGCTTGGACAGCGTCAGCGCCAGACCCAGCACATGCTGCGCCACAGACACCGAATTGGCGCCCGAATTGTTGACCACCATGATGCCCAGATCGTTGCACGCATCGACGTCGATCATATCGTAACCAGCCCCGGTCGAGGACACGGCCAGAAGATTGGGGCAGCGTTCCAGGAACGCCCGGTTCGGATACCAGGCTTTCGGGGTTTCGTTGGTCGGCATGAACTGAATGCCGTGGACTTGGGCAAGAAGGTTCCAATTGTGGTCGGCATCGTCTTCGAAGGCGATGCGCTGAGGCGTGATCTCCGGCGCGGCGGCCAGGATGTCCATGGCGATGGGATCGACGAATTTGTTGAAGTAGGCGAGAGTGCGCGACATGGGGAGGGATGTCCTCTGGGCTTGTGTTTTTGCTTGTGAGGCTGTTCTATCCGGTCTGTCATAAAGCCGACAAGAAAAACCGGGGCCTACGGGGGCTTGAGAGGACCGGCGACCGACCACATGGCGGACCAAACACAATCATCGGGCTGGCACGTCTGGATCGACCGGGGCGGCACCTTCACGGATCTGGTCGCGCGGGCACCGGACGGGCGGCTGGTCACCCATAAGCTGCTGTCGGAAAACCCGGACCAGTACGAAGACGCGGCCCTGCAGGGCATCCGCGACATCCTGGGTCTGGCCGCCGGGGAAGCGATCCCCCGGGATGCGGTCAGCATCGTCAAGATGGGCACCACCGTGGCCACCAATGCGCTGCTGGAGCGCAAGGGCGACCGCACGGTGTTGGCCATCACCGACGGCTTCAGCGACGCGCTGCGCATCGGTTATCAGGCCCGCCCGAACATCTTCGCCCGCCATATCGAACTGCCGGAAATGCTCTATGAACGCGTGGTCGAGGTCGGCGAGCGCCTGAACGCCCAGGGCGAGGTTCTGACACCGCTTGACGAAAACCGCCTTCGCGCCGGGTTGCAGGACGCCTTCGACGCCGGCATCCGCGCCGCCGCCATCGTGTTCATGCACGGCTACCGCTATCCGGACCACGAACGCCGCGCCGCCCGGATCGCCCGCGACATCGGCTTCACCCAGGTCTCCGTCAGCCACCAGGTCAGCCCCCTGATGAAACTGGTCAGCCGCGGCGACACCACGGTGGTCGACGCCTATCTGTCGCCGATCCTGCGCCGCTATGTCGACCGGGTGGCGGCGGACCTGGGCGACACGCCGCTTCAGTTCATGCAGTCCAACGGCGGACTGACCGACGCGCGCCTGTTCCAGGGCAAGGATTCGATCCTGTCCGGCCCCGCCGGCGGCGTGGTTGGGATGGTCGAGACGGCGCGCATGGCGGGCTTCGCCAAGGTCATCGGCTTCGACATGGGCGGCACCTCCACGGACGTGTCGCACTATGACGGAGAGTACGAGCGCACCTTCGAGACCCTGGTCGCGGGCGTGCGCATGCGGGCCCCGATGATGAACATCCACACGGTCGCCGCCGGCGGCGGATCGATCCTGCATTTCGACGGGGCCAGATACCGGGTCGGTCCCGACAGCGCCGGCGCCGATCCGGGCCCGGCGTGCTACCGCCGGGGCGGGCCGCTGACCGTCACCGACTGCAACGTCATGCTGGGCAAGGTGCAGCCCCAATACTTCCCCGCCGTGTTCGGCCCCGACGCCGATCAGCCGCTGGACGACCGCGCCGTGCGCCGCAAGTTTGAGGACATGGCCCAGACCATCCACGAACAGACCGGCGACGACCGCGCGCCGGAAGAGGTCGCCGAGGGCTTCCTCAAGATCGCCGTTGAAAACATGGCCAACGCCATCAAGAAGATTTCCGTGCAGCGCGGCCACGACGTGACCGGCTACGTGCTCAACTGCTTCGGCGGCGCGGCGGGGCAGCATGCCTGCCTGGTCGCCGACGCGCTCGGCATGAACACGGTGTTCCTGCATCCCTTCGCGGGCGTTCTGTCGGCCTACGGCATGGGGCTGGCCGACGTGCGGGCGATCCGCGAGAAGGCGGTGGAGGCGCCGCTGGCCGCCGGTCTGACCGCGCCCCTGATGGAACTCATCGAAGGGCTGGAAAAGGAGGCCCGCGCCGAGATCGACGGCCAGGGCATCGCCAAGGACAACATCGAAACCTTCCGCCGCGCCCATCTTCGCTACAAGGGCACGGACACGGCCCTGATCGTGCCCTTCGGCGACCGCAACAAGATGATCGACGAGTTCGAGACCCTGCACCGCCAACGCTACGGCTTCACCGCCCCCGGCCGCGGGCACATCATCGAGGCCGTGTCGGTCGAGGTCGTCGGCCGCGCCGGCATGGCGGAAGACCCGGACATCGCCGACATCCCCGGCGTGGCGGCCCTGCGCCCCATGACCCTGGTGCCCATGACCTCGGGCGGCAGAACGTACGAGACGCCCGTCTATAGGACCGAGGCGCTGCTGCCGGGCGACCGTCTGGCCGGACCCACGATCCTGGTCGAGAACACCTCGACCATCGTGGTCGAGCCGGGTTGGGCCGCGGAGATGACCCGCAAGGGTCACCTGATCCTGACCCGCGCCGAGCCGCGCCCGGAAGTCCACGCCATCGGCACCCAGGCCGATCCGGTGATGCTGGAAATCTTCAACAACCTGTTCATGTCGATCGCCGAACAGATGGGCACGACCCTGGCCAACACCAGCTATTCCGTGAACATCAAGGAACGGCTCGATTTCTCCTGCGCCGTGTTCGACCGCAAGGGCGAATTGATCGCCAACGCGCCGCATATCCCGGTGCATCTGGGGTCCATGGGCGAAAGCATCCGCGCCGTGATGCGGGACAACGCAGGCCGGATAAAACCCGGCAACGTCTATGCCCTGAACGCCCCCTACAACGGCGGCACCCACCTGCCGGACGTCACGGTCATCACGCCCGTGTTCGACGACAAGGGCGAGGACATCCTGTTCTACGTCGGCTCGCGCGGCCATCACGCCGACATCGGCGGCATCACGCCCGGCTCCATGCCGCCTGACTCGAAGACGGTCGAGGAAGAAGGTGTTTTGATCGACAACTTCCTGCTGGTCGATCAGGGCAATCTGCGCGAGGACGCCCTGCGTGAATTGCTGTGCGGCGGCCCCTACCCCGTGCGGAATTTTGATCAAAATTTGGCTGATCTGGCGGCCCAGATCGCGGCCAACGAAAAGGGTGCGCAGGAACTGCGCAAGATGGTCGATCACTTCGGCCTGAAAACGGTCTGGGCCTATATGGACCATGTCCAGGACAACGCCGAGGAAAGCGTGCGCCGGGTGCTCGACGTGCTGACCGACGGGCAGTTCACCTGCGAGATGGACAACGGCGCCGTGATCGACGTGAAGATCAAGGTCAACCATAAGAAGCGCGAGGCGACCTTGGATTTCTCGGGCTCGTCCGCGCAGCTGGACAGCAACTTCAACGCGCCCACCGCCGTCTGCCACGCGGCGGTGCTCTACACCTTCCGCACGCTGATCGACGACGACATTCCCCTCAACGCCGGCTGCCTGAAGCCGCTCAAGCTGGTGATCCCCAAGAAATCCATGCTGTCGCCCGAATATCCCGCCGCCGTGGTCGCGGGCAACGTGGAAACCAGCATGATCGTCACCGACGCGCTGTTCGGCGCCCTGGGGGCCCTCGCCTCCAGCCAGGGGACCTGCAACAACTTCACCTTCGGCAACGACCGCCATCAGTACTACGAAACCATCTGCGGCGGGTCCGGCGCGGGGCCTGATTTCGACGGCACGAACGCGGTGCACACCCACATGACCAATACCCGCCTGACCGACCCGGAAGTCCTGGAATGGCGCTTCCCGGTCATGGTCGAGCGCTTCGCGATCCGCCGGGGCTCGGGCGGCGCCGGGGCCCACCGGGGCGGCGACGGCGTGGTGCGGCGCATCCGCTTCCTCGAGGACATGACGGCGGCGATCCTGTCCAGCCATCGCCGCGTGCCGCCCCACGGGATCGACGGCGGCGGCCCCGGCGCGGTCGGCCGCAACGCCGTGGAACGGGCCGGCGGCGGGGTGGAGGAGCTGACCGGCACGGACCGCCGCGAGCTGAAACCCGGCGACGTGTTCATCATCGAAACGCCGGGCGGCGGCGGTTTCGGCGCGGCTTAGGTCGGGTCTCGGCATCCTCTCTGCCCCGCACACCTCGCTTCACCCTTCGTGCATTTTTGTAATTGAGAATCATTCTCAAAATTACTATGTTGCTCGACCAATGCCCGGTGGGACGGACGTCATCTGCCAAGGCGGACAAGGACAGCCATGAACGAGTCGCTGCTACTGCGCGCCTATCATGAACACGAATGGGAATTGCTGCGCTTCCTCGGCCGGCGGCTGGGATCCCGTTCACTTGCGTCTGACATCGCTCATGACCTTTATGTAAAGCTTCTGCGCGCCGACGATGAACCGCCCGTGCACAATCGGCGCGCCTATTTGTTCACCATGGCCGCCAATCTGGCGACGGACCATGTTCGGGTCGAGAAACGGCGGGGCGAGATTTTGACCGAGTCCGACGGCGCCGTCTGGCGCCAGACCGAGGATTTGACTCCCGAACGCCATGCGCTCGCCCGGGCCGAACTGACCCATATGGAGGCCGCGATTGCCTCCCTTCCCGATCGCTGCCGCCGGGTGTTCCTTTTGGCCCGCTTCGACGACCTTTCTCAACCTCAGATCGCGGCGGAACTGGGGATCGGCGTGACCACGGTCTACAAAGACCTGAAAACCGCTCTTAACACCCTGATCGAAGCCCGCCGCCGGTTCCACGATGACCTGACCGGATGATGGGTGCCTTGAGCACCGATCCACGTTCCTCTACTCGTCTTATAGGAAAGGACAGGTCCGGCAACCGGACCGGCCACCAATGAAGGCCCCGACAGAAGCGACATGACAGACCGACGCCCTCTGCCCCCTTCGTCCGCGCCGATAAATGATGGCGTCGATGACGCGGCACATGATTGGTTCTTGCGCTTGCGTGAGGACGGCGTGACGGAGGCTGACCGCCAAGCCTTCGACGCATGGTTGGCCGTCGCCCCCCGGCACCGCCTGGCCTATGACGAGGTCGCCGCGCTATGGCGTGAACTGGCCCCTCTCGATCCCGCCCTTTCTCCACCCCAGGCCGGATGGCATTCGCCGCGCTCGGCAAACGACAACCGAACCCGGCATCGAGTTCTGGGCAGCCTGATCGCCGCCTGCCTGGCGTTGTTCATGGTGGGTGCGGCCTGGGACCTGCCATTACGCCTGCGGGCCGACCGCATTACCGCCGCAGGTGAGCAGGCAGAGGTAACCCTATCCGACGGCACCGTCGCCTTCCTGAATACGGATACAGCCATCGCTGTCGATTTCAGCGGACCCGACCGCCGGGTGACCCTGCTGAAGGGCGAGGCCTTTTTCCAGGTTGCCAAGAACCCCGCCCGCCCCTTCGATGTGGAAGCGGTGGGCGGCCGCGCGCGGGCCGTCGGCACGGCCTATGCCGTGCGTGACATGGACGACAGCGCCCGGGTCACGGTGACCGAGGGCACGGTGCGCGTCACGTCACCGATGCGCGATGGAGCGCACGGTGAAGTCATCCTCACCCCCGGTGAGCGGGTATCCTACCGCCGCGGCGGCGCGCCGGGGACGGTCCAACGCATACACGGCGGCGAGACGAGTGCGTTGGCTTGGCGGCGCGGCGTGATCGTCCTCGACGGCGCGCCATTGGATCAGGCCTTTGCCGAGATCGACCGCTATCTGCCGGGGCGCATCCTTTTGCTGGCCGACGCGGCGAAACTGCAGCCCGTGACCGCGCGGCTGGCCATCACATCGCTGGACGGCGGGATCCGCGCGTTGGCCGCCACCCATGGGCTGAAGGTGACGCAGGTGACGCGCTATCTGATGATCATCCGCTGATCCGCACCCGCACGGGCCGGGTACGGGATTACACGCGCACAAAAAATCTGCGAAACCGGCACCGGGTTCCATATCTCCACTCGTCAACCTCATGAGGAAGTCAAGCAAGTGCGACTTAATCGCATTTGTTAAAAACCATTAATGAATTGTCTTTTGGGGAAATACGATGACGAACCTGACCAATTTTATGGTGCGCAATAAAACAGCCGCCTTTGCGGCACTGCTTCTGGCGACGACGGCACTGTCCTCCCCGCCGGCCAACGCGGCGACAGGGAAAAATCACCTCTTGTCCCCTGCGGTGGACTTGGCGCAAGTCACCAAGGTCACGGCGTTCGCCATCCCCGCCCAACCCCTGGCCCAGGCGCTGGCGCGCTATTCGGACGTCACCGGCGTTTCCTTCGCCTACAAGACCGGCGACTTCTCCGGCATTCAATCGCCCGGCGTCACCGGCTCCCTTACGCCGTCCGACGCGTTGACGCGCCTGTTGTCCGGCACCGGCATCATCTTCGAATTCACCGGCGAACGCACGGTCGCACTCAGCCGCTCCGACACCGCCAGCCGGCTGACGCTCGGCACCGTTTCCGTCGAAGGGCGGCGCGAAAGCGCCTTCGGTCCAGTGCCGGGGCTGATCGCGGGGCGCAGTGCGTCCGGCACCAAGACGGACACGCCGATCGCCGAGGTGCCGCAATCCATTTCCGTCGTCGGCGCGACACAGATGGAACGGCAGAAGACACAGACCCTGGGGGAAGCCCTGCGCTACACCCCCGGCATCCTGAAGGCCCAAGGGTTCAACCGCACGGATGACGGCTTCTACATGCGCGGCTTCCAGGGAAGTTCGGAGTCCATGTACGTGGACGGCCTGCGCGGGACGACCAACGTCTACGATTCGATGGCGGAGCCTTACCTGCTGGAACGGGTCGAGGTCCTGCGCGGTCCGGCCTCGGTGCTGTACGGGCAGGCATCTCCCGGTGGCGTCATCAACATGGTCACCAAGAAGCCGACGGCGGACCCGATCAACGAGGTGGTGGCCGACGGCGGCTTCTTCGCCCGCAAGCAGGTGTCCGCCGACCACGGCGGCCGGCTCGACGCCGAGGGGCGCCTGACCTACCGCATCACCGCGCTGGTCCGCGACAGCGACACAATGGTTGACTACATCCCCGACGACAAGGTCGTGGCCGCGCCGTCGCTGACCTGGCGACCCGACGACGACACATCATTGACCGTACAGGCCGTCTACCAGAAGGTCTCGACCATGTACTACTACGGGTTTCCCGAGGTCGGCACGATCAAACCCAACGAAAACGGCCGGATCGACCGCAGCCGTTTCATCGGCGAACCGGACTTCAACAAGTTCGAGCGCGAGGTTTTCAGTGGCGGGTACGAACTCGAACATCGCGTCACCGACCGGGTGAAGCTGAAGCAGAATTTCCGCTATTCGGACTTCGACAACGAGTATGCGGACATCTATTACAGCAGCTATCAAACCGGCAACCAGTCGGTTACACGCGCGCCCTACGCCCGGAACGATCATTCCCGGACCTTGACGATCGACAACCAGGCTCACGCCGAAATTTCCACAGGCCCACTCGAGCACACCCTGGTCGGCGGCTTCGACTATACCCACGGCACCTTCCGACGGGTGCAGTACAACGGCACGGTCGGCGCCCTGAACCTCTACAACCCCTCCTATGGATCGGCGGTCACCCTCAACACCACCACGGCGACCGATTCCTTCCAGACGATCGACCAGGTTGGCTTCTACCTGCAGGACCAGATGGCGATCGGCGATCATTGGCGGCTGCTGCTGGGCGGCCGCAACGACCGCGCCAAGACCGCAACGGAAAACTACCGCACAGGGGCGACGACAACGACGACGCAATCGGCCTTCACCGGCCGGGTCGGCGCCGTCTACCTGTTCGACAACGGTCTGTCCCCCTATGCCAGCTACACGGAATCCTTCCAGCCGCAGACCGGCACCGACGCCAGCAGCAAGGCTTTCGACCCGACAACCGGCCAGCAGTACGAGATGGGGATCAAGTTCCAGCCGAAGGGCACCGATGCCTTGGTGACCCTGTCAGCCTATGAACTGACGCGCCAGAACGTCCTGACCACCGACCCAGACAACAGCGGCTTCCAGGTCCAGACGGGGGAAATCCGGTCACGCGGCATCGAGATCGAGGCGAAGGCCAACCTGACGCCGGACGTCACCCTGCTGGCTGGCTACGCCTATACCCAGGCCAAGGTGACGAAGAGCAACGGTACCGACCTCGGCAACCGGCCGACCAACACCCCCTATCATCAGGCATCCATGTGGGGCGAATATGCGCCGCAGGCAGGCATGCTGAAAGGCCTCGTCATCGGCGGTGGTGTCCGTTTCGTCGGCAACACGGTGAACTTGAGCAGCACGGCGGTGGTCCCCTACTACTTCGTCGCCGATGCCATGGTATCCTATGAGGTCGGCGACCTGAAAATGGCGCTCAACGTCAGCAACATTCTCGATAACACCTATATCGCCGCCTGCACCTACGGCTGCTTCTACGGTGATGCCCGCACGGTGACCGGATCCTTGACCTATCGCTGGTGACGGCGGAACGGCCGGCGCCCCTTAACGAGCCTTTAACCCTGAAATCCTATAAGGGCGGCTGCGAGTCGCCCCGGGCTGGGCCGGCGGGTTTGACCGCCACCGGGCCAAGGGCATAGACTCGCCGGGATGACGCCAGGAAAGGGAGTTTCACCGCGTGCGCAGACGGCCGATTGCCGGAACGACGATTGCTGGGTGGCTGCTGGCGGCGGCATTTTGCGCCCCCCAGGCCGCGCGCGCGGCCCCGCTTGAGATCGAACTTGCCCGCCTGATCACCAACCATCCCAATATCCTGGCCGCCGAGAACACTCTGGAAAGCAACCGCCAAGGCATCGACGTCGCCAAGGCCAAACGCCTGCCGACCCTGAGCATGACCGGCGACGCGGGGCGCGAATTCATCGACAGCCCGTCGACGCGCGCGTCCGGCGCCAAAAGCGTCGAGAACAAGAACGTCGCCACCTTCACCCTGTCGCAGAACCTGTTCGACGGCTATGCGACGCGGACGGCCATCCATATCGCCGAACTGAACGAGCATCTGGCCCGCATCACGCTGGAGGGTACACGGCAGAACACCCTGTTCCAGGGCGTGCGCGCCTATATCACGGTGCTGCGCCAGATGCGCCTGCTCGGCATCACCATCGAAAGCGAAGGCCGCATTCAACGCCAGCTCAACCTGGAAGACGAACGCGTGCGCCGCGGATCGGGGATCGCCGTTGACGTGCTGCAGGCCAAATCGCGCCTACAGGTCGCCAAGGAACGGCGCGTCGGCTTCGAGGGTCAATTGCGCGACGCCATGTCGCGCTATCAGCAGGTATTCGGCTTCCCCCCCAATCTGGAAGACATGTACGACCCGCGCCCGCCGGTCAATGCCGTACCCAGCGAGCTTGACCGGGCACTTGCCATCGCGCTGGTCGAAAACCCCGCCGTCCGCGAGGCCGGCACCAGCATCGACATCACCCGCCAGCGCGAGGTCGAGGCCAAATCCGGGCTGTATCCGACCATCGACCTGGAGGGCGAGTTCAACATGGAACAGAACAACGGCGGCGTGCTCGGCACCCGGCGCGATTACACCATCGGATTCCAGGCCGATTGGGAACTGTTTTCCGGCTTTTCGACCCGCTCATCGACCCTGCGCGCCGCCTATGACACAGCCGCCAACCGCAACAAGCTACAGGCCGCCGCGCGCACGGTGGAAGAGCAGGTTCGCCTGGCCTGGCAGGCCCTGGAAACGGCCCGCGAACGCGTGATCCTTCTGGAAAACGCGGTCAACATCGCGTCGGAAGTGGCGCAGAGCCGGCGCAAACTGCGCGCCGCCGGTAAGGAAACGGTGATCAACGTGTTGGACGCCGAAAACGAGGTCAACAACGCGCAGATCAACTTCACCACCGCGTCCTACGACGAAAAGACCGCCGCCTATCAACTTCTCCTCGCCCTCGGCCGCCTTGATCCCTTGAGCCTGAACCTCGTGGTGCAGTAAACCTTAGATCAGGCCGACGTGGATACCCCTGGACGGCCGGCACAACGGAGTTGCCCCGCCATGGAAGGTTCCCTGTTTTCCCGTGACCGGCTGGTCACCCTCGACGCCGTCCGCGCCGCGCGCGCCAACATGCCCCACGCCATCCGGCGCACGCCCATCGTGCCCGTGGCCAGGGATAGCGCGGAAGTGGGGCGCGAAACCCTGTTCCTGAAGTGCGAGAATTTGCAGGTCACGGGCGCGTTCAAGGTACGCGCCGTGTTCAACGTGATGCATTATCTGACCCCCGAACAGAAGGCCAAGGGAGTCGTTCTGGCCTCCTCCGGCAACTTCGCCCAGGGTTTCGCCTTCGCCGGCAAGACACTGGGCGTTCCCATCACCGTCGTGATGCTGGACGCGACCAGCCCCTACAAGATCCAGGGTACGGAAGGCTATGGCGCCGAGGTCTATCTGTGCGGCACGGATGCCCTCGCCCGCCAGCCCACGGTCGAGCGCCTGGCGCTTGAGCGCGGCATGACCGCCATCGACACCTGGGAAGACCCGCCGATCATCGCCGGTCACGGCACCATCGGCTTCGAGATCATGGAACAATGCCCCGACGCCCAGCAGGTCCTGGTCCCCGTGTCGTCCGGCGGGGTTGCCGGCGGCATCGCGGCGGCGGTCAAGCTGATCAATCCGAACGTGAAGGTCGTGGGTATCCAGCCGGAAGGCGCCAACGCGGCCTATGTGTCGCGCCAGGCGGGTACGCCCACGGCCATCGATTATTGGGACAGCATCGCCGACGGGCTGAGTGCCCGGCGCCCCGGCGAATATCCGTTCATGCATCTGGAAGCGTTTCTCGACGACATCGTGCTGGTCTCGGAACAGGACATCGCCCGCGCCTTCAAGACCATCCTGACCCGTACCAAGATGCTGGGCGAGCCGGCCGGCGTCACGGCGGCGGCCGGGTTCCTGTCGGGCAAGGTCGATACGTCACTGAAGACCGTGGCCGCGCTGACGGGCGGAAATTTGACCCAGGAAACGGTGCTCAAGCTTCTCGACATGGCCGCCGACTGAATCGGCTGTATGGGGCCGGGCTTAGGTCTTTTCCCCGGGCACCGGCGGCTCGACGCCGCCGGGCCCATCCTTGCGTTCCTGGCCCGGCGGGTTCTTGCGCCGGATGATGATGTCGCCGTTGGGCAGAACCTCGGGCATCTCGTACTGAGGAATGGTCATGATGAACAACTCGAAGGCGCGCAGAATCTTCTTCGTCCCCTCCTCCAGCAGCATTTCCGGATCCGTCGGCTGGGATTGCGCCTGGGCGGCGGCCATGGGGGCGGCCGCCAGCATCAATGCAAGGGCGGCGGCCGAACCACGGCGAAGGGTCGATGACGTAACGGATGGCATGGTAGTGGCTCTCCTGTGGCGGGCCCCCTGTGGTCCCCAAATCTGTGACGGGTTCAACCGTCCTTGTTCAGAAAGACGGAGGACGCCGCGAATGCGTCCAATTCCTGCGCCGTGGCCCCCCGCAGGGTATCCAGGCGGTCCAACTCCCGGCACACGGCGTCGCGCTTTTCGGCAAGCGCCTTGAAATGCAGATCGCAGCCGGCGACCTGGGGCGGATAATCGCGAAGTTCCTGAAAGATCGGCCGCTTGGCCGCCCGCAGACGGTCCTGCAATTCCTGCCAACGTGGGCTCGGCATGGCCGCATCTTCGGTGCGATGGGTGGCTTTGAGATTGCGCATGGCAATATCTCCGCGGGCGATGGTCCTTCACATATGGCCGGCAACCACCATGCCCGCAAGTCCGGTGGACGGTTTATCCCGGCCCCTGGGCGATGTCTTCCAGCCCGTCACGGGACAGGATTTCGACCGCCCCGCCCCGCTCTGCGCCGATCACCCCGGCGTTGCGCAGCTTGGTGAACGACCGGCTGACCGTTTCCACGGTCAGACCCAGATAGTCGGCGATATCGGCGCGGCGCATGTTCAGGCGCAGCGACCCGTCGTCGTTGACGCAATCGTGGGCCTTGTCCATCAGAGTCAGCAGGAAGACCGCGATGCGTTCCTCGGCGGTCAGACGGCCGAGCGACAGCATCTGCCCCTGGGCGGTGGTGATTTCGCCCTGCAGTTTCAGGATCACCGCCTTGGCCAGCGACGGATAGCGGTCGACCAGTTCCACGATGCGCGCGCGCGGAAAGGCGCAGACGGTCGCCGCCGTCAGGGCCTCGGCCGTGACGGGATAATCGAGGCTGTCGGGCAGACCGATCAGGTCGCCCGAGAAGTAGAACCCGGTGACCTGGCAGCGTCCGTCGGCGAGAAGCTTGTATTGCTTGAACAGGCCCGAGGTGACGGTAAAAACATCGCCCGCCGGGTCGGCTTCCCGGAACAGGGTCTGACCGGCCGCCAGCTTGCGGCGGCTTACGTGTTGCGCGAGATGGGAAAGTTCATCCGTCTTCAGACCGGCACACATGGCCAAATGGCGGGCGACGCAACTGGCGCACTCCTGCGGCAGATGGTCGTGTTCCCGGGCGGCGTCACACAGGCCGACTACCTTGGCGCTAACTAATGCCATTGATCCTTACCCAAGGCTGCTTCCGGCGGGGACAAACCCATTTCCCCCCGCCGGAGTGTATTATAGAGCAGCCCGGGGTTCACGCAATTCCAGATCGTGTTCCCCCGCGATTCGCGCTTATTCGGCCGCCTGGTTCGCGGTCTGCACGATGACGCCCGCGTGCTGGGTGACCATCACCTTGTTCAGCAGCTTGACGCAGGAATAGACCGCGAAGGTATGCGGACAAGGTGTTTCCGTCAGCTTGGCCAGTTCCAGGACGGCGCCGATCAGGGCTTCGGTTTCGAGCGAGCGGCCCGCCTCGACATCCTGCAACATGGAGGTCTTGTGGGCGCCGACGCTTTCGGCCCCGTCGATGCGTTTTTCGATGGTGTGGCGGAAGGTAATGCCGAGCTTTTCCGCGACGATCTGGGCTTCCTCCATCATCTTCTGGGCCAGAAGCCGGGTTTCCGGGAACTGGCAGATGTCGACCAGGGTCGCGTGGGTCAGCGCGCTGATAGGATTGAAGCTGAGGTTGCCCCAGGCCTTGAGCCAGATTTCCGAGCGGATGTCCTCGAGCACGCGGGAACGGAATCCGGCTCCTTCGAGCAGCTCTTTCAGGCCTTCCACCCGCGGGCTGATCGATCCGTCCAACTCGCCGATGGGGAAGCGGTCGCCTTCGACGTGCTTGATGACGCCCGGCTCGGTCACGGCGGCGGCAGGATAGACGACACAGCCGATGATACGGTCACCGTCGATGTGCTTGGTCAACACGCCGTCGGGGTCCAGACTTTCCAGCTGCTTGCCGTTGTGCGGGCCGCCGTGGTTGTGGAAATACCACCACGGAATGCCGTTCTGCACGGTCATGATCATGGTGTTGGGACCCATGAGCGCACCCATGTCCTTGGCCACCAGTTCCAGATAGTGGGCCTTGAGCCCCAGGATGACCAGGTCCTGTTCACCCGCATCGGCGCATTTTTCAAACGCCTTCACCTGGGCGACATGTTCCGATCCGTCTTCCCAGATCAGTTTCAACCCGTTCTGACGGATCGCCTGAAGGTGCGGTCCCATATCGATGACACTGACGTCGTTTCCGGCCAAGGCCAGTTTGGCGCCCATGAGGCCGCCGATGGCGCCGGCGCCGATCACGCATACTCGCATGATGTTCTCCCTGCTTTTCTCTGTTTCCCTGCGGCGGGCACGTCACGCGCCCGCACGGTGTTCCCTGCGTCGGATCCGGTTGCGAAGCGGACCCGTCCGGTGCTGGTGGTCTAGTTATCGAAAGTGTTGCTTAGCGTGCCGATTCCATCAATGACAATCTCCACCGTGTTGGACGGCTCCTTCATGGTGCCGACGCCGACATTGGTGCCGCAGGCGATGACGTCACCCGGCTCCAGCGTCACATCGTGGGAAATTTCACTGATCAACTTGGCCGGTGTGCGCAGCATGTCCGAAACCGGATAGTTCTGCCGTTCAGCACCGTTGAGGATCGTCTTCACGGTCAGCTTCATCGGGTCCAGACCCGTGGCGACGACCGGCCCCATCGGGCCGAAGGTGTCGAAGCTCTTGCAACGGGTCCATTGGGCGAAGGTTTCGTCCCGCTTCAGGATGTCGATGGCCGTGACGTCGTTGACGCAGGTATAGCCGAACACGTAGCCGAGCGCGTCCGCTTCCGACACGTTCTTGGCACGGCGGCCGATGACGATGCCCAGTTCGCCTTCGTAAACGACCTTGCCGTCATAGCTGGCGGGCCGTTCGATGGCCGCACCCGTGCCGATGACCGAATTGTTGGTCTTGATGAACCACAGCGGTTCTTCCGGGCGCACGCCGTTCATTTTCTCGCGCATGGTGTTGTAGTTGTTCCAAAGGGCGACGATCTTGCCCGGCCGCACCGGCGCCAAAACCGTGACGTCCGCCAGATTAACGGTCTCGCCGGTCGCCTTCGCACCTTGGAACATGTCTCCGGAATGCACGCTGATGACATCGCCGTCGAGCGTGCCGAAACCTTCCGCACCCTGGCGTGCGTACCTGATCCACAAAGTCATTCTTCTGTTTCCCCACGAATTGCTGCTTATGTCGCGGCCTGGGCCGCCCCGATTGCTGACGGATTGTATACGTTTCAACGGGGGGCGACATTAAACAGGCCGCGCCGCGCATGGCAACAGAACGCGATGACGCAGTGCAGCGAAAGCGGGGATTATTCCTGATCGTGGAAATGGCGGGGAAAAATGCCGCCGGATCGGAATTTAGTGGTGGAAGAGAACCGGAATTTCGGCCTTTTCGACCACGTATTGGGTAACGCCGCCGATTTTAAAGTCGTGGCGGCGGGCATGGGCATAGCCACCCATCAGCAACAGATCGATGCCGTTGTCGGCGCAAGCCTTCAGTAGCGTCTGGCCGACCTCGTGCGGGTCGCAATCGAGAATTCGGGTCTCGCTTTTCTTGCCATGCCAACGCAGGTATTCGGCAAGGTCCGACGCGGGAAGTTCATCGCCATGAGTCTCCGGCGCCGACAGGATCAGCAGTTTTTCCGCCCCTTCGACGATCGGCCGGGACGACGTGACGGCGGCCGCGATCTCGGCGCTGCCGTTCCAGGCGATGGCGATGTTCCGGCCGATCTCCTTGATGTCCCGGGGCGGGACGCAGATCACGGGCTTGCCGGTTTCCATGAGGGCCGCTTCGAAGGTGTTGATGCCCAACTGTCCATCGGGCTGGGCGACGAAGATCACATCGGTCAGACGGCCGCGGCGGGCGACGACGTTGGCCTGGCGGCCCTTTTCCTCGTGCCACGAGGCGGATACGCCCTTTGCGCCATTGCGTGGCTCGGTGATGTCGGCGATGCCGTGGCGTTCGCAATAATCCACGTACAGCTTTTTGACCCGGGCCTCTTCCTCGGCCGCATGGGTTTCCGCGATTTCGTTCACCACATCACGCACGCCGGCCAAGGTCGCGCCGTAGGCCAACATGTCTTGAGAACCCATTCGGGCATGGACGACGTCGATATGGGCATCGAATTTCTTCGCAAGCGCCACTGCGGCGTTCAGGACCAGTTCGCCCTTACCATCACCACGCACGGGAACAAGAATATTTCGGATGCTCATGGTCGTCCTCCCCTTATGGCCGGACCGCCCCGGCCAAAACGGCCGGGGCTGCCGGAATTGGTCAGATCACTCTAGCGTCTAGAACAGACCCTCGATTTGACCTTGGTCGTTGAGATAGATGTTGTTCGCCGACGGCACCTTGGGCAGACCCGGCATCGTCATGATGGCGCCGGTCACGGCGACGATGAATTCCGCCCCCGCCGACAACCGCAGTTCGCGGATCGGCACGGTGAAGCCCGTCGGCGCGCCCTTGGCGTCCGGATCGGTCGAGAAGCTGTACTGCGTTTTCGCCATGCAGACCGGGAAATGCCCATAGTTTTTCTGCAAATCGGCGAACTGCTTTTCGATCGCGCCGTCGCAGGTGATGCCGTCGCCGCCGTAGATCTTCTTGACGATGGTTTCGACCTTGTCGCGCAGCGGCATGTCGTCCGGGTACAGCGGCTTGAAGTCGGCGACGCCGGAATCGGCGAGTTCGACAACATGCTTGGCCAGGTCTTCCGTGCCGGCACCGCCGTCCGCCCAATGGGTGGCGATGAAGGCTTTCACGCCTTCGGCTTCGGCCGCCGCCTTCACGGCCTGAAGTTCGGCATCCGTGTCGGTGATGAAGTTGTTGATGGAAACGGTCACCGGCACACCGAACTGCTTGGTGTTGCGGATGTGGCGGACCAGGTTGTCGCAACCCTTCTTGACCGCGTCCACGTTCTCCGTGCCCAGGTCGGCCTTGGCCACCCCGCCATGCATCTTCAGCGCGCGCACGGTGGCGACGATGACCGCCGCCGCCGGCTTGAGGCCCGCCTTGCGGCACTTGATGTCGAAGAACTTCTCGGCGCCCAGGTCGGCGCCGAAGCCGGCCTCCGTCACGACGTAGTCGGCAAGCTTGAGCGCCGACTTGGTCGCGATGACCGAGTTGCAGCCATGCGCGATGTTGGCGAACGGACCGCCGTGGATGAAGGCCGGGTTGTTTTCCAGCGTCTGCACCAGGTTCGGCGCGATGGCTTCCTTGAGCAGCACGGACATCGGGCCCGGGCCCTTGACGTCGCGGGCGTAGATCGGCTCGCGGTTGCGGTTCTGGCCGATCACGATGTTACCGATCCGCTCCGTCAAATCCTGCAGGCTGGTGGCCAGGCAGAAGATCGCCATGATTTCCGACGCCACGACGATGTCGAAGCCGTCTTCCCGGGGGAAGCCGTTGGCGACGCCGCCGAGCGAGTTGGTGATCTGACGCAGCGCCCGGTCGTTCATGTCCACCACGCGCTTGAAGGCGACGCGGCGGCTGTCGATGGCCGGCTCCAGGCCCCAGTAGATGTGGTTGTCGATCAGCGCCGCCAGCAGGTTGTGGGCGATGCCGATGGCGTGGAAGTCGCCGGTGAAATGCAGGTTGATGTCTTCCATCGGCACGACCTGGGCATAGCCGCCGCCGGCGGCCCCGCCCTTCATGCCGAAGCAGGGGCCGAGGGAAGGTTCGCGGATGCAGATCATGGCCTTCTTGCCGATCTTGTTCAGACCGTCGCCCAGGCCCACGGTGGTCGTGGTCTTGCCTTCGCCGGCGGGGGTCGGGGTCACGGCGGTGACCAGGATCAGCTTGCCGTCGGGGTTTCCTTCCAACGACTTCAGGTAGTTCATGTCGACCTTGGCCTTGTGCGGGCCGTACTGCAGAAGCGCGTCGCCGGGAATGCCCAGCTTCTCGGCGCCGACATCGGCGATCGGCTTCATGGTGGCTTCGCGGGCGATTTCGATATCACTTTTGGGCATGGTTTCCTCTCGCGTCCCTCTTTCGGGATCTCTGGAGCCTGGGTTGTTTCCTCTGGGTCGATGGCGGCCGCCGATCAGGCGCCCAGCACCTTCCCTTTTTGCAGGCCGACTTTGGCCACGTATTCAGCTGCGGTGATCTTCTTGTCGTCGTGGGGGCGCAGGCGCATCACCTTGACGGCGCCGCCGGGGGCCGCGACCAGGATGTGATCGTCTTCGATGCCGACGACCTCACCCGGCTTGCCGCCGGTGTCGCCGTCGACCTTGCGGGAATCAAAGATCGACAGTTCGTTGCCGTCGATGGTGGTCCAGGCACCCGGCTGGGGGTTGCAGCCGCGGATCTGGTTGTAGACCTCGGCAACGGGCTTCGACCAATCGATCTGCATGTCCTTCTTGCGGCACCAGGATTCGTAAGTCGCTTCGTCTTCGTTCTGGGGGATTTTCGGCGGGTTGCCGGCTTTCACCATGTCGATGGCTTCCAGCATCATCGCCACGCCGCGGTCGAAGATCTTGCCGAAGTAGATATCGCCCAGCGTATCGTCGGGGCCGATCGCGACCTTGTCCTGATGCAGGATGAAGCCTTCGTCCAGGCCGTCGTCGGGCCAGAAGATGGTGATCCCCGTTTCCGTGGCACCACCGATGATCGGCCAGTTGATGGACGACGGGCCGCGATGCTTGGGCAGCAGGGACGGATGAAAGCAGATCGACC
Organism: Thalassospiraceae bacterium LMO-SO8; assembly: GCA_031655335.1. NCBI lineage: Bacteria > Pseudomonadati > Pseudomonadota > Alphaproteobacteria > Rhodospirillales > Thalassospiraceae > Thalassospiraceae bacterium LMO-SO8. The sequence continues at coordinate 2,500,789 of CP134226.1, read as the reverse complement.
CGTGGGTCGGGATGTCGCGGGCTTCTTCCGGCACGAAGATGATCATGTAGGCCATGACCATCAGGTCGGCCTTCAGGGACCTCATGTGGTCCAGCACTTCCTTGTCCGTGTAGTTGGGCGGCTGGAACAGCGGCAGACCCTTTTCCAGGGCGAATTCCTTCACCGGGTCCGCGGGCTTGCCTTCCTTGTCCGGCGCACAGAACACGCCGACGATTTCGTCTTCGCCCTTTTCCAGGATCGCTTCCAACGTGGCCTTGCCGAAGGCCTGCTGGCCGTTAAGGATCAATCGCATGAGGGTCCTCCCTTGGGGATATTTTTGGTTCGCTGGAACGGGGGCGGTTAGACCGCGCCCCCGGATTTCGCAGCTTCGATTTCGTCCGGATTCAGGCCGATTTCCGCCAGGATCTCGTCCGTGTGCTCGCCCAGAAGCGGCGAGCGCTTCACATCGGCCGGGCAATCGGACAACTTGATCGGGTTGCCGACCGTGAGGTAGGCGCCGCGTTCCGGATGGTCGACCTCGACCACCGTGCCGGTGTCGCGCAGGCTCTGTTCCTCGGCGATTTCCTTCATCGACAGGATCGGGCCGACGGGGATGTCCAGCGGGTTGCAGATTTCCATGACCTCGAACTTGGTCTTGGTCATGGTCCAGGCCTCGATGGCCTCGAAAATCTGATTGAGATGCGGCAGCCGCGCCTTCGGCGTGGCGAAATCCTCTTCCGTTTTCCATTCCGGCTTGCCGATGACGTCGCAGATCTTCTCCCACACCGCAGCCTGGGTGATGAAGTAGGTATAGGCGTTGGGATCGGTTTCCCAGCCCTTGCACTTCAGGATGCGGCCCGGCTGGCCGCCGCCGGAATCGTTGCCCGCGCGCGGCGTCGCGTCGCCGAAGGGGATGCCTTCGCCGAACTGGGAATACTCGGTCAGCGGACCGGCCTTCAGGCGCTGCTGGTCGCGCAGTTTCACGCGGCACAGGTTCAACACCGAATCCTGCATGGCGCATTCGACGCGCTGGCCCTTGCCGGAATGGGTCCGCTGATACAGCGCCGTGACGATGCCGAGGGCCAGGTGCAGGCCCGTGCCGCTGTCGCCGATCTGCGCCCCGGTAACCATGGGGATATCGCCCAGCATGCCGGTCGTGGAGGCCGAGCCGCCGGCGCATTGCGCGACGTTCTCATAGACCTTGCATTCGGCGTATGGGCCGGGGCCGAAACCCTTGACCGAGGCATAGATCATGCGCGGGTTGATTTCCTGGATCTTTTCCCAGGAAAAGCCCATGCGGTCGAGCGCGCCGGGCGCGAAGTTCTCGACCATCACGTCGCAATGCTGGATCAGCTTGGTGAAGATCGCCTTGCCCTCGTCGGACTTGGTGTTCAGCGTCACCGAGCGCTTGTTGTGGTTCAGCATGGTGAAGTAGAGCGAGTCGGCGCCGGGCACGTCGACCAACTGCTTGCGGGTTGCGTCACCGACGCCCGGACGTTCCACCTTGATCACGTCGGCCCCGAACCAGGCGAGAAGCTGGGTACAGGTGGGGCCCGACTGCACATGGGTCATGTCCAGAATTTTGACGCCTTCGAGAGCTTTCATTGTTCGTTCCCGTTATTCAGTTTTGATCGGATAGAGCTGCGTTACTTCTTCGCGACGACGCTCTGCGGGTTCAGATTGCCGATGCGACCGCTTTCGGTGCCGGCGTTTTCGTCGATGACCGCGTTGACCAGCGCCGGCCGGCCGGCCTTGATGGCCTCGGTCACCGCCTGGTTCAGTTCGTCCGGAGACGTCGCGTAGAAGCCGAGGCCGCCGAAGGCCTCCATCATCTTGTCGTAGCGGGCATCCTTGACGAACACGGTCGGCGCCACGTCGGAACCGCCCGTCGGGTTCTTGTCGGTGCCGCGGTAGATGCCGCCGTTGTTGAACACCACCACGCAGACCGGCAGGTTGTATCGGCAGATGGTTTCGATCTCCATGCCGGAGAAGCCGAACGCCGAGTCACCCTCGATGCAAAGCACCTGTTCGCCGGTTTCGACCGCGGCCGCGATGGCCTGGCCCATGCCGATGCCCATGACGCCCCAGGTGCCGACATCCAGGCGCTTGCGCGGCTTGAACATATCGATGATGGAGCGCGCGAAATCGAGGGTGTTGGCCCCTTCGTTGACCAGGACCATGTCCGGGTTGGCGGCGACGATGCGTTTGAGAACGCCGAGCGCACCGTGGAAGTCCATGGGCACGTTGTTGTTCTGCAGGCGGGGCGCCATCTTTTCGACGTTGGCGTCACGCTTGGCCTTGACCGCGTTGATCCAGTCGGCCGGCGGGGTCTTCCAGTCGCCGCCCATGCCGTCGAGCAGCAACCCGACGCAGGACGCGATGTCGCCGACCATCGGGGCCGCGATCTCGACGTTGGAATCCATTTCCTTGGGGTCGATGTCGATGTGCACGAATTTCTTCGGCGCGTCGCCCCACTGCTTGCCCTTGCCGTGGCTGAGCAGCCAGTTGAGCCGGGCGCCGATCAGCATGACCGTGTCCGATTCCTTCAGGACCAGCGAGCGCGCGGCACCCGCGTAAAGGTCATGATCGTCCGGCAGCAGGCCCTTGGCCATGCTCATGGCGATGTAGGGAATGCCGGATTTTTCGACGAGTTCGCGGATCTTGTCGTCGGCCTGGGAATAGGCGGCGCCCTTGCCCAGGATGATCAGCGGCTTCTTGGCCGCCTTCAGGACATCGAGAGCGCGGGTGACCGCCTCGGGCGCCGGCAGTTGCGCCGGGGCCGGGTCGATGACCTTGACCAGCGACTGCTGCCCCTTCAAGGCGTCCATGGTCTGGCCCAAAAGGGCGGCCGGAAGGTCGAGATAAACCCCGCCCGGGCGGCCCGACACGGCGGCACGGATGGCGCGGGCGACGGCGATGCCGATGTCCTCGGCGTGCAGCACGCGGTAGGCGGCCTTGCACAGCGGCTTGGCGATGGCGAGCTGGTCCATTTCCTCGTAATCGCCCTGCATCAGATCGACGATTTCCCGTTCGGACGAGCCCGAGATCAGGATCATCGGATAACAGTTGGTCGTGGCATGGGCCAACGAGGTCAGGCCGTTGAGAAAGCCCGGCGCGGAAACGGTCAGGCAGACACCCGGCTTCTGGGTCAGATAGCCGGCGATGGCGGCCGCATAGCCGGCATGCTGTTCATGGCGGAACGACAGAACGCGCATGCCCTCGGCCTGCATGAAGCGGCCCAGGTCGGTGATCGGAATCCCCGGCACGTTATAGATGTTGGTGATGCCGTTCAGCTTCAGCGCGTCGATGACGAGGTGAAAACCGTCCGTAAGCGTGCCGGCCTCGGGGGCCTCCTGCGCCTGGGTATCGGTTGCCGTATTTGCCATTTCTTTATTCTCCCTTGCGGTCTCTGCTGGACCGAAGTCAGGCCCCCGTCTGCCGATGGCGGACCGGAATGCCCGACGGATTGTCCCTAGTCCAAATAATCCACGTATTGTTCGATATGCCGGGCCAGGTTCATGGAATGCTCCCGGACCAGCCGTTCAGCCAGCTCCGCGTCCCGTTGTTCGAGCGCCTCAATGATATGCATATGGTCGATCACCGACCGCTTGGCGCGGTCGCCTTCGGAAATGGTGCGGGCGCGGATCGAACGCATATGGATAAACAGATTGTCGGACATGTCCTGGATCAGCTTGCAACCGCCGAGCTTCAGGATCGCCTGATGGAAACGGATGTTCTTGGATGAATATTCGTCGATGGCGGCCTTGGCCTCTTCGCTTTCGACGTCCGCGAACATGGTCCGCAGTTCGGCGATGTCCTCGTCGGACGCGACCTCGGTCGCCAGCCGCGCGGCCATGCTTTCCAGCGCCGCCCAAACGGTGATCAGTTCCAGAACCTCGCGCTTGGTCTTGCGCACGATGAACACACCCTTGCGCGGAACGATATGAACCAGGCCCTCCTGCTCCAGGCGGGCCAAGGCTTCGCGGATCGGCGTGCGGCTGATCTCAAGCTGTTCGGAAAGTTTCCGTTCGTCGAGCCGAAGTTCGGCGTCCTCGGCATAGATGTTCATTGAGGTGATCGCCCGCCTCAAGGAATCGTAGATCCGGTCCTTGAGCGAGAAGTTCGCGTCGATCGGCTGAACGACCAGTCCGGACGACCCCGTCGCTTCCGTATCGGCGATGTTTTCGGCTTCTCTTTCCATGGTTTTGTCCCGGGGAGTCCCCTAAGTTGATCGTGTTGCCGGCGGGTTCCCACTTGCCCTCTGCCAGCTTGGTCGAGGGTATAGCCGCTTTCGCTGTGGTATACAATACACCAGAAACCAGAAGCCAGCACTTTCCGCCCTTAAAGTCACCTCCCGCGCCGTCTGGCGGAGCCGCCCCGCGGCCCCGCCGTTTACGGCTGCAATTTATCCCGCCACCGGCTTCTTGCCGCGGATGCGCCGCCACACGATCTGGAAAGCCGGCAGGAACAGAAGCACCAACGCGATGATCGTGATCGGGCCGGCGATCGGCCGATTGAAGAACACCAAGACGTCACCCCCGGAAATCAACAGAGACTGGCGCAACGCCGGTTCGGCGATGGGGCCCAGCACGATGGCGAGCACCGCGGGGGCGACCGGGTAGTCCAGCTTGCGCATCAGATAGCCGCCGACACCCAGGATCAGCATCAGCCAGACGTCGAACATGCGTTCCGTCGCGGCGTATCCGCCGACCATCGACAGGACGAAGATCAGCGGCGCCAAAATGGTGAACGGCGTCTTGAGGAACCACAGGAACAGCGGAATGAAGGCGATGTTGATGATGACCGCGAACAGGTTCGCGGCATAGAGCGAGGCGATCAGACCCCACACGAATTCCGTTTCCGTGACGAACAGGCGGGGGCCCGGCTGCAGGCCCCAGATGACCATGCCGCCCAGCAGCACCGCCGTTGTCGGCGAACCGGGAATGCCGAGCGTCAACATGGGCAGCAGGGAGCCCGTGGAGGCCGCGTTGTTGGCGGCTTCCGGCGCAACCACGCCCTCGACCGCGCCCTTGCCGAACATATGCGGCTCGCGCGACGTCATCTTCGCGACACCGTAAGCCATGAGAGAACCCGGCGTGGCGCCCGCCGCCGGCAGGATGCCGACGAAGAAGCCGAGGGACGAGCCCATCAGCCAGGCTTTCCAGGTGCCCCAGATGATCTTGAGGTTGCTCATCACGCGTTCGACCGACATCGTGACCTTGGACATCATGGTTTCGCCGCGGCTGACCTCGATGGTCCACATCATTTCGCCGATGCCGTAGATGCCGATGGCCAGCACCAGGAAGTTGATCTTGGACTGGAAGCCGATCAGGTCGAACAGAACCAGGCGCGGTTCGCCCGAGATGATGTCGAAACCGATGGCCGACATCACCATGCCGATGCAGATCGAGAAGATCGTCTTCGCGATGTCGTCGCCGGACAGGCCGACGAACGTCGCGAAGGCCAGGATCATCAGCGCGAAGATTTCCGGATCACCGAAATCCAGGGCGACGGAGGCCAAGGGCGGCGCGAACAGAGTGAACAGGATGACCGAGATCGTGCCCCCGGCGAACGACGCCAAAGCCGCCGCGATCAGGGCCTTGTCGGCCTCGCCCTTCATGGCCAGCGGGCGCCCGTCGAAAGTCGTCGCAACGGCTGTCGAGGCGCCGGGAATGCCCAGCGTGATTGAGGATATGGCGCCGCCGTACATGGCCCCGTAGTAGAGCGCGGCCAGGAAGATGATGGCGGATGCGGGCGGCACCAGGAAGGTCATCGGCAGCAAGATGGCAACGCCGTTGACGGAGCCCAACCCGGGCATGGCGCCCACGAACAGGCCGACGATCACGCCCAGCACGATCAGGCCGAGGTTCAGTGGCTCGAAAGCGACCAGAAAACCGTCTGACAGAAGACCGATAAGTTCCATTGTTCTTTACTTCGTTTCCCCGGACGGGGCCGGACGTTGCCGGCGGGCCGTCGTGTTTCGTGGTTCCTGGTCTTTTGTAGACCAGAGAATTTTCCGCTCCTGCCCCATATGCCGGGGCGACCCGTCAGCGCAGGTTCAGAGGAAGAAGTTGTAGAGCGGGATGTACAGGGGGTCCATGAACCCCGTGGGCAGGAAGTTCCGCAAGGCGATGTCGAAGAACATGAAGAGGACCACGGGTGTCGGCAAGGCGATGCCCAGGGTGACTCTCCACGAATGCCCGCCCAGAAAGCGGATGTAGTAGATCATGAAAACCATGGCGGCGAAGTGCATGCCGATGATGTCGACGAGCGCGATCATGCCGGTCACGCCACCGCCAACGACCAAGAACATCTTCATGCCGTAGGCGTCGAGAAAAGGATCTTCCGACTTGGACGGCGGGCTCGTCCGGCGAAACCAGTTGACGATCACCCAAATAATGGAACCGAGCATGAACGCGGCCAGCCAGAAGGGCCAGAAGCCGCCGCCGGGGCCCTCGCCGGGGATCCAGCCGATGGGCAGTTCGGCGCTCTTCACCATTAGATATATGGAGAGGCCCGCCATCAGGACAGCAGTGATGATTTCAGCACGACGCATGACGACGGAACCTCCCCTATATATCGTTTCTTCGGATATCAGACGGACTTAGCCTTTGATGGCGCCCATCTTGACCAGCATCTTGCGATGCACTTCGTTTTCACGCTTCCAGTAGGTGACGAGCGCGTCGCCCTGGAGCAGGTCGCCCTGCAGGCTCTTGGACTTCATGTACTTCTGCCAATCTTCGGTGGCATAAGCCTTCTTGAAGACCTCCTGATAGAACGCCTGGGCTTCCTTGCTCATGCCCGGCGCGCCGACGACGGAGCGCTGCATGTAGTAGACGAAGTCCTGACCCAGTTCCTTGAAGGTCGGCGTGTCCTTGAACAGCGGCAGACGCTCGTCGGTGAACGACGCCAGCGGCACGACCGTACCGGCTTCGAAGAAGCCGAGGGCTTCCGACGGGTTGTTGACCGTGGAGTTGGCGTGCTTGCCGGCCAGCTGCTTGGCGACCTTGCCGCCGCCCTTGTAGGGGACGTACTTCATGTTCAGGCCATAGGCCGCGTTCAGGAAGTCGGCGAGCAGGTTGTCTTCGGACGCCTTGCCGGTACCGGCCATGATCCACTGGTTGCCGGCGGCCTTGGCGGCCTTCACGTATTCATCAACGGTCTTGATGCCGGCGTCCTTGTGGACCCACAGCACGAAGGTGTCTTCGGCCATGCGCGCGATCGGCGCGAAGGTCAGCGGATCAACCTCCAGCTTCGGCTGGCGAAGCGGCGTGGTGTAGAAGCTGTTCAGGGTGACCATGATGGCATGGTCGGGGTCCTTGTGGTTCTTCATGTACACAAGGGCTTCCGCACCGGAACCGCCGGGCTTGTTGATCGGCGTAACAGGCTTCGGCGACAGCTTATGCTTTTCGATGATCGACTGCATCAGACGCGCCAGCTTGTCGGCGCCCCCGCCTTTGCCTGCCATCACGACGAACTGAATCGGCTTAACCGGCTCCCAGGCCAGGGCAGTTTTGCCCGCAATGGCCGTGAAACCGGAAACCAGGCCGACGGTAACGCCGACGCCCAGCAGTTTCTTGACAAAAGTCTTCATGGGTGTCCTCCCAGTTGTTGATAGCGCCATAGCGCACTCGGCCACAGTATAGGCCAAAGTCGAACGGCGGTTAAATGTCTTCCCCTTGCGCCTGTATTGTTTTTGTCCGGCGGTCGGATCAGACGGTCCTGTCAATTCACTTGGTCGATGTTTTCCCAAACGTTGCAATACACCCTGCTTTGGCTCTTTTGAGCTCTTTGGCATTTGGTATACCACGGGCAAAATAAGATCATTCCCTCCAGGAAAGATCAATGGTTTTTTTTGAGACTCATTTGAATAACCACCCTTCGAAAGCCACCCAGGGGGCCTTGCGACGGCCTCGAAGCACACGGGTGAAACCGGCCTAATTATCTGAAAATAAATTACGTTTCCGCGATATAGCAGCCGTTCAGCCGACCCGCATTACCGCGCGGAAAAAAGATATCGACGGACGGTTTCGAAAGGGGCGCCGGGCGCCGGCTCGCGGAACAGGGCGACGCCGTCCACGGCAAGCGGGGCCGCCAAGGCCGCCGCGAACAGTCCGTCCAGCAACGGCAGATAGCGGGCCGCCGCCTCGTCCGAAAGGCGTCCCGTCAAGGTCATGTGAAAGCGGAATTCCTCCAGCACGAAGGGATAGCCCCAGGTTTCCAGCAGAGCATCCTGCCGGGGCGTGAGCCCCCGCGCCCGCCGCCGCGCCAGGGTTGCCGCGTCCGATGGGCGCCGGAACGGCTCAAAGGCCCGCAGGCAATCGGCCGCCAGGGCCTCCAGGGCCGCCAGATCCGCCGCCGGCCCGGAGGGGCAAAGGGCGATAAATCCGGCAAGATGCGTGACCGACAACGCCGTCGTCCGAAAGGCCCCGCGCCCGGCGGCGAAACGCGCCAGCGCCCCGTCCAGGTCCGCGAGGTCGCAGCCCTCGGCCAGATGGAAGGGCGGCTTCAGGGTCGCGTGGAAACCATAGCGCCGGGGCTCGGCCGTCACTTCCGCCCACTCCTCTGTGGAAATGCCCGCATCGGCCGCTTGCGGCGGCAGGGGCGCGTCCCCCGTGGTTCCATCCGGATTCCGCCCAAGCCAACGACAGCCCGTCTGCCATAGGCTCGTATCCGGGCCGGGGACGAAGTAGACAGCGTAGCGTTCCGCGGTTTGGCTCATGGGGCCGCCGGCGCCGGACACCTAGGCCGCCCCGGCGGGGGCAAGGGCGAGGACGCGGGTCGCCACGGCGTCTCGCATCTGCGCGTCATGGAAAATACCGACCACCGCCGCACCGCGCGCCGTCGCTTGACGGATCACATCGACCACCACGTCGCGATTGGCCTTGTCGAGAGACGCCGTCGGCTCGTCGACCAGCAGAATCGGGTAGTCGGCGATGAAACCGCGGGCCAGGTTGACGCGCTGCTGCTCGCCGCCGGAAAACGTCGCCGGCGCCAAATGCCACAGGCGTTCGGGAATGTTGAAGCGGGCCAGCATGGCGCCCGCCGCCTGCTCGGCCGCCGCCGCATCGATCCCCTGGGCGCGCAGCGGCTCGGCCACCACCTGCAAGGCCGGCACCCGGGGAATGACGCGTAGAAACTGACTGACGTAACCCATGGTGCGGCGCCGCAGCTCGAGAATCTCATGCGGCTGGGCGTGGGCGACATCCGTGACGCGTCCGTCGTGGCGGACCAGGATGCGCCCCTGGGGGCACAGATAGTTGCCGTAGATCAGGCGGATCAGCGAACTTTTTCCCGTGCCCGACGGCCCGTGCAGGGCCAGGCATTCGCCGGCGAAGACCTCCAGGCCGATATTCCGGAACACGGGCAGTTCGACCCCGCCCTGATTGTGCAGGACAAAGGACTTGGACAGACCCTCGATGCGGATCACCAGCGTGCTCATGTCTGCAACACCGAGGATACGAGAAGCTGGGTATAAGCATGCTGCGGATCGTCCAGAACCTGATCGGTCAGGCCCTGCTCCACCACCTCGCCCCGGCGCATGACCATCAGGCGGTGCGACAACAGGCGCGCCACGGCCAGGTCGTGGGTGACGATCACCGCGGACAAGCCCAGGTCGTTGGTCAGGCCGCGCAGCAGGTCGAGCAGGCGCGCCTGCACCGAAACGTCAAGCCCGCCCGTGGGTTCGTCCATGAACACAAGGCGTGGCCCCGACACCAGATTGCGCGCGATCTGAACGCGTTGCTGCATGCCGCCGGAAAACCGTGACGGCAGGTCGTCGATGCGATCCATATCCATTTCCACCCGGCCGAGCCAATCCGTGACCTGCGCGCGGATGGCGCCGTAGTGGCGCGCCCCCACGGCCATCAGGCGTTCGCCCACGTTGGCGCCGGCGCTGACCCCCATGCGCAGGCCATCGCGCGGGTTCTGATGCACGAAGCCCCAGTCCGTGCGCATGAGCATGCGGCGCTCGGCCTCGGTCAAGGCATAGACAGCCGCCTGATCCCCCCCGCGCAGGCGGTATGTCAGACTGCCCGACGACGGCATCATCTGCGCCGACAGGCAGTTCAACAGCGTCGTCTTCCCGGATCCGCTTTCGCCGACCACGCCCAACACCTCGCCCGGCCACAGGTCGAAGGTAACGTCGCGGCAGCCGATGCGCTCGCCGTAGGAATGGGTGATCTCCCGCGCGCTGAGCAGCGGGGCGTCCTGAAAGGCGGCGGCGTCCGTCATTCGCCGTCTCCCCGGTGACCGTCGGCGACGCGGCGTCCGCAATGATCCGTGTCGGAACAGACGAACATGGACCCGCCGTGATCGTCGGTGATGACCTCGTCGAGGAAACTGTCCCCGGCGCCGCAGATGGCGCAACGGGCCTCCCATGTCTGGACCGCGAAAGGATGGTCCTCGAAATCCAGGCTTTCGACCCGGGTATAGGGCGGGATCGCATAGATGCGCTTTTCCCGCCCGGCGCCGAACAACTGCAAGGCGGCCATTTCGTGCATCTTGGGGTTGTCGAACTTGGGAATCGGCGACGGCGCGGTCAGGTAGCGGCCGTTGACCAGTACCGGGTAATCGTAGGACGTCTCGATATGGCCATAGGTGGCGATGTCCTCGTACAACTTCACATGCATGACGCCGTAATCGGCAAGCCCGTGCATCTTGCGGGTTTCGGCCTCGCGCGGCTCGAGCCAGCGCAAGGGTTCCGGGATCGGCACCTGATAGACGATGATCTGGTCGCCGCTGAGCACCGTTTCGGGTATGCGGTGGCGGGTTTGGATGATCGTGGCGTCCGCCGTCGCCTCGGTCGTGGCGACCCCCGCCGTACGCGCGAAGAAACGGCGGATGGACACGGCGTTGGTGGTGTCGTCGGCCCCCTGGTCGATCACCTTCAATACGTCCGCCAGCCCGATGATCGAGGCCGTGACCTGAATACCGCCGGTGCCCCAACCGTAGGGCAGCGGCATTTCGCGCGACCCGAAAGGCACCTGATGGCCCGGAATCGCCACGGCCTTGAGGATCGCGCGGCGGATCATGCGTTTGGTCTGTTCGTCCAGATAGGCGAAGTTGTAACCGCCCTCAATCGATGTCTGCGCCTGGGTCATTCGGCGGCCTCGTTGCGCCGGGCCTCGGCCTCGCGCCTGAGGGCGCGGACCAGGACCAGCTCGCTCTGGAAATCCACGTAATGGGGCAGCTTCAGGTGCTGCACGAAACCCTGGGCCTCCACGTTGTCGGAATGGTAGAGCACGAATTCCTCGTCCTGGGCCGGAGCCTCGATCTCTTCGCCCAGTTCGCGGGCGCGCAGGCTGCGGTCGACCAGGGCCATGGACATGGCCTTGCGCTCGGACCGGCCGAACACCAGGCCGTAGCCTCGGGTGAACTGAGGCGGCTCCGTCGCCGAGCCCGCGAACTGATTGATCATCTGACATTCCGTGACGGTGATGTCGCCGATCTCGACCGCGAAGCCCAGTTCCTCGGGCACGATCTCGACCGCGACCTCGCCCATGCGGATTTCCCCGGCGAACGGATGAGTGCGGCCATAGCCGCGCTGCGTCGAATACCCCAAGGCCAGGAGAAACCCCTCATCGGCGCGGGCCAGATTTTGCAGGCGCAGGTCGCGCCCGGCGGGAAAGGCGAGCGGCTCGCGGGTCAGGTCGGCGACCTTGCCGTCGTCCCCGCCGTCCCCCGCATCCGGTTCGATCAGGCCTTGATGGGCGAGAATATCCGTGACCCGGGGCATGGCGTCCGCCATCGCCGTCGGCTCGCCTTCGGGCGCGGGCGGCACCTCGCCCCCCGCCGCCAGGGCGAAGTCGAGCAGGCGGTGGGTGTAGTCGTAGGTCGGGCCCAGCACCTGGCCGCCCGGCAGGTCCTTGAAGGTCGCCGAGATTCGCCGCCGGACCGTCATCGCCGCCGTGTCGACCGGCGTGGTGACGGCCAGACGCGGCAAGGTGGTGCGGAAGGCGCGCAGAAGAAACACCGCCTCGACCAGATCGCCCTGCGCCTGCTTGATGGCCAGCGCCGCCAGATCAGGATCGTAGAGAGAGCCCTCGCCCATCACCCGGTCGACGGCGAGCGACATCTGTTGCTTGATCTGGTCCAGCGTCAGCTCGGGCACGCCCGGATCGCCGCGCCGTTCCTCGGCCAGCAGCGCATGGGCATTGTCGATGGCCTTTTCCCCGCCCTTGACCGCGACGTACATGGCCTCAGCCCTCCACCCGCGTCGTGCGCGGCAGGGCCGCGATCCGCCGACCCCCGCAAAGGATCAGATCGACGCCACGGGGAAAGCGGTCCGCGTTGCGGCCCAACTGTTCGACGATCCCTTCGGGCAGGCCCGCGATGCGGAGCCCGGCATCGCCGTCGATGCCGGGGCCGGTGAGCCGCCACACGCCCTCGCCGCCGGGCAACCCGGCCGCCAGGTCCGCGACTTGAACGATTAGGGTCGCCGAATTTTCCGGCGCCTCGTCCGTGCCTTGGCGAAACCCGTCGAGCGCGGGCAGGGTCAGTCCGTCGGCGATCAGGACGAAATCAGCCTGATCAGGGCCGGCCGCGCGGGGAGCACCCGTGTGGAAGGCAAGAAACGCCGCCGCCGCGTCCGTGTCCCGGCCACCGCCGTCGATCCACAACGGCGTTTCGAAATCCAAAAGTGCCAGGCACACCGCCGCCGCCGCCGGTGTCAGGGGGAACGGCGGATCGATTTGAACCGCCGTCTCCCGCACCTCGCCCGGTCGTGACATCGCGCGCAGGACGTCCCGGAACACCCCCTGCGCGTCATGCACGGGATCGGGAAGCCCGGCGGCCAGGCCGCCGGCCGCCATGTTTGCCGGGGCGGTCATTCGGGGCCCGCCGCTTGTTCGCGGACCAGGGTGAAGAATTCGACCCTGGTCGCGGCGGTCTTTGCCGCCGTGCGTGCCCGCGCCATGGCCCGCGATGCCCGCAGCGGCGCGATGACACGTTCCCTGATCCGGTCCGCCCAGACGTCCGTCTGCAACAGGCCGTCGAACAGGGCCGCCAGTTCCGCATGCCGGGCCGAGCGGCCGGCGACATAGCCATGCCCGACAGTGCCGTCGTCCAGGCGCAGGGAACAGCGGGTGACCGTCATTTCGCCCAGGTTAAAGGTCTGACCGTCACCACCAGCACGTCCCCGCACCATCGCCAAGCCCTGTTGCGGCGCCCGCAAGACGTCGTATCCCACGGCCGCCAGTTCCGGCGCCTGCGCCCGCCAGGCGGCTTCCAGGTCGGCTTCGGATGCGCGCGCCAGCAGGCCCATCCATTCCGCGCGGCCATCGGGGCCGGTCATCTCGCCAGAGGCCTCGGGCTTGGAAAAACGGTTCATTTTCGTTCAGATCTCCGCCGATCTTGTGCGCCACAGAACCTGCGCCGGCCCTTGTCGCATGAGTAGACAAACTGAATATTTGTCTAGACGTCTATTTCTTTCGTGATAATATGACCCGACCTGCCCGGCAAGTAAATCGGCAAGTCGTGACGATTCGATGACACGCCGGCGGCGGATCATCATGGGACGGAATGAGGCCAAGTCATGGACCCAACGAGAGTGAAACGCGGATCGGGCGTATCCCTGTGGCGCCAGATCGAGGAACAGATTTCCGACGACATCGCCAGCGGCATGATCGCACCCGGGTCCCGCCTGCCGACGGAACACGATCTGGCCGAACGCTTCAACGTCAACCGCCATACCGTGCGCCGCGCCATGAAGGCGTTGGAGCAGGAAGGCCTGATCCGCATTGAACAGGGCCGCGGCACCTTCGTTCATGAGCACGTCATCGACTACCCCGTGCGCCGCCGCACCCGGTTCACGGAAAACATCATGGCCCAGCGCCGCCAGCCCGGCGGATGGGTCGTGCTGAGCGAACGGGTCAAGGCCACGGGTGATGTCGCCGAAGCCCTCGATCTTGAGGAAGGGGCGCTGGTGTCCCTGATCCGCACGATCGGGGAGGCCGACGGCCGGCCGATCAGCGTCGCCGACCATTATTTTTGCGCCACGCGCTTCCCCAGCATGATCGAGGGGTTCGAGGAATCACGGTCGATTTCCAAGGTTCTTGCCCAGTTCGGCGTCACCGACTTCTTCCGCAAGATCACCCGCGTCACCACCCGCATGCCCGATGCCGACGAGATTCAGCTTCTCAGCCAGCCGCCCAACCGGCCGGTACTGGTCGCCGAAAGCATCAACGTGGACACGGACGGCAAGCCCATCGAATACGGCCTGACCCGGTTCGCCGGCGACCGCGTGCAGTTGCTGTTCGAACCCTCGACCTGAGACCTTCCGGTCCCCGCGGGACGCGCTGTCATCCATACGTCATCCCAGGGTCACCGTCCGGACACGCCCCGCCTCTAAGAGGATCGGAACGATACCGGCGGGCGGCCCCAATGCCGCCGACGAACAGAGGTGCGCGGGATGATGAACATCGTGGTAAATAGTCGTTCCATGGCTTCGGAACTGATTTTCACCAATGCCACGGTGGTTACCCGCGAACGCGCCTTCACCGGCACGCTGCGGGTCACGGGCGGCGTGATCCGCGACGTCGATGAGGGACGCAGCGGCCTGCCCCATGCCGTCGATTGCGAGGGCGACTACCTGATCCCCGGCCTGGTCGACATCCACACGGACAATCTGGAAAAACACCTGGAACCGCGCCCCGGCGTGAGATGGCCGGGTTTGGCGGCCTTTCAGGTTCACGACCGCATGCTGGCCACCGCCGGCGTCACGACGGTCTTCGATTCCCTGGTCGTCGGCGACATGCACCTGGGAAAACCGGGCCGCCAGGGAGCTTTGGAACTGGCCAAGGACGTCCTCACGAACTCGATCGCCGACGACCTGATGAAGGCCGATCACCGTCTGCACATCCGTGCCGAGGTCGCCTCCGACACGGTGATGAACGAACTTGCCGACATCATCGACCATCCCCTGGTCGCCCTGGTGTCGGTCATGGATCACACTCCGGGCCAGCGCCAATGGCGCGACCTGGACAAGTGGAAAAAGGTATACAGCCGCGTCTACACCTCGGCGGAACTGGACGCCCAGATCGACGGCCTGATCGAACGGCAGAAGAACTACAGCGCCCAGAACCGCCAGGCGGTCATCGAGGAATGCCGCGCGCGCGGCATTCCGCTGGCCAGCCACGACGACACCACGGCCGAACACGTGGCCCAGGGCCACCAGGAAGGCATCCTGATTTCAGAATTTCCGACCACCCTGGACGCCGCCCGCGCCGCCCATGCCCACGGCATGAAAACGATCATGGGCAGCCCCAATATCGTGAAGGGCGGATCGCATTCGGGCAACGTCGCCGCCGCGGCGTTGGCCGAGGCCGGTCTATTGGACGGTTTGGCGTCCGACTACGTGCCGATTTCCATGATCCATTCGGTCTTCATCCTGGTCGAAGACCACGGGATCGCCCTGCCCGACGCCGTCGCCATGGTGACGGCCGAACCTGCCGCCATGGTCGGCCTGACCGACCGCGGCGAGATCGCCCCCGGCAAGTCCGCCGATCTGGTCCGGGTGAAGTCCTACCGGGACCTGCCGGCGATCATGGGGGTATGGCGGCACGGCCGTCAGGTCGCCTAAGCCGACACCCCGGCAAGAACGGCCGACGCCACCCGCCCGGCTTTGAGCAGGTGGGCATCGGGCAACCGATAATTCGCTTTAGAGAAGGCTGGCCAGATGGTCGACGCGGCGGCGGAGGTTTTCCAGAACCTCGCCGACTTCGGCGGTCGCCCGCGCGGTCTGCGCCGACAGGTTCTTGACCTCGCCCGCGACGACGGCGAAACCCTTGCCGGCATCGCCGGCACGGGCGGCCTCGATGGTCGCGTTCAAAGCCAGCAGGTTGGTCTGCTTGGCGATGGCGTCGATCTGTTCGGCGACCTTCCCGACCTGGGCGATTTCCGTTTGAAGGCTGGAGATTTCGTCGCGAATTTCCGCGTTGCGGTCATCGCCTGTCACGGCCGTCCCAGCGGCGGTGGCAACTTCGGTGCTCATACCTGCGTCCTACGCATTGTTGTTGTGTCCTCGATCGAATGTCCGCCCGGCCCGCAGGCCGCGCGGCAGCCCCCCCAAGAGGCCCAGGCCGGAACCGTAGCCGATTCGCACGAACCGGCCAAGCGGGTAATGGGGGGCATGCACAAGGCGGTCACCCCGCATGAGAGATCACGTAAAACGCTGGCGCAGGATCTGGGAAACGATGTCGAGCAGGGTCACCGTGCCGATGATGATGAGCATTACCGCCGCGGTCTCCGCGTAGTAGAACCCGCGGATGAATTCCCACAGCACCATGCCGATGCCGCCGGCGCCGACAATACCGATCACCGTCGCCGAGCGCAGATTGCTCTCGAACCGATAAAGCGAGAAGGAAATCCAGAGCGGCAAGACCTGCGGAATAACGCCGAAGATGACCTCGTGAATGGCATCGGCGCCGGTGGCACGGATGCCTTCGACCGGGTTGGGGTCGATGGCCTCGACCGCTTCGGAGAACAACTTGGCCAGGACGCCCGTGGTATGGACCCACAAGGCCAGGACGCCCGCGAAGGGGCCCAGACCAACGGCGACCACAAACAGCATGGCGAACACGAATTCATTGATGGCGCGGGCCGCGTCCATGAGCCGGCGTGTCGGCTGGTAGACCCACCAGGGCACCAAGTTCTGGGACGACAGAATGCCCAAAGGCACCGAGCAGACGACCGCGAGCACCGTGCCCCAGATGGCGACCTGCACGGTGATCAGCATCTCGCGCAGCATGGTCGGCCATTCATGGAAGTTCGGGGGAAAGAACCCGGAGGCGAACTCGGCCATGTTGTCGGCGTACTGGACCAGGGCCAGGGGGTTCATCTCCGACCCTTCCCAGGCCCAGGCCAGGATCGCCAGGACGACCATCCAGCCCAGCATGTTCATGGTCGAACGCTTGACGTCCCTTGCTGGCAACGTCAGCGGTTGGGCGGCGGCGCCGGTGTTGTCGATCACGGTCATGGGACGTCGGTTCCTGTAGGCGGGTTGAGGGAAATAAGGGGGGCGCCGCGCCCGGGATGGACGCGGCGCCCTGAAAAGGCCGGGCCTAACGCAGGGCCAGCTGGTTTTCGCTGAGAACCTTCAGCACATCGAGCTTGCGGTCGATTTCGGCGATCTTCTTGGCCTTCTCGGCCGCGTCCATGCGCTCGTCACCGGCCAGCTTGCGCTTGTCCTTGAACAGCTGAAGTTGGCGGATCGGATAAAGCTGCGCGTTCGACGAATCCTCGAAGGGCGCCCAGCCCGAGCTGACGCCGGACAGGATCTTGCGTTCCGCCTCGGCGTTCGGCCCAAGACGGCCGTAGGACAGGAAGAAGCCCTTGATGAGGCTCTTGGTGCCCTTGTCCAGGTCGGACCGCCACACGATGGGGTCATTGGGGATCAGGGGAGATTTCCAGATCGCCTTGATCTTGGCATAGGCATCGGGGTGGTTCTTCTGCAGCCGCGACAGGGATTCCGTGTTGTTGGTGGCGAAATCCACCTGGCCGTTGGCCACGGACAGCGCATTGGTTTCGTGGCTGGCGTTGCGCACCGACTTGTAGCACTTCTTGGGATCGACATCGTTCTTGGCGAACACGTAGAAGCTGGGCACCAGGAACCCGGACGTGGAATTCGGATCGCCGTTGCCGAAGGTCAGCGACTTGTCGCACTTCAGGACGTCCTCAAGCTTGTTGAGCTTGTCGTTATCCTTCTGCGTCAGCAGCAGCGACCAGTACCCCGGGTTGCCGGTGACGTCGACCGTCTGCACGAAGACTTCGCCGTCGGCGCGGTCGACGGCTTCCATGGCCGATTTGTTGCCGAACCAGGCAACGTCGACTTTCTTGAAACGCATGGCCTCGATCACCCCGGCGTAATCGGATGCGAAGAACGCCTTCACCTCGACGCCAAGCTGCTTGCCCATGTCTTCCAGGAACGGGGTGAAGCTTTTCTTCAGACCCTGTGACGATTCCGTGGAAATGATGCCGAAGGTCAGCGGGTTCGGCATGTCGGCCCGGGCCGCGCCGATCGACGCAACGTGAACCGTAGCAAAGGCCGCCAGCGCGATGCCGGCGATCATGGCCTTTTTAAACATTTTCGACTTCCTCCTGAGTTGAGTGGACGTATGGAATGCGGGATTGGACGGGACAAACGAAAGACGCTGCCGCTTACACGGAAGCCGGGCGCAACTGTAGGGCGGCAGCCGTTCGCCGGGGACCGGCCGTGATGGGACCCGGCAGGATCAACTCCTCCCCGGCGGCGCCGTAAAGTTCACGCAGGAAATCATGGGTCAGGGCTTCGCTGGGCCCGTCATAGACGACCACGCCGTCGCGCAGCGCCACCGTGCGCGCGCAATAGCGGGTCGCGAAATCGACCTGATGCAGCGACACGACGACCGTGATGCCGTCCTCGCGGTTGATGCGGGCCAAATTCTCCATCACGCGGCGCGCCGATTCCGGATCGAGGGATGCGATGGGTTCGTCGGCCAACACGATCTCCGCCCGCTGGACCAGGGCGCGGGCGATGGCGGCGCGCTGCTGCTGACCGCCGGACAAGGTCGATGCGCGCTGCGTCGCATATTGATCGATGCCGACACGCCGGAGCGCTTCCAGGGCGCGCAGCCTTTCCTCACGGGTAAACAGGCCGAACCAACCGCGCCAGGCCGGGATCTGGCCCAGCACGCCAAGCACGACATTTGTCAGAAGGGACAGCCGGTCGACCAGATTAAATTGCTGAAAGATAACACCGACACGGCCCCGCACGGCGCGCACCCCGCGCGCCAAACGGCCGTTTTCCTGAACCGGATACCCCAGCACTTCGATCATGCCGTCGCCGGCACGGTCCGCAAGCATGAGGCCCGAGATATGACGCATCAGGGTCGACTTTCCCGAGCCCGAGGCGCCGATCAAGGCGACCATTTCTCCGGCGTCGATGGTCAGGCTGACGTTGTCGAGCGCCCGGGTGATCTGGAACCCCTTGCGGAAGGTTTTCGATAGATTGTGAACACGGATCGCGGGCTTGGTTACAAACGTCATGGTCATCCCTGTCTTTGCGACTGTGATCTGCGGTTGCCAATGCCGGCCAAGGCGGGTCAGCCCGCCGGGCCGCGACAATGGGGGCGCCCGCACGACAAGCGGTGCGTATCTGGTATGTATCTAAGGGGCCGCCGGTGACCCAATTCTTGCGGATTTATGACGGTTTGGTGACCGCCGCCGCCCACGGCGTTTGTGATCTTCCACCAATTCATGCCAAAATGTCGCAAGCCATCGCAGAAGCGGCGGCCGGCCGAAGGGAGAAGGTTCAGAGGCCGCTAAAATGTCGATCCAGACCAAGATAATTACTGTTCTGGTGGTGGTGCTGGGCGGGTTATTGCTCGGCGACTTGGTCGTGCTCGACCGTGTCGTTCTCGAAGGTTTCCGCAAACTTGAAAATCAAGAAACCCGGCGCGAGATCGGGCGCACCATGGCGATCGTCGATGACGAAGTAAAAAGCCTGGACCCCGTCGCGTCGAACTGGGCGCAATGGGACGACCTTGCCGAGTTTGCCCAGACCGGCGTCCCCGCCTTTGCCGAGCAGAAACTGTCGAACAGCGTTCTCGACACCCTCGCCCTCGACATGGTGATCGTCGTCGACCGCCACGGCCGGGTGGTGTTAAGCCGTTTCCGCAACCGCCAGACAGGCGGCGCCATCCATGTGGACAATCTGGAATACAGCGAGTTCCCCGAAGACCATCCGCTGCTCGCCCATAACCGGGGCGTCGGTCATATCCGCGGCACCATCGCCACGGATAACGGTCCGATTTTAACGACCGCCGCCCCGCTGTTGGGCAAACGTGGCGCGCCGCCCGCGGCGGGCACGGTGATCATCGGGCGCCTGATGGACAAGGCGGCGGTGTCGCGTATTTCCGGGCAGATGAACAACGCCCTGGAAATGACACCGATCACCCAGGGGCTGTCCTCCGGTCAACGCGAGACGGTCAACCACATTCTCGCCCTGGATGAGCCGGTCATCGAGCGATCGGCCGACGGGTCATGGAACGCGCTTCTGGTGCAACGCGACCTATTCGGATACCCGGCCGCGCTTTACTCCATCACCGCGTGGTCGACCATCCATGGGCTGGGCGCCGACACGGTGCGCACCGCAAGCATCATGGCAATTCTGGCGTCATTGGTCGTCATCGCCGTGATCCTTTTCCTGATGCGCCGGTTGATCGTGCATCCTTTTGCCAATCTGAAGCGCGAACTTTTGGACATTCGCGCCTCCGGCGACCTGACCAAGACGATCCCGGCCAGCGGCCAGGACGAATTCGCGCTGGTCAGCCGCGAGATCAACGACCTTCTGACCGAGCGGGCGGCCTTCGAGCAGGCCCTGGAACGCCACCAGTCGGAGCTTGAACAACGGGTCGAAGAGCGGACTTACGAACTGCAACGGGAAATCGCCGACAAGGAAGCGGCGCAGGAAACCCTGAAGTTCACGGAATTTTCCCTGTCCCACTCGGGCGAGTCCCTGTTCTGGCTGCGCCGCGACCAACGCATTCTGTATGTCAACGACGCCACTTGCAGGCACCTGGGCTATACCCAGAAGGAACTGCTGCGCATGTCGTTTGCCGATTTCAGCGACGGCCCGCCGCCGGACAAGGATTGGGACACCTTCTGGGAAGAACTGAAACGCGGCGGCCAGATCCGCTTCGACACCCGCCATCGGCGCAAGGACGGTTCCGCCGTGCCGGTCGAAGTGCGGGCGACGGTCATGGAGTACGCCGGCGAGGAATTCCTGTTCGCCTTCGCCCAGGACATTTCCCGCCGTCTGGCCCGTGAACAGGCGCTGATCGAAAGCGAACGCCGGTTCCGCACCCTGACCGAAGAGGCCAACCAGGGGATCGTCGTTCACCGCGGGTTTTATCCGCTTTACGTCAACCCCGCGTTCCTTCACATCTTCGGCTTCGAAAGCCATAACGAATTCCTGCAGCAAGGCAGCCTGGAAATCACCCTGGCGCCCGAGGAAGTCGCCCGCATCCGCGGCTATGATCTGGCCCGCATGCAGGGCCAGAACGCGCCAAGCGACTATATCTACCGGGGCATCCGCAAGGACGGGACCGAGGTCTGGCTGAACAACCGATCGTTCCTGATCGACTGGGGCGACGGGCCGGCGGTCTGCACCGTGCTGTTCGACGTGACCAAAAGCCGCAACGCGATGCAGCAGCTCTATCTTCTGGAATCGGCGATGCAGGAGGCCAACGACCCCTTCTTCGCCGTCGACCGGGACGGACGGTTCATCTACGTCAACGATGCGTCCTGCCGTGCTCTCGGCTATGGCCGCGAAGAGATGTTGACCATGACCGTGTCCGACATCAATCCGGCCCGCGCCGGCAGCAAATGGCGGGAACGCTGGGATTATCTGAAGGTCCACGGTCACCGCGTGTCGTTCGGCGAGCACCGCCGCAAGGACGGCACGGTCTTTCCCGTCGAAACCACCTCGACCTTCATCGACCATGACGGTCACGAATACATCTTTGCCTACTCCCGCGACATCAGCGAGCGGCTGCGGACGGAAAACGCCCTGCGTCAGGCCCGTGACGATCTGGAAAAGCGGGTCGAGGAGCGCACCCAGGAACTGACCCGCGAGGTCGAGGAACGCCGGCGCGCCGAACTGGCGGTGCAGGAGAGCGAGACCAGACTGCGCGGCGCCCTGGAAAGCCTGCAAGAAGGGTTCGCCCTTTTCGACGCCGACGACCGTCTTGTCCTGATGAACTCGCGCTATGCCGACACCCATCCCAATGCCGAGGAAATACTCGAACGAGGAGGGACGTTCGAGGATGTCCTGCGCGCCAGCCTGCCCGGCATTGCCGACGCCCGGGGACGTGACGAGGAATTTGTCGCCCAGCGCATATCGGAACACCGTAATCCGGGCCCGCCGATCATCCGCGAGTTCACGGACGGTCGCTGGTTTCTGTTGCGCGAGAGCCGCACGTCCGACGGCGGGATCACGGTTACCGCCACGGACATCACCGAACTGAAAACCATCGAAGCGGATTTGAAGCAGAAGACCGAATTGTTCGATACGGCCGTACGCGCCATGAACAACGGGATTGTCGTGTTGGATTCGGACCTCCGGTTCGTGGCCTACAATGACCATTACATCAACCTGTTTGGGTTTCCCCCGGACTTGGTGCAAGAAGGCAGCGACCTTGAAAGTGCCCTTCGCTTCCTTGCCGAACGCGGCGATTACGGAGACCAAGGCACGCCGGACGAGATCGTCGAGCAGCATATCGCCGGCATTCGAAAACCGGGGAACCTCATCATTCGCCGCCACCTCAAGAACGGGCGAACGGTCGAAACCCGGCGCGGATGGCTGCCCGACGGCGGTATCGTCGGCATCCACGTGGATATCACCGAAAACGTTCAGTTCGAGGAACGCCTGCGCGAAGCCCGCGACACGGCGGAAAGCGCCAACAAGGCAAAGTCCATTTTCCTCGCCAACATGAGCCATGAAATTCGCACCCCCATGAACGGCATCATGGGCGTCGCGGAAATGCTGCACGACACGGCCCTCAACAGCACCCAACGCGGCATGCTCACCATCATCCAGGATTCATGCCGCACGCTGATGAGCATCATCGACGATATCCTCGATTTTTCGAAGATCGAGGCCGGCCGCCTGGAACTGGATCTCGGCCCTTTCAGGCTCAGCGATCTGGTCGAGGGCGTCGCCGACCTTATGGCGCCCCGGGCCGAGGAAAAGCGCAACCGTCTCGGCGTGTTCGTCGATCCGGTCATACCGGACGAATTGATCGGCGACCCAACCCGGCTGCGCCAGATCCTTCTCAATCTCGTCGGCAACGCGGTCAAGTTTACGGACAACGGCCGCATCGATATCGACGTGCGCATGGAAACGGCGGACGATGGTGGTTCCTGGTTCGTGTTCCGCGTCCACGACACGGGCATCGGTATTTCCGAAGAGAACAAACGCAAGCTGTTCCAGCCTTTCGAACAAGGCGACAGTTCGACCGTGCGGCGGTTCGGCGGAACGGGGCTGGGTCTGTCAATCTGCCAGGCGCTGGTCGACATGCTGGGCGGCGAAATCGGCGCCGACAGCCGCAAGGAAGGCGGCGCCACCTTCTGGTTCCGCATTTCCATGGTGCCGAACCGCGATCCGACCGCCATTATCGTCCGCCCGTTCGCCGGTCACCGTATCGGAATTCTGGCCGGCGACCCGGGCACCGCCGAATACATCAGCGCCTACCTGCGCCACCTGGGTGCGCGTACCGACATCATTCCCAGCCTTCGCGCGCTGAACCGCATGGTGTCCGGCGGCAAGATGCTGGGCGATCAGTTCGACCTTCTGATTGTCGATCACCATCGCGGCGCCGAAGGGGTTAATCGATTCGTCGCCGCGCGCGAAAAGGCGGGCGACCCGATATCGCCGCGAACGATCGTTCTCATGCCGCGAAGCGACATCCTGTCCATCGACCCGGACCACCTTATCGGACAATACATGTTCGTGCCGAAACCCGTTCAACGCGCGATGATCTGGAACGCGGCAGCCATGGCATTGGGGCTTAACCTGCCGGGGATCGGCACCCCGGTGCGCCGGATCGCGGACACTGCGGCGCTGCCGCTTTACGTCACTCCGGACGCGGAGACCGCCCGTGCCGAGGGGGCTCTTGTCTTGTTCGCCGAGGACAATCCGGTCAATTGCAAGGTCATCTGCATGATGCTGGAGCGCCTGGGTATCGCCGTCGAAACGGCAAGCAACGGCAGCGACGCCTGGACCCGCATCCGCCGGAAATCCTACGGCATGCTGATCACCGACTGCCACATGCCCGAAATGGATGGTTACGAGCTTGCGGAAAAGGTCCGCACGCTGGAACGCGCCAGCGACCGGCCGCATATGCCGATCATCGCCCTGACCGCCGATGCCCTGATCGGCACCAAGGAGCGATGCCGCGCCGCCGGGATGGATGATTACCTGCCCAAACCCGTCGACCGCGCGACCTTGAACGAACTGATCCAACGCTGGCTGCCCAAGGCGGCGCAACTGAGACGGCCCGCCGTGGCCGATGATCACGCCACCCCGCACGGCGGATCCTTCGGCGATGACGCGATCCTGGACCTGCGCTACATCCATGACGCCGTCGGTGGTGACGAGACCATGGTCGCCCCCTTGCTTGAAGATTACATTCGCAATGCGCGCCGGCTGGTCGATGACATGCTGGATGCTTTCGAAGACATGGATTTCGTCCGTGCCCGCGAAGCCGCGCACGCGGCCAAGGGCACCTCACGCCTTGCCGGCGCGGTGCGCTTCGCCAATTTGTGCGAACAGATCGAACTGTTCCTATGCGCCGGCGATACCTCCCGCGCGGCGGAATATTCCCGGCACATCGAACCCGAACTCGCCGTCGTCTCCCAAGCTGTGGCCGGGCATGACCGCCGCTCCATTTCCTGATCCCGCCGGTCTTGGAAGCAGGGATTATTTATATGAATTATTACTTATGGTTATTTCCCTGGCCGAAACGCCATTGCCACAAACAGCAGCCGTGTTACCATTAATAAGATTCTACATTTCAAACTTGTTTCACTTGGCCGTACCGGCACGGACACACGCTCAGCAAGAGTGACGCAACCGCAGCAAGTATACCCGGAGGCATAAGGTCTTGAGCGACACAGCTTTCGCCGACATGACCGCGTTGATCATCGACGACCAGGAGTTCGTGGTGAACATCGTCTGTAAGATGATGGAACAGATCGGCTTCGGTCGGATCGAAACCGCCGCCGACGGTCAGGCCGGCCTGCATGCGATGACCGACGTTCGACCTCATGTCGTGCTGTGCGACATCGAGATGCGGCCCATGGACGGCCTGACGTTCCTCAAGGAACTGCGCGACAGCACGGACAGGACCATCCGCGACACGCCGGTGATCTTCCTGACCAGCCATGGCCGCCACGAATTGGTGGCCCAGGCCCGAAGCCTCGGCGCCGACGGCTTTGTGACCAAGCCCGCCACGGTCAATCTGCTGCGTGAACGTATCGAACAATCAATTCACAGCCGCGCGGCCTGACGCCGCGCTCGGGCCACGGCTTCGCCCGCATGATCTGCCTTACGTCCTAGCCACCATGTGGCCCGGCGACACCTCATCGAAGACAACCAGTTCCGGTTTGTAGCCTATCGGTTTTACGGGGCTGGGGATTTCATCGACCATCAGCTTGCGTTCCTTGCGGCGCAATCTGGGGTCGGCCACCGGCACGGCGGACAGCAGCTTTTTCGTATAGGGATGCCGGGGGTCTTCAAAGATGTCCTCGCGGCTGCCGATTTCGACGATCTGCCCCAGGTACATGACGGCGACCCGATGGCTGATCCGTTCCACCACCGCCATGTCATGGCTGATGAACAGATAGGACAGGCCCAGTTCGCTTTGCAAATCCATCAGAAGGTTGATGACCTGGGCCTTGATGGTGACGTCGAGGGCGGACACGGCCTCGTCGCAGATGATCAATTTGGGGTCCATGGCCAACGCCCGGGCGATGGAGATGCGCTGACGCTGGCCGCCGGAAAATTCGTGGGGATAGCGTGACGCGAAGTCGGCGGGCAGGTTGACCTTGCGCAGCAGGTCGGCGACCCGCGCATCGATCCCGGCCCTCGGCACGAGATTATGAACGCTAAGCGGCTCGGCCAGGATGTCGCGCACGGACATGCGCGGGTTGAGCGACGAATAAGGGTCCTGAAAGATCATCTGGACCTTGGTGTAGAAATCCCGCCGGTCGCCGCCCCGGTGCGACGCCATGGATTGCCCCTGAAAAACGACGTCGCCCGAGGTCGCCGTTTCCAAACCGATGATGGTGCGGCCCGTGGTCGTCTTGCCGCAGCCGCTTTCGCCGACGATGCTCAGGGTTTCCCCTGCCCTGACCTTGAAGGACACGCCCTCGACCGCATGGACGCGGGCGATGGACCGCCGCACGAGCCCTTCCTTGATGTCGAAATAGGTCGTCAGGTTATCGACTTCCAAAAGGAAGTCCGCGTTAGATATCTGGTTCATGCTGTCTGCACCCAATCGCTTTTAGGTTTCTTGGTATGGGGCCGGGGTCAGCCGGCGATGGCGGGAAATTTTTCCGGCGCGGATTTGCCGGTCATGCTGCCGATGCGGGGCACCGCGTTGATCAGCTTGCGCGTATAGGGATGCTGGGGGGCGTGGAAGATCTGGTCCACCGGACCCTGTTCGACCACCTGGCCCTGATACATGACGACCACCCGGTCGGCCATTTCCGCGATCACCGCCATATCGTGGGTGATGAACATGACGGACATGCCGAACTCTTCCTGGATGTCCTTGATCAGATCCAGGATCTGCGCCTGGATCGTCACGTCGAGGGCCGTCGTCGGCTCGTCCGCGATCAGTAACGCCGGCTCGCAAGCCAGGGCCATGGCGATCATCACGCGCTGGCGCATGCCGCCGGAAAGATGATGCGGGTACTGCGCCAGCTTGCCCAGGGGATCGGGAATGCGCACCCGGGTGAGAAGGCGGACGATCTTTTCCTCGGCCTCGGCCGGGTCGAGGTTCTGGTGCTGGAACAAGGGTTCCGTCAGCTGCGTGCGCAGGCTGAGCACCGGGTTCAGGCAGGTCATGGGCTCCTGGAAGATCATCGAGATTTCCTTGCCGCGGATACCCTGCACCACTGTGCTTTCGGCCTTGGCCAGATCGATGCGGCCGTGGTCGCGGCTGTTGAACCGGATACGACCCTTGGGCACGTAAGCGCCGATCATCTCGTTCAAACGCAACAACGACATGGCGGTGACCGACTTTCCCGACCCGGACTCGCCGACCACGCCCACGGTTTCGCCGGGCATGATGGTGTAGGAAACGCCGCGCACGGCCTCCACGGGCTTGCCGCTTGTGGGAAAGGTCACATGCAGGTCGTCGAATTCAACCAATGGCGTGTCGGCCATGTCTTGCCTCTTTTCAATATCGGGTGGGGGGGGGAAGTGATCAGTGCAGGGTCCGGTTCGACCGCCGGGCAGCCCACAGAACCCCCGGGGGCGCCAGACGCGTGCCGGTCGGAACGATCGACCCGGGGCCGTCGCGACGGGGCCGCGGCCCCAGAAAATGGGCATGCACCCACTTGCTGGGCTGGAACTTGATGCCCAGGTCGTCAAGCACCTCGGACACCTCGGCCAGCAGCGCCCGGCCATGGGCGATCTGAGTATCGGGGAACCACCAGGCCAACAATTCGTGGACCGTGCGGTGATTGCCCTTGCGCCATTCGGCGAGGGCGTAAATGGCCTGCAATTCGAACAGGGTCAGGCCGTTGTTGGGGATCGGGTTGAAACGGACGATGAACGGATCGTTGCGCCACAAGGTATCAAGGAACGCACCGACGGCGTCGGCAAGGGCAGAGGGAACATTTTGGGCCTCGGCCCTTGCCGAGCCGGCCCGGCCCGGCCCTTCGGAACGCGTGCTTTCCGGGGTAACCCCCCGCCACGCCCGGATTGCCAGAAGGACAAGTCCCTCACCGGCGTTCAACAGGTTCCTCTTGGGTGTCAGGTCGGTCATGAGTGCGTCTCCTCGATGACCTAAATAATGAGAATGAGAGTCATTCGCAATACTTTTCGTTACCCCTCCCCGAACTTTATTGCCGGCCTGCCCCTGTCCCCTTATTTCCCTGCGGCGTGGACCAACCCACGGTACAACGCCTGATGACGGCGGCGGAATACCAGGAATTCCGGATGCCACTGCACGCCCATCAGGAAGCCCGCCGTCGGATGTTCAAGCGCCTGCACGACCCGGTGCGCATCCCGCGCCGACACCCGAAGCCCCCTGCCGAGACGGTTGACCGCCTGATGGTGCAGGCTGTTGACGGCGACCCGCCCTTCGCCCATCAACCGCGCCAGGCGGCTGTCCGGCGCCAGGGTGATGCGCTTTCGCGCCAAGGGCGTGCGCAGACGCGGAAGGCCCCCGTAGGCGGCATACACATCCTGGTGCAGCGTGCCGCCCAGATGGATGTTGATCATCTGAGCCCCCCGGCACACGCCCAGAACCGGCACATCCGCATGCAGCGCCCAGTCCAGTGCCTGCCGCTCCATCCGGTCGCGGTCCGGATCGATCCGCAGGTCGAGTTTCACCTCGCCGCCGTACATCTCCGCCCCGATGTCGTCGCCACCGCCGATCACCATGCCGTCAAGACCGGCCGTATCCGTCCGGCCACCCGCCGACAGGCGTACGGGCCACCCCCCGGCGCGCCGGACCGCCAGCCACTGGGCAAGCCAAGTCAGCGTGGCGCCGCGGTCGGAGACCGTGACGCCGATGCGGGGCCGGGCCGTCATCCCTGAAGCCAGTCTTGCAGTTCGTCCAACCAACGTTCGGCGGCAGGACGCCGAAGGTTATCGTAAAGGGCCGCGCCCAACCGCGCCAAACGCTCCGGATCGGCGGCCAGTTCCTCGACCCGGACCCAGCGGTTCCATTCGGCGACGGGCGACCAGGACGGATCGCCCAGGGCGCAATCGGGAAGCCGATAATGAAACGTGGGGCGCGCCTTGATCAGGTCGTTGTCCAGCCGCGCCGTGACCGCCGCCTCGTCCAGGTGACGGAACAGAGGCAGCATGTCCAGTTCGCGGTTTCGCGTGGGATTGTGGTCCAGATAGTCGGCGATCAGCCTGTCCAGGTCCGGGGCATATTCCGGGTCCAGCAGCAACAGGACATAGTCCTTGGGGAACGGGTCCGCATGCGGCATCAGGCGACGCGTCAGGTCGATTGCAACCTGTTCGCGCAACCAGTCGGCCAAAATCACATAGGCCTTGAGGTGACGCAGGATCGTGCCGGCATCCGTCGCCGGAAGTTCCGGGTTCAGGTGCAGGCCGAAGGCATACAGCACACTGTCGTCCGTGCCCTTGGCACCGGCGCGGCGCAGGGCATCCGTCACGCCTCCAAGACGGCCCAGATCGGACCAGGGCATGGGCGGCGTGACAATCTCGACCGGGACGATTCCGGTCACCGCCTTGCCCAACGCCTCGCGGGCGGCGGCGTCCAGTTCCTCGGACAGAAGCGCTTTGTCCTCCCCTTCCTTGCCGTCGGCGCCCTTGTGAACGGCCTGGGCATCCAGTTCGATGACGAAATCGCCGAATTCGGTTTTCCCGACGATCAGGCGATGGGGGTCTTCCCGGGATATGTCGCCGCCGAAATGCGCCTGAACCAGATTCGCGGCGGCGGGCACGTCCAGACCGGCGAACTCGATCTCGACACCGACGCGGCGGAGGTTTCCGGCCTCCGTCGTCGTCACCGGGGGCACGGCCGGAACCTGATGCCGCCGGGCGGTGTTGGGGAATATGTCGGAGGAAATATCAGCCATGATACAGCGGTCACTGGCCGGCGCCGACGGGCGCAGCCTGTGACCTTATGAATTAAGATGGGGATTGCACGGCCGGATTTCAACCCGGACCAGGGCGCTGGCCCCGCGGCCCCTCAAGGAAAGGGTGGACCGGATGCGGCAAATCTGCGAACTGATCGCCCTGCCTTTCGGAACCACAAGGACGACGACATGACCCAGAACCTCATCATCGCGAAACAGGACGGCGCCACCGAAATCACCCTGAACCGGACCGACAAGGCGAACGCCCTGGGCCCCGATCTGGTCGAAGACCTGCTCGTCGCCGTCACGGCCGCCGCGACCGACGGCACCCGGCTGATCGTCCTGCGCGGCGAGGGCAAAAGCTTCTGTTCCGGGTTCGACCTGTCGGACCTGGACAGCGTCACGGACGGCGACCTGGTTCATCGCCTGATCCGCATCGAAACCCTGCTACAGGCCGTCTATCACGCGCCGTTCCCCACGCTGGCGCTCGCCCATGGCCGGGTGTTCGGCGCGGGCGCCGACCTGTTCTGCGCCTGTAGCCGGCGCATCGCGGCACCCGGCACGTCATTCCGCATGCCCGGGCTCGGCTTCGGCATCGTGCTCGGCACCCGGCGGCTCAAGGTCCGTGTCGGCGAGGACGCGGCCCGCCACATCCAGAATTCCGGCCTGACCTTCGATGCGGCCGAGGCGCTGCGGCTCGGCTTCGCCACGGATATGATCGACGCGGCGGACTGGCCCCAGGCTGCCGCCGATGCCGGCGCCGCGGCCCAGATTCTCAGCCCCCAGGCGACGGCCGATCTGTTCCGCGTGACGGCGACCGACACCCGCGACGGCGACATGGCCGACATCGCACGCACGGCCTCGGTCCCCGGGCTGAAAGCCCGCATCCAGGCCTACCGCGAACAGGCCCTGAAGGCGGCCGGGAAAAAATAAGCGTATCTGGAGGAATGGCGGGTTGCGTCGGATTCGAAGCGATAGCCCGCTGATCAGGAGGTTTCCCAGAACCGCGCCGCAGCAAAAATTCAAGGTGTTGTGAGCCTCGAACCGCGCGACACACGAGGGTCTGAACACTGTGAATCCCCTTCGTTTGTCGTATATGATGCGATGCTGATCCGGTCTTCCCGGCCACGAGGACCGGACAAGCAGGGGAATGGCCGCATCGCCGGCCCGGAGGGGAACCCATGGAGGCAGATTTCGACGCCTTGGACCCGCGTGAGGTCACGCGCCGGCTGCACGCGCTCCGCAATGCCTTTGACCGGGTGCTGCCCGCAGACAATGCCAAGGACTGCCGGGAAAAATACGACCCAAAGGCGTTCGAGGACCTGTACCGCCAGACCGAAGACTGCATCGCGATCCTCGTCAAGGCGGCCCCGTTTGGGCACAAAGACCGCACCTGGATCGATGCGCAGACTTGCGCCGACGGCCTGTTCAGCGCGTTCGGCGCCGATTTCATTCCGCGTCTTAACCGCGCGATCGAGGAAACCCTGCCGGTCCCCGAAGTCACCGCCGACCGGGCGATGGCCCTTGACCTGTCGATCCGCAGCCACTCCCCGGTCGCGGCCAAGCTGTTTCAACTTCTGGCCACGCGCTGCAAGGACCTGACCGGCCACGGCGCGCCGCTGAAATGGCGGGCAGATCTGGAACGTCGCCTAAGCAACCTGGTTCGTCTTTATCAGGGGCAGATCAACGATATCCTGACCTCGCCCGATCCGCCCGACCTGCGCGGCCTGTCGGCCGATCTCCTGCGCATGGACGTGCTGTACTGGGCCTTGCAGGACCTCGGCATTCATACGGTCGCCGACGTCCTTGAGAAGAACGAGAAGGTGACCGCCCGCCTGATCATGGACAGCGCCTCCGATGCCGTCGACCGCTTTTTACAGCGGCCCGACAATCTGAACCGCTTTGACCTAGGCATCGTGTTGACCGCGATCGACGACCTGATCGCCGTGATGGCCCGCGTGCTGGAACATCACGAGCGCGACATGGAAGGGCCGCACGACGGATTCCTGGAAAGTCGGGGACGTGAATCCATCACCCGCTTCGTGGTCGCCATGGGAAAGCTGATGGTGATGATGTTCCGCGACCTGTCGGATCAGGCGGCTTCGGGTGAACTGGTCTATGAAACGGCCGAGATCAATCTGACCAAGATCGAGCGCATCCACGAGTTTTGCCAACTTGCCGATCCCATGACCAACGGCCGTGTGCACGCCGCCGCGGACAGGACGATCCGCGAGCGTTCCAAGATTTTGTTCAAGGACCTACAGCAGGCCGCGCAGGGCCGGTCTGCCGGCGATGTCGTCAAGGTGCTCAAGCGCCTGGAACAGACGTTGACCCGACTGGCCCTCGCGCCGCCGGCGAACACGGTAGACAAACACGCATGATCGTTTTCACCAGCACGCCGGAACGGGGTCTCATTGTCCTGGAACCGAAGGGCCGGCTCGACACGGCCGCCGCGCCGAAGTTGGAGGCCGCCGTGAACGACGCCCTGGCGTCGGGAAATTCGATGATCATCGACCTGGGCGAGACGACCTACATTTCGTCCATGGCGCTACGCGCCCTGCTGTTCGCGGCCAAGAACGCCGCCGCCAAGGGAAACGCGTTCGCCGTCTCGGCGCCCACGGCAAATATCGCCAACGTCCTGCGCATGGCCGGGTTCACCGCGATCCTGCATGTCCACGACAACCTGCCGGCGGCCTTCGCCGCGGTGCGCCAAGAGGCACGAAGCCATCCCCCGGATTAGACGCCCAGTTCCTTCTTCATGACCAATCGGTTGCGGCCGTTGCGCCAACTGTAGATTACGTCGCTCATCACCGTTTTCACCAGATGGATGCCCAGACCGCCGATCTGGCGATCCTCAAGACTGGATTCCGTATCGGCTTCGGGCGCATCGGCCAACGGGTTGAACGCCTTGCCATCGTCCTCGATCAGGATCGACAGCGTCTTCCGGTCGCGCGTGATCTCGACCAGGATCTGATGTTCGCCGCCGTCGTCATACCCGTAGGAGATGATGTTGGTGATGATCTCGTCCATCGACATGTTGACCTCGAAAACCTCCTTGGCCGTCATACCGATCAGCTCCCCGAATGCTTCGACCTGTTCGGCAAGACGGCCGATTTCGTCCAGATCGTTCTTCACCAGCACCACGAGGTTTTGATCGTTCATCTGTTCGCTGGCATCCGAGAACCCGACAAAATGAAGGGTCAGGCAAGTGAGGTCGTCGGATTGCTCCGCGTCGCCCGTGAAATTCTTGACCGCGCTGGTCGCCCGTTCCGTGACGTGGCGCGCCGATGGCCGGACATCCGGCCCTTCCGGCGTCAGCGACTGAACCAGGCGGTCCTCGCCGTATTCCTCGCCGTTCGGATCGAACGCTTCCGTGAACCCGTCCGTGAACGCAAACAGAGAGTCCCCGGGCCCCAGGGTCAGGCTTGCCTCGGCATAGTCCAGGCCCTCCATGACGCCCAGCGCAACCCCGTTGGTCGTCGGCAGCGGCGAGACCTCACCGCCGCGCCGCAGCATGTAGGGCGGATTATGCCCGGCATTGGCATAGGTGCATTCCCCGGTCCGCCGGTTAAGCATCGCGTAGAACACGGTGACGAACAGGCTCAGCGGATTGACCCCGCACAACACCTCGTTGGCGTCACGCATGACGCGCCCCGGACTGTTGCCGGTGGCGGCCAGGCCTTGGATGGTGGTCCGCGCGATGGCCATGAAGATCGCCGCCGGAACTCCCTTGCCCGACACGTCGGCGATAACGATGCCGATGCGTTCGTGATCGATGGTGAAATAGTCGTAGAAATCGCCGCCGACCTCGCGCGCCGGTTCCATCATTGCCTGAATTTCGAAGTCAGGCTGCTGCGACCACTCCTCGGGCAGCATGGAAGCCTGCAGGTACTGGGCGACCCTCAGTTCCTCGGCGATGCGCTCGTGCATCTGCTGCAAGGCTTCGTTCTTGGCCGCCAGATCGCTGGTCCGGGCCATCACCAGCGCCTCCATCTCGTCCTCGCGCTGGAACACCTGGTTGGCCATAGCGGTGATCGAGCGCGCCAGGGTGCCGATCTCGTCCGTCCGCCCCATGACGACGCTGAGATCGACCGCCCCGGCGTGGGCGCGTTCGACCTCGTGCACCGCGCGGCTGACGGCCTCGATCGGGCGCGACATCTGGCGCCCGGCGAAAGATGCCAGAAGCACGCCGATCAGGGCGATCGCCACGGTCAGCTCGGCGGTGACGATCCAGCTCTGACGCACGGCGTCGTTGACCTGGGACAGGGAGAATTGAACCACGGCGCTGCCGGCCGGATCGCCGAGACGGCCGAGGATCGGCGCCGCGACGTTGACGACCTCACCCAGGGTTTCGGTGACCACGTCGCCTTTGGCGATGGAGGCCATGGCAAGCGCCCGTTCGCCCGCGTTCGGATCGCGGAACGCCCGCTTGCCGTCCTCGTCGGATGCCCCTTGCTCGGCGCCGGTGATGACCTCGCCCTGTAGGTCGAACGCCCAGACGGCGGTGAACCGATTGGACCCGATCAGCGCATCCAGGGTGCTTTTCAGGCCGACGGCCTGGGCAATCTCGTCGAAATAGAGGGCGCTCAGCCCGACCTGCACGATGCGCGGCTTGTCGATGCCGGCCGCCGCCGCGTACTTGTAGCGCCCATCGCCGACGTCGCGCTCGCCCAGTTTACCGACGACCAGGGTGCGGTCACCCGTGATCAGCGGCCAGAACATGTAGGAATTGGGATTGCGGTCCGGATCGCCGGAGAAACGGAACTCTTCTTCTTCCGTGTTGATGTAGGCATTGCCTTCCGGGTCGGTGATCCAGAATTCGCTGACCGGGGACGACGTGGTCACGTCGTAGAGCTCGGAAATCATGCGGTCGATGGTGAACCCCGCCTTTTCCGCCGCCGCCACGTAACGCGCCGTCAGCTTGGCATGGCCGATCATGAGGTCGCCGATCGTATCCTCGAGATCTTCCGGCAAGGCGATCGCCTTGCGCGCCGCCTGGGACAGCAGTTGGGCGACGACCCGGGCCTCATTAAGGGCCTGGGCGCGTACCCGCTCGCGCATGACGTAGCCGCTGATCAAGCCCGTCGACAATGTCGCCCCGATCAACAGCACAATGGTGAAGAGCGTAAATCTGGTGCGAATACGCATTTATCCCCCTCCGACACGAAACGCTCCGAATTCCCTTATACCCGGACAGAACGGGACGCGCGACCTCGGCGCGGCGCGGCGCCATGGACTTTGCCCGGACCCTTTGCCATAAATACCGCGAAGGGGCGGACGCCCCCGGGCGGAGCGAGGAGGAAACCTGGATGTTGGACACCACGTCGGAAACCGTATCAGGGGTGTTGATCGTGCGCCCCAAAGGCCGCATCGACAGCAAAACCGCCCGTGATTTCGAAGAGATTCTGATTGGCAAGCTGAATACCGCGCCCAGCCCCGCCCTGGTCGACTTCACAGGCGTCGACTACATCTCCAGCGCCGGACTTCGCGTCCTCTTGATGGCCGGCAAGTTCTGCTCCAAGGGCGGGGTCGGCTTCGCCATGTTCGGCATGAACCCGCATATCCGCGAAGTGATCGCCATTTCCGGATTTCTGCAAATTCTGACCCTCAAGGACACCGAACAAGAAGCCCTTGCCGCCGTCCAAGGCTGAACCCGCCGGGCGCCGTCACCGGCGCGGCATCAATCTGGAATTTCGGGGAAGGGAAGAATGGTGGGCTGTGTAGGATTCGAACCTACGACCCGCTGATTAAGAGATACCCGAAAAACGTCGGAATTCCGCCACCCTTCCAACTACCTGCTTTCAACTTGCGTTTCATCCCGCGCCGCCCGGACGGCGGTTTTCGATGCGCTTTGCGCAAAGGAGAGCACGATGACAGGCAAGTCGAACATAAAAGACCATATCTTATCGATCCGCGTTTCTTCCGATCAGAACGACGCCATCCGCGCGGCGATGCGGCAAATGAACATTATGTTCCTAAGTCGCTTCGCCCGAATTGCCATGGTTGAATCGGCAGAGCGAGTTTTAGCACCCGTTGATCTATCTGAAGCCCGTCTACGAAAAGAACTGAGAGAGAAAACGACCAACCTTCGTAAGGCGCTTCAGCAGGCAGAGTTAAACATTGCCGGAGCACCTGATCGTATTGACCGAAGCCACATTAACCAAGTCATCAAACTCACAAGAATCCTGCTCTCTGATGTGGACAAACTCGACAGGTCACGAATGAATTTTTGAACTGGCAACAGAAACAAACAGGGCGGCCATTGGCCACCTGTGCTGGTGGAGCGTCAAGTTCCGAACGACCCCCGATCTTTCAAGAATTTGTCGGACGTGGATTTGAATTTCTTTCCATGGGTTCGCATTGAGCGCTACGGCTTTGAGATTTTGCTAAACAAAAATGACCAACGCATATTGAAATATGGAGATTTTTTTAATTTCAGTAGCAAGATTCAATCGGCACAATTTGCTGCCTGATTGCTTTCATTTTCGGAGAGTCAAAAATCATCACTTCTTTTCTGCTTAACAATTCAAAGCACAGGAAGCTCCGGGTTTTGACAGTGATTCGTTGGTTCGTAGCCCGCTTATCATTCACCCACCAACCAGCCCGACGAACAAGAGCCCGTTCGTCGGAGGGCCACGCTTAACCATGGTTAATGCCGACGAT
Organism: Thalassospiraceae bacterium LMO-SO8; assembly: GCA_031655335.1. Lineage (NCBI taxonomy): Bacteria > Pseudomonadati > Pseudomonadota > Alphaproteobacteria > Rhodospirillales > Thalassospiraceae > Thalassospiraceae bacterium LMO-SO8. The sequence continues at coordinate 2,464,822 of CP134226.1, read as the reverse complement.
GGGTGGTGACGTATTGTTATAAGGCCGTCAGGTTCCGGCAGGGGGAAGACTTTGTCTTTTCGCGTCTTCGAACGACCAGGAGCGGCAGCACGGTTGAAAAAACAGGAAGGAATAGTTTCATGAAAAGCACTCTCTGTGGAGTTTTTGCGGGCCTTTTGGCGGCAGTCGTTGTCGTGAACGTCGCCCATGCCGACGATGGCGCCAAGGGAGAAAAGGTTTTCCGAAAGTGCAAGACCTGCCACACCGTCGAAAAAGACGGCAAAAACAAGGTTGGCCCCAACCTTTTCGGCGTTGTCGGTCGCAAGGCGGGCGCCGTCGAGGGTTTCAAGTATTCCAGCGCAATGGCGGAGTCCGGGCTAATCTGGGACGAATCCACCTTGGACAAATTCCTGGAGAAACCCAAAGACGTGGTGAATAAAACCAAGATGGTCTTTCCGGGCCTGCGTAAGGAAGATGAGCGCGCCGACGTCATTGCATATTTGAAGCAACACGGAAGCTGACGACAGGCTTCGCGGGTTTTAAAGCCCAGAGTTCGGTGCGGGCGCCGCGTTCAGGAGAAACAAGTAACAGCCATGGCGACGGCATTTTCCGAGTTCACCAAGATTGTCGGTCGTGGGCCGTCATTGTCCCGTGCACTCACCCGTTCGGAAGCGGCCGAGGCGATGACCCTCATTCTGGATGGCCAGGCAGACCCTTTGGCTTTGGGCGGGTTTCTTCTGGTCCTGCGCCAACGTGGTGAAGCCGCCGAGGAACTTGCCGGATTCGTTGATGCCGTTCGGGCCCGGATCCAGGTTTCCAGTGACACGATCGCGCCGGACATTGATTGGCCCAGTTACGCAGATAAACATCGCCAGCAGCCCTGGTTCGTCCTGGCGGCGTTATTGCTGGCAAAATTCGGAATCCGCGTTTTCATGCACGGAATCGCCGGTGAATCCCAGGACTGCGCGCCGATCCGGCCGGTCCTAGATGCCTTGGGTATCGTCGCCGCCGGCTCCCTGTCCGAGGCGCAAGCCCATCTGCAAACTAGCGGGTTCGCCTATATGGGCTTGGAGGACCTATCTCCCGAAACCGAGGCCCTGTTCCATCTCAAACCGATCTTGGGCGTGCGCTCCGTCGCCAACACCTTCGCCCGCGATCTGAACCCATTGGATGCCACCCTATCCATGGTCGGAGTTGTCCACACGCCCTACCGGCCGTTGCATATTGAAGCTTTGCGCGTCTTGGGGCAGACGAAAGCCGCCGTGTTCAAAGGTATCGGTGGCGAAGCGCAACGCAACCCATACAAAGCCAGCACCGTGGCGATCCTTTCTGGCAGCACGCCGGACGAAGAAGAGTGGCCCGCACTTATTGACGGCGCCGCTTTCCTGTGGCGCGAAGAAGACCTGACCCCGGAATTGGTCGCCAAACTGTGGCGGGGGGAAATCGACCACCCCGCCGCCGAGGCGTCAATTATCGCCACCGCGGCGATCGCCCTTAAGGGCCTGGATGGCGCATGCACTCAGGAAGAAGCGATGGTCTCCGCCCGCGCCCTTTGGCGGCGCCATTGCGATCGCCCCATGCAGGAACGGGCTCTCGCCTAGGCCGCCGCGACGGACTTTCTCAACTCCCGCTCCAATGCCGCCCCGATCAAATTCGGGATTCTGCGGTCACAGCCGATCGCCCCGGCATAGGCGACCGGCTGGCGGGCCGATTTGAGGGCCTGCGGAACGTCCTCCCTCGCATGCCCCCCACCGGCGGCAAACAGGCCCACCACCACGGTCGGACGGATCAGGTGATCAGACACGTTCGCAAGGAAGGGAGCTTCTTCCAAAAACGCGGTCCGCACACGATTGACCGTCAACACCCGTGCCATGCTCCGGGCCAGGGTGTCCGCGGAATGCCGTGACGCCGGATCCTTGGTCGATCCATGGGCGGCCAGCATGAGGTCCCAGGCGTTCGGCAACCACCCTCGGACAGACCGTATCTCCTCCGCCACCTCGACGATCAAGTTTACGAGTTCCGGGGCAAGCCCGATCGGCGGACAGACATGAACACCAGGCCTATCACCACCAGACCCCAGGCGCTCACGCAGAACATGGCGGACAAGATAGCCATCACTCATGAACATCGGCAGAACCAGAACACGGCCCTGGTCGACCATGGCCGCCAACTCACGGGCGGGGTCCGGGCCGCCGGAAAGCACCGCATGGCGAACGGTGGAAAATCGCCCCATGCGTTTAAGCACGCGAGCATGGCCGGCCAGCGTTCGCGCCGGCCCGGTTCGGGACGGCGAGCCGTGCCCGACCAGCAGAACCCCAACGGCCGAAACCGCGTCGGGTTTAGTGACTGGTGCCGCTGGAGAGCGTGATCTTGTTATAGACATTATATTTCCCGGACGGTTTGACCATGGGGATGCGTTTGACTTCCTCCAGGGTCGCCGCGTCGTAAACCACGAGCGCCCCTTCCATGTCCCAAATGCTGAGCAGCGCGAACCGACCATCCTTCGTGAACTCCACGTGAGCCGCCGTCTTGCCCGGTGCCGGACGGAGGGTCTTCACGATCTCTAGTGTTCGCTTGTCAATCACATGAACGGCGTCACGGTCCTTACCGAAGAACACATCGACCCAGGCATAGGGCGTGTTCTCATGGCTGCGCATGAAAAACCCGGGACCCAGCGTCTCTATCCGCTTGACCCTCTGCCAGGTTTCCAGGTTGAACACACTGACCGCGCCATCCTTCAGATGCGGCGTGGCGAAGACCTTGTCTCCCTGGTAGTCGAACACGATCCCCGACCCCAGGTGCGGCAGACCGGTCAATGCCAAGTCGGCGACCTTACGGCCGACATTCAGGTTCACGACCTGGCCGTTCTTGCTGTTGCGGGCAGCACCGATCAAGTTTCGGTATTCGGGATCGAACAGGAAGTCGTCCAGATAATCATCGAGCACGATGCGGCGGACGGGAAAAGGCCCTCGGTCGAAAGCCCCCTCCTCCATTCCCGGCTGATAGTTGTGGACCAATCCCATGGGCACGGGGCGTGGACTGTCCGCGTAAGAAATTTCCCAGACCTCGGGAATATCCTTCAACGCCACGACAAAGCTTTCCCTGGGCCGCGCCGTGTAGACAGCACTGACACGGGAAGAGTCGCCCTTTTTGCCAATGACCGGGATCACCTTAAGCGGCGACAGGTCGGTGGCCCGCAGAACCACCAGCGAATGTGGCAGGAAGTTGCCGACCATCACGAAGCGCCCGTCCCCCGACACGGCAATGTTGCGGGTATTGATGCCGGCGCGTATTTCGGCGACGGGCTTCAGGCTCCACAAATCGTATTTGGAAACCCAACCATCCCGCGAAGCGAGATAGACGAACCGTCCGTCAGGTGAATATTTGGCACCGCCATGCAAGGCGAACCGGGACTTGAAGCGCCAGATCGGAGAAAACCGGTCTCCGTCGAGAATGGTCACGTGGTGATCGCCCGTCTCGACCACCGTAAAAAGGTTCATCAGGTCCGCCGTGTGTACGGGTTCCGCCGGAAGGGTTTCGACCGGATTGTGGATGACCTGCGACGCCGCCATCCGCGCCATGTCCCAGGTCGGCACCTCGGGCAGCGGGCGATAAATGAAATCGGCGAGCAACGATATCTGATCGTCATTCAACTGGTTGTCGAAGGCTGGCATCTGGGATGCCGGCCGGCCCTTCGAAATCGTCGCCACAGCGGCGTTCTTGCGTAGGCGCTTCAAATTCTCGGGTAACAATGCCGGGCCGATGCCCCCCAACCGGTCGTCGCCATGACACGCGGCGCAATGCTGCTGATACAGAATCAGGGCCGGGTCAGCCGATGCCGATACCGAAAGCGCCGCCACCGACAGCGCCATGGTCGCCGATAAGACGATCACTCTAGAGAACCGCATTGGCATGGTCCCCCTTTCGATACGGCCGGTTGATGACCCGGGCGCCCGTGGCCTCGACACCGATTTCCGCGTCCGACAAATAACAGCCCGGATCCTCGGCCCAGGGGTCGCCGGTCAGCTGCATCGCCCGCACGCGCGTGTTTCCGCCGCAGATGGCAAAGAAGCCGCACGCGCCGCACCGCCCCCCGACCTGCCGGGGTTGGCGTTTGAGGCCCGCCAGTATCGGATCCGACGTGTCACGCCAGATTTCGGAAAAGGGCCGGTCCTTCACATTGCCCAGTTTGTAGTTCCACCAAAACGTATCGGGATGGACGTCACCCAGGTTGTCGATATTGGCGATATTGACGCCCGACGAATTCCCGCCCCATTGCTCCAGCTTGGCGCGGATGTGATCTGCCTGATCGGGGAAATGCCGGCGAACCCAAAGCAGGAGATAGGCGCCATCGGCATCGTTGTTTCCGGTCACGAATTCGCGGTCGCGCCCCGATCTCAGCCCCTTCAGACAGGTCTCGAACATCAGGTCCATGGCGTCCCGGGTGATTGCCCAATGGGCGTCATCCCCGCGATTCTTGTTGCCGCGCCCGGCGTAGTTCAAATGCGACAGGTAGAACTTGTCGATGTCCTCGTCCTCGATCAGCGCCAACAGATCGGGAAGCTGATGGGCGTTATCCATCGTCATGGTGAACCGGAGCCCGACCTTCAGCCCCTCGGCACGGCACAGGCGCGCGGCCTTGAGCGATGCGTCGAACGCCCCGGCCTTGCCGCGAAAGGCATCGTGTGTCGCTCCGATCCCGTCAAGGGAGATGCCGACGTAATCGTAGTCGATGTCGGCAATGGGGCCGATCAGGCCGTCATCGATGAGCGTGCCGTTGGTCGACAGCCCGACATAGAATCCCTTGTCTTTTGCCCGGCGCGAAATCTCAAAGATGTCGGGACGCAGCAGCGGCTCGCCGCCCGATAGGATCAGCACACGGACGCCGAAATCCCAAAGATCATCCATCGTGCGATAGACCTGCTCGGTCGTAAGCTCACCGGGGAAATCGTGGTCGGACGAGATCGAGTAGCAATGCTTGCATGTCAAATTACAGCGCCGGATCAGGTTCCAGATCACAACCGGGCCCGGCGGGTTGCGCTTGGGGCCAAGCGGCGTGGGGTTAAGAACCTCCCTCATGTACTGGGTAATGCGGAACATCTTTGAGCCTTCCCTATCCGATCAGGCGCAGACCGGTCTTTTTAAGAATCCGAGTGCTGTATAGAATTTCATGGGCTCGCACCTGCGTGCCCAGGGTCCGGGCGATCTCTGCTGCATGGGCCTCGGTTTCGGCACGGCTGCGTCCATGCACCATGGCGAAAAGGTTGTACGGCCAGTTCGGCAGATGGCGCGGACGGTGATAGCAATGAGATACGAACGGCAGGGCGCCGACCGTCCGCCCGACCTCGTCAATGACCGCATCGTCGATGTCCCAGACCGTCATGCCGTTGGAACGCACGCCCAGCTTGTAATGGTTGGGCACGGCGCCCAGACGGCGGATGACCCCCGCCGCTTGCATCCGCTTAAGCCGGGCCATGACCTCGGCCGAGTCCAGGTTCAATTGCTCGGCTGCCGCATGATAGGGTTTGGCCACGAGGGCAAGCCCCTCTTGCAGGGCTTTCAGGATCGCCCTGTCGGTGCCGTCCAGTTTGGATCGAAACTGGTTCATGGCGGTCAAACGCTCACCTTGAATTCAACGAAATATTCTTCCAACTTGGGCATGGGATAGACATGCAGGCCGGTCTCGGCCTCGATATCGGCGATCACTTCGGCGATACGTTCCGGTCGTTCGACGGACAACACGAACCACATGTTCAGGCGATGGTCGCGGGCATAATTATGGGCGACCTCATGATGGGCATTGACCAGATCAGCGACCCGGTCGAAATCGTCCTCAGGAACGGCCAGAGCGGCCAAGATCACGCCGCCACCCAAACGTTCGGCATTGATCATGGGACCGAAGCGCGACAGCACACCGCGCTGGCACAGGCTCTGAACCCGGGTGATCAGGTCGACCTCGGTCAAGCCCAAACGCCCAGCCGCCTCCGCGAACGGATGGTCGGAAATCGGGAACCCGCCTTGCAGTCCATTGACGATCTGACGGTCGACGGGATCAAGGGGAATGACATCCGCGTCGGCGGCATCGGCGCCATACCGCGCGCCGCATTGTTTGAACCGGCGGCGGCTGAACAGAACCGTGTTGGGAAAAGCCCCCAGTTCGGTCTCGTGATTCAGGCGGGCGATCTGGCCCCGGACCTCGGCCCGGTTTTTGCCGTGAATCATGCAAAACAGGTTGAACGGCCATTCCGGCAACCGCCGGGGACGCCGGTAACACAAGGTGACAAAATCCCTGGTCGCGGCCCGCCGCCCCAATTCGGCGACCCTGTGATCAGGGACATCCCAGACAACCATGGCATTGGCTGTGTAACCAAGCTCGTGGTGACGGACGACCAAACCCAGCCGCTTGACGACGCCGGTATCAATCAAGCCCGCGAAACGGTCGATGACTTCCTGTTCACTCAATCCTATGCGCTGCCCGACCTCCGCATAGGGCGCCGCAACCAAGGGCAGGCCACCCTCGATCGCCGACAATAATTCTCTGTCCTTGGCGTCAATCGCGGTCATACAGGGAATCCCAGATCAATGTGATAGGCCTCGACCAGCGGCAGATCGATGACCTTCAGGCCCGTCTCGGCCGCGACGTCGGACAGTAGGTCCGCCAGCTTCCTGGCATCCGGCGCGGTTGCCACGAACCACAGGTTCAGGCGGTGTTCGCGTTCGTAATTGTGGTTCACCTCTTTGTGGGCGCTGACGAGGGCACTGACGTCACCAAGACGCTCGGCCGGCACTTCCATAGCGGCCAGAGTGCTAACCCCGGCGCGGTTGGGGGCGACGACGGCGCCGACGCGCGACAGTGCACCGCTCTCCATCAATCCGGAGATCACCTCCAGCACCTTTTCCTCGGACATTCCCACATCCTTTCCCATGCGGGCAAAGGGCCTTGCCTCCAACGGAAAGCCGCGCTGATAGGCGTTGATCAAGGCACGTTCCTGGGAGGTCAGGTCCATGGCCTATAACCCCGTCCGCCCGGCGCGCGCCGTCAGAAAAATTCCGCTGGGTTTGTCGGCGGCGATCTCGCCGACGCGCGTCAAACTGCCCGTGTCGTAAACATCGACGCGATCTTCATCGCGGACGGAGATCCAGACCTGCTCGCCGCGCGGCGTGAATTCCATATGCAGGACCGCCTTTCCCGGCGTGAAGGTCTTGACGATCTTCAAATCCGGCACGTCGATGACCTGCACCGTATCGTTCAGGGGGTGTGCGAAATTGACCCAGATCTGGCGCCCATCCGGACGTGCGACGGCAAACACGGGTTGGCCGTGAACCGGAATACGGCCCACTTCCCGCCAGGTTGCGGCGTCGACGACCAAAATCTCATGGCGCCCGACAGCGGGCAGGAACAATCGTCCGCCGGCTTGGGCCCAGCCTTCCAGATGCGGCATTTTGTAGACCGGCAGTTTCTCCTCGCCACGGCCATAACCGCCGAGGATACGAGTAACCCCGGCACCCATGTTCCACAGGTCGAGCTTGGCCAAGCCATCCTCACCGAACAGACCGGCGACGTAATAGCGGCCATCCGGTGTGATCAGGCCGTCATAGGGATTGCGTCCAATGTCGGAAAATTTCGTGATTTCCGGGGCCGTCGGCCGTGACATGTCGACGGCCCAGATTTCGCCGGCGTCCCACAGGCTGAACACGAATTTCTGCCCGGGGGCATCGACCAACCCGACGACCTTGGATTGCGCGCCGCCGGATACCGCCGGAATGACGGCGACCAAGTCCAAGGTCCGGCTGTCGAAGACCTTGACCCCGCCGGGTTTATAGTTGGACACGGCGACCAGAGTCCCGTCCTGCGAGATCGCCCCGCCGATGCTATTGCCGGCTTGGACGACGCGCTTGACGATATGCCGGGTCAGCAGGTCGACCTTGGTCAGACCACCGTCCCGACCGAAGACAAAAGCAAAGCGGCCGTCTCGCGAAAACACGGCCGAGGCATGGCTGAGATCACCCAGACCCTTGACCCTACCGAGGGCCGTGCGTCCCGTGGTCTCGATCACTTGTAGGCTGCCGGCCGCGCGTTCGATGACGATGCCCAAGTCGCCGGTACCGCGCAACGCCATGTCGGCGCGCGGCGCGACTACGAACGCCGTCATGGCGATGGCCGCCAGAAGAACAATCCGCAGGGCCGTCGACAGTCGTGGGCTCATGGTTTGGGCTCCCCTTCGTCCAATCCGTGTTTCAGGCGCCTGACGATCCAGCGGGCCTCTGCCTCGTCGAGCATGCCTCCCCAGGGCGGCATCGCGCGGGCCGGGTTGCCGAACAGGATCATCTGCACCAGGCCGTCCTCGTCCCGGTCCTGCAACGTCACAGGCAGAAGCGCCGGGCCAAGGCCGCCTTTCATGGTCATGCCGTGACAAGAGCCGCAGTCATGACGCAGCAGGTGATCAAGGCGGGCACCCTGCTCTGCCGTCAGAGAGCCCGCCGAAACCGGACCGGCTGCGACAAGCAGCGCCAAGCCGGCCCAGGCCACACAGCGATTAAGCCTGGCGGGCCGACGCGCGGTCGAAATTGACGACTTCATTGATGGTTTCCCTTGCCAGATCGTCGGCCAAGGTCACCACCCGGCCGACAATGAACATGATCGGTGACGGTAGATCGGCATCGGCAACAGCGTCCGCCACCTCGCCCAGGGTCGAGGCGACTTGGCGCTGATGCCGGGTCGTGCCTTGGCTGACAGCCATGGCCGGCGTCGACGAAGGCAGTCCATAGCGGATCAGGCGGACGGCGATATGCGCCATGCTCGCCGCCCCCATGTAAACGACCAACGTGGTGTCCTCGTCGGCCAACCCGCGCCAGTCCAAGTCGAGTTCATGATCGTCGCGGCAATGCCCGGTGATGTAACGCACGCTTGTCGCCAGCCCGCGGTGAGTCAACGGCACGCCGACGTAGGCCGAACACCCCGTGGCGGCGGTGACGCCGGGAATGATCTCAAAGTCGATGCCGTGATGTTTGAGGTGAAGGGCCTCTTCACTGCCGCGCCCGAACATGAATGGATCCCCGCCCTTAAGGCGGACGACACAGCGCCCGTCGTGGGCGAGCGATACCAGAAGGTTATTGATTTCGTCCTGCGGCACCGGATGGCAGTGGGGCTGCTTGCCGACATTGATCCGGGCCGCACCGGCGGGAACCAGATCGAGAATTTCCTTAGAAACCAGGCGGTCATAGACGACCACATCGGCTTGTTCCAGAAGGTCACGGGCCTTCACCGTCAACAGTCCCGGATCACCCGGCCCCGCGCCGACGAGGTAGACCTTCAACGACGAGATTCGCACCATTTTGGAGTCTCCCGTGTTTACCCATGAGAATGCGAAGGGGGATGGAATCCGGCGGACATTTGGTCTCCGCCGGATTCCAATCTGTCAGCTTGGTCAGTAGACGTCGTTCCGGGTGTTGTAGACGTTGAACTTTCCGGTCGGCGTCACCAGACGCTTGTCGCGGATGACCGCCTTCTTCTCCAAGGTCTTGTCGTCAACCACAACGATTGCCGATTCCTGGTTCCGTGCATTCCATACGGAGAACCAGATTTCGTCGCCGGCCTTGTTGTATTCGCCCTGGACGACGCGGCGCACACCTTCGGTGATTCCAGACCATTCGCCGATGGGCAGGACCTTGAACGCGGGCTTGTCCTTGGCCAGGTCGGCGATTTTGAACACGGCGACCGAGGACGCAATTTCAGCTTCCGGGTTCAACGGGGTGTCCACGTAAAGGTACTTGGATTTGGGATGCGTCTTGATGAACAGCGCCCCGCCGCCTTGACCTTCGATCGTCTGGACGACCTTCCACGCATGCTCGGGATGGCCCTTGGGGTCGGTGCCGATCAAAGCAATCGTTTCGTCACCCAGATGGCTGGTGGCCCAGACCGGGCCGTATTTGGGATGCATGAGGTTGGCGCCCCGGCCCGGGTGCGGCTTGATGCCGGTCTCGATCAGGGCGACCAGCTTGTTTTCCTTGGTGTCGATCACCGCGACCTTGTCGCGGGCGTTGGCGGCGACCAGGAAATAGCGGCCCGTGGAGTCGAACCCGCCGTCATGCAGGAACCGTTCCGCCTCGATGTCCGTGACCTTCAGGTTTTTCAAGTCGGAATAGTTGACCATCAGGACATGGCCGGTTTCCTTTACCGTGACCACGAATTCCGGATGGTAGTGGGAGGCCACAATCGATGCGACACGGGGTTCCGGGTGAAACTCTTGAGTGTCATAGGTCATGCTGCGGGTCGACACGATCTTGTGCGGCTCCAGCGTGGCCCCATCCATGATCACGTACTGAGGCGGCCAATAGGCGCCGGCGACCGCGTACTTGTCTTCCCAGCCCTTCATCTTGGACGTTTCGACCGAACGGGCTTCGGCGCCGATCTTGATCTCGGCCACCGTTGACGGCTCTTTCATCCACAGATCGATCAGGTTGATCTTGGCGTCACGACCGATGACGAACAGGTAACGACCCGAGGCGGACATGCGGGAAATATGCACGGCATATCCGGTGTCGATGACCTGGACGATCTTCTTCGATGCACCGTCGATCAACGCGACCTGTCCGGTGTCACGCAAGGTGACGGAGAACAGATTGTCGATGTCCAGATTGTTTTCCTTTTTGGTCGGGCGTTTGTCCAAAGGAACACGGACCTTCCAGGTCGCCCGCATTTCCTTCATGCCGAACTCAGGCGGCTGCGGCGGTTCTAGCAGCAAATAGCGCGCCATCAGATCGATGTCGTCCTTGCTCAGATCGCCCGAAGTTCCCCAATTGGGCATGCCGCCAGGTGAACCGTACGTAATGAAGTCGCGCAAGGTTTCAAACCCGCGTTCCTTCGTCACCTTGGTCGTCAAATTGGGGCCAGTCGCCCCGTTGCGCAGAACGCCGTGACAACCGGCGCAACGTTCGAAGTATATCTGCTTGGCTTTTTGGAATTGAGCGCCTGATAGCGGCACCTCGCCGGGCTTGGAGCCCGGTTGCTCCATCGGTTGGTCGCGCAATACGTCCAGGCTCGGCTCGTACCGGTCTCCCGGCGTGGTTCCATGTTTCTTCGGTTCCGCAGCCATCGTCGCGGCAGTCCCTACCATCAGTGCCGCCACAACAGCCGCAGATAAAATTGATCGTTTCATAATCCCTGCTCCCGCCGGTTCTCATGAGTGATGTGAGATGCAAAGGATAGGGCTGGGAGAAATGATCGGCCTTAACCCTGGTTAAGGAGGGGATATTCAATGAGCCGTCGCGGGGACCGCCGACCGGAGGCTTAACCCCGGTCAAGGTGAGACGCCGGCCTGCGTCCATAATCTTTGGATGATTATCTGGATACGAACGCTGGTGGCCGTCGGTGCCCTGGTCTTTACCTTGGCCGGTCTCCCCGCCGTGGCCGGCGGCTTGACCCCGGAGATGCACGACATTCTGTTCCCCGGGGCGGAACGGCTGGAAGACTTTGCCGGCCCACCCCCCGCCGCGAGAGCGTTCAAAGACGGCAAAATGGCGGGCTTTGTCTTGTCGACCAATGAAGTGGTTGGATCGACCGGTTATGGTGGTGGCCCCATCGATGTTCTGGTCGGTGTCACCTTGGACGGGACGATCACCGGCGCTCACCTGCTGAGTCATAACGAACCGATCCTGGTCATCGGTATATCCGACTCGGATCTGCAAAAGTTCGTTCAGGGGTTTTCAGGAATCAACGTTCTGGCGCCGGCGGTTCGCCGCAAGGGCCGAAGCCGGTCCGCCACCGACGCCATCGCCGGGGCCAGCGTTTCCAGCGCCGTGATCGAGGATGCCATTATCCGAGCGGCGCGGACCGTTCTGCGGGCCCATGGAACCCCAGCCCGGGACGCCGCTCTGAAGCGGCGCGACTATGCCCCGGCGACCTGGGGGGACCTGCTTGCCGAAGCGGCCATCCAGCACCGGCGGCTGACGTTCGGGGACGTTTCACAGCGGATCGCGCTTGACGGCAAGCCGGACGATCTATTCATCGATCTTTACACCGCATTACTGACGCCCGCGCGGATCGGCGGAAACCTGATCGGGGAACGTGACCACCAGCAGCTTTTCTCGACTCTTGGCGCCCAAGACAACGTTGTGCTTATCGCCGCCAACGGGTCGTACTCGTTCAAGGGCCGTTCTTATCTCAAGACAGGCATTTTCGACCGTATTCAGATCGTTCAAGGCGACCGAACGATTCGTCTGTTTCGGGATGCCTATGAGAACGTGGAACGCCTGAAGGCCAGCGGCGCGCCGGAATTTCGAGAAATCGCGCGGTTCATCATTCCCGCCACGACCGGATTTGACCCCGCGGCTCCCTGGCGGGTCGAACTATTCGCCGCAGCCAAGGGCGAAAGCACCCAAGTCCGGAACGGTGTATTCAGCTTCGATTACCGACTGCCCGACACATTTATCGAAAAGGTGTCCGTTGTCGCGGCGGCCGCCCCGGCGAATGATCCGGTACCGCTTTGGCAGGAGATCTGGATCAAACGGCAGGGCACGGTCATCGGCGTTCTCGTGTTGCTCGGTCTATTGACCACGGTATTGGTGTTTCAAGATCAGTTGGTTCGCCATCGCCGATTCCGGGATGTCGGACGATTGATTTTCCTGGCCGTCGTTCTTGTCTGGCTTGGCTGGTATGCCGGCGGGCAACTCTCGGTACTTCAGGTTTTTACCTTCGCACATGCCTTTCTAACTGGTTTTAAGTGGGAACATTTCCTGGTCGACCCGGTGGTCTTTATTCTATGGGGATTCGTCGCCGTGACCTTGTTGCTATGGGGCCGCGGGGTCTATTGCGGTTGGCTTTGTCCGTTCGGCGCCTTACAGGAACTGATCAATGCCGGCGCCCGTCATTTGGCAGTTCCTCAGATTCAGATTCCCTTTGCCGTTCACGAGCGTCTTTGGGCGATCAAATACATCATCTTCATCGGCCTGTTCGCGGTGTCGCTGCATTCCATCCACGAGGCGATCGTGATCGCCGAGGTCGAACCCTTCAAAACGGCGATCTCTCTGAAATTCATCCGCGCTTGGCCCTTCGTCGCCTATGTCGCCGGATTACTGGCCATCGGCCTGTTCATCGAACGGTTTTTCTGCCGCTACCTTTGCCCGCTAGGCGCGGCGCTCGCCATACCGGCGCGCCTGCGGACCTTTAACTGGCTGAAACGGCGTCATCAGTGCGGCCGCGAATGTCAGATCTGCAGTGAACGCTGCACTGTCCAGGCAATCCACCCAAGCGGTGAGATCAATCCCAACGAATGTATTCATTGCCTGGAATGCCAAACCTATTTCTTCGATGACCACATCTGCCCGCCCTTGGTCGCCGACCGCAAACGCCGCGAGCGGCGACAGGCGCTGGCAAACGGCGTTGATGTCAGAAAGGAAATGCACGGTGATGACTGACGCGTTGAGATCACCCGACCGGCGGCGCTGCATAACGGTTCTGGCCGGCGCGTTCGCCGGTGCCGTCATCGGCGGACGAAAGGCCTCGGCGGAATCTTTCGAATGGCGTGGCACGGCGCTGGGCGCGGACGCCCGGATCATTCTCAGCCACCCGTCTCGGGCGGCGGCAAAGGCAGCAGTCCTGATGGCGAAGGATGAAATCGACCGACTGGAAAACATTCTCAGTCTGTACCGCCCGGGCTCCGCCTTATCCCAACTCAACAAAAAGGCCGGGATCGACCCCGCCCCTTTGGAACTGATGGACGTTCTGCGCCGAAGCCTGTGGTACACGGAAATAACCAACGGCGCATTTGACATCTCGATTCAGCCGATTTGGGATCTTTATGCACGGCATTTCAGGACCCACGGCAGCGCTGGCAGCGGACCCGCGCCAAAGGATATCCAGGACGCCCTATCCAAGGTCGGTGCGCATCGTATCCATCTGACGTCTGCGGGCGTTAGCATGGCGCCCGGCACAGGCCTGACGCTCAACGGCATCGCCCAGGGCTATATCACCGACCGGGTGGCCGATCTCCTGCGCGAACAGGGATGGCGGAACGTGCTTGTCGATCTTGGAGAATTTCATGCCGTCGGCGGACGGGCGGATGGCCATCCGTGGAAAATTAAACTACCCGGCGGCGGCCTCCTGGACATGGCCGACGGCGCCCTGGCGACGTCGAGCGCAGACGGAATGAGATTTTCTCCCGAGGTGCACCATATTTTCGATCCCGGGACGGGAGTCAGTGCTAAGGAGCCGATGCCCGTGACTGTCCGTGCCCGCCGCGCTGTCGATGCAGACGCTCTGTCAACGTCCTTGTCGGTTTGTGATCGCTCCGATTGGGCACGAATTCTCGCGCGGGTTCCTGGTTCAAAGGTGGTGTGACATGACGCAAAAACAAGAAACCGGTGCCTTCTCCATCTTCTTCTCCTATGGCTTCCGGCCGTTCTTCTTGCTGGCGGCGATCCATGCCGTTGCGGTCATGGGGCTGTTTCTAAGCTGGATTGGCATTCATTTCGCCGGCGGTCTCGTCGTCGAACTCTCCATCGGGATGGCGCCTCATATCTGGCATGCGCATGAAATGCTGTTCGGCTTCACCATGGCCGTAATCGCCGGGTTCTTCCTGACGGCCGTGCCTAATTGGACAGGCGCCCATGCTGTACAGGGGCCGATGTTGGCGTTGTTGACGGCGGCGTGGCTGGCCGGGCGTCTGGCCATGGGTGGATCGGCATATCTGCCGCCCTTGACGGTAGCCGTGGTGGACTTGGCGTTGATCCCCTTGCTTTTGCCTCTGGTCGTCGCCGCGATGGCGCGCAACTGGTCGAAGAGAAACTTCGTCTTCCTACCTATCCTGGGCCTGTTGTTCACCGCCAATCTGTTGACGCATCTTGAGTTTCTCGGCCTTTTGGATGGTGGCGTCGCCATCGGCCTGCGCCTGGGTCTTGATACCGTCGTCCTGTTGATCGCGATCATCGGCGGCCGAGTCGTGCCGGCCTTCACCACCAACGCGCTGCGCAATCAGAATATTGATGACCTTCCGATCAACCGGGCCTTTTTAAACGCCGCCGGGATCGTTCTGGTGGCGGGCTTGGTGGTTGCCGATCTGGCGGCCCCCGACCATCCGGTCACCGGCTGGCTGGCCCTGTCGGCAGCGATGGCGAACGGTCTTCGCCTGCTGCAATGGAAGGGTTATCGGACCCTCGGTCAGCCCATCCTTTGGGTGCTCCACCTGGGGTTTGCCTGGTTGGTCGCCGGATTGGCGCTGAAGGGACTTGCGGTCCTGGATTCAGGTGTCAGCCCATCCGCGGCGCTTCATGCGCTGTCCGCCGGCGCCATCGGGACCATGACCCTGGCCATCATGAGCCGCGCCGCCCTGGGTCATACGGGTCGGCCCCTTGTCATCGGCAAAGCCACCGTTCTGGCCTATGCCCTGGTTACGGCCGGTGCCTTGGGCCGCTTCATCGTGCCGACCTTTTTCATGGATTTTTACAACACCGGGATTTTGCTGTCCGGCCTTGCCTGGATGGGGGCCTTCGCAATCTTTGTCGTCGTTTACTGGGCCGTACTGACCGGCCCGCGCGTTCGTCACCAGGGATAGGCGGGTTGCGATCCCGGCGCGTCAGGCGACCGTGCGGCTTCCCTCAATGCCATCCTCGACCGGACAGAATTCCCGCAGGCGTGCCACGTCTTCGATATGGACCGAATTCTGATCGGTCGTCACGCCGAACTCGCGGAATCGGTTCAACAGGCGTGACAGGCTTTCCGGCTGCATTCCCAGGCGTGCGGCGATCAGGTTCTTGTCATAAGGAAGCTCGACGACGCAGGGCCCTTTGTCCGCCCGGCAGCGGCGCAGCAGAAATTCGATCAACCGTTGGCTCGCGGTTCGGGTTTTCAGACGCTCGACCTCATAGACCAGGTGGTGCAGGTGGCGGGACATCGAGGCGAGCATGCTCAAGGCGATATTCGGATGCTCCTGCACCGTCGATATGAAGCGCTTCGATTCGAGTGCGACAAGCCGGCAATCATCCACCACTTCCGCGCTGGCGGGGTATCCTGCACCCATGAAGGCGGCGGCCTCGGCGAACATGTCGCCGCCGGAAAAGATGTTAAGAAGCGCTTCGTCGCCATCGGGCGTGTGGCGGAACACCTTCACCCAGCCGTCGAGCACGACGTAGAAATAGTCAGCGGGATCGCCGCGTTGAAAGATCATCCGACCCTTGGGATAGGCGCGCGGCTGCACGTTTTCCGTCAACCGCTCGAACATGCCTTCGGGCAGGTTGGAAAACAGGGGCTGGCCCCTGACGATTGCAAGGTCGCTGACGTTC
This sequence comes from Thalassospiraceae bacterium LMO-SO8, assembly GCA_031655335.1. Classification (NCBI taxonomy): domain Bacteria; kingdom Pseudomonadati; phylum Pseudomonadota; class Alphaproteobacteria; order Rhodospirillales; family Thalassospiraceae; species Thalassospiraceae bacterium LMO-SO8. The sequence continues at coordinate 2,448,565 of CP134226.1, read as the reverse complement.
ACCTGCGTCTCTCGTCCCCCAATGAACACCACGCCCTCCATTAAGCCATTTATCTCAGGGAAAACTCAACAATGCATCCTGGATGCCGGAATTGTCAGAATACGCCTAACATTTTATGCAGGCGGGCGTCCTTGGATTTGAAATGGTCCACGAACCAGTCCCTGAGGCGCAGGCCCAGGTCTTCGGAAAGACCGTCGAAATCGCCCGCCTCGAAGGTGTCCATGATGTCCCGCAAGCTGTCCAGCAACCGTTCGTGATCCGCCTTATGGTCTGCGTATTGATCGTAGGCGCGGATCCGCATCACGGTTTCCTCAAGCGCGAAATGCGCGGCGATCTGGGTGAACACCTCGCCCAGAAAAGCCTCGATCTCCTCGGCCGGAGCATCAGCCTGCAAGCGGGCATGGGCCTCGTTGATTAGGCGGATCATTTCCTCGTGCTCGTGATCGACGGAAGGGATCCCAAGCTTGAAATCGTCGCGCCATTCTATCAGCGCCATCATTTCTGTTCTCCGTGCGGCCCGTTGCGGAACACGAACCCGCCGGCCTCAGCATCGAAATCGACCGCGAGATTCTGTCCCGGCTTGAGATCGAACGTTCGGTCGACGGCATAATCGAAGCCTTCGGTGCGCTCCGAGTCGCGCAGCTTGAACGCCAACCGATGTGATCCGGCAGGGACCACGAATTTCCGGTAGGTCTGTGACGCGCCGTCGCCCCGCAGGCCCGTCGGCGGCAGGCTGGCCTCGAAAACCGGCGTGTTATCAAGCGCAAACAGCACAACCACGGGCACCCGTTCACGGGGGCAGAGGATGGCTTTGCGCATGTTGGGAGCCAGGTTCGCCAGCTCGCCGACGGTGCGCTGCCGGCAGCCCCCCTTTGGCTTGCCGCCATGGGCGAAGCTCAGCTTGATCTGGGCGTGACCGTCCGGAATGGGACGATACGCAGGGGCTTGGGAAAAATGGGCGATCAGCACGGCAAATCCGGCGTAGATCACGCCCTGGCCCAATATCCGGAGCGGCATCCACTTCATGGCACCGCCTTCCCTTCCGGCCTGTCGTCGCCCGCGGCCGTGCCTTTGTGGCGGCGGATGCGCTGTACCGTCGACAGGGTCGGAATGATGCTGAGATCACTTTGAAATGCGGCCAGTTCCCGTTCGACGCTTTGCCAGGTCACCGGCGCGGCCCAGATACGCAACAACCTCTCGCGCGGGACGCGGGACCGCAAATGCGGATCGCGGCGACCGTCGAAGCGGTCCTCCGACCATTGGGGGCCGAGCCTGTACTGGCATTCCCCCTCGCGGCATCCGACGACGGCGACGCCGTCGGCCAGGTCCTTGGACAGGATGTAGTCGATAAATGACGGCGGGATCATCGCCGCGCATGGCAGATCGATGCCCGCGCGATTGGTTCCGGATAGCTTTCTGCCGGAAATGCCGTGCGCGCAGCCGAACACCATCACCCGGGAGCTTCCTTGCAAGCCGGCCGCCGCCTTGTGGATACAGTCGCGCAGATCCGCAGCGGAGAAATGCGGAAGATCGATCCCGGGCACCAGGTCGCTCATCTTCCGGAACGGCATGGCCGTCGGACAGGCGCCGACACAGATGCCGCAACTGACGCACAGATCGGCGTCGACCATCGCCTCTTGTTCAAACGGGCGCGCGTCCGTCCGGGGCATCATGGTGATGGCGTTGAACGGACAGTCGGCGGCGCAGCGGGTGCAGCCGTTGCAGTTCCCGAGATCGACCACGGCCGCCGGCCGGGCCTTGCGCGGCGGCAGCCAAGGCAGTGCCATCAGCACAAAGGTCGCGCCGAAGGCGAAGCCCCAGACCGGTCCGGCGCCGACCATCTCGATCACCGGGAAGGCGAACAGGTAGTACCAATCCATATTCAGGCTTTGCGGCACGCGGGCGAGGTCGGCCGGCGCATGGCTGAGGGCGGGGAACATCAGGGACAGGACCAGCATCATCACCATGGTCCCCGCCGCCAGGCCCCGGGGCGGGTTCCATTTGGCGTAGGCGACGCGCTGCAGGTGGATCCACATGACCAGCAACAGGACCAACGGCAGCGCGATATGGAGAAAGATCAGAAGCGTGAAAAAGCGGTCGTCCAGACTGACCGGCGACATGAAATTGCGGGCGATGGGTTCGCCGAATATCGGCAGCCAATCCAGCCACTCCGCCGACCCGATCGCGATATACTGCGCCAGTTCATCCCACACCAGCCAATAGCCCGTGACCCCGGCGGCGATGACCATCCAGGTCATGGGCACGCCCGTGATCCAGGAAAAAAACCGGGCGCCCCGGTAGTGGTCGAAAGAGAATTCGCGGACCATGTGCAAGACCATCATGATCACCAGGGCATCGGAGGCGTAGCGGTGGAATGACCGCATGACGCCGCCGAGATACCATTGTTCATGGGTCAGCGACTCGATGCTGGCGAAGGCTTCCGTCAGGCCCGTGTCGAAAAAAATGTAGAGATACAGGCCCGAGACCGCAACGATCCAAAAGTAAAAGAACCCAAGCCCGCCCAGGTAGTACATGGGGTTCCATCGCGGCGTGAAGACCTGATCGAACAGGCCATCGAGCCACATGAAACCCCAGCGCAGCGTGCTTTGGATTGTTTTCACGTAGGTGTTCCGATCCAGGCTTCGGTCTATGCAGGACGGGCCGGGCCGCGATGGCGCCACAAGGCACGGACCAGAACCGTACCGACCAGCGCCAAGCTTAATCCGCCCAGCACGATGGAGATGATCAGCGAGTAGTCGAACCGGTAGGTGCCGCTCGCCGGGTCGTACAGCGTGCAGTAAAGACGCACGCGATTGAGCAGGCCTTCCAGGCTGGTCATTTCCGTCCGCTTGCCGAAGATCACCTGCTTCAGCGGCTCGACCAGAAGCGGCGCATCGAAATCCGGTCCATAAATATGTCGATAGACCCGCCCGCCCGTATCGACCACCGACGTTTGCGACATATGGTCAAAGCCCTTGGGCGACGGCCGGAACACGAAGCCCAGGTCGCGCGCCAACTGATCTATGGTGGCGGCATCGGCGCTGAGGAAGTACCAGCCGTCGACACGGATACCGCGGCTGGCGGCGTAGAGACGCATCCGGTCCGGCGAATCGTTGCGGGCGTCGAAGCCGACGGTGACGACCCGAAAGGCATCCTTTCCCAGAATGTCCCGCGCGACCTCGACCGCGTTGGCCAGATTTTCCGTGACGGTCGGGCAAATGTCGGCGCAACCGGTGTAGATCAGACTGATCACCAGGGGCTTGTCCATCAAGTCGGCGAGATTGACCGGCTGCTTGCGGCTGTCGGTGAAATGCAGTTTGGCCAGATTGCTGCCGACTGCCGCCTGCGACAGCGCCAACGCCGCTTTGGCGTCGAAGGGACTGGATTTGGCCTGCGCCGAGCCGCCCCCGGCGGCGGCAAGCAGGATCGCCAGAAAGACGGCCGTGCATATCCTATGAAAGACCAGCAAGAACGCCCCCTTCCACCATGGCGCCGACCAGCACCAGGGTCAGTTGCCCCAGCGAGGCGAAGAAGGCCTTCATGGCGGTGACCGGGGTCGGGGCTTCGACATGGCGCCAGGCGCGATAGATGAAATACCCGCCGCCCACCGCGGCCAGGGTCATGTAGAGCGGGCCGTATCCGAACATTCCCGGCAACAGGGAAACCGCGACCAGGACCAGGGTATGGGCGAAGATCACCCGCGACCCCCGTTCCAGACCCAGAACGACCGGCAACATGGGCACGCCCGCCTGTTCATAATCTCGCTTCAGCGCGGCGGCGAGGCTCCAGAAATGCGGCGGCGTCCACAGGAACAGGACCATGGCCAGAATTGCCGGCACGGGCCCCGGAACGGGCGAAATGGCCGCCGATCCGGCCAGCACGGCAAAGGTCCCGGAAAGGCCGCCGATGACGATGTTCCAGGGCGTGCGTTTTTTCAGCCAGACCGTATAGACGACGCCGTAGGTAAAGGCGCCGAGGAACAGATAAACAGCGACCAGGGGATTGAACAGCACCCCGGCGACGGTGACGGATCCCGTCAGCAGGAGAAGGACGCCCAGATACCAGGCCGCCCCGCCGCGATACCGCCCGGTGACGAAAGGACGTTTCTGCGTCCGCGCCATGCGGGCGTCCAGGTCGCGTTCGATCAATTGATTGAAAGCGCCGGCGGCCGCACTGGCGCCCAGGGCGGCGAACCCCAGGACCGTCACCTGCCAGACCGGCAGGCTAATTCCCGGCGTGACCGCAAGGCCCGCCACCGCGCTGAGCGCGATGGCGATGCCAATGCGGATCTTGAAGATGCCGTAGAAATCCCGCAAGACGGTCGTCATGACACCTGTTCCCCTTGGCGGACCCCGCCGGAGACCGGCCGCTTAGGACAGCGGCCAGACTTCCGACAGGAACTTCCAGTTGACGAAGTAGTAGAGGACGAAGCTGATGAAGAAGATCGTCACCAGCGTGATCGTCCCCGGCACGTGCAGGGTATGGGCACCGTCATGGCTGACGATGGCCGCCGCCCTCCCTTGGAACACGACGGGCGAAAGGCGCGCTTCTTCCGCGCCGCGTTTCTTGCCGAACAGCACCGAGCCGACGATCACGACGACGAACATGATACCGCCGATGGTGGCGATCACCCCGAATATACCGTTCAGCCCCATCATCAGGAAGGCCGCCGGAGGATAGTCGAAGGTCAATACCGAATCGGTAAAGGTCATGTCCCAATGACGCCGTGAAACGCCGAGGGTTCCTGCTCCCATCATGAACATGGAGATACCGAAGGTGCCGAGCCCGAACATGTAGGGTTGCCAGCGGGCCCAGCTCTTCAAAATCAGTTCGCGCTGGAAGACCAGGGGAACGACCAGATAGGTCATGGCCATGAAGGCCAGGGTCGTTCCGGCCGCGACCGTGGCGTGGAAGTGACCGGGCACGTAGATGGTGTTGTGCATCAACAGGTTCAATTGCTCGGCGCCGAGCACGACGCCGGAAATCCCGCCCACGAAACCGAACAGAACCAGGGACAGGAACATCCCCGCAAAAGCCGGATTGCCCCAGGGTGCGCGGCGCAGCCAGCCGAACATGCCTTGGGTGAACCCGTTGCGGCGCTGGGCGGCCTCGACCGCGCCGGGGACGCTCATGCCGTGGATCATGCTGGCGACGACGGCGAGATAGATGGCGTAGGAAGTATTGAACACCTTCCAGTTCGAGCTGATGCCCGGGTCGGCCAGAATGTGGTGGGCCGAGGCGATCAACAGGAAGCAGGCGTAAAGCAGAAACGCCGTGCGGCTGACCTTTTCGCTGAGCGGCTTGGCGCCCACGGTCAGGGCCGCGATGGCGTACCACACCGAGACATGGGCCGCGACGTTGATCTGTTGTGACGAATGGCCCATGCCCCACCACACGACCCGATAGGTCAGGGTGTCGATCTCGGCGATCAGGCCGACGGACCACAGGAACGTGGGGATCAGGATGATCGCGCCCGAGGCGATGGTATAGACCGCGATCACCGCCGCGACCACGGCACCGAAAGTGACCAGGGGGACCGATCCCTTATAGGTTTTCTCCTGCTTGGCGACGACCAGGGTGCCGAAGAACACGAACACGCCGATCAAGGCGCCGACAGCGAACAGGATGAGCCCGAGATAGAAATGCGGGGCCGCCTTCATGGGCACGTAGGACGTGAACATGACGCTCGATTCACCCTGCAAGACGGCCACGTTGGCCATCACCGAACCGATCAGCATCAGCCAGAACGAAAGCCAGGCGAACCGGGGCGTTGCCAGCCGGCAGTTAAGCAGAATGGCCGACGCGAAATAGAGGATCGCGATCTCGAAGAAAATAACCCAGAAGATCAGGATGTCGGCGCCATGCGCCGTCAGCACCAGATAGAACAGGTCGGCGGGCAGGATGTGCACCGCCGGCCAGCGCGTAAGCGCCACCAAAAGGCCGAACAGGCCGCCGACGGCCAGAAATACGATCGCCGCGACGGCGTTCGCCTTGATCAGTTTTTCGGCCTGGCTGCAGACCTTCAAACCCGTTTCGGGGCAAACCCGATGTGCGAAATCAAATGCCATGATCGCCCCCTATTTATCGGTCACATATATGCGGCCGACCATTTGGTGATGACCGATCCCGCAAAACTCGTTGCAGACGACGCTGAACACTCCCGACTCGTTCGGAGTGATGGTCATCACCATCTCGTAGTTCGGGTGGACCTGAATGTTGATGTTGGTCGGTTGCAGGGAAAATCCGTGCAGCCAATCAAGGGAACTCAGATGCAGGCGGTAGGTCTCGCCCTTCTTGAGCTCCAGGATCGGCCACCATTCCCACAAACGCGCCAACATATAAACATCGCTGCCGGCGGGAGGGCGGACGATGGGAATCCCGGTCTCGCCTTCGTTGCGGACCTTGTATTGATCCGTGAAGGTCTCGACCTTTTGGGCGAAGACTTCCGGATTGACCCGGTAGGCTTCGTTGGACAGGTTCTGTTCACCCTGGATGTGCCAGAACACCATGGTGAAGAACATCACCAGACCCCATAGAAAGGCGACGGAGATCCAGACGATTTCGGCTTTTGCCAGCGGCTCGTTCCACCACAGGCGTTTTTCCGGAGGCGTGAGTGCCATTGCCGCCTCCCGTCACTTGGCGAGAGGGATCGCAGCGATTTCCATGACCCCCCAGATTGTGTAAAGGACGGCCGGAATCGACACGCCCAAAAAGAGAAGCAAGAACGGATTGTCCATGATGCTCTGCATCACTGGAATCGGGCCGTCGTCATCATCCTTGCCCGTGTTGTCTGGTCCGCTATTTTTTGGTTCGGCCATGGCCGCACCTCCTCATGTCCCGTGCCCCGAACATGCATGTTGGGGTTTGTCATGAGATCACGGGACAGCCGAGCGATCCTTAACCGGGGTTAAGTCGCGAACCTTGGCGGCGAGTACGATAAGTATGTTTGCTGTCTTTTCATGCACAGCACACATAGATGACCGCGCACGGGCGGCCGCAGACGCCCCTTACCCCTCACCCACCATTTTCGACGATTTCGGGAACTGACATGGGCCTTCTTTCCGAGGATTTCCCCTGAGTTTTCGGACTGCGGATCGTCGAGACGAAAACGCCTCGGAGATTTTTCGCCGAGGCGTCGAACTTGTTCCTATTCCGATGCATCCACTGATCAGCATCCGTTTTGCACAAAATGACCTCGGACACAGTGGGGGCTTCGTGGCCCGCTGTTCCGGAATCAGTGGGCAGGCTGTTTTGAATCAATGCACTAAGAAGCGCGTCAGCGGAAAATCCGGGGGATTTCCAACTTTTTCATAGCTTCGAGTTGGCAGCGCCGGAGCGGCCTGAAACCCACGGAAATCCAGGGGAGGAATGGTGGGCTGTGTAGGATTCGAACCTACGACCCGCTGATTAAGAGTCAGCTGCTCTACCAACTGAGCTAACAGCCCGCACCACGTATGGAGGGCGGGGTTTTAGCAAGCTTGGCCGGCTTTGTCGAGGCGAAGTGACGCCCCGCGCGCGGATTTGTCGGAAAGGCCGGAAAGCCGCGGTATCGCAGCCCTAAACGTCGTCGCCGATGCCGCGCCGCCCGACCATGACGTCGCGGTGAATCCAGGTCCCCATCAGAAGCCCGAAGCCGAACAGCAAGGTCAGCATGGCCGTGCCGCCGTAGGAGATCAGCGGCAGCGGCACCCCCACCACGGGAACCAGCCCCATCACCATGGCCATGTTGATGAACACGTAGAGGAAGAAGGTCGCGGTCACGCCGATGCCGACCAGACGGCCGAACTGGGTGCGGCAGCGCACGCTGATGGCCAGCCCGTAGATCAGGATCACCACATAAAGGCCGAGCAGCGCCAACCCGCCGGCCATGCCGAATTCCTCGGCCAGCATGGTGAAGATGAAGTCGGTCTGCATTTCCGGCAGGAAGTTGAGATGGCTTTGCGTGCCTTGCAGGAAGCCCTTGCCGAACAGCCCCCCGGACCCGAAGGCGATCTTCGACTGGATGATGTGGTAGCCGGACCCCAGCGGGTCGTTTTCCGGGTTGAGGAAGGTCAACACCCGTTGTTTTTGATAATCGCGCAGGAAGCCCCAGGCGATGGGCGCCGCCGCCACGGTAACGATGCCGACCAGCACGAATTTCCAGATCCGCACCCCGGCGGCGAAAAAGATCACCGCCCCCGTGATGACCAGCATCAACGCCGTGCCCAAATCGGGCTGGCGCAGGACCAGGGCCGCCGGCACCGCGATCAGCAGGACCGGGACGAACAGATGGGGAATGCGCCGCACGTCCTCGATCGAGGTGCCGTGGAAATAGCGCGCCAGCGCCAGCACCAGGGCGATTTTCATCAGCTCCGAGGGTTGCAGGCCGAAATAGCCGAGGTCGAGCCAGCGCTGCGCCCCCTTGCCGACCTCGCCCATGAATTCCACGGCGACGAGAAGTGCCACCGTGCCCAGATAGAACACATAGGCGTATTTCAGCCACAGCCGGATGTCGATCAGGGCGACGGTGATGAGCACGGCCATGCCGACGCCAAAGCGCATCATCTGGCGCGACGCCCAGGGCTCGAAACTGCCGCCCGCCGCCGAATACAACATGGCGAAGCCGACCGACGCGGCCGCCGCCAACAGCAGAATCAACAGCCAATGCATCTGCCACAGTTTTTGCCGCAGGGTAAAGCTGGGGGGGTTCAGGGCGTCTTCGCGAACAGCCATCGTTCTCTCCCCTAACCTTGATCCGGCACGGGACGGACACGGTCTTCCGTGCCGCGCAGATCAAGCGCCGCCTGGCTGCCGCTGGTCTGACTGATGGGAATGTCGCGCGCCGACTGGCGGCGTTGGGCCGTCAGCAGAAGATCGCGGGCAATGGGGGCCGCGACGCTGGACCCACCGCCGCCGTGTTCGACCACCACGGCGACCGCATACCGGGGATTGTCCGCCGGCGCGAAGCCGACGAACAAGGCGTGGTCGCGTTCTTCCCACGGCAGGTCCTTGTTCTTCACCACGCCCTGTTCACGTTCGGCCTTGGTAATCCGGCGGACCTGCACCGTGCCGGTCTTGCCGCCCATGATATAGCGCGGATCATGAATCGCCGAGGCGTGGGCCGTGCCCTGGGGCGTGTTGACGACCTGGGTCATGGCGTCCCGCACCAGGGCCAGATTGCGCTGACTGACATTGATCTGGGGGAATTCGTGATGTTCGGGCACCGCATGCACGCCGGTCGTGCTGACCGACTTGGTCAACTGCGGCGACACGGCGAAGCCGCCGTTGACCAGCCGGGCTGTCATCACCGCAAGCTGTAGCGGCGTGGTCAGGACATACCCCTGGCCGATCCCGGCCAACAGGGTTTCGCCCTGGTGCCAGGACTGATCCCGGGCCTCGCGCTTCCAGGCCTTGGTCGGCACCAGGCCCTGTTTTTCGCCGGGCAGGTCCAGGCCTGTCGCATCGCCGAGGCCGAAGCGCTCCGCCATTTCCGCGATGCGGTCGATGCCGACGCGGCGGGCGACTTCGTAGAAATAAACGTCGCAGGACTGAGTGATGGCGCTGCTCACATCGACAAGGCCGTGGCCGTGCTTTTTCCAACAATGGAACTTGGTGTCCCCCAGTTCCATGAACCCTTCGCAATAGACCTTGCCCGTGGGCGAGATCACGCCACGCTCAAGCGCCGTCAGGGCGACCAGCATCTTGAAGCACGATCCCGGCGAATAGCGGCCGGCGATCGCCTTGTTGGACAGAGGGGCGGCCGGGTTGTTGATCAGCCGGCTCCATTCCTCGACGCCCAGGCCGCGGTTGAAATCGTTGGGATCGAAACTGGGGTGGGAAACCATGGCCAGCACATCGCCGGAATGCACGTCGAGCACCACCGCCGAGGCGCTCACCTCGTTGGACAGGCGCTTGGCGACCGCAAGTTGCAGGCCGACGTCGATGGTCATGCGGATTTCGGCGCCGGGCAGGCCTTCGCGCCGATTGAGCTCGCGGATCACCCGGCCGTAGGCGTTGACCTCGACCTCGGACGAACCGCCGGACCCGCGCAGGCTGAGGTCGTGGATTTTCTCGATCCCCGACTTGCCCGTGCGGAATCCGGGCAATTCCAGCAGCCGGTCGCCGGTCTTTTCCCGCTCGCTCACCGCCGACACATAGCCCAGGACATGGGCCAGGTTCTGAGCATAGGGATAGAACCGGCTTTGCCCCTCGTCGATCATCACGCCGGGCAGGTCGGGGGCATTGACCTCGATCCGCGCGACCTCTTCCCATTCCAGGTTTTCGCGCAGCGTCACCGGCACGAAGGATCGGTTGCGGCTGACTTCCTTCAGAACCCGTCGGCGTTCGCCGATGCTCATGGGCACGATGTCATGCAACAGATCGAGCGCCCCGTCGACGCCGAGCCCCCGGGTGTCCTCGGACACCAGCATGACACGGTAGTTCTGCTTGTTGTCGGCGAGTGGAATACCGAAACGGTCGACGATGCGTCCGCGCGGCGGCGCCAACAGGCGCAGGCTGATGCGGTTCTCGTCGGCCAGCATCTTGTACTGCTCGGCCTTGACCACCTGCAGGTAATACATGCGGCCCGCCAGCATGGAGACGAGCGCCAGCTTGCCCCCCACCAGCATCACGGTGCGGCGGGCGAAAAGTTTCTGGCGTTCCTGATCTCCATGCATCGGATCAATCCAGTTTCAAGAACGCCTGCTGCCAGCGCGAGAAGATGAACGCGAACAGCGGAAAGGCGGCGACGGTCATGACGTATTGGAAAACGATGGCGTCAGCGGCGAACAGGGTGACGTGAAAAGCCGACAGCAGGGCCCAGCTGAGCGCCGCCGCCCCGGCCCCGACCAGCCCGAAGCCCAGCCAATGGACGAAGAACGACTTGCCCATGAAGAACTTGTGCTGAAACAGCACGACTCCCTGCACGGCCAGGAAAATCAGGGCATGCAATCCCATGGGGGCCCCCGTCAGGCCGTCCTGGAACAGGCCGATCAGGAACACCGCGGGGGCCGGCATCAGGTGCGGACGGTGGATCGACCAGTAGAATATGGAAATCAGGGGCAGCACCGGCAGCACCCGGGCGATGCCCGGAATGTGGGTCGGCACGACGTTGAGAATAACCAGGACCAGGGTCAGCGCGACCGGCGTCAGGTTGCGGGCGAAGGCATCCAGACGTTGCCAGAAGGTCGGCCTCATGGGCGGTGTCCCCGCACCTTACCCGGCACCTCGGCAGCGATGGAGCGCTGCGGCAATTGCAGGATTCCGCCCGAGCCGAAATTGAGGATGCGCACGTATTCCAGGCGCGTCAGGTCGACATAGGGCTGAACGATCAGCCCGCCCTCGCCGACGGCGGCGACCTGACCGACCCGCAGGCCCGGCGGAAACACGCCGGCATGGCCCGAGGTCACGACGCTGTCGCCCACGGACACCACCGCCCCCGGCGGCAGCCAGGTCAGGCGCGGCTTCGCCAAATTGGCGCCGGCCATGATCGCCCGCGTGCGGGTCGGATCGACGAGAACGGGAATCTTGGCGTTGATGTCGGTCAGCAACAGGACCCGGGCGGACCGGCTGCCGACATCGATGACCCGACCGACCAGGCCGTCGGCGGTGACCGCCGCCTGCCCCTTCTCGACCCCGTCGCGGGCCCCGGCGTTGACGATCACGCTTTGCGAAAAGGCGCCACCCGTGTCGGCGATGACCCGCGCGGTGACGAAGCTCGCCTCGCGCTCGGGAATGACGTTGAGCTGTTCCTTGAGAACGCGGTTCTCCGCCTCCAGTTTCTCGGCGACGGATTTCCAATGCATGAGCCGCGTGCGCTCCTCGCGCAGGCGCGTGTTCTCCTCATACAGGTTCTTCATGGCCTGAACCTCGGCGACGCCGCGGTTCACCGTGTCGAGGGGCCGCGACAGCACATCCAGGATGGGAGCGACGGCGTCGGTCATGTGGGTGCGCGCGCGTTCGACCAGGATGGTATCGACCTTGGCAAGCATCATCAGGGCGAACGCCGCCACGACCAGCCCCACATAGGCGAAGCGCTGGGCGAAATTGCGAATCGGCTGCGCGACCCGCGAAAATGAATGCGGTTCCTTCACCCCAGGACGTCCTTCCTGCCCATTACACTACCCGCGGCCCCCCGTCCGGTCCCCAAAACCAGCCGCAGGGCCGCAACTCCCGACCTCCCATTAATCTTTGTCCTTGTCGCCGATTCGCGTTAATCGACGGTTAATGACGCGTAGCGCCGTTTACCAAAAAAAACAACCGTCTAAGCGGGAAATTTAAGGTGAAATCGAATAAAACCCGACTTTCCACCCTGGCGGCTGGCGGGGCGGGGCTGCATCCGGCTATTCTTCTGCCGCCATCGCCGAAAACCGGGACCACGCCGCCATGAAATTCATCCATCTGACCGACCCCCATTTCGTGCCCCCGGGCAGGACCCTCTATGGTCGCGATCCGCGCCCGGCCCTGGACGCCGCCGTGGCCGACATCAACGCCCATCACGGGGACGCGGCGATGGCTGTGGTGACCGGTGACCTGACCCATTGGGGCGAGCCGGCGGCGTTCCGGAACCTTGTCGACGGCCTGGCGCCGCTCGCCATGCCGGTTCACGTGCTGGCCGGAAACCACGACGCCCGCGACGTTCTGCGCGCCCATTTCCCGGACCAGCCCGTTGATAAAAATGGCTTTATCCAGTCGGCCCTGGACACGCCCGTGGGCCGCTTCATCTTCCTGGACACGGTCCTGGAGGGCACCTCGGCCGGGCATTTCTGCGCCGACCGCCAAGCCTGGCTGGCAGACATCCTGGCCGCGTCGGAAGGCCACGACCTGTTCCTGTTCATGCATCATCCGCCCTTCGACGTCGGCATTCCGGCCATGGACCGCATCGGCCTACAGCAGAAGGATGCTTTTCAAGCCGTGATCGAGCCGCACAAGGCACGCATCCGCCATCTGTTCTTCGGCCATGTCCACCGGCCGATTTCCGGCAGTTGGCGGGGCATTCCCTATTCCACCCTGCGCGGCCTCAACCAGCAGGTCTGGCTCGACATGGTGAACGTGGAAATGACGGCGAGTTTCGAGCCGCCGGCCTATTGCGTGGTGCTGATCGAGGACGACCGGGTGGTCGTTCATACCCACGATTTCATGGACCCGAACGAGAAATTCAAAATGCATTCCAGCCCGTATACGGACTGGGCCATACGCCCGTCGGGTGCATAATCGGGCGTCTTTCGACTTTTCTTTGCGGGCCGAGGTGGCTATAAGCCGGGCTATGGACCAGCACATTCCCCATATCTCCGTCATTGTGACCGGCATCTCCGGCGGCGTCTATGCGCCCGCCCCGGCCCTGTCGGCCTTCCTTGCCCGGAGCAACACGCCCTAGCGCGGCCCCTTCATGAAATGGCCACGTTTCGGGCGGACCTTCGGGTCCGCTTTTTTTGTCCCCAGTTCCCCGATTTCGACACCCCCCGCATTCGAAAGCCAACGACGGATTTCACCCATGACCGCCCTCGCCCCCGACACATCCGCGAAGCCCCCCCGATTGTCCGCCGCCTGGCGCACGGAGCTGGTGCAGTTGTTCCGCCTGGCAGCACCCATCGTCGCGACCCAGATCGCCTGGGTCGCCATGCTGACCACGGACACGGCCATGATCGGCCGCCTGGGGCCGGAACCCCTGGCCGGCGCATCGTTGAGCATGATGGTCTTTTTCATCGGCTATATCGTCTGCGTCGGCGTGACGATGTCCACGGCGGGGCTGGCCGCGCAGGCCTTCGGCGCCCGGCAGCCGCGCATCGTCCGCCGCGTCATCCGCCAGGGCCTGTGGGTCGCCATCCTGTTGGTGACACCCTGCGTCGCGGCCTTTTCCCATACGGGGGCCTTGCTCGCCTGGACGGGGCAGCCGCCGGAAGCCCTGCCCCATGCCGAGGCCTATATGAGCACCCTGATGTGGTGCCTGCCCGCCGGCATCGTCTTTACCGTGCTGCGCAACTTCGTCGCCGCCCTGGGCCGGCCCATGGCGGCGCTTTGGGTCATGCTGGCCGGGGTGCCGCTCAACGCGCTATTGGATTACGGCCTGATCTTCGGAAATTTCGGCCTGCCGCGCCTGGAACTGGTGGGGGCCGGGATCGCCACGACGGCGGTCAACATTCTGATGGTGCTCGCCCTGGCCGCGGTCATCCAGTGGCGGCGGCCGTTCAATAAGTATCAGTTGTTCGTCCGCTTCTGGCGCCCGGACTGGCGCATCTTCCGCCAGATCTTCCGCATCGGCGCCCCGATCGCCGCGATTTCGGTGATGGAGGCCGGGTTCTTCATCGGCGCCGTGTTCGTGATCGGACAGTTCGGCGCCGTCGCCATCGCCGCCCATATGATCGCCATGCAGATGCCGCACATCACCTTCATGGTGCCCATGGGGTTGAGCCAGGCCGCGACCGTGCGCGTCGGCCATGCCGCCGGGCGGCGGGACGTGGCCGGCGCCTACCGCGCCGGATGGTCGGCCATGGCCGTGGCCATGCTGTTCGCCATGGTGATGACGGGCGTGATCGTGACCGTTCCCGAACCCTTCGCCGGCCTGTTCCTGGACACGGCCCGCGCCGACGCGGCCGAGGTCCTGAGCCTTGCCGCCGCCCTGTTGATGCTGGCCGCCATGTTCCAGATCGTCGACGCCCTGCAAGCGGTGGCGGCGGGGGCGTTGCGCGGCCTCAACGACACGGCTTTTCCCATGGTCATCGCCGGGGTCAGCTATTGGGGATTGGGCGCCGGGTCGGCGGTCTGGCTCGCCTTCGGGGCGGGGTTCGAGACACGGGGAATCTGGATCGGCTTCGTGATCGGCCTGACGGCGGCGGCGGTGTTGCTGACCCGGCGGTTCAAAAACCGCCAGAACCAGGCCTATCTGCCGGAGATCATCAGGGAAGAGGCGTCACCCGCCCCCATCTTATGATCAATACATGGTGGTCAGGACGTCCTTGAGGCGCTTCATTTCCTCGAGTGCGCGGCCCGTGCCGAGCACGACGCAGGACAAGGGATCGTCGGCGATGGACACGGGCAGGCCCGTGTCGTGGCGCAGGACCAGATCGAGATTGCCGAGGAGCGCGCCGCCGCCGGTCAGGACGATGCCCTTGTCGACGATGTCGGCGGCCAGTTCGGGGGCCGTGTGCTCGAGCGCGACCTTCACGGCCTCAATGATGGCGCCGACCGGCTCGGCCAGGCTTTCGGCGATTTCCCGCTGCGAGATGACCAGTTCCTTGGGCACCCCGTTCATCAGGTCGCGGCCCTTGATTTCCATGGTCTGGCCTTCGCCGTCTTCCGGCGCGCAGGCGGAACCGATGTCTTCCTTGATGCGGGCGGCGGAGCCTTCGCCGACCAGCAGGTTATGGTTGCGGCGGATATAGGCGATGATCGCCTCGTCCATCTTGTCGCCGCCGACGCGGACGGACCGCGCATAGACGATGCCGCCGAGCGACAGCACGGCGACTTCCGTCGTGCCGCCGCCGATGTCGACGACCATGGAGCCCGTGGGCTCGGTCACCGGCAGGCCGGCGCCGATCGCGGCGGCCATCGGTTCCTCGATCAGGAACACCTTGCGGGCCCCCGCGCTTTCCGCCGATTCCTGGATCGCGCGGCGCTCGACGGCGGTGGAGCCGGAGGGCACGCAGACGATGACCAGCGGGCTCGCGAAGGAGCGCCGGTTGTGAACCTTGCGGATGAAGTATTTGATCATCTCCTCCGCCACTTCGAAGTCGGCGATGACGCCGTCGCGAAGCGGACGGATGGCGCGGATGTTGCCGGGCGTTCGGCCGAGCATCTGCTTGGCCTCCTCGCCGACGGCAAGCACGTGTTTCTTGCCCTTGACCTCGGCGATGGCGACCACCGAGGGCTCGTTCAGGACGATGCCCTTGCCTTTGACATAAACCAGCGTGTTGGCCGTGCCCAGATCGATGGCCATGTCCGCGGAAAGAAACCCGAAAAGTCGCGAGAACATGAAGCGTTCAGCCTTGTCTCTGTGTCATGGGAACCCCGGGGCGAACCCCTGAAACGGCGGGGCGGGGGTCCGATGAATGTATCCCTCGGTACCGGCCCGGATTGGGGTCCCGGGCCACGATATATGGGTGCAGGGGACAACGTCCCCTGCACCATATTGGGTCTTTTAACGGAAAGATTCGGCCGTTTAAAGGGCCAATCTTGGGTATTACGAAGGCGGCCCCGACCTAGGCGGACATCGCCTCGGGCGCCTTTTTCTCCCTTTTGGTCAACAACTTGTTGAGCGCGTTCACATATGCCTTGACCGACGCGACCATGGTGTCGGTGTCGGCGGCCGCCCCCTGGGCCGTGCGCTCGCCGTCGTCGTCGAGCCGCACGGTCACTTCCGCCTGGGCGTCCGTGCCCTGGGTCACCGCATGGACCTGATACAATTGCAGGCGCGCAGCATGGGGAAACAGGGTCTTGATGCAGTTGAAGGCGGCGTCCACGGGCCCGTCGCCGGTGCCCTCGCAGGACTGCGCCTTGCCGTCGATTTCCAGCTCCATGGCCGCCTTGGGCGGGCGGTGCACGGTGCCGCACTGGATTTCCAGGCTGATCAGCTTGATGCGGTCGTTGACCCGGGTTTCCTCGTCGACCAGGGCCACCAGGTCCTCGTCGAACACGTCCTTTTTCAGATCGGCCAGATCCTTGAAACGCTTGAAGGCCTCGTTGAGCGCGTTGTCGCCCAGCTTGTAGCCCATTTCCTCCAGCTTGGTCTTGAAGGCGTTGCGCCCGGAATGCTTGCCCAGCACGATCTTGGACTTGGTCAGGCCGACGCTTTCCGGCGTCATGATCTCATAGGTCTGGGCGTTCTTCAGCATGCCGTCCTGGTGGATGCCCGATTCATGGGCGAAGGCGTTGGCGCCGACGATGGCCTTGTTGGGCTGCACCGGGAAGCCGGTGACCGACGACACCATGCGCGACGCGCGGGTAATATGCGTGGCGTCGATGTTGGTGGTGAACGGCATGGCGTCCTGGCGGGTTTTCAGCGCCATGACGACTTCTTCCATGGAGCAGTTGCCCGCCCGCTCGCCCAGGCCGTTGATGGTGCATTCGACCTGACGCGCCCCCGCGACCACGGCGGCCAGGGAATTGGCCACGGCCAAGCCCAGGTCGTTGTGGCAATGGACCGAGAACACGGCCTGATCCGAATTCGGCACGTTCTCGATCAGGTTCCTGATCAGGGCCGCGTATTCCTCGGGCACCGCATAACCGACCGTATCCGGGATGTTGATGGTCGACGCCCCGGCCTT
Organism: Thalassospiraceae bacterium LMO-SO8; assembly: GCA_031655335.1. Classification (NCBI taxonomy): domain Bacteria; kingdom Pseudomonadati; phylum Pseudomonadota; class Alphaproteobacteria; order Rhodospirillales; family Thalassospiraceae; species Thalassospiraceae bacterium LMO-SO8. The sequence continues at coordinate 2,431,325 of CP134226.1, read as the reverse complement.
GATCGCCGCCTCGACGCAGCGGCACAGGAATTCGAATTCCGAGCGCGATCCGTCCTCGGCCGACCATTCGACGTCGTCGATCAGGTTGCGGGCCGTGGTCACGCTTTCGGTGATGCGCGCCAGGACCTGGTCCGGCTCCATCTGCAATTTGTACTGCATGTGCAGGGGGCTGGTGGCGATGAAGGTGTGGATGCGTCCGCGCTCGGCGTGCTTCACGGCGGCACCGGCGCGCTCGATATCGCCCCGGGTGGCGCGGGCCAGCCCGGCGATGGTCGAATTGCGGATCGTCTTGGCGATTTCCGAGACGGCCTCGAAATCGCCGTCCGACGCGATGGGGAAACCGGCCTCGATGACGTCGACGCCCATGTCCTCCAGCACCTTGGCGATGCGGAGTTTCTCTTCCAGGTTCATGGACGCCCCCGGCGACTGCTCGCCGTCGCGCAAGGTGGTGTCGAAGATGATGACCTGGTTGGGGTCGCGTTCGGTAACGATGGTCATTGGTCTGGTCCTTCCGAAATCTCTTTGGGCCGCCCTCGGATGGGAAATTTGGGGTCCGGCCCGCCTGACAGGGTCGCTTGCTCGTCAATCCCCTGAGCGTTCGCGGTCCCTTGGTCGGGATGGACTCGGTTTTTTGGTTCAAAAAGCCGGAATGGTCCCTGGTATCCGCTGCGCCGCTCAGGGGCGAATAAGTCGAAGCCCCAGAAGGTCGATGGTGAGCAGCTGTAGCGGAAGAAGAATGCGCGCAGGCAGCGTCGCCGGGCCGGCATCGCTGCCCCCGGTAATCCGCTGTTCGATGGTCATGTCCTGCGTCTGCATCGGTCTGTTCCAGCCGCCTGTCGGTTCCTAAAAGAATACGAGGACAGGCTTAACGATGAATAAATGTCGGTTCGGCCTCAGATGTCAAGCGGTTCAAGATATTCTTGGTGATACCCACGCAAAGCATCGCCCGCTTCGAACCTCCTTCACTTGTTCTTTGGATTTTTCCAGTTCTTTCGCGATTTCAATGTCACTCAAACCGCTCAAAATCATCTTTTTTATTTTGCTGATTTCCAAAGGCAGCATTGCTGTGCCGGCTGTTGGCGGCCGATATTCATCCAGGCCATTCATATTAGAGGCCGGTTGGCCATCCAATTTCTTCTCTGAGCTCATCTTCAACCTCAACTGGGTTCAAAGACGGGCTCCCAAACACCACGGCTAAAGTTGCCATCAATCGAGCGGCAGCATATAAGTTTGTCGTGGACTTTCGAGAGTCCGCAGTTTCATACGAAAGAGGCTCAGCGCTGGTCGGCAAAATCGGTGCTGGGCCTTTTTTTCGTTCTCACGTCAAAGGCAACTCACTCCTTCAATTTCCAATTTCCGTCTTCACTCAACACGATTTTCCCTAACTTTTTATACCTACTCAAATATGCACGCGCGGTATTTTGGGTAATTCCATAACAACAATTCATAATTTCCTTGACTAAATATCGCCCAGTCAAGCCATTTGGGCGTGATTTATATAATTTAGTTTGTATTTTATAGAATCCCTTATGAAAATTCTCATTCTTAAGGTTAATTTTTTCATCATTAAGCAGCGTGTTTTCTTTTGAAAATAAGCTCGCAACTGAATGAACTGCTTGTATTCTTCTATCTAATTCAGATTTCTTTTCCCATAAAAAATCTATTCTTCTCTTAAGCGGAGCAGGAACCGAGCCCCGTTTAGCCGATGCAGACTCAATCTCCGCCTCAATCTGATGCCGCTTCTTCAGTAGGTCGGACATTTGCCGAGTAAATTCATCGGCTTGGTAGCGTGGAAGGTCAACGGTCTGAGCCATGATGCGACCCTAGCAGACTGTTGCGGAAAATTCAAATTTTGTCATGAGCCAAAAAACGATACGTATGTTAATTTTAACTTATTGTTTTTAAACAAAATTTTAAATTGACAATCAAATCATAATACTTTATAGGAACATAGTTCCTATAAAGTATTATGAATTTTTACCTATTATCTGAGGATTTATCTTGCGCCAGTTCTAAATTAATGCGCTCCATTGAAAATGCCGATCTTTCCCGAAGTCCACCTCGCCGCCGCCGATCCCGCCACGCTGCGCGTCTACCGCAACCTGATGACCGCCGCGGGGTCCGGCTCCCCGGCCCTGATCTTCCGCCATATGGCGACATATCCGGGCCTGCTGGACTGGATCTGGGCCGCCGTCGGCGCCGACGTGGAGGCCGGATGGCCGGGTGCGGCCGTGTGGCGGATCGTCGCCGACCAGGGCGCCGTGCCCCTGCCCGCCTTCACGGCGGAAGAATTGGCCCGGGCGGGCCTGGACGCCGCCGCGCGGGCGACCGTTGGCCACATGCTGACCAGCTACAACCGCATGAACCCGGTCAATCTGATCGCCGTGGGGGCGGCACGGGCACTGATCGCGGGCGACGACCTGCCGCCGCCGGCCCGGCCCTTTTCCGAAGCGCCGTCGATGCCCCCCGCCCCGCCGCCGGACCTGCCCCGGCCCCTGAAGCTGGCGGGCCTGGACGCGGGCCTGCAGGCCGCCATCGCGGGCATCTGCCGCACCATCCCCAAGGCCGAGATCGCGGGCGCGCCCGTGGACGTGACGCCGACCATGTACCTGCATTTCGCCCATTGGCCCGATTTCATGCATCGGGTGGCGGGAAGGCTCGACGCGTCCCTGACCGAGATCGACGCCGCGACCCATGCCTTCGCGGATGCCTGCAAACCCCTGATCGGCCAGTTGCTGGCCAAGGCCCGGGCGCGCAACCCGGGACCGCCGCCGGTGGACGATCCCCGGCCGCTGCTCGCGGTCATGGACACCTTCGCCTACGTGATCCCGCATATGGTGGTGGTCGGCGCGGCGCTGGAGACGGCGTTGGCGGACTGATCCGCCGGGCTGTCCTCAGGGACAGGTTTCCATGGTGCGATAGAAGTCGGTCAGGGTCTTTCCCGTCTCGGGTCGGAAAGCCGACCCGGCATCCTCCATGCCCTCGATCCGGTCCAGGCGGAACACGCGGAAATCGTTGCGCAGCTCGCACCAGGCGACCAGGGTCCAGACCTTGCCCCAGAACCACAGGCCCAGAGGCCGCACGACGCGGGCCGTGGCGGCGCCCTCGGCATCGCGGTAGCTGAGGGTCAGCCGCCGCCGCGCCTCGACGGCACGATCGACGGCATCCAGCCGATCCTGCACCTCGGGCGTCATTTCCTCGGCGATGGCATGAATCTGCACGCCCCGGGCGCGGGTGCGTTCGGCGTCAGGCAGCACCGCGTCGATCTTGAGAAGCGCCTCCTCGGCGGCGCGGGCCATCGCCGCCCCGCCCCAGGCGCGGATCAGACGCGCCCCCGCGACCAGGGCGACGATTTCGTCGCGGGAAAACATGAGCGGCGGGATGTCGAAGCCTTCGCGCATCAGATAGCCGACGCCCGCCGCCCCGTCGATGGGGACACCCGTCGACTGGAGATCCGCGATGTCGCGGTAGATGGTGCGCTCCGACACCTCCAGCCGGCCGGCCAGGGACGCGGCCGTGACGAGCCGACCGCCGCGCAGATACTGGACGATCTGAAACAAGCGGTCGGCGCGTCTCATGTCATGCTTCCTATCTGGTGAACAGGCCGATGGAATTGCCGTCGGGATCCTGACAGTAGAAGAACATCCCGTCGGGAATCTCCAGGACGCCGGAAACCACCTTGCCGCCGGCCTTCTCGACGCGGGTCCGCGCGGCGGCCAGGGCGCCTGGACAGGCGAGATGGATGGTCGAGCCGGTGCCTTCGGGCGCGGGCTTCCCTGGATAGAGATGGCCCGCAACGCCCATCTTGTCGGCGGTCGGCAGGACCGCCATGGGGTTGGGGCCGCCGTCATCGAGGGTCAGCTCCGTTTCCAGGATGGCGCTGTAGAAGGCGATCGAGCGCGCCATGTCGGTGACCGGAATTTCGGCCCAGACGACCATGTTTTGCGGGGTGTGGGACATTGCGATGAACTCCTTGTTCGATTTGCGAATGCCCGACCATCGCACAGGGCTCCTGACACCGTTTTGTCAGGAGTGGGCCGCCCCCGGCAACGAAAAAGGGCGCTCCTATCGGAGCGCCCTTTCCATTCGATCCGCAGCAGGACCGGATTACTTCTTGGTCGTGGCGACCAGCTTGTTCTCGGACAGCCAGGGCATCAGGCCGCGCAGCTTGGCGCCCACTTCCTCGATCGGATGTTCGGCCCACAGGCGGCGTTCGGCCTTGAACTGCGGCTGGCCGGCCTTGCACTCGAGCATCCAATCCTTCACGAACTTGCCGGTCTGGATGTCGGTCAGCACGTCCTTCATGCGCGCCTTGACACCGGCGTCGATGACCCGCGGGCCGGAGACGTAGTCGCCCCATTCGGCCGTGTTGGAGACGGAATAGCGCATGTCGGCCAGGCCGCCTTCGTAGATCAGGTCGACGATCAGCTTCACTTCGTGGCAGCACTCGAAATAGGCCATTTCCGGGGCGTAGCCCGCTTCGACCAGGGTTTCGTAACCGGCGCGGATCAGCGAGGTCAGACCGCCGCAGAGCACGGCCTGTTCGCCGAACAGATCGGTTTCGCATTCCTCGCGGAAGGTGGTTTCGATGATGCCCGAACGCCCCGCACCCAGGCCGGAAGCATAGGACAGAGCGACTTCCAGCGCGTTGCCGGACGCGTTCTGGTGAACGGCGACGAGCGACGGCACGCCGGCACCACGCAGGTATTCGGAGCGCACGGTATGGCCCGGGCCCTTCGGCGCGATCATGAACACGTCCATGTCGGCGCGCGGCTCGATCAAGCCGAAGTGCACGTTCAGGCCATGCGCGAAGGCCAGCGCGGTGCCTTCGCGCATGTTGTCCTTCAGGTGGTCGTTGTAGAGGTCGGCCTGACCTTCGTCCGGGGACAGGATCATGATGAGATCCGCCCACTTGGCCGCGTCGGCGGCGGTCATGACCTTGAAGCCGTCGCCTTCCGCCGTCTTGGCGCTGGCCGAGCCGGGACGCAGGGCCACGGCGACTTCCTTGACGCCCGAGTCCCGAAGGTTCAGCGCATGGGCGTGGCCCTGGCTGCCGTAGCCGACGATGGCCACCTTCTTGGATTTCACCAGGTTCACGTCGGCGTCGCGATCGTAATAGACACGCATTTCTAAAATTCTCCGATCAGTCGTTCTTAAGTGTTTTCAGGTGGTGTGTTTCAGATGGGCTTGTTGCCGCGCGAGATGGCGGCCGCACCCGTGCGCGAGACCTCGGCAAGGCCCAGCGGCTGCATCAGCTCGATGAAGGCGTCGATCTTGGAGGCGGCGCCGACGATTTCGAACACGAAGGAATTGTTGGAGCTGTCGACGGCGCGGGCCCGGAAGATATCGGCGATGCGCAGGGACTCGACCCGCTTCTCGCCCTTGCCGACAACCTTGACCAGGGCCAGTTCGCGTTCCACATGGGCCCCTTCCAGGGTCAGGTCCGCGACCTTGTGCACCGGCACCAGACGGCCCAGCTGCGCCTTGATCTGTTCGATGATCATGGGCGTGCCCGAAGTCACGACGGTAATCCGCGACTGCCCCTTGACGTGGTCGGTCTCGGCCACGGTCAGGCTTTCGATATTATAGCCGCGTCCGGAAAACAGGCCGATGACACGGGCCAGCACGCCCGGTTCGTTATCGACCAGGACGGCGATGGTATGCCGGTTCACTTCCTTGGAAGGCTCGCTCACGTCTTGGGAACTCCCAGAAATCGCCGCCGCGGAAACGGCGGCGGCCCTTGTTTTAGCCGCGTTGTCCCGGTTGTCAACTCACGCTGTCATCCGGGCGCGGCGGGATAAATCAGACCAGCACCATGCCCTGTTCGGAAATCGGCTTCTCGGCCTTGTCGTTCGGGCCCAGAAGCATCTCGTTATGGGCCGCGCCCGAGGGGATCATGGGGAAGCAGTTTTCCAGCTTGTCGATGGCGATATCGGCGATCACGGGCCGGTCGATCTCGATCATTTCCTTGATCACGTCGTCCAGCTGGCTCGCCTTGGTCGCGCGCAGGCCGACGGCGTGGAAACTTTCCGCCAGCTTCACGAAGTCGGGCAGGCTTTCCATGTAGCTTTCGGAATAGCGCCCGCCGTGCAGCAGTTCCTGCCACTGGCGCACCATGCCCATGTATTCGTTGTTCAGGATGAACACCTTCACCGGCAGGCGATACTGCACGATGGTCGACATTTCCTGAATGTTCATCAGGGTCGAGGCTTCGCCCGCGATATCGACAACCAGGGCCTTGGGGTGGGCGATCTGCACGCCCATGGCGGCCGGCAGGCCGTAGCCCATGGTGCCGAGACCGCCCGAGGTCATCCAATGGTTCGGCTTGTCGAAGTTGTAGTACTGGGCCGCCCACATCTGGTGCTGGCCGACCTCGGTGGTGATGAAGGTCTCGCGCCCCTGGGTCAGCTCGAACAGCCGCCGGATGGCGTGCTGCGGCTTGATGGTGTCGCCCTTCTGCTGGAACGCCAGGCACTTCTTCGCGCGCCATTGGTCGATCTGGCCCCACCACTTCTTCAAGGCCGCCTGATCCTGCTTGGGCTTCAAGGCCTTCCACTTCTTGATCATGTCGGCGAGCACGCTGCCCACGTCGCCGACGATGGGCACGTCCACGGGCACGTTCTTGTTGATCGACGACGGGTCGATGTCGATATGGACCTTCTTGGACCCCGGCGAGAAGGCGTCGAGCCGGCCGGTGATGCGGTCGTCAAACCGCGCGCCGACGCAGATCATGACGTCGCAGCCGTGCATGGCCAGATTGGCCTCGTAGGTGCCGTGCATGCCGAGCATGCCGACGAACTGTTTGTCGGAGGCCGGATAGGCCCCCAGGCCCATCAGCGTCAGCGTGCAGGGCGCGCCCGACAGCTTGACCAGGTCGTTCAGCAGCTTGGACGCCTTGGGCCCGGAATTGATGACGCCGCCGCCGGCATAGATGATCGGCTTCTTGGCGCCCGCCAGCAGGCGCACGGCCTCGGCGATGGCGCTCTGGTCGCCCTTGACGCGGGGGCTGTATTTTTCGGCCGGCGCCGTGCCCGCCTCCTGGTACGCGCCCATGGCCATGATCACGTCCTTGGGCAGGTCGATGACGACCGGGCCCGGGCGGCCGGACCGCGCCACGTGGAACGCTTCATGGACCACGGCGGCCAGGTCGTTGACGTCCTTCACCAGGTAGTTGTGCTTGGTGCAGGGGCGCGTGATCCCCGTGGTGTCGCATTCCTGAAAGGCGTCGTTGCCGATCAGATGCGTCGGCACCTGCCCGGTCAGACAGACGATGGGGATGGAATCCATCAACGCGTCGGTCAGGCCGGTCACCGCGTTGGTCGCGCCCGGCCCGGACGTCACCAGGACGACGCCGACCTTGCCGGTCGAACGCGCATAGCCTTCGGCCGCGTGCACGGCCCCGCCTTCCTGACGGACCAGGATATGGCGGATCTGGTTCTGCTTGAAAATGGCGTCGTAGAGCGGCAATACGGCACCGCCCGGATATCCGAAGATTTCGGTGACGCCTTGCTCTTTCAGGGCCTCGATCACGATCTCGGCGCCCTGCATCTTCTTCCTGGCCATCGTTCAGTCCTCGTACTTTTTCCTCAGTCGCCGGCGCGGACATCCGTCCGCTTGGCTTTCGCGCTGACCGCGCGGCGCCCACTTGGGCTTGCCTCGGCGATCAATGATCGCCTCGGGTATATCGAAAATGTCCCAGTCCGCATGCCGCGCAAACACAGTCGCACGTCACAAAAACCCCAGCGGAACCGGGGCCCGCCGGGGAGCCACGGAACTTAATGAAGGTCATTTGGGGGGTCAACCATTAAAATGCAATAAACGGCAAGTTTTTTCCGCTTATTGCGAAATAATATTTCAATAAATTTTCATCGACCGGCGGATTTCCGCCACGCCCGCATGCCGCGCCTATTTAATCGTCTGAACAATCTGGCTGGCGCAGCGCAGAAACCGGACCCGGGCTTCCATCAGATTGACGTATTTCTCCAATTCCTTCCCCGACAGGATGACGCCCTTCTTCTGCAATTCGATGGGCTTTCCCGAAGCCTCCAGGTCCTGCACGTTCTTCAGGCGCTCGACCCAGGTTTCCAGGTACTCGCCCCAGTTTCCCCGGTGCACGAACCGCACGTAACGCAGCACCCGTTTGATGGAATTGTTGTTCCAGTGTTCGCTGACCGGCAATTCGCCGCAGGCCTCGACGATCTTGTGTTCGGGCGATCCGTCGAGGACCTGCCCGTCGCCATTGGCGCCCGCCGCCGAGCCGGCGGGGGACGCGGCTTGCGATGCCGGGGCGGCATCCGTCAGCACGACGCTCGACCCGCCGGCCTGGGCCGCCGCATTGGCCGTCGCCGCCTCGGCGGCTGCCCGGGCTGTGGCCGTATCCGCGTTGCGCAGGACCTGGGCCGCCGATTGTTCGGCGCGCAGAACCGCGGGGTCCTCTTCGTCGGGAATCAGGAAAATCCCGCCCAGGACGATGACCAGAAAGGCCACTGCGGGCCCCCATGTCAGGGGCGAGCGGTACCAGGGCATGGCGTCGACGGCGACCGGCTTGGGCAGGTTGCGGGCGTTGGGGTCTTCCATGACCGGCGCCATGGTGCGGATGTTCTTGATCCGCAGCACCAGTTCCTTGGCGTCGAACGGCTTGGTCACGTAATCGACCTGCATCAGCCCGATGGCGTGGCGGCGGGTGTCCGTATCGGTAACCGCAGTCGCGAAGATGATCGGCAGGGTCGACGTGCGGCGCAGGGTGCGCGCGAAATCGACGCCGTTGCCGTCAGGCAGCATGATGTCGAGCACGATGACGTCGAAATTCGCCCCGTCCAGGGCCGCGAACATCTCGGCGCCGGTTTCGGCCTCGGTGACGTCGTAGTCCTCCGCCTCGAGGACAGCCTTGAGGAACGACCGGATCATGGGGTCGTCCTCGACGATCAGAATACTGGGATTGGACTCGGACACGCGATGCCGTCGGTTGTTGTGGTCGGTAGGGTCTTCTTGCTGCGGGCCCCCGGCGCGCCCGTGTTCAGCAAGCTGCTGTGTAGAGGAAAGAGATGGCAGAAAAAAGACAACCCTCTCCAAACAGGAGAATCTCCCCCGAGCCTTACACGTTCCTGACAGTGATGAATTTTTTTAATTTTGTAGAATGGCGAGAACGTCGGCGGCGGCCACCGCGCCCCCCCGGTCAAGGGTCAAGTCCGGCGCAAGCTGATGGCGGAACCAGGTGAGTTGGCGTTTGGCGTAGTTCCGCGTCGCCTGCCGCGCCTTGTCCGCCGCTTGGTCCAGGGTCGTCTCGCCCTGGATCACCGCCCCCAACTCGCGCACGCCGACGGCGCGCAGGGCCGGCAGCGACGGGTCCAGACCCCGCGCCAGCAAGGCCCGCACCTCGTCCATGGCACCCGCGCCGAGCATCGCCGAGAAGCGCGCGTCGCAGGCGGCATAAAGGGCATCGCGCGGCGGCAGGACCAGGACCGTCGTGAATTGGGCGGCCAGTGCCGGGCCGGCGGGGGCTTCGTTCTGCCAGTCGGCCAGGGTGCGCCCCGTCGCCCGCGCCACGGCGTAGGCCCGGATCAGGCGCTGACGGTCGCCCGGCGGCAGGGTCGCCGCCGCACCGGGATCGCGTTCCGCCAGAATCTCGGCGAACGCGGCGCCACCGAGCGTGTCGTAAAGCGCCGTCGCCTCGGCCGTCGCCGCCGCCGAGACCTCGGGGACGGGGGCCAGGCCTTCGGTCAGGGCCTTCAGATACATGCCCGTGCCGCCGACCAGGATGGGCAGGCGGCCCGCCGCCCGCGCCGCCCCGATCTCGGCCACGGCCATGTCCAGCCAGCGTCCGACGGAACAGCGTTCCTCCGCCCCCAGAACACCGAACAGGCGGTGCGGCACGCGGGCTTCGTCCGCCGCGTCGGGCCGCGCCGTCAGCACGCGGAGGTCGCGGTAGACCTGCATGCTGTCGGCATTGATGATCCAACCGCCCAGACGGTCCGCCAGTTCCAGCGCCAGCCCCGACTTGCCGCCCGCCGTCGGCCCGGTGACGATCAAAACGGATGTCGCGGACTCTTCATCCCGCGGGGGCTTTTCAGGGGCCTGAAAATCGGTCACTTTCCCTCCCGCTGTCGCTCAACCGTTGCCGGATCGGACATTTCATGGAATTCGTCGTTACGCTGATCGCCGCCCCGGGCGATGAACTGGATGCCGGCATTGTCGCCGAGGCGGCGGCCCGGCTCAATGCCCTGGGCGCCGAAACGGGCCGGGCCGACTGGCTGGCCGACGGATTGGCCTGCGATCTGGGCTTCGACGGCCTGTCCGCGGACCAGGCCGACGCCGCCGTGCGCATGAGTCTGGACGGCGCGCCCATCGACGTGATCGCCCAACCGGCGGAGAGCCGGCGCAAGAAGTTGCTGATCGCCGACATGGATTCGACCATCGTCACTTCGGAAACCCTGACCGACGTCGCCGAAGCCGCCGGCAAGGCCGACGTGATCGCCGCCATCACCGACCGCGTCATGCGGGGCGAACTGAATTTCGAGGACTCCTTGCGCGAACGGGTGGCCATGCTGGAAGGGCTGTCGGAGACGGCCCTGGAGACCGCCTATGGCGCGATCGAGGTGTCGCCGGGCGCCGAGACCCTGGTCCGCACCATGGCGGCCTCGGGGGCGACGACGGCGCTGGTGTCGGGCGGATTCACCTATTTCACGTCGCGCATCGCGGCGCGGCTCGGTTTCCACATCAACATGGCCAACGACTTCATCATCGAAGGCGGCAAGCTGACCGGCCGGGTCACGGAGCCGATCCTGGGCCGCACGTCGAAATACGACGCCCTGGTCAAACTGGCGATGCAGAACGGCCTGAGCCTGGCCGATGCCGCGGCGATCGGCGACGGCGCCAACGACCTGGAAATGATCCAGGCGGCGGGGCTTGGCTGCGCCTACCGGGGCAAGCCGATCCTGCGCGACGCGGCCAGGGTCAAGCTCGATCACGCCGACCTGACGGGGCTGCTGTATGCCCAGGGGTTCCGCCAAGATCAATTCGTCACGGCATCCGCGTAAACAGAAAACGGCGCCCGAAGGCGCCGTTTCCAATTCGATCATTACGGCCCGGGCCTAGCTTTTGCCCAGCCGGATGGCCACGAAGCGCAGGCCGTTCTGCCCCTGCACCAGCAGCAACACCGACTTGCGGCCGGCGTCGCGGGCTTCCTTGACCTTGCGCACCACGTCGTCGGGCGTGCCGACCTCTTCCTGGCCGACCTCGACGATCAGATCGCCGGGGCGCACGCCCTTCTCCGCCGCCGGGCCCGCGTTCAGCACGTCGGTCACCAACACGCCCTTGGCGTCGCCTTCAAGCTTGAATTTCTGCACCGCGTCGTCGGTGATGACCGACAGGCTCAGGCCCAGATCCTCGACCACCTGGGGCTTGGCGTCGGCGCCGGCCCCCTTGTCGGTACGCTCGGCGACCTGCTGTTCCTGTTCCTGCAGTTCGCCGACCTTGACCTTGAGGTCGATCTTCTTGTTCTCGCGCCAGACTTCGACCGGCACGTCGACGCCCACTTCCGTGTCGGCGACGATGCGCGGCAGCTTGCGCATGTCGGGCACCTTGCGCTTGTTGAAGGTCAGGATCACGTCGCCGCGTTGGATCTTGCCCTTGGCGGCGGGGCCGTCCTCGACCACCTGGGCGACGAGGGCCCCGGTCGGTTCCTTCAGGCCCAGGCTTTCGGCGACTTCCGGCGTGACCTGCTGGATATGAACGCCGAGCCAGCCGCGCTTGACCTGACCATGCTTGATCAACTGGGAGATCACCGGCTTGGCCGTGGACATGGGCACGGCGAAGCCGATGCCGACGCTGCCGCCGGACGGCGAGAAGATGGCCGTGTTGATGCCGATGACCTGGCCGTCCAGGTTGAACAGCGGACCGCCCGAGTTGCCCCGGTTGATGGAGGCGTCGGTCTGGATGAAGTTGTCGTAGGGGCCGGCGGAAATGTCGCGGCCGCGGGCAGAGATGATGCCCGCCGTGACCGTGCCGCCCAGGCCGAACGGATTGCCGATGGCGACGACCCAGTCGCCGACGCGGGATTTCTCCGAATCGCCGAACGAGATGGCATGGTACTTCTGGCCCTTGAGATCGACCTTCAACACCGCGATGTCCGTCTTCTGGTCACGGCCGACGACCGTGGCCTTCAGGCGCGTGTCGTCTTGCAGGATGACCTCGATCTCGTCGGCGTCCTGAATCACGTGGTTGTTGGTGATCACATGGCCGGCGTCGTCGATGATGAAGCCGGAGCCCAGGGACGTGGCCTTGCGGGCCTGGGGCTTGCCGCCATTGGGCTGGCCGCGGTCGAAGAATTCCTTGAAGAAGTCCTCGAAGGGAGAGCCGGGCGGAAGCTGCGGCATTTCGAAACCGCGGCTTTCGATGACCTGGGTCGTCGAGATGTTGACCACGGAGGGCAGCAGCTTTTCGGCCAGGTCGGCGAAGCTTTCAGGGGCCGGGCGCGCCTGCGCCGCGGTCGTCATGATCATGAAGGCAGCCAGCGCGAGCGCCGCGGCGAAGGCGCCGAGACCGGCCATTCGCAGAGGAGAGCGGTCGTCGGCGGCCACGATGGGCGCGTCCTGTCTGGAGAGACGAATCTGGTTCATCTTAACACCTAGTCCTTCCGTCACATGCGGGATCATGCCGGCTGGGATCATGCCACGGACCCCGCAAAGATTAAACAGTGTGCAATCGGGAACCCAGGACCGGGCGCCCTTTGGAATGCCCCTGATATGGTCAGGGAATATGGCCGTAGAATGGCCCTGCCCCGGTATGTTTTGGGCAATCGCGGCCTGCTTCCGACGTAATTTCCGGCCGCGGCCGCCCCTACCCCCGGACGGCCCAGACAACGATCACGCCGGCAACCGCCGCCCCCAATCCCGCCAGACGCAAGGCCCCCGGCGGCATTTCCTGCATTTGGGACATCACCCGCTGCATGCCGTCGGGGAACAGTGCGTAGATCGCGCCCTCGATGACCAGGACGAGCCCCAGCGCCGTGTAGAAGTCATTCATCAGGTTCCGGCCCCGCTCTGCCGGACGGCGCCCGGGCCCGCATCAGCGGGCGCGGGTGGTGCCGTCCTTAAGCGCGTTGAAGAACTGGAACAACTCCGAATTGGGGCTGAGAACCATGGACGTGCCCTCATTCAAGGCGGCGCCCAGGGCATCCAGGGAGCGGTAGAAGTCGAAGAACTCCGCATCCTTGCCGTAGGCTCCGTTGAGGATACGCGTCCGTTCGCCATCGCCTTCACCACGAAGGATTTCCGACTTGCGCCGGGCTTCCGCCAGGATGATGACCTTGTCACGTTCGGCTTCTGCCTGAATCCGGGTCTTCTGCTCCTCACCCTTGGCGCGCAGTTCCGCGGCCTCGGCGATACGGTCGGAGCGCATGCGGTTGAACACCGCCTGCGACGTGGCGTCGGGCAGGTCCGTGCGGCCGATGCGGATGTCGATGACCTCGACCCCGAATTCAGGCGCCTGGGCACGCATCAGGTTGGCGACGCGGTCCATGATCTGGGCACGCTTATCCGTCAACATGTCGGGCAGCAGGATCTTGCCGATTTCCGAGCGGATGCCGGCGTTGAGACGCCCGCCGAAGACCTGGCGGAAGTTGGCGTCGGTGCCGGCGCGTTTACGGAATTCAAGCGGATCGACGATGCGGTAACGCGCGAAGGCGTCCACGTTGATGCGCTTCTGGTCGGCCAGGATGACTTCCTGCACCGGCGGATCCAGATCGAGGATACGCCGGTCGTAGTATTCCACGTTCTGGACGAACGGCAGCTTGACCTTGAGGCCCGGCGTCCGTTCGACATGCACGGGATTACCGAACTGCAGGACCAGAGCCTGCTGGTCCTGACGCACGGTGTACAGGGCGCTGAAAGCGCAGAGCCCGGAAACGGCGACGATCACCGCCAGGATGAAGAGACCTGGGCGTTTCATTTCGCACCTCCACTGGATTTGCGCAGTTCATTGAGCGGCAGATACGGCACGACCTTGGAACCCTCGGCCCCTTGATCAAGGATGATTTTGTCGGCTTTCGACAGAACCTCCTCCATGCGCTCCAGATACAGCCGCCGCTTGGTCACGTCCTTGTTGGTCAGATAGGCGTTGTAGACCGAGAGGAAGCGTTCAGCTTCACCCTGGGCGTCCTTGATGACCCGTTCCTTGTAGGCCGTCGCCTCGGCGATCAGTTTCTCCGCCTCACCCTTGGCCCGCGGCACGATGTCGTTGCGGAAGGCAACGGCTTCGTTGACGGACCGTTCCTGGTCCTGGCGGGCACGCTGCACGTCGTTGAAGGCGTCGATGACTTCCTTGGGCGGATCCGCCTTCTGCATCTTCAGTTCGGCGACGGCGATACCGGCGCCATAGCTGTCGAGGATGCGCTGCAACAGGTCGCGGGTCTTGGCTTCGACGCCGGCGCGGTTCTTGGTGATCGCCTCTTCCAGGGTCGACTGGCCGACGATCTCGCGCATGGCGCTTTCCGCCGCCACCTTGATGGTGATTTCCGGATCGCGAATGTTGAACAGGTAGTCGGCGGCGTTCTTGATGCGCCACTGCACGATGAAGTCGATGTCGGCGATGTTCTGGTCGCCGGTCAGCATCATGCTTTCCAGCGTGACATCCCGCCCGCCGGTGCCTCGGCCGACATTGCCGGGACCGCGGAATCCGATGTTGATGGTGTTGGTGTTTTCAACATCGACCTTGATGACTTCGCCGATCGGGCTCGGGAACCAGAAGTTAAGGCCCGGTCCCGTGCGCTTGACGAATTCGCCGAACAGCAGTTCCACGCCCTGTTGGCCGGGCTGGATGCGGTAGGGCACGGTCAGCCCCACCCACAACGCCGCGGCGATCAACAGACCGATCACCACGCCCTTGGCGCCGCCGGCGCCGCCGGGCATGAATTTCTTCATGCTGTCCTGGCTTTTCCTGAGCAATTCCTCGATATCGGGCGGGGTCGGTCCACCGCCACGGGGTCCGCCGCCACCGCCGCCCCATGGGCCGCCGCCGCCTCCGCCGCCCCCCCAGGGGCCGCCGCCTTGTGGTTTCCAGGCCATGTTCCGGGATTACCTCTCTGTTCTTAATGTTATCGGCACCCGTTTGGGCACCCCGTTTCCTGCCATCCAGGCCTTGCATTCCGCAACCTAGACGCCATTTGCTTATCGTCCCGCGCCCGCGGGTAACAGGTCCGCCTAGTGAAGCACGGACTTGCATCAACACCCGCCGATGGGGCATTAACCCGGACGCAGGGCGAATATCGTCTTATAACCCGGAGATTTCAAGGATGGCGCAGTTGAACCCGCAAACGATCCTGGAGGCCTTGGCCACCGTGACCGACCCGGCCACCGGCCGGAATCTGGTCGAGGCCAAGATGATCCAGGGCCTGCAGGAAAAGGACGGTCACGTGGCGTTCGCCATCGAGATCGACCCCGCCCGCGCCGGCGACATGGAAGAAGTCCGCAAACAGGCGGAAAAGACCGTGCATGCCATGGACGGCGTGCTGACGGTGACTGCCGTGCTGACGGCCGAGAAAAAAGCCGCCGCCAACGCCGCCCCGCCGCCGCCACAGTCAGGCCAGCAGCGGCCCGGCGGGCACGGCCATGGACACCCCGCCCCCCAGGCCGGCGCCGACATGCTGCCCGGCGTGCGTTCGATCATCGCCGTGGCCTCGGGCAAGGGCGGCGTCGGAAAATCGACGACGGCGGCCAATCTGGCGCTCGGCCTGGCCGCCGAGGGCCATTCCGTCGGCCTGCTGGACGCCGACATCTACGGCCCGTCCATGCCAAGAATGATGGGCATCACCGGGCAGCCGGCCTCGGCCGACGGCAAGACCCTGGATCCCATGGAAAACTACGGCATCAAGGTGATGTCCATGGGCTTCCTGGTGGACGAGGAAACGCCGATGATCTGGCGCGGCCCGATGGTGCAATCGGCGCTGGAACAGATGATGCGCGACGTCAATTGGGGCGAGTTGGACGTGCTGGTGGTCGACATGCCGCCGGGCACCGGCGACGCGCAGTTGACCATGGCGCAGCGGGTGCCGCTGACGGGGGCGGTCATCGTCTCCACCCCGCAGGACATCGCCCTTTTGGATGCCCGCAAGGGGCTCAACATGTTCCGCAAGGTCGATGTGCCCGTGTTCGGGATCATCGAGAACATGAGCTATTTTTCCTGCCCGCACTGCGGCGAACGGTCGGAAATCTTCAGCCACGGCGGCGCGCGGCGCGAGGCCGAACGCCTGGGCGTGGATTTCCTGGGCGAGGTGCCGCTGCACATCGACATCCGCACCACCGCCGACGGCGGCCATCCCATCGTGGTCTCCATGCCCGAGGGCGAACACGCGCTGAAATACCGCGAAATCGCCCGCGACGTCTGGGCGCGCATCGAAAAGGCGACGGGTGCGGAGGCCAAGACCGGCCCCAAGATCGTCTTCCAGTAAGCCGGCAATAAAGCCGGCGGGCAGTAAGCCGGCAATAAACCGGCGGGCGCGCAGGCCTTACTGTCCGAACATCTTCTTCAGGTTGTCGAACCCGGCCTGATAGACGTCCTGGATCGCCTTCATGGCGTCGTTTTCCGGCACGCCCGCGGCCTCGAACTCGGACGACCATTCGACGGAACATCCCCCGTCATCGTCATGCACCGTCAGTTCCGCCCGGTAGTTCTTCACCGGCAACGGGCTGTCCTCGATGGTGTAGGAATAGGTGCGCGTCTTGTTGTCGACCTTTTCCAGCTTCTCGATGATCGTGCCGCCGCCCACCAGCGACAGCTTGCGCATCTGTCCCGCGTTCTTCAGTTCGCTCGATTCGACCCCTGGATGCCAGTCCGGCAGGGCATTGAAGTGCCCGATCAGGTTCCACACCTGGTCAGCGGCGACGCTGAGGTCCTGTTTCATGGAAATCTTGGGCATGGGCGTGTCCTCCGTGATCCGTTTCAAGAATCCTTCGCGACCCGATCATACACCACAAAGCTGAAGGCTGGGCCGCCCGGTTGTTCCGGCTCATGATATGCCCGCGCGGTTTCACGCCAATGCGCTGGATCAATTTCCGGAAAGAACGTGTCGCCGGGGACCTCTGCGTGGACCTGACAAATGTCCAGCCGGTCGGCCAACGGCAACGCCTGGTCGAAGATCTCCGCGCCGCCGATCACCATGACCTCGCCGGTGCCGTGAGCCCGGGCGGCGTCGAGCGCCGCATCCAGGGAATGCACGACCTCCACGCCGTCGGCGCGAAAATCCCGGTCGCGGGTAACGACGATGTTGGGCCGCCCCGGCAGAACCCGGCCGATGGACCGGAAGGTCTTGCGACCCATGATCATGGGATGGCCCATGGTCACCGCCTTGAACCGTTTCAGATCCGTGGAAATATGCCAGGGCAGGTCCCCGTCGCGCCCGATGCAGCGGTTTTCCGCCACGGCGACGACAAGCGTGATGCGGGAAGAAGCCGGCGGATCGGACATGGGCGTATCGGACATGGGCGGATCGGTTCCGGGTAAGGGATTGCGGCCCGCCCTGTTTACCGGGAAACCGGCGTCGAGCCTACCCCCCAACGGGCGCCCGACGCCAACGAATGGGCAGTCGCCCACGCCTGAATACAATCATGCACAGAAAAAAGATGTCACAACCACACCCATCTTGCGTGGCTCTGTTAACACTTTCTTTGCTATGATTGCCCAGCGGCACCGGGCACCACGCATCGGAACAATAACCTTCAAGCCGCAGCGTGCTCTGACGATCGAGGCGAGAACCTGGCCATCCAACCAGCCCTGGGGAGCCGTGCCTTGCATATTCGTTATGACGTTCTGAACATCACCGACATCGATCTCGGAGAAGGCCAAGCGGTCCTGGAGTATTGGGACAGGGTGCGCGGCGATGCCTTCGCGCCGGCCTGGTCCCGCCAGTTCAAGCTGACCGATCTTCCCTGCCACATCGTGCCGGGCATGACCGTGGTCGACCGCATCGATGGCGGGCATAATTTCTTCTATCGCTTCTGGGGCACCAACCACATGGCCATGAAGGGGTTCGAGATGACCGGCAAGACGGTCGATCAGACCCCCAACAAGGACATCCAGCGCATCGCCACCCGGCAGTTCGAAACGGTCATTCAGCGCCGCCTGCCGACCGTGTTCCTGTACACCATCGATTATCCCCAGCGTCACCGCCCGTCGGAATTCGTCCTGCGCCTGCCGCTGTCCGACGACGGCGTGACCGTCAACCGCATCGCGACATTCCAGGATCTGACATCGCCGAGTGCGCGGTGGGAACTGATCTTCGCCGATCTGATGCCGGACCGGCCCTGCGGCTGAGCGCAGCGCGGATCAAACGGCGATCGGCGCCTTGATGTGCGGATGTGGGTCGTAACCGCGCAGCTCAAAATCCTCGAACGTGAACGCGAACAAGTCCGTGACCGCCGGATTGATCCACATGGTCGGCAGGGGCCGGGGATCACGGGTCAGTTGCTCGTCGGCCTGGTCCAGGTGGTTCACGTAAAGGTGCGCGTCACCCAGGGTGTGCACGAAGTCGCCGGGCTTCAGGCCCGAAACCTGGGCCACCATCATGGTCAAAAGCGCATAGGACGCGATGTTGAAGGGCACCCCTAAGAAGATGTCGCAGGACCGCTGGTAGAGCTGGCAAGACAGTTTGCCGTCGGCGACGTAGAACTGAAACAGACAGTGACAGGGCGGCAGCGCCATGTGATCGACCTCGGCCACGTTCCAGGCCGACACGATGTGGCGGCGTGAATTGGGGTTTTCGCGGATCGATTTCAGGATATTGGCGATCTGGTCGATGGTCGTGCCGTCCGGGGCCGGCCAGGACCGCCATTGATGGCCGTAAACGGGGCCCAACTCGCCGTTTTCGTCCGCCCATTCGTCCCAGATCGAAACGCCGTGGTCGTTCAGGTACTTGATGTTGGTGTCGCCGGTCAGGAACCACAGAAGTTCGTGGATGATGGATTTCAGGTGCAGCTTCTTGGTGGTCAGGCAGGGAAAGCCCTGCGACAGGTCGAAGCGCATCTGATGGCCGAACACGCTTTGCGTGCCCGTGCCCGTGCGGTCGCCGCGCAGGATGCCGTCGGTCCGCACCCGGCGGAGAAGATCAAGGTACTGCTGCATGGGGCGATGGTACCCATCCCGGCGGCGGAAATACAGCCGTCGTGAAAGCCCCAAGCTTCAGGGCGATTGACGCGGCCCCCGGCCCAGCCCAGGATCAAAGAAAACCCGAATCCGCACACGACCACGCCTTGGGAGGCCCTCCATGTCAGACACAGAAATCATCGCCGCCGGCGAGTTGACGGCGCTTGCCGCCTCCGCCCTTGAACAGACCGGCATGACGTCCGGCGACGCCCAGACCACGGCCCACCATCTGGTGACCATGGACATGATGGGCGTCTCGACCCACGGCGTTCACCGCCTCGACCAGTACGTCGACCGGCTGAAGGCGGGCGCCGTCAAGGCGCGGGCCGAGATCACCGTCGAGGACAAGGCGCCGACCCTGGCCGTGGTCGACGGCGGCGACGGGCAGGGCCAGGTGGTGGGCCAGCGGGCCTTGGACCTGGCCATGGAAAAAGCCAAGGCGAACGGCCTCAGCTTCGTCACCGTGCGCCGGTCCAGCCATTTCGGCGGCACCGCCAGCTATGCCCGCATCGCCGTGGCCGCGGGCCTGGTCCTGCTGTCCGGCACCGGCGCCTCGCCGGCGCTGGCGCCCTTCGGCGGCCGCGACATGAAGGTCGGCAACAACCCCTTCGGCTTCGCCGCGCCCGGGTCCCTCGCCGACCCGGCGAACGGCCCTCTGCCCTTCATCCTGGACATGGCGCAGAGCGTCGCCGCGCGCGGCAAGATGCGCAAACTGCGCGACGCCGGCGAGCCGATGCCGCTCGGCTGGGCGCTTGATGCGGACGGCAATCCGACGACGGACCCGCAGGCCGGCCTCGACGGCTTCATCCAGTTCATGGGCGGGCACAAGGGATACGGCATGGCGTTGATGGTCGACGTGCTGTGCGGGCTGTTGTCCGGCGGCGTGTTCCTGGACGATTCCAAGGACATGTGGAATTCCGACGATCCCCAGCCCCAGGGCACGACCCACTTCTTCCTGGCCCTCGACCCGGCGCGTCTGCTCAATCCCGCCGACTACGACGCGCGCATGGCCGATTTCCGCGGCCGCATCAAATCGACGACGCCGTTTCACGAGGGCGGCAAGGTGTTCATGCCCGGTGAGATCGAACTGACGCTTCTGGCGGAGCGGGAGAAATCGGGCGTTCCGGTGCCGGCCAAGACAATGAAAATTGTCCGCCGCCTTGCGGAAAGCGCCTGACTGCACCATATTAGCCGTGCCGGCTTGCCGGCTACGGTGCTAAACGCCTAGCGGAATAAGCACAGCGGACCCGGGGGCGGTACCCGGCGCCTCCACCACAAGCCGCGTTCGAGGTTTTTTAACGGACATCGGCGCGCGCCACGCGGTTTGTGATGGGGGCGAAATAGGATCGACGCGTGTAATAAAGGCTAGGTTTGTGCTCGGCATGGTACCGCCGATATCGGGCCATTTTGATAAGTGCCAACGACAACACGGAAGCACTTGCTGTCGCGGCCTAACACGCCATAACGACAACGGGGTTCGGGCGGCACCTGGCAACAGAAGCCGCCCACTTCTTTTCCGGCATCCCGTCGCACCACCTGACCCCGTTGAATCTTGATTGATTCAGCCGGGGGTTCGGGCGGCACCTGGCAACAGAAGCCGCCCACTTCTTTTCCGGCATCCCGTCGCACCACCTGAACCCCGTTGAATCTTGGTTGATTCGGCTGGGGGGTTCGGGCGGCACCTGGCAACTCGAGCCCGCCCACTTCTTTCCCGGCCCCGATCCCGCGCCCTCCCCGGCGGCAGCGAAATTTCCCCTACTTAAGCCAAGACTCCCGGCCCCGTTCCCTGCTAAAACCAGGATATGGAAGAAAGCCCGTTGAGATATGACGTCTGGATCGAGGATGCGCTGCGCACCGTGATCCGCAATGCCCTGGCCCACGCCGCGCGCGAAGGTCTGCCGGGCGAACATCACTTCTACATCACCTTCCGCATGGAAGACCCCGGCGTCGTCGTGCCGCCTTACCTGCACGCCCAGCATCCGGAAGAGATGACCATCGTCATCCAGCACCAGTTCGACAACCTGCATGTCGACCAGGACGCCTTCGAAATCACCCTGTTCTTCAAGGGCAAGGGGGAGCGTCTGCGCGTGCCGTTCCGCGCCATCACCGCCTTCTCCGACCCGTCCGTCAACTTCGGCCTACAGCTGAAGATGATCACGACGGACGAAGACGACGACGAGTTGGAAGACGACGGCATCTATGCGGAACAGGAAATTTCCCTGGACGCCTCCAATTCGGACGCGACCGAAGATGACGGCGATGGCAAGATGGGCGAAGTGATCGCGCTCGACACGTTTCGCAAGAAATAGCCCGCTGCATACCCGGGGTCGAACCGACTTCTTAAGACAAAACCTATTCTAGCTTCGAGGACTGCGACGATGACCTTTGAACATCACACGATGTTTCCCCTGGGTCCGGACCAAACCCCCTACAAGAAAATCATGGACGGCGGCGTCAGCACACAGGAAGTGGCCGGCCGCACGGTCTTGACCGTCGAGCCCGAGGCCATCACCGAGCTGACCAAGCAGGCGTTCCATGACATTTCCCACCTGCTGCGCCCGGCCCATCTGGCCCAGTTGCGCAAGATTCTCGACGACCCGGAAGCGTCGGACAACGACCGCTTCGTCGCCCTCGACCTTCTGAAAAACGCCAACATCGCCGCCGGCGGGGTGCTGCCCATGTGTCAGGACACGGGCACGGCCATCGTCATGGGCAAGAAGGGGCAGAACGTGTTCACCGGCTTCGACGACGAGGCGGCGATCGCCGAAGGCGTCATGAAGACCTTCACGGAAACCAACCTGCGCTATTCCCAGGTCACGCCCGTGGACATGTTCACCGAGAAGAACACGGGCAACAACCTGCCGGCGCAGATCGACATCTATGCCGAGCCGGGCGACGCCTACAAGTTCCAGTTCATCGCCAAGGGCGGCGGGTCGGCCAACAAGACCTTCCTGTTCCAGGAAACCAAGGCGCTGCTGAACCCCACCGGCCTGATGAATTTCATGGACGAGAAGATCCGCACCCTCGGCACCGCCGCCTGCCCGCCCTATCACTTGGCGGTGGTGATCGGCGGCACCTCGGCGGAACTGACGCTGAAGACCGTCAAGCTGGCCTCGACCAAATACCTGGACGAACTGCCCACCCAGGGCGGCGAATTCGGCCAGGCGTTCCGCGATCTGGAATGGGAAGAAAAAATCCACGAACTGACCCGCGCCATGGGCATCGGCGCCCAGTTCGGCGGCAAGTACTTCTGCCACGACGTGCGTGTCATCCGCTTGCCGCGCCATGGCGCCAGCTGCCCCGTCGGCATCGGCGTGTCGTGCTCCGCCGACCGCCAGGCCAAAGGCAAGATCACTTCGGACGGCGTGTTCCTGGAGGAACTGGAAGCCAACCCCGCCAAGTACCTGCCTGAGGTCACGGAGGAAGACTTGAAAAGCGAGGTCGTGGCCATCGACCTGAACCGGCCCATGGCCGAGGTGCTGAAGGAACTTTCCAAGCATCCGGTAAAGACCCGGGTCATGCTGTCCGGCTCCCTGATCGTGGCGCGCGACATCGCCCATGCCAAGCTGAAGGAACGGCTCGACGCCGGGGACGGCCTGCCCCAGTACTTCAAGGACCACGGCGTCTATTACGCCGGGCCTGCGAAAACGCCGGAAGGCTATGCCTCGGGCTCGTTCGGGCCGACGACGGCGGGCCGCATGGATTCCTATGTGGAGCAGTTCCAAGCCGCCGGCGGGTCCATGATCATGCTGGCCAAGGGCAATCGGTCACAGCAGGTGACGGACGCCTGCCGCAAGCACGGCGGGTTCTACCTGGGCTCGATCGGCGGCCCGGCGGCGCGCCTGGCGCAGGACTGCATCACCAAGGTCGAGGTCGTCGAATATCCCGAACTGGGCATGGAAGCGATCTGGAAGATCGAGATCAAGGACTTCCCCGCCTTCATCGTCGTCGACGACAAGGGCAACGACTTTTTCGCCGAATTCAAGCGTCCGAAGGCGGCCTGAGCCGCCCGCACACCAAGGGAGGCCCGTCGCCATGGACGAAAGCAAAATCCACCGCATCGAGAAGGACACCATCGGCGAGGTCCGGGTGCCCGCCGACCGCTATTGGGGGGCGCAGACCCAGCGCGCCCTGGAAAACTTCCCCATCGGCGAAGGCACCATGCCGACGGCGCTGATCCACGCCTTCGCGCGGCAGAAACAGGCCGCCGCGCGGGCCAACATGAAACTGGGCAAGCTGGACAAGCGCCTGGGCGACGCCATCGACCAGGCGGCGGGCGAGGTCGCGGGCGGCCAGTGGGACGCCCACTTCCCCCTGCCCGTCTGGCAGACCGGGTCCGGCACCCAGACCAACATGAACCTGAACGAGGTCATCGCCAACCGGGCCATCGAAATCCTGGGCGGCGCGTTGGGATCCAAGGATCCGGTGCATCCCAACGATCACGTCAACATGTCCCAGTCGTCCAACGACAGCATGCCGACGGCCATGCACATGGCCCTGGCGCTCGAATGCCACAACCGCCTGCTGCCGGCCCTTGAGGGCATGGAAGCGGTGCTGCTGGAAAAATCCAAGGCCTTCCACGACGTCATCAAGATCGGCCGCACCCACTTGCAGGACGCGACGCCGCTGCGTCTCGGCTCCGAATTCGGGGCCTATGCCCATCAGACCCGCCAGAACATCGAACGCCTGCACAAGTCCCTGGCGCAGATCTACGAACTGGCCCAGGGCGGCACGGCCGTGGGGTCCGGCATCAACGCGCCCAAGGGATTTGATACCGCCTTCTGCGCCGAAGCAGCGGAACTGACCGGCCTGCCGTTCAAGCCCTGCCCCGACAAGTTCTATGCGCTCGCCGCCCATGACGCCCTGGTCAACCTGTCGGGCAAGCTCAACACCATCGCCGTGACCAACCACAAGATCGCCGACGACATCCGGCTGCTCGCCTCGGGCCCGCGTTCCGGCCTGGCGGAACTGATCCTGCCGGCGAACGAGCCGGGATCGTCGATCATGCCGGGCAAGGTCAACCCGACCCAGGCGGAAGCCCTGACCCAGGTCGCCGCCCGCGTCATCGGCAACCACGTGACGGTCACCTTCGCGTCCAGCCACGGGCATCTGCAATTGAACGTCTACAAGCCGGTGATCGTCGCGACCCATCTGGAATCCATCCACCTCTTGTCCGACGCCATGGCGAGCTTCACCACGCGCTGCCTGAAAGGCATCGAGCCCAACCATGAGGTCATCACCCGCCACCTCAACAATTCGCTGATGCTGGTGACGGCGCTCAACCCGCATATCGGCTACGACAAGGCGGCCGAGATCGCCAAGAAGGCCCATAAGGACGGATCGACCCTGCGCGAGGCCGCGGAAGCGCTCGGCATTCTCACCGGCGCCGAGTTCGACAAACTGGTCAATCCGAAGGACATGCTGGGAGAAGACTGATCCCAGCCGCGCTTCCGGATAACCTGCCATGACAGAACAGCTTTTCGCGGTCCCGATCTTGCGCATCTTCGACGAGCCCAAGGCCCTGGCGTTCTACCGGGACTTCCTTGGGTTTCAAATTGATTGGCGCCATCGCTTCGAGGACGGTACGCCGCTGTACATACAGATATCCCGGAGCGGCATGAAATTGCACCTGTCGGAACACCACGGCGACTGCACGCCGGGCGCGACCGTCTTCGTCGCCACGACGGGACTGGCGGACTACCATCGCGCACTTGCCGGAAAGGATTACCCCTTCAACCGTCCGGGCCTGAACCCGGCACCCTGGGGCGGGATGGTGATGGAGGTCACGGACCCCTTCGCCAACCGGCTACGCTTTTGGGAGGAAACCAAAACACAATGAGCAGCGAAAAAATCACCATCATCACCGGCGCCAGCCGCGGCATCGGCCGCGCGGCGGCGGTCCTCGCCGCCAAGGCCGGGCACACGGTCTGCGTCAACTATGTCTCCGACAAGACGGCCGCTGACGCCGTGGTCAAGGAAATCACCGATGCCGGGGGCAAGGCCATCGCCGTCGCCGCCGACACCAGCGTCGAGGCCGATGTCATCCGCCTGTTCGAGACCGTGGACAAGGAACTCGGCACCGTCACCGGCCTGGTCAGCAACGCCGGCATCCACGGGCCGCGCGGGCCGGTCAAGGACCTGACCGCCGACGACATCCGCCGGGTGCTGGAGGTCAACGTGCTGGGCCTGTTCCTCTGCGCGCAGCAGGCGATCAAGCGCATGTCCACCGACAATGGTGGGGCGGGCGGCGCCATCGTCAATATTTCCTCCGGTGCCGCCGTCATCGGCGCGCCCGGCGGCGGCGTGCTTTATGCCGCATCCAAGGGTGCTGTGAACAGCTTCTCGACCGGGCTTGCCCAGGAGGTCGTCCGCCAGGGCATCCGCGTCAACACGGTGGCCCCCGGCTTGACGGAAACGGACATGACCCGCGACGGCCTCGCCAAGCGGGCACCGGCCACGCCGCTCGGCCGCGCCGGCAAGCCGGAGGAGATCGCCCAGGCCATCCTGTTCCTGCTGTCGGACGAAGCGTCCTACATTTCCTGCGCCAATCTGCGGGTGTCGGGCGGCAAGCCTTGAAATGCGGCGTCATCATCCGCGCCATGGACGCCGCCGACCTGGGCGTCGCACGGAGCCTGATGGCGCAATTGGGCTATGACATCGCGGTGGACGATCTGACGGCGCGTTTCGGCATCGTGGCGGGCAATCCGGACCATGCGGTCCTGGTCGCCGAACAAGGCGGGCTGTTGTTGGGGTTGGTGCATGTGTTCGCCCGCCCGGCCCTGGAAAAGCCCGTGGAAGCGGTCATCCAGTCCCTGGTGGTCGATACTCGGGCGCGCGGCGCCGGCATCGGCAGCACCCTCATGGACCGGGCGGAAGCCTGGGCGCGGGCACGGGGTCTCACCTCCGTCGCCCTCCACACCACGCTGACCCGGGCCGACGCCCGGGCCTTCTACGCCCGCCTGGGCTATGCGGACGTGGCGCAGGCGGCCCTGTTGCGGAAGAAACTGTCGCCCCCATGACCAAGATCGTCTTCACCGGCCCCAAATCGGCCCCCCTGACCGTCGCCCTGGCCCATGGCGCCGGGGCGCCCATGGACAGTCCGTTCATGGAGGCCTTCGCCGAAGGCTTGGCGGCGCGCGGGTTGCGTTGCGCGCGATTCGAATTTCCCTATATGGCGCAGCGCCGCGACGACGGCAAAAAACGCCCGCCCAATCCGGCCCGGGTGCTGCTGGAATGCTGGCGGGAGGTGATCGGCGAGATCGGCCCGGGCAACCTGGTCATCGGCGGCAAGTCCATGGGCGGTCGCATGGCCTCCATGGTCGCGGCCGACCTGGAATCCGAAGGAAACCCGGTGCGCGGCGTGGTCTGCCTGGGCTACCCGTTCCACCCGCCAGGCAAGCCGGAAAAGCTGCGCACGGCGCATCTGGAAAGCCTGAAGACGCCGACCCTGATCTGCCAGGGGACGCGCGACCCCTTCGGCACGGCCGACGAGATCCCCGCCTATCCCCTGTCAAAGGCGATCCGGCTGGAATGGCTGGCCGACGGCGATCACGGCTTCAAACCGCGCAAGGCGTCGGGTAGAACGGAAGCCCAGAACTGGGATACCGCGCTCGACGCCATCCAGGCGTTCTGCGCCAATCTTTGACGGGAGCCCCGCCATGACCATTTCCGGCCTCGACCACTTCAATATCCGCGCCAGGGACATGGACGCCATGCGCGACTTCTTCGTCGAGGTCATCGGCCTGACGGTCGGCGACCGGCCCAACTTCCCGTTTCCCGGATATTGGCTCTACGGCACGGAGGGATCGGGCGCCGTCGTGCATTTGGTTCCCGGCGACCGGGAACGCAATTACGTCGTCGGCCACGGCGCCGGTCAGGGCAATGCCGCCCAAGAGGGCACCGGCGTGGTCGACCATCTGGCCTTCAAGGGCACGGATGCGGCCGGCCTGATCGCGCGCCTGACGGCCCACGGCATCGACCACACGGCGCGTGAATTGCCGAACGGGGCGGCGCAGCAGATTTTCTGCGCCGGTCCCGAGGGCGTGACCATCGAGGTCGTGATTCCGAACGCCTAATCCTGCTCCGGGCACATGCCGCCGGCCGCCATGGCTTCCTCGAAGCCTTTCTGGATTTCCGCTTCCGTCAGGTCGCGGGTGTGGGTCAGCAGGCTCCACTGATGGCCGAACGGGTCTTCGACGCTGCCCATACGGTCGCCCCAGAACATATCCGCCACGGGCATCTTGGGTGTGGCGCCGGCCGCCACGGCGCGGGCGAAGGCCGCATCCGCATCGCTCACGTAAAGGGAGATCGACCCGCTGACGCCGCCCAGGGCTTTCGGGTCCTTGGTGCCCCATTGCGGGCTGGCGTCGGACATCATGATATGCGCGCCGCCGATGGTGATCTCCGCATGGCCGAGGCGGTCCGTCCCCGGCATGGGCAGGCGCATGACTTCGACCGCGCCGAAGGCCTTTTTGTAAAATTCGATGGCCCGGGCCGCGCCGTCGACGATGATGTAGGGCGTGACGGCGGTGTAGCCGTCGGGAATCGGTTTGACCATGACAATCCTTCCCTGATTAAGAACAAAAAGGGAACATAAATCATCCCGACAAGGCTTTCAAGTGATCGAATTATGACAACCGATCTATCGGCAGGCGAGGGCCGTCTACTTTCCGGGCAGTTTCGGCGCCGTATCGCGGAAGCTCTGGACCGTCGTCATGTTCGTATACCAGGCCGACAAATTTTCCAGACCGGACAGCAGCTTCTGCCCCTCGGGCGTCATCTTCACGTAATAGATGGCGGGGGCCAGGAACAGGTCGGCCAGGGTCATGTCCTCACCGACCATCCACCGCTGACCGCGCAGTTCCTTGTCGGCAACGGAAAGGTACTTTTCGATCTTCGGCAGATAAGCTTGAACATCGCTTTCGTCGGCCCGCTTGCCCTGCATGGGGGCGATCAGGCGCGGAAAGAGCAGACCCTTGAACAGATTGGGATAGCCTTCGTCCAGGTACAGACTGATGCGCTGGAACATGTCCGCCTTTTCCACGGCGTCACGCGGCTGAAGCTGCGGATCCGAGGTATATTCCTCGTCGATGTAGACGCAGATCGCGAGGGTTTCATACAGGTGGAGGTCGGCATCGCGGATCGCCGGCACCTTGCCGAAGGGATGCTCCTGCTTTTGCTCGTCGGAGCCGGGCATGTATTCGTAGATACGATAGGTTTCCTCCTTCTCCTCCAGGCACATGCGCACCGTTCGGGTGAAGGGGCTGATCGTGGTACCGTAGATCGTCAGATCCGACATTGAAGCGGCCTCCTCGGGAAACTTTTTTTCGTGTTTAACGCGAAAAGAGTGCCGCGAGGGGCTCATACTGGCAAGGGAAAAGCACGTTACGCCGATGACCAAGACCCCGTCTTCCCAATCCCGCCGCGATCTCACCCGCTTGGCCAAGCGCTCGATTCTGGTCGCCGGCCATCACACCAGCCTGACCCTGGAGGATGTGTTCTGGGAGGCCCTCAAGGAGATCGCCGCCGCACGGGAGGTATCCGTCAACGCCCTGGTCACCGAGATCGATGCCGGGCGCACGGGAAATTTGTCCAGCGCTGTCCGCGTTTTCGTGTTGCAGACCCTGCGGAATTAGCGCCGGCGCCAGCGCAGCCAGGCAGACATCCCGAAACAACCCAACGCCGCAAGGGTAAACCCTGCGACCCGCACCAATCCCCGCGTCGGCATATCGCCATATTGCCAGGCGCCGCCGTCCCACCACAAACCAGCGGCGACGGCCAGGGCCATAAGCGCAACGAAGATACCGATCCGCGCGGCCCTTCTCATGGCTGCACCTTTCCGTCGCCGTTGATGGCTTCCATAATGCGTTTCACCGCCCAGCCGGAAATCTTGTGCCGGGCATGGGTTTCGTCAAACAACACCTGATGATGGCCGCCCAGGTTCCGGGCGGTTTCCGCAAGCAGACCGGCGTACAAGGTCGGACGCGGGCCATAGAAACAACAGCGGTCGAAACGATTGAATATCTGCACCTGGCGACGTCCCGGGCGATCCGCCCCCATGACGGCGAGATCAAGCACCCCGCTAATGTCCGCCAAGCCCTCGACGATTTCCCGCGCACTTTCCTCCTTGCCCCTAAGCAAGGCAAGCGGCAACACCCCGGCCACGGGAAAACTGGCATCGATGCGCGGGTCAATGGCAGCGCTGACCAAGGTGATCCAAGCCCCCGACGAAACACCGATCATGGCTATCCGGTTGAACGGGTGCTGCGCCAGGGCGTAATTCACGGCGATCACCGGCGGCAGGAAGGCCGCGCCCAAGTCCGTCGCAAAGCGGGCGTCCATCAATGGCCCGCCGCAATATCGCCGCCAGTCGTAACAGGTATTGTCGCCGTACCCCGGCATGTTCATCGCGGCAACGGTATAGCCGTCTTCAACCCATGCTTCGATCATCCGGTGCTGATCATGATAGGTCGCGGCCAGCCCTTGCTGATAAAGGATCAGGCGCCCGTTGGAGATTTTCGGCCGAAAATAGGCAATGGAATAGGGCCGCCAATTTTTGCTCAGGTAGCCGGTCAGTTCGTCAATCCCGGCAAGATTTCGCCAATCCCTGTAATAGGCCGCCTCACAGGCAAGGGCACGCATGATGATCGTGTCGGTCCGCGACAACAGACGCACGACAGCCGGACCAGTCGGTGACAGACATTCATGATGCGGCCCAGGGGTTTTCTCGACGTCGCGCATCACCCGCTGCGGCATCAGGTCACGGGGCAGATCGGGCATCTTGAATATCCGTGCCGTCAGGCGGGCGCGCCGCTGGCGGACCGCATCGGCATCGCCAACGGTCAGCCATTCCGATACGGGCAGTGCGGCCATGTCCGCCGGGATGACCTCAAACCGGGCATCGGCGCCCGGGGCTAGACGCTTGATCGCCACCCGCGTCGGATCCCAATAATACAACAGCGCCAAAACGGCGCCGATGCTGAGAACCAGACCCAAGCCGTCGACCAGTCGGGACAATTGGGCCTGCCGATTCATGTCGCTATCCCGAAGATCGTACTAAAACTTTCCGAGGATGCCGCGCAGCAAATCCTGTGGCGTGACCTTCTTCTTTTCCTCGGTCTGCGTCGCTGGTTGCTCCGCTTGCGGTTGCGCTGGCTGCTGCTGTTGGCCGCCGCCCAGGATGCCCTGAAGCACGTCGCCGACGCCCTTCTTCTTCAACAGCTTGTCGAGACCCGGCACGGGAACCCCGCCGGTCCCGAGCGACGCCGTATCGACCTTGATGCGCGGTGCGTCCAGCTTCCCGGTTACCGTGAACGGCACGTTCACGCCCTTGCGCGTGGTGATCGACAGCACCGCCGACAACAGATTGGGGGCCGGCTGGATGGCGCCCGAAATATCGACCGTCCAAGCCGCCAGATCGACGCTGCCGGAACCGCTGGCGACGCCCACGTTGGTCACCGCCTTCAATTGATTCGACGTCGCGACACCGCCAGAGATCGTGAACGCGGCGTCCACGTCGGCAAGGCCCTTGCCCTGTTTCGGGCCGCCAAGAACACCCCCCAACTGGTTGAGCGCCAGCACCACGCCGCCCAGACCAAACCCGGCCTCGGCCGAACCGCTGAGCGCTTCTGCGTCCAGATCGCGGCCGGAAAAGTTCAGTTTGCCGCCAAGGGAAGAAATGATCTGGGCCTCCGACCGGCCCCGGGCCGTAATATCGAAATCGGCGTTGATCTTGCCCGCCGCGACGCTGCCCAGGGCTTGGCCCGCCTTGCTCAGGTCCGCGCCGGCGATCTGGCCGGCGGCGCTCATCTGCCCGGCGGCCGTGGCCGTCGCCTTGGCCGTCAGCATGCCGCCGAACAACCGGCCGGTCAGGCGTTCGACCGTCAGCACACCGCCATCGACGGCGGCCCCCAGGTCGGCGTTTTCCAGAACGGCCCCCTCGACCGTCACCTTGGGCGACGTGACCGTGACCGCCGCATCGAGGGCGTTCAAGGCTGCAAGATCTATAGGCGCCTTGGACCAGCGGGAACTGACCGCCGCTGCCGACAGCAGCGGATTGCCGCCGCCCGGCCCGGCCCAGGCGGCCGGGGCGCGGGTGATCCCCCAGCCCCGGTCCAGCAGGCTCGCCGCGCGCTTGGCCGGCAGGAACGGCGTGACGTCGACCGGGCCGAGCGCCAGATTGACGATCGCCTTGGGTTTGGCGCCCTCGAGGGCGAGGGACAGGCTGCCCGCCGCCGTCACGGGGCCGACCTTGCCCGCGATATTGTCGACGCGGATGGATTTTGGATTGCCCGTGACCTGGGCCGTCAGATCGAACCCGCCGACCTTGCCTTGGGGCCGATAATCCACGCCGAAGCGGCGCAGCAGACCCGCCAGATCGCCATGCTGGACGGACAGGCCCAGCCGCAGGTCCTGCCCCGCCAGGGCCAGGACCGGCAAGGCCCCGCGCAGCCCGACAGCCCCACCCATGGCGCCCAGATTGGCGGTCACCGATGGCGACAACAGGCTGCCCGATACCGTTGCATTGACGGACACCGCCCCCAGGGCTTCCGGCGACACCGGCAGATCCAAGGCCAGCGCCTTGGCCAAGGGCCCTGCATCCTTGGTGTTGGCGGTGATTTTCAGATCCTTGGCCGTGGGAATGCCGTCGAGCCCGGCAAGCCCGCCGGTCACGCCGGCGCTCAGACCCGCGAAATTGCCGATCTTCAAGGCGCGCAATGTCAGGTCGCCGCGCGCCAGGGTCGCGTCGAGCGTAATATTCCGCGCCGTCTGGCCGCGCACCACCGCCGACCCGATGGCAAGCTTCACGTTGGCGTCGAAGGTCGTCAGGGGCTTCAGTGGCGCGAACAGATCGACGGCCGGCGCCGTGGCAGCGGTCGTCGCAGGAGCACTCCCGCCTACCGCCGTATCGGCGGGGGCCTTGTCCCTGCCGCTCTTCGCCGAAGATGCGGGCGCCATCAGGGCATCCAGATTGATCTTGTCCAATTCCAGGTTGGCGCCGAACGACGGCCGCGCCTGCATGGCGAACGTCACCGCCCCCGTCACCTTGGTGCCGCCCGCCGTGGCGGCGATGCCCGTCAACTGCGCATAATTTCCATCAATGACCAAGGGGGTCTTGAAACTGAAATCCTTGAGCGCGGCGTCGGGCACGGCCACGCCCGGCACGGCCCAGGCCAGCACGGGCCCCAAATCCTTGGCCCGGGTTTCGATCTGGCCCTCGAACCGGAGCTTGCCGTCGCGTGCGCTGAGAAACCCGAACAGCCCCACGTCGGCGTCGCCGGGCAGCTGCGCCGTCGCCTGGTTGAGGGTCAATTCGCCATTGGCCAGGTCGGCGCTCAGGCTCACTCCTTCCAGCGGCTTGCCGCGCAGCACCAGGGAATCGATCTGCACCGACAAGTTGGCCTGAATGTCCTTCGGCAGGACAAAGCCCGCCGCTGGCTTGGCCTGCTTCGCCGGAGCCGCGGGTTTCGCCGTCGCCGTCTTCTTCAGGTCGCCCGGCTTGGCGACCTCGTCGGCCTTGACCGGAGCCGGGGCCGGGGCCGGGGCAAGCAGGGCGTCGAGATCGACCCAGCCCGATTTGACGGACAAGGACGCCACGGTCTTGTCGCCGGTCGCGACATCCGCAGATACATGGAACTCCATGTTGTCGAGCTTGATTTCCAAGCCCTCGACACGGCCGCCGTCGACACTGGCATCCAGATTTCCCAAAATGGTGAACGGTTTCGCCAGATTGACGGGCAGGTCGGCGAACCCGCCGGTCGCCGCGATGGCTTCGGCGACGTTCGAACCGCTGCCCGTGACCTTGGCGCGCAACCTCGGCTTTTCGGGCACGTTCACGACGCCGCCATCGACCTTGATCACCGTGTCGCTGCCCAGTTTCAGGCTGAACACCAAGGGGATCGTGCGGCCCTGGACGATCTCGGCGACGTTCAGAGAATAGGCGAGACGGTGCCCGGCCAGGGTCAGCGCGCCGTCGCTTTCCACAGGTCCGTTCAGGCTGGCGGCGGCGATGCGGGCGTCAATCCCGGTGATCACCTCTTCCCGGCCGCGCTGAAGGTCGCGGTAGACGATGGTCCCGCCCTCGACCGTGAAATTATCCACGGCAATGCCGGAACCCGCCGTTCCGACGCCGGCGTCAGGGGTGGGTTTATCGGCCGCGGTCGGTTGGGGGGTGCGGCTGTCCTTCGCCGGAACGGGCTTGCTGAAATCCCAGTTCACGCGACCATCGGCAAGACGCTCCAGCAGAACCGTCGGGCGGACCAGCTTGACGGTTTCGACCCGCATCTTGCCGCCCAGCAGCGCCATCGCCGCGACCCGGACCTCCAGAGATTCGAAGGACGCCATGCGGGCATCCGTGGAGCCCCCGATATTGGCAAGATGAACGTCGGCGACATGCAGGCGCGGGCGCGGCAGAACCTGGACGGACACGGGGCCACCGATGACGACCTTACGCCCGGTCACCTTTTCAACCTGATCGGCGATATCGTCCGTATAGTTGTTCCAATCGATCAGGCTTGGGCCGATCAGCAGCACGCCGACGACGAGCGCGAAAAAGACCGAAAAACCGATGGCGATTTTCTTCAACGGGCGGATCCCATATGTGTTCGCTGGTGACTCACACCCCGTCCCGCGGGGCCGTTCAGTGCAGAGTGTAGGGCGAACAATCCACCATTGCCATAGGCCGAACGGGCCTATTTTCGTGGAAAATTGCCGTTTCGCCGTATTTTTCCGCCACCGCCGGGCGTCGGGAAGATCATCCTCTGGATGACTTTGAACAGCTCCATCGTCAGGATCACCGAGGCCGCGATGACCGCGACAAGCAGCCAGGTTTCGATGTCCACGGCCTCGACCCGCAGCACCGAACTGAACCCGGGCAGATGCATGGCCAGAATATGGGCGCCCTGGCTGACGATGACCGCGCCGACCAACAACCAGTTGGCCGACAGCGGCACGCGGAAGATGGACCGCGATTCCGACCGGCAATTGAAGACATGGGCGTTCTCGAACAGAACCAGCAACAGCAAAAGCGCGTTGCGCGCCTGATGCTCTGCCCAGCCCTGGTCCAGCATCCAGGCAAAGAACAGATAGCCGACCGCGCCCATGAACAGGCCCGAGACGACCGTTTCCGAGATCATCACCCGATCGAAGACCGGCTGGTTCGGCGGTCGGGGGGCGCGATCAAGCAGGCCCGGCTCCGCCCCCTCGAAGGCCAGCGCCGTATGCTGCAGGCCCTGGGTCACCAGGTTGAGCCAAAGCAACTGCACGGCGTAAAGCGGCAGCGGCAACCCGCCCAGGAAGGCGAAAAAGAACAGCGCGACCTCGGCCGCCCCCGTCGAGACCAGCAGATAGACCACCTTGCGCACGTTATCGTAGGCGATGCGGCCTTGCTCCACCCCGTTGACGATGGACGCGAAGTTGTCGTCGGTCAGGATCAGGTCCGCCGTGTCGCGCGCCACGTCCGTGCCGCCGGCGCCCATGGCGACGCCGATGTCGGCGGCGTTAAGCGCCGGCGCGTCGTTCACGCCGTCGCCGGTCACCGCGACGAAATGCCCCTGGGCCCGCAACGCCTTGACGATCTCCAGCTTTTGCAGAGGATCGACCCGCGCGAACACGGGGGCTTCGGCGACGGCGCGGGCGAAGGCCGCCGGGTCGTCCGCCAAGGCCTGTAGGTCCAGACCGGTCACGGCCCCCTCCCCCGCCATCGCGATGCCGACGTCGCGGGCAATCGCAAGCGCCGTTGCCGGATGGTCGCCGGTGACCATGCGCACGTCGATGCCCGACCGGCGGCAGCGATCCACCGCGCCCCGGGATTCCGGGCGCAGGGGATCGATCAGGCCGACGAAGCCAAGGAATTCCAGGTCCGCCGCCTCGGCCAAATCGTCGACCGGCGCGGCCACCCGGCCCGCGGCCACGGCCAATACGCGAAAGCCCTCGGCCGCCAGGGCTTCGGCTTGGCGCGTCAGTTCGTCCCGATCGGCATCCCGGCAAAACGGCAAGATGACCTCGAACGCTCCTTTGGCATAGGCCCAGAGTCCGTCCTCCGTGCGGTGGAAGGACGCGGCGTAACGCCGCGCCGGCTCGTAGGCGATGGCGGCTTCCTGCGGCAAGCGGGCGAGCAGCCCGGGCCGGGTCAGCCCGGCCTTGGCCGCCAGCGCCAGAAAGGCCACGTCCACGGTATCGCCGAGATGATGCCAATGGCCGTCCCGGCGGACCAGTTCGGCCTCGTTACACAACGCCGCCGCCTCGGCCAGACGGCGCAGGCCGTGCCAGTCGGCGTCGCTCATGGCGCCGCTGGCGGCGGTCACCGCGCCGTCGTCGTTATAACCCTCGCCGGTCACATGGAAGTCACCCAGGCCCGGCACCATCAGGCGTTTCACCGTCAAGGCGTTGCAGGTCATGGTGCCCGTCTTGTCGCTGGCGATCAGGGTACAGGCCCCCAAGCCCTCGACCGCCGGCAAGGAGCGCACGATCACGTTTTTCTCGGCCATGCGATGGCAGCCGACGGACAGCGCCACGGTGATCGCCACGGGCAGGCCCTCGGGCAGGGCGGCGACGGCAAGCGCCACGGCGACCAGGAAGATTTCGACCGCCGGCGCCCCCTTGAGCACCATCGCCACGGCCAAAAGCGCGATGGCCACGACCACGACGATCCCCAACATGCGGGTGAAACGTTCCAGGCGCACGACCAGCGGCGGCGGCGCCGCGTCGCGGCCCACCAGTTGTTCCGCGATCCGGCCCAGCGCCGTCTGCGTTCCGGTATCGGTGACGATGCCAAGCGCGCGGCCGCTGACCACCACCGTCGCCGCATGCAGCATGGTGACGCGGTCGCCGATCATGGCCTGGTCCGCCACGGTCGCCGCCGCGTCCTTGACCACGGCCTGCGATTCGCCGGTCAGCAGTGATTCATCGACCAACAGCGCATCGGCCTGCACCAAACGCAGGTCGGCCGGAACATGGCTGCCGGATTCCAGGCGGATCACATCGCCCGGCACCAGGTCGCGGCCGTCCACCGTATGAACCGCGCCGCCGCGCAGAACCGTTGCCCGGTCGCGGATCAGGCTGTCGAGGGCGAGCGCGCTTTTTTGCGCGCGGTATTCCTGATAGGTGCCGATCAGGGCGTTAACCTGTAGCACGGCGAAGATGAACAGCGCGTCCGAGGCCTCGCCGATGGCAACGGAGACGACCGCCGCCGCGGCCAGCAGGTAGATCAGCGGATTGACGAATTGCCGCAGATACAGCGTCAAAAGGCCGGGCGGCCGGGGCCGGGGCAGGTCGTTCGATCCGTAACGGCGCAGGCGCTCGGCCGCCTCACGGTCACTCAGCCCGGTTTCAGGATCGCTGTCCAACGCGCGGGCAACCGCGTTCCAAGACAAGGTGTGCCAAGCCTGGGGCGTCGGAAGGGGGCCGTTATTCATCGGGGGCGTCTCGCCTGCCTTGTTCGTGCCGACGCCGCCCCCGAACGTTTCGAACGGTGGAACCGGCGATGTCTAGGGCAGCACCAATACCGCCCGGAAGTCATTGACGTTGGTCAAGGTCGGCCCGCATTCGACAAGGTCGCCGATCCCCTGGAAAAACCCATAGGCGTCGTTGGTGTCGAGCAATACCCGCGCATCCAGGCCCGCCGCCGTGGCCCGGGCCAGACTGTCCGGGCCGATCACCGCGCCCGCGTTGTCTTCCGAACCGTCCACCCCGTCGGTATCGCAGGCGATGGCGTGGATATGGTCCGCCCCGTCGAGCGCCACCGCCATGCCCAGCAGGTATTCCGTGTTGCGCCCGCCGCGCCCGCCGTCGCCGCGGATGGTCACCGTGGTCTCGCCGCCCGACAACAGCACGCAAGGCCCCTGTGCGGGCCCCTTGCCCGCCAAGGTATCGCGGGCAAGCTGCGCGTGCGCGACGCCCAGGTCCCGCGCCTCGCCTTCCAATGCGTCGCCCAGGATGATCGGCGTCACGCCGGCGACGCGGGCGATCTCGGCGGCGGCTTCCAAACTGGCCTGCGGCAGGGCGATCAGATGGGTTTCCACCCGCTTGAAGATAGGATCATCGGGCTTGGGCGTTTCCTCCGCCCCCGCGTCCAGCAGGGCCTGAACCGCCGCCGGCAGCTTGATGCCGTATTTGGCGACGATGGCCCGCGCGTCGTCGAAGGTGGTCGGGTCCGGCACCGTCGGACCCGAGGCGATGACCGCCGGGTCATCCCCCGGCACGTCGGAAATCAGCAGGTTGACGATGCGGGCCGGCGCGGCGGCGGCGGCGAGACGGCCGCCCTTCACCGCGGACAGGTGTTTGCGCAGGCAGTTCATCTCGTGGATCGTGGCGCCGCAGCGCAGCAGTTCGCGGTTCACGGCCTGCTTGTCGGCCAAGGTCAGACCGGCGCCCGGGGCGGACAGCAACGCCGAGCCGCCGCCGGAAATCAGGCAGACCACCAGGTCTTCTTCCTTAAGTCCCTTGACCATGTCCAACATGCGCCGGGCCGCCGCCTCGCCCGCGGCATCGGGCACGGGATGGGCGGCCTCGACCGTTTCGATGCGCTTGCAGGGCACGTCATAGCCGTAGCGGGTGACGATCAGGCCCGACAGGTCACCCGGCCAATGGTCCTCGAACGCCCGGGCCATGGCGGCCGAGGCCTTACCCGCCCCGATCACCAAGGTGCGCCCGCCCTTGGGCGGCTCCGGCAGGAAATGAGGGATGCGCTTTTCAGGTTGGGCCGCCGCAACGGCGGCGGCGAACATGTCGCGAAGCAGGGTTTCCGGGTCCAAGATCATAGCCTCCCAATAATGGTCCTGGTTACGTCACCCTGGGGCGAAAGCCAAGGCCCGGGGCCCCGCAATCCGGGTTTTTCCACATCGCGGGGAAATCCAGGGCCTAAACGCGGACGATCTTGCCCGGGTTCATGATGTTCTGGGGGTCGAGGGCCTGTTTGACGGCGCGCATGGCGACCAGGGCCTCGCCGTGTTCGGCGGTCAGGAAGTCGATCTTGCCGTAGCCGACGCCGTGTTCGCCCGTGCAGGTGCCGTCCATGGCGATGGCGCGCATGACCATGCGTTCGTTGACCGATTCGGCGCGGGCCATCTCGTCCGCGTTGTCCGGGTCGACCACGAACACGATGTGGAAATTGCCGTCGCCGACATGGCCGACGATGGGCGCGCACAGGCCCGACGCGTCGATATCCTTGCGGGTTTCCAGGATGCATTCCGCCAGTTTCGAAATCGGCACGCAGACGTCGGTGGCGATGCCCCGGCAGCCGGGACGCAGCGCGATGGCCGCATAATAGGCGTCGTGGCGGGCCTGCCACAGCTTGTTGCGGTCCTCTGCCTTGGTCGCCCACTGGAAATCGTCGGCGCCGAAGTCGGCGGCGATGGCCTTCACGTTTTCGACCTGTTCGCGCACCCCGGCATCACTGCCGTGGAATTCGAAGAACAGGGTCGGCTTCACCGCGTAATCGAGCTTGGAATATTTGTTCACCGCATCCATCTGCGCTTCGTCCAGAAGTTCGATGCGGGCCACGGGGATGCCGGACTGGATCGTCAGGATCACCGTGTTCACGGCGCTTTCCAGGTCGGGGAACGGACAGACGGCGGCCACCACGGCTTCCGGAATGCCGTAAAGGCGCAAGGTCACTTCGGTAATCACGCCAAGCGTCCCTTCCGAGCCCACGAACAGGCGCGTCAGGTCGTATCCCGCCGACGACTTGCGCGCCCGGCGTGCCGTGCGGATCACCCGCCCGTCGGCCATGACCACGGTCAGGCTGAGAACGTTTTCCCGCATGGTGCCATACCTGACGGCATTCGTGCCGCTGGCCCGTGTCGCGGTCATGCCGCCAAGCGACGCATCGGCCCCCGGATCGATGGGAAAGAACAGACCCGTGTCGCGCAGATAGTCGTTGAGGGCCTTGCGGCGCACGCCGGCCTGGACCGTGACGTCCATGTCCTCGGCATTGACGGTGAGGATTTTGTCCATGCGCGACAGATCGATGCAGATACCGCCGGACAAGGCCGCGACATGGCCTTCCAGCGAGGTGCCCGTGCCGAAGGGAATGACCGGCACGCCGCGTTCGGCGCAGGCCCGGACCACGGCCGCGACCTGGTCCGTTTCCGTGCAATAGACGACGGCGTCGGGCGGGGCCGAGGGATGATAGGATTCGTCGCGGCCATGCTGTTCGCGCACGGCGGCGGCGGTGGACAGGTTCTCCGCGCCGACGATCTGCGCCAGCAGATCGAGCAGGCCCGCATCGACCGCGCCTGACGGCTGCGTCGCCGCCGTTGCCCGTGGTGTCGTCATGTCAAATGGGTTTCCCTGATACTTCGGTCTTCAGGTCCTGCAACTGGCCGCGGATGGCGTCCATATGCGGGTTGATGGCCAACGCCTTTTCCATGGCGCGGATCGCCGCCTTTTTGCGCCCCATTTCCGCGTAGATCAAGCCCAGGCCGGACAGCGCGCCGAAGTGGCGGGGCTCCAGCTCCAGGGTGCGCTGAATGTCGAGCACGGATTCCGGATATTTGCCCATGAGGAAATTCACCGTCGCGCGCTTGTTCCAGCCTTCGGCATGCTTGGGCGCCAGGCTGATGACGTCGTTGAAGTATTTCAACGAGGTATCGAGGGCGCCCCTGTTCATGGCAATGACGCCCCGGGCCATGGCGCTGTCGACCAGTTCCTGGCCGCTGACCGCCCAGGTCTGCCAGATGCGGGTTTCGATCTGATGCGCTTCTTCCGGGTTCTTGGTCGCCGTCAGGGCCGCGAACAGGGCGTCCAGAACCGGATCGGTCTGATCCGCCCGCGCCTGCGGCGCAGCCAGGACGGCGGCAAGAAGCGCCGCCATGAGGATGTGTTTCCACGTAACCATGACAAAAAGATTACGCCTTCGCGGGCATAACGCCAAGGGTTCCGCCGCTCACAAGCCCGTCAGGAGATGGTGACCGAAACCTCGTGCGGTTCCGTGTCCAGGCGGCCCGAACAATGCAGCGTGCGTTCCGGCCCCATGGGCCGGGGCGGCAGCAGGGTGACCTCCAACTGCACGGTTTGCAAAAGGTCTTCGCGCATTCGCGTCGGTCGGGTGAAGTTGCCCCAGCCGTCGTGGGTGAAGATTTCCTCCAGATACCAGCCCGGATCGCCCTGGTGGCCGCGGCTGCGCGACGCCAGACCCTTGGCGACCCGCGCGAACAGCTCCAGGCACATGCCTTCGGACGGTTGGGCGAAGCGTTCGCGCGCCGTCAGGAACACGGTGATCTTCTTGTCCCGCCAATCGAAATAGGCCCCGGTGGTCGGCGCCACGGGCAGGAAGCCGACCTCCAAAAGCCGCTGGCCGACCTGAAGCAAATCCTGCTTGAGCCGGATGATGCCTAAATCCATGAGCGTCACCGGCTCACCGGCCAGCCAGTCCAGGGTGGAATTCGCCCGCGCATCGGCGGCGGGACGGAGGGTGAGGACCAGGGCGAGGCTTCCGAGAAGCACCGCCCGCCCCAGGATCCGCGTGATCGATGTCATGCGACGGCTCCTTCCTGCGTTGCAGGCCCCGCGACGCGTTTCGCGGCGGCGATGCGGCGAGCATACCATAAAACCCGCACATGGTGCGATATAACTAACGCACTAAGTGCGACTCAGGCGCCGCCGCGGCCCTGCCGATCCGCAAGCTTACAATTGTGGCTGAATTCGATGACCGGAATATTGCCGAATCGCGACAGCCGCCGGTGCGGCTTTATTCGAGTCCGGCGGGCTTCGGCCCACCGGTCGCCCAGTCGAGTAGTTCCACCGTATGGACCACGGGCATGCCGACGGCGTCCTCAAGCTGAACCATGCAGCCGATGTTGCCCGTCGCCATGACCTGGGCGCCCGTGCGCTTCATGTTGGCGGCCTTGCGCGCCTTGAGGCGGCCCGAGATTTCCGGCTGCATCATGTTGTAGGTGCCGGCGGAACCGCAGCACAGATGGCCTTCGGCGGGCTCCCGTACCTCAAACCCGGCCTGGGCCAGCAGGTCCTTGGGCGGCTTGGTCAGCTTCTGGCCATGCTGCATGGAACAGGCGGAATGATAGGCGACGACGGGCCTGTCCCCGTCGATCATGGCCGCGTTCAGGCCCAGGTCCATCATCACTTCGGTGACGTCGCGGGTCTTGCCGGAAATCGCCTTGGCGCGGGCGGCCCAGGCATCGTCGCGGCGCAGCATCCAGCCGTAATCCTTCACCGTCGTGCCGCAGCCCGACGCGTTGATAACGATGGCGTCGACCTGCCCGTGCGCCGCCTCGGCCTTCTCCCAGGCCTCGATATTGGCCTGGGCCTGGGCGTGGCTCTGGGCTTCCTTGCCCATGTGATGGACCAGGGCACCACAGCAGCCCTGCCCGTCGGCGATCACGACCTCGCAGCCGTGGCGGGTGAGAAGCCGCACGGTCGCCTCGTTGATGGCCGGGTTCAGCACCTTCTGGGCGCAGCCGGTCATCAACGCCACGCGCTTTCTCATCACCCCCTCGGCCTTGAACACCTGGGGCCGGTCCATGTCCGTCGGCGGATGGATGCGCTTGGGCGTGAGCCCCAGCATGGCGCCGAGCCGCCCCGGCATCACCCGCGCCAAGGGCCGCGCCAGCCAGGCGCCCAACAGCATGACGCGGAAGCGGTCGGGATACGGCAGAACCAGGGGCAGCAGGCCGCGCAACAGCCGATCCATCAGGGGGCGTTTGTATTCCCGTTCGATCTTGGCCCGCGCGTCATCGACCAGATGCATGTAATCGACGCTGGCGGGGCAGGTCGTCATGCAGGACAGGCAGGTCAGGCAGCGGTCGATGTGCGTGACGTGCTGCTCGGTCGGCTTGGCGCCCTCTTCCAGCAATCCCTTGATCAGGTAAATGCGCCCGCGCGGGCTGTCCAACTCGTCGCCCAGCAGAACATAGGTCGGACAGGTCGCCGTGCAGAAGCCGCAATGCACGCATTTGCGCAAGATGTCGTTGGCCTGCTGGATGTGCGGATCGGCCAGTTGCGCCAGGGTGAAGGTGGTTTGCATCGCTTTTCCGTCCCTGCCCCTATACGCCCGCTGTCATGCGGCCGGGGTTGAGGATGCCCTCGGGATCGAAGGCTTCCTTCACCCGTTTTGAAAGATCGGCCAGCGGGCCCGGCTGCGGCTGGAACACCGCGACCGCCTGGCGCACGTCGGCGGATGCCCGGACCAGGGTCGCGTGACCGCCGCAATCCCTGATGACCCGGCGGATGTCCGCCGCCCCGGCGTCGGCGCGGGCGTCGAGCGCGAACCAGATCAGCCCCCCGCCCCAGTCGTAATAGACCTCGCCGCCCAGGCGCGCGCGCAGGTGCTGGCCCACCGTCGGACCCGCCGTGGGCGGCACGCTGACGCGCCAGACCTGGTAGTCCTGCCAGTCGCCGGTGAAGGCCGCCGCGTCGCGGACCTCGCGCCAGAAGGCGGCGGAGTTCATGGAATGCAGTTCCTCGACCGCGCCGAAGGGAGCGAACAGGTCGCGCAGGGAATTGCAGCGATGTTCGACGCTGGGCCCGGGCCCTTCGACACGCACGGCGGTGACGGCGGCCCCCGCGCCGGACACATAGCCGACGCCGGAGCGCGCGGCGACGGATGCCGGCAGATGGGCCGCGCCGGCGACCTCATGGCTGGAGCCCAGGGCATCGCACAGCGCCGCGACCGCATGGATGTCGTCGGCCCCCATGAGCAGGACCGTGCGCGTCTTTTCCGGGCGCGGCAGCACCTTCACGGAGACCTGGGTCATCACGGCGAGGGTGCCGAAGGAGCCGGCCATCAGTTTCGAGAGATCGAAGCCCGTGACGTTCTTCATCACCTTGCCGCCGGACTTGAACACCTCGCCCCGGCCGGACACGCCCTGAAAGCCCAGGAAATGGTCGCGCGCCGCCCCCGCCTTGATGCGCCGGGGGCCGGACAGGTTGGCGGCGATCACCCCGCCGAGCGTGCCCGTCCCCTCACCCAGGCCGTAAAGGGATCCTAAGTCCATGGGCTCGAACGCCAGTTCCTGGTTGGCCCCGGCCAGGACCTTTTCGATCTCGAACATGGAGGTCGCGGGCCCGGCGGTCAGAACCAGTTCGCCCGGATCGTAGTCGCTGATGCCGGACAGGTTCGAGAGATCGAGCACCCGGCCCACCTGCACGGGGCGGCCGAACCCGGATTTCGAGCCCGATCCGCGAACGTCCAGCGGGATTGCTTCCGAGAGCGCCCATTTGACGGCGTCGAGAACCTGGTCGGCGGTATCCGGCTTGAGAATTTCGATCATGATGGAGAGATCAGAATCGGGGAATGTCGGGGAACGGCACCTGGCCCCGCGAGATATGCATGCGGCCCAATTCGGCGCAGCGGTGAAGCGTGGGAAAGACCTTGCCCGGGTTGAGGTGGTGGTCCGGGTCGAAGGCGCATTTGACCCGCTGCTGCTGCTTCAGGTCGTCTTCCGTGAACATCTCGCCCATCAGGTCGCGCTTTTCCACGCCGATGCCGTGTTCGCCGGACAGCACGCCGCCGACCTCGACACAAAGTTTCAGGATATCCGCGCCGAATTCCTCGGCCCGGTCCAGTTCGCCCGGTTGGTTGGCGTCGAACATGATGAGGGGATGCAGGTTGCCGTCGCCGGCGTGGAACACGTTGGCAACGCGCAGGCCGTATTTGCCGGACATCTCCGCCATCCGTTGCAGGACCAGGCCGAGCTTTTTCCGGGGGATCGTGCCGT
Organism: Thalassospiraceae bacterium LMO-SO8; assembly: GCA_031655335.1. Classification (NCBI taxonomy): domain Bacteria; kingdom Pseudomonadati; phylum Pseudomonadota; class Alphaproteobacteria; order Rhodospirillales; family Thalassospiraceae; species Thalassospiraceae bacterium LMO-SO8. The sequence continues at coordinate 2,387,517 of CP134226.1, read as the reverse complement.
CCATGCAGAGATAGTCCGGCGACAGACGCCCGACCGCCGGAAAGGCGTTCTTGCGCCCGGACCAGAAGGCGGCGCGTTCTTCCTCCGTCTCGCTGATGCGGGAATAGATCGCCCCCTGCCCCTTGGCGATTTCGCCGACCCGGTCGATCAGGTAGTCGACCTCGACCTTGGGGCCGTCCAGTTCGACGATCAACAGCGCTTCCACATCCATGGGATAGCCCGCATGGACGAATTCCTCCGTCGCGTGGATGGCCGGCTTGTCCATCATCTCGATCCCGCCCGGGATGATCCCGGCGTTGATGATGGCGGCGACGCAATCGCCGCCTTCTTCCGACGAGTTGAAACCAAGCAGCACGGCGCGCGCCGTCTCGGGCTTTTTCAATATGCGCACGGTGACCTCGGTAATGACGCCGAGCAGCCCTTCGGAGCCCGTCAGCACACCCAGCAAATCATAGCCCCCCGGGTCCAGATGCTTGCCGCCCAGGCGCAGCACCGTGCCGTCCATCAGCACCATTTCCACGCCCAGCACGTTGTTGGTCGTCAGGCCGTATTTCAGGCAGTGCACGCCGCCGGAGTTCTCGGCGATGTTGCCGCCGATGGAGCACGCGATCTGCGACGACGGGTCCGGCGCGTAATAGAAGCCATCGCCTTCAACCGCCTTGGTGACGCCCAGGTTGGTCACGCCCGGCTGCACCACCGCGCAGCGGTTGGCATAGTCGATGTCGAGCACCCGGTTGAATTTGGACAATCCCAGGGTGATGGCGTCGGCCAACGGCAGGGCGCCACCGGACAGCCCCGTGCCCGCCCCCCGCGGCACGATCTTCACGCCGTTGGCATGGCAGTATTTCAGGATATCGGAGACCTGGGCCGTGGTTTCCGGCAGCACGACGATGAGCGGCAACTGCCGGTAGGCCATCAGGCCGTCGCATTCGAAGGCCTTGAGCATGGCGTCGTCGGCAATCACGCCCTCGCCGGGCACGATGGCGCGCATGGCGGCGATGATCTCGGCCCGCCGGTCGATGACGCCTTGATCCGGTTCCGGCATCTGCATAGGACGCTGTGCTCCCAATGGCGGCGGCCCCCTATCGGGGCGCCGCTTTCCCGCATTGTATGTCTTTTGTCCGCCCCGGCAACAGGGGCCGCGGACGGGAGCCTACTTGACCTCGTGTTTGGCCATGATTTCGAGTGCCCGCACCATGGCCGAATGGTCCCAGCCGGCGCCGCCGTGGGCCGTGCAGGAATTGAACAGTTCCTGCGCCGTCGCCGTGTTGGGCAGGGAAATGCCCATGTCCTTGGCCCCGGACAGCGCCAGGTTCAGGTCCTTCTGGTGCAGCTCGATGCGGAAGCCCGGGTTGAAGGTGCGCTTGATCATGCGCTCCGCATGGACTTCCAAAATCTTCGAATTGGCGAAACCGCCCATCAGGGCTTCGCGCACCTTGGCGGGATCGGCCCCGGCCTTGGACGCGAACAGAAGGGCTTCGGACACGGCCTCGATGTTCAGCGCCACGATGATCTGGTTGGCGACCTTGCAGGTCTGCCCGTCGCCGGCGCCGCCGACCAGGGTGATGTTCTTGCCCATCAGTTCGAACAGCGGTTTGGCCCGGTCGAAATCCTTTTTCGATCCGCCGCACATGATGGTCAGGGCCGCGTTCTTGGCGCCCACCTCGCCGCCCGACACGGGGGCGTCGACCCAACCGGCCCCCGCCTTCTTGATCTTCTTGGCGAATTCCTTGGTCGCGAGCGGCGCGATCGAGGACATGTCGATGACCAGCTTGCCCTTCAAATTGGCGGACGCCACGCCGTCCTTGCCGAACAGGACCTCTTCGACCTGGGGGGTGTCCGGCACCATGGTGATGATGACCTCGGCCTTTGCGGCCACGTCCTTGGGCGTCGCGGCGAACACGGCGCCGCCCTTGGCAAGGTCCTTCGGCATGGGCTTTTTGCGCTTCAACGCCACGATCTTGTGGCCGGCTTTCTGAAGGTGGGCCGCCATGGGTGCGCCCATGATGCCGAGACCGATGAATCCGATGGTAGCCATGGTTGATGTCCCCTCCTGGGTGGATTGGTTTTGCGTAAGTTGAATGATTGCAGACGTTTTACCGCGATTGCGGCAAAAACCAATGGGGCAACCGGGATTTTTCCGCCAGCCGGGAAAAGATCAGGCGGCCTTGCTTGATGCCTCGGCGGCGCGCAGCCAGCCCAGGCCTTCGACCGTTGTGGTCAAGGGCACGTATTCACAGCCGACCCAGCCTTTGTAGCCGATGGCGTCCAAGTGGGCGAAGAAGTGCGGGTAGTTGATTTCGCCCGTGCCCGGTTCGTGGCGGCCCGGGTTGTCGGCGATCTGGATGTGGGGGATGCGCGGCAACAGCCGTTCGACCGTGCGGCACAAATCGCCTTCCATGATCTGCATGTGATAGGCGTCGTATTGGAAATACAGGTTGTCGTGGCCGACGGCCTCCATCACCGCTTCGGCCTGGGCCGAGGTGTTGAGGAAAAATCCCGGAATGTCGCGGGTGTTGATGGCCTCGACCAGAAGCTTGATGCCGGCGTCGTCGAACCGGGGGGCCGCGAATTCCAGGTTCTCGACGAAGGTTTCGAACGCCTTTTCCGGGGCCACGCCGTCGCCGGGAATACCGGCCAGGCAGTTGACCTGGGGACAGCCCAGCGCCGTCGCGTAATCGATGGCGAGGCCGACGCTGTCCTGGAATTCGCTTTTCCGGTCGGGCAGGCTGGCGAGACCCCGTTCACCCTTAGCCCAATCGCCGGCCGGCAGGTTGTGCAGCACCTGGGTCAGGCCGTTGGATGTCAGCGCGTCGACCAGGTCGGCCGCCTTGTAGTCGTAGGGGAACAGGTATTCCACGCCCTTGAACCCAGCCTTGGCGGCCGCCTGGAACCGATCCATGAAATCCAGGTCCTGGAACAGCATGGTGATGTTGGCGTTGAAACGGGGCATGGGGTGTCTCCTGCGATGGTGTGATCATTGGCGGCGAGGGTAGCGGCGAGGTCGGGCGGGAAGCAACCGGAAGTGGGTTCCGGTCAAAGGCGCCTCCCGCCCTCCTCGCAGGGACCTCATTCGGCGGGAATCATGTCCCGCTGCGTTGCGGCGGCGGCCTCGGGGTCGGGCAGGCCGTCCGGATCCAGGGTCGGATCCAGGCAAAGGATTTCCTCGAACTCGTTGACGGCATCGATTTCCATGCCCATGGCCACGTTGGTGACGCGCTCCAGGATGAATTCCAGGACCACGGGCACCTGGTGTTCCTTCATCAGGGCCTGCGCCTTGGCAAAGGCTTCCTTGAACTCGTTGGGGCTGCGCACGCGGATCGCCTTGCAGCCGAGCCCTTCGGCCACGGCGACATGGTCGACGCCGTAATCTCCCAGGTCCGGTGCGTTCACGTTCGCGAACGACAATTGGACGTTGTAGTCCATGTCGAATCCGCGCTGCGCCTGGCGGATCAGGCCGAGGTAGGAATTGTTCAGCACCACATGGATGTAGGGCAGGTTGAACTGGGCGCCGACGGCCAGCTCCTCGATCAGGAACTGGAAGTCGTAATCGCCGGATACGGCGACGATTTCCTTGTCCGGGCAGGCCTTGCGGGCACCCAGCGCGGCCGGCAGGGTCCAACCCAGGGGGCCGGCTTGGCCGCAGTTGATCCAGTTGCGCGCCCCGTAGACGTTGAGGAACTGCGCGGCGGCGATCTGGCTGAGGCCGATGGTGGTGACGTAGCAGACGTCGCGGCCGAAGGCCTCCTTCATTTCCTGATAGACGCGCTGCGGCTTCAAGGGCACCTGGTCGAAGTGGGACTTGCGCTGCATCACTTCCTTGCGGTGGGCGCATTCGCCGGCCCAGCCGGACCAGTCGGGCAGACTGCCGTCTTCCTTCATCTCGCGCGCCGCCTGCACGAACAGGGCGAGCGCCGCCCCGGCGTCGGACACGATGCCGTAATCCGGTTCGAACACCCGGCCGATCTGGGTCGGCTCGATATCCACGTGCACGAAGGTGCGGCCCTTGGTGTAGACGGCGACGGACCCCGTATGCCGGTTGGCCCAACGGTTGCCGATGCCGAGCACGAAATCGGACCGCAAAAACGACTTGTTGCCGTAGCGGTGGGCGGTCTGCAACCCGACCATGCCGGCCATCAGGGGATGGTCGTCGGCGATGGCGCCCCAACCCATCAGGGTCGGGATCACCGGAATGCCGGCCAGTTCGGCGAACTCGACCAAAAGGTCCTGGGCGTCGGCGTTGATGATGCCGCCGCCGGCCACGATCACCGGGCGCTCGGCCGCCGCCAGCATGGCCATGGCCTTGTCGATCTGGCGGCGTGAGGCTTCGGGCTTGAACACGGGCAGGGGCTCGTAAGTGTCGGCGTCGAATTCGATTTCCGCCAACTGCACGTCGATCGGCAGGTCGATCAGCACCGGACCGGGCCGGGACGAGCGCATCAGGTGGAACGCCTTCTGGAACACGCGCGGCACCAGGGCCGGTTCGCGCACGGTGACCGCCCACTTGGTCACCGGCTTGGCGATGGATTCGATATCCACCGCCTGGAAATCTTCCTTGTACAGCTTGTCGCGGGGCGCCTGTCCGGTGATGCAGAGGATCGGGATGCTGTCCGCCTGGGCGGAATAGAGGCCGGTGATCATGTCCGTACCCGCCGGGCCCGAGGTGCCGATGCAAACCCCGATGTTGCCCGCCTTGGCCCGGGTATAGCCCTCGGCCATGTGGGACGCCCCTTCGACGTGCCGCGCCAGCACGTGGTCGATGGAGCCGCGCTTTTTCATCGCCGCGTAGAACGGGTTGATGGCCGCACCGGGCACCCCGAAGGCGGCGTGAACGCCTTCCTTTTCAAGTACCCGGACCGCTGCTTCCGCTGCCGTCATGCGTGCCATGGCCGTCACCTCCCTGCTAAGAACCAGCCTTAAGGGTGACAGTCGGGCGGACCCTGGGCAACCATTTTGGAAATTATTCCGTATTTCGAGAATGAGTCATTTTTATATTTAAAATCAAATAATTAACTAATATTCAATTTTGGAAAAATGCCGATTCATCACCGCACGCAAACGCATTCCGCCGGCGACGGGCGCCGCGGCGAAGTCTCATTAAAGGAAGGAATGGCGTGTCCGCCCGGTCAGGGCTCGCGGCTGCCGAGTTCGCTGGCAATGCTCTTGGCGGCACGGGTCACCAGGCCGGCCAGACCGGCGATCTTCTCGTCGGAAATGCGCGCCGAGGGGCCGGAGACGGAGATGGCGGCGATCGGCTCGTCGTGCTCGTTGAACACGGCGGCGGCGATGCAGCGCAGGCCAACGGCATGCTCCTCGTCGTCGATGGCATAGCCCTGACGCCGGATCTGGCCAAGCGCGTCACGGAACCGCACAGGCGTCGCCAGGGTCTTGTCGGTGACCTTGGACAGGCCGTGGCGTTGCAGGATGCGGTTGACCTCTTCCTCGGACTGATTGGCGAGCAGCACCTTGCCCACACCGGAGCAATGCATGGGCACGCGGGTGCCGGGCGCGCGGTAGGCGCGCATGGTTTCCCGGCTTTCAACCTGGGCCAGATAGATGACCTCGCCGTCGTCCTGGATCCCCAATTTCACGGTCTCGCCCGTTTCCTCCATCAGACGGCGCATGATGGGGCGCGCCATGACCACCAGATCGCGCGACCGGATGAAGGCGTTGCCGATCACGAAGGCCTCGACCCCCACATGCCACAGCGCCGTCGCCTGATCGAAGCGCACGATGCGGTCGTGCTGCATGGTGGTCAGCAGCCGGTGCGTGGTCGACGGCGGCAGGACGACGGTCAGCGCCACGTCGGTCAAGGTCATGCCGTCCTCGGACCGGGCCAGGGCCTTGAGAATGGAAATGGCGCGGGCGAGGGACTGAACCTGTCCCCCGGTATCCTCGCGCGACCGGGTGCGGGTGCGGCCCCGGGTTCGTGGGGGGGGGGTGGCGGTATCGGCCATGTTTTTCTTCCCTGCGTTTCTTGGTTCGTGGGCTCCGCATCGTCCGCGCCCTTCAGGGCGAAATTTCACGATACGGAACGATTTCCAAAAAGGTTGCGTTCCAGGGTCGAAAAGTCAAGGCCGAATGCAGACGAACTCCACCGGGACGGCGCGGCCCTGCGCCACGTTGCGGGCGGAATTGCGCATGCGCTCCAAGGCGTTCTCGCGCAGGATCACCAGCGGGCTGAGGACCGGCGGCCCCTGGTCCCGGGCCCGTGCGCGGGCCGCTTCGTTGTAGGCCAGGGCCAGATCCGTGGAATCGTGCACCGCCTCGACCCGGAACCCCGCACCTTCCAAAATCGCCGCCGTTTCCTCGGGCGTCGTCAGGTGGCTGATGTCGGCCGTCATGGCCCAGGGCACGGGGTAGATCACGTCGCCACCGGGGCCCTGGGCGACTTCGCCCGCGACGAAACGCGCCCCGGGTTTCAAAACCCTGGCGGCCTCGGCGAAGAAACGCGCCTTGTCGGGCACGCTCATGGACACGTTCTGGGTATAGCCGGCATCGAAGGCGGCATCATCGAACGGCAGGGCAAGCGCGTCGCCGACCCGAAACTCGGTCTGGCCGGACAGCCCGGTCATCGCCGCCAGTTGCTCCGCGACGGCGATGAATTCCGGGGTCAGGTCGATGCCGCTGACCCGTGCCCCCGCCGTGGCGGCCAGATAGCGCGCCGGCCCGCCCACGCCGCAGCCGATGTCGATAACCTTCTGCCCCGCAACGGGCCGTAGGCGTGTAATCATCTCGTCCGTCGCCTCGCGCCCGCGCCCGTGCAGATGATCCATCGGCGCCAGATCCTGGGCCGTCAGGCCGTCCAGGGCGATCCCCGCCTCGGCCAGCTTGGCCAGGATGGCGTCCATCAAGGTTCCGTGGGTGTAATGGGCGGCGACTTTGTCTGCGGTCATGGATGCGATTCAGCTTTTCCTAATTTATCGGGCAACAAAAAACCGCGCCCCTGATTGCTCAGGTAAGCGCGGCTGGATAGGAATCCAAGAGCACCTTTATGGGCGCTCCGATGCCTGCCTTATCCTTGGCGGGCTTTGAAACGCGGATTCTTTTTATTGATGACGAAAACTCGGCCCTTGCGGCGCACGACGCGGCAATTTTTATCGCGCGTCTTGGCGGACTTCAGGGAATTCAAAACTTTCATCGGTCTCAAGCTCCGTATGCGGGCCACTCGAAAGGGCGGAATTCGGGTCCGGTCAGGCCGGAAGCGGCGGAAACTACCCAAACCGCCTCCCCCTGTCAACCGCAACCGGACCGCTTTCCCGCCGGGGGCGCTTTATCCCCCCTGGGGAAGCCTGTATAGATGGGCGGCGTATACAATAATCCGCCGTTCAACAGCCGCTTCCGGGCCCTTTCCGGCCGGCTTGCGGCGGATCGCCGGCCCCTCAGACCGAAAGCCCGCCCATGACCTCAACCCAGGCCCCCCCCGTCCCCGCCAAGGGACGCACCGACGCCGTTCGGGGGATTTTGTGGATGGTCCTGGCCAGCCTGTGCTTCGCCTGCATGCACGCGGTCATCAAAAAGGTCGCGGCGACCGGCATTCATCCCTTCGAAACGGCATTTTTCCGCCTGCTGTTCGGGATGCTGCCGATCATTCCGTTCTTCGTGAAAGACGGCCTGAAGCCGCTGAAGACCAAACGCCTGGGCCTGCTGACCCTGCGCGGCGTGCTCAACTCGGCGGCCATGCTGTGCTATTTCTTCGCGCTGTCCATCGCCCCCCTGGCCCAGGTCACGGCCCTGGGGTTTTCCGCCCCCATCTTCGCCTCGGTCCTGGCGGTCCTGTTCCTGGGCGAGGTCGTGCGCCTGCGCCGCTGGACCGCGATCCTGCTGGGCTTCGCCGGCACGCTGGTGATTCTGCGCCCGGGGGTCATTCCCCTCGACCTGGGGCCGATGCTGGTCGTCATCTCGTCGCTCATCTGGGGCGGCTGCATGATCATCATCAAGCGCCTGAGCGCCACCGAATCCAGCGCCACCATCACCGTCTACATGTCCCTGGTCATGATGCCGATCATCCTGGTGCCCGCGACCTTCGTGTGGTCCTGGCCGGGGCCGGAGCAATGGGCCTTGCTGATCGGCCTCGGCATTCTGGGCGGCGGCGCGCAATTGTCCATGGCGCAGGCCCTGAAGATGGCCGACACCCATGTCGTCGGGCCGGTCGATTTCGTGCGCCTGATCTGGGTCACGGCATTGGGTTATGTGTTTTTCAACGAACTGCCCGACATGTTCGTGTGGATCGGCGGCGCCATGATCTTGGGCTCGACCGCCTATATCGCCTACCGGGAACACCGGCTGGGCCGCGCCCAGGGGATCGTCGCCGGGCCGCCGGGGGTACGCACCACCCTGCCCCGTGAATCCGGAGACTGAGGCCAATACCATGCTGACCGACCAACGCCCCCTGTTCGACATTCCGCCCGGCATCGCCTGGTTCAACTGCGCGTCGCGCACGCCGCTGCTGAAGGCCGCCCAGGCGGCGGGGAATGCCGGGATCGCCACCCGGGTACAACCCTGGACCATGGATTCCGCGGCGCTTCACGATCAGGCGGAACATATCCGCGCCCTGGTCGCCGGGCTGATCGGCGCCCGCGCCGACGACATTGCGATCCAACCCTCGGCCAGTTACGGCCTGGCCACGGCGGCCGCGAACCTTGCCGTGGCACGCGGGCAGACGATCGTGGTGCTGGAGGACCAGTTTCCGTCCAATGTCTTCGTGTGGATGCAGAAGGCCGAACAGGCGGGGGCCCGTGTGGTGACCGTGCCGCGACCGGACGACGCCGACTGGACCACGGCCGTGCTCGACCGGCTGGACGGCGACACGGCGATCGCAGCATTGCCGCCCTGCCATTGGATCGACGGCACGCGGATCGACCTGGAGGCCGTGGGGGCAAGATGCCGCGACCTCGGCGCGGCCCTGGTCGTCGACGCCACGCAATGGGTCGGCGCAGCGCCCTTCGACATCGCCCGCGTGCGCCCGGACTTCCTGGTCGTGGCCGCCTATAAATGGCTGTTCTGCCCGCACGGCATGTCGTTTCTATACGCCGCCCCCGCCCATCAGCGGGGGGTCGCATTCGAACATCATGACTACAACCATCCGGCCACGGGGGCGAGCATCGAAGGGGCGCTGGTCTACGACCCGGACATGTCGCCGGGTGCGCGCCGCTACGACGTGGGCCAGACCTACAACCCGGTCATGCTGCCGATGGCGGAGGCCGCGCTCGTTCAGGTCGCCGCCTGGACCCCCGCGGCGGTCCAGGACACCCTTGCCCCGATCACCGGCGCCGTCACCGAAGCCGCGCGGGACATGGGATATTCAACGCCGCCGTTGGGCCGGGGCGTCGCCCATATCACGTCGCTGGGCAAGGACAATCCGCCGCCGGACGGCATGATCGCGGCGCTGGCGGACAGGGGCGTGCACGCGTCGCTGCGCGGCGGGCGCCTGCGCCTGGCCCCTCATGTCCATGTTTCGGAAGAAGACGTCGCGCGTCTGATCGCGGCGCTGCGGGACGTCTGGCCCTAATCCTCGCCCGGCGAACGCCCCGCCAGGGCTTTGTTGACGCTGTCGATCAGGCGGTCCATTTCGATCGGCTTGGTTTCATAGGCCGCCGCGCCTGCCGTGAACGCCTCGTCATGGTCCGCCGCCGTATCATGGGCCGACAAGGCGATGACCGGAATGTCCTTGACCGCGTCGATCTTTTTCAACGCCCGGATGACCTCGAAACCGGTCATCTTCGGCATGCTCATGTCGCACAGGATAATATCCGGCGGCAGGGCGCTGGCCGCGGCAACCCCGGCCTCGCCATCGACGGCGATACGCACGTCGTGTCCCTCACCCGACAGCACGAGTTCGAGAAAACTCTGAAAGAACTCGTCATCTTCGATGACAAGAATTGCAGCCATGTAGGTCTCCTCTCACCTGCTTCGCGGCTCCGGCGGCGACAGGCGTTCCCAAGCGGACTTGAAGATTAACCGCATTCATATCATCCGTCCATGACACCCCCGGCCGCCACATTTCCATCCTATCTGATTGATCTATCGAATATTTGGCGAAATTCTGCTTTTATCTAGGGGGTTGGAACCCGTCGAGTCATCGGGCAGAGGAAAACTCAAGGGACGGGATGTAACGTGCCCCAACAACGCATCCGAACCATCAAGGCGGTACAGCGCAACGTGCTGCGCTATTCCCTGGCCGGGGCGGTTCTGATCGCCGCGCTGACAGCCGTGTTCATCATGGTGCCCATGCAAAGCCAATTGCGTGAGGCCTCCGTCACGCATCTGGGCCAGATCGCCGATTCCAAGGCGGATGCCATTACTCAGATCGTCGACCGCACAAAAAACGTCGCTTCCCTGGTTTCCAGCCGTTTACGGGCTCAGTCCCTGATGCGTGACCTGGCCACCGGCGCCATCGACATTCGCCAGTTCCAGGCCGCGTTGGCGCCAGTCTTCACATCGGTCATGAATTCATCCGACGAGATCGTCGGGATTACCCGCGTCGATACGAAGGGGAAGATCGTCTACGCCGTCGGCCCCGAAGTGCCGCCGGCGGCTTGGCCTTCAGGGTGGGAAGATAACACCGACCCGATCACCAAGGGCTTGATGCCGCTGCTTGGCAGTCACTACCTGATCGTCAGTTCGCCGATCTTCGATCAGGACGGACGGCGTCTCGGCACCGACATTATCGCCTTTTCCATGGGCCAGTTGCTGCGCCTGTTTTCCGGACATGCGGGGCTCGGCCGAACGGGGCGCGCCTTCCTGGTGTTCGGTCCCGCCGATGCCCGCAGCATCCTGTCAATGACCGAGGCCGCGACACTGGTGACGGCGGACGCCGTGGCCCCCCCCAGGACGTTCAAGGAAATCTTACGCACCAACCGCTCGAAACCCGGCTTCATCCATGACGCGCGCCATACCTACGCGCATATCGCCACGGGAAAGGGCTGGGCCCTGATCCTGCGTCAGGACGCCAACGAAATATTCGGCGAGCTGAACAAAAATCTCATCTTTGCTGGGTTTGGCGTCCTCGGCCTCATCATCATGGGCATGAGCGGCCTGTTCCTTTTGCTTAACCCCCTGACCGGCCGCATCGAACAGATGTCTGACGCCATGGAAACGCAATTGCACCTGACGTTGGACAACATTCCCAGCGGGCTTTGCATGTTCGACGAAGACCTTCGGATCGTCGCGTACAACCGCGTCTATGAGGAGATGTACGGTTTTGACGAGGGCTTCCTGAAACCCGGCGTCACGCGGACCGAGGCGTTCTGGCATCTCGTCAACAAGAACGCGCTGGCCAATTTGGAAGACGCCCGGGAAACGATTAAGGCCCGCGAGGCGCAATTGCGCCAAGGGAACAGTTCCGTGGAACAGACCTTGACCGACGGCCGCGTCATCGACGTACGCTTCGGCAATTGGACCGGCGGCTACATCGTCGCCGTTTACACCGACATCACCGAATTCAAGCAGGCGGAACAGATCCTATCCGATCGCCGCGCCGAACTGCAGGCCGTGATCGATGCCGTGCCGGCCTTGATCAACGTGAAGGACACACAGGGCCGCTATGTGATGTCCAACCGCTACCATCAGGAATTCCTGGGCCTCAGCGAACAGGATGTCCAAGGCAAGACATCGGAAATCGTCGGCGCCGAACACGCGGCCGCGATGTCGAAGCTGGACCGCGAGGTCATCGAAACCGGGCAGCCGATCCCGTTCTTCGACTTCGAACTGAAGAAGAAGGGTAATGACACCCGGCAGGCGATCTGCACCAAGGCTCCGCTCAAGGACGCCGACGGGCGTGTCGTCGGCGTCATCACGACGACGATCGACATTTCAGAACGCCGTCAGGCGGAAGAGCGTCTTGCCGAAAGCGAAGCGCGATTCCGCCAGATCCTCGACGAAAGCCCCATCGCCATCACCATCGTCGACCGGGATACGGGCGAACGGCTGTTCGGCAATCCGCGATTGGCCGCGATGCTGGGCGCCGACAACCTGGATGATGTCCTGCAAATCGACATCGACCAGTCCTTCGTCGATCCGGCAAAATTTGAAGAAGCGCGCGAAATATTCGACCGGGAAGGCCGCCTCGACCATTTCGAGGCTGAACGCTATCGCCTGGACCGCAAAACCAAATGGTGGTCTCTGGTGACCTGGCGGCGGATCAATTTCGAGGGGCGCCGCGCGCGGATCGCCTGGACCCTGGACATCACCAAGCGCAAGGCGGCGGAACAGCAGATCGGCCTGCAATCGGCGATCCTGCGCGTGACGTTGGACAGCATGCCGAGCGGGCTCTGCGTGTTCGACGAAAACATGAACTACGTCACCTTCAACCGCCAGTTCTCGGAAGTCTGGGGCCTGCAACCGGATCAGGTGCAAGTCGGCACCAGCGCCTGGGAAACGGCGTACTTCCTGGCCGAGCGCGGTGACTTCGGCGATGCGCATCGCAACCGATCGGTGGTCGAGCGGATCAACGCCGTCCGCCAAGGCAACCTCAGCAGCGAAGTTCCCTTGGCCGACGGGCGCGTCGTCTACGCCCGTTACGGCGAATGGTACAACGGCTATCTGGTCGGCGTGTTCGACGACGTGACGGCGCAAAAGACCGCACAGATGATTCTCGAGGAAACACAGGCGCGCCTGACCGCAATCACCGAGAACGTTCCCATCATGCTGGCGCTCAAGGGACTGGACGGCCGCTTCCTCAGCGCCAATTCGATCTTCGCCGAATGGCATCAAACGACCGTCGACAATCTGATCGGCAAGACCGTCCACGATCTCATCCCCAAGGGCCGCGCGGACGAGGTCGCCGAGCTTGAGCGCAAGGTGATCGAAAGCGGAGAAATCGTCATTCTTGAGGCCGAGTCCGTCCTGCACAGAACGAAGGAAGGCCGGCCCACCATTTACCGCCTGATGAAATTCCCCGTGCGTGACCGCGAGGGCACCATCATGGGGCTCGGCACGGCCATGACCGACATCACCGAGCAGAAAGAGGCCGAGCGCGAACTTGCCCACCAGAAGGCGATCCTGGAAACCACCCTGGAAACCATGGATCAAGGCATCACCATGTTCGACGAAAAACTGAATGTCATCACCGCCAATTCGAAGTTCATGGAGCTTCTGAAATTCCCGAAGGACCGCTTTCCGCCGGGCACGAACCTCAGCGAGTTTTTCCGCTACAACGCCGAGCGCGGTGAATACGGCCCCGGCGACGTCGAGCAGCAGGTTCGGGAACGCATCGAGCTGGCGCGCAAGTTCGAGCCCCATCATTTCGAACGCACCCGCCCGGGCGGCATGGTCATCGACATTCGCGGCAACCCTCTGCCGGATCGAAGCGGCTTCGTGACGACCTATTCGGACGTCACCCAACAAAAACGCGCCGAACGGGCCCTGCGCGAGGCGAAACTGGCGGCAGAAGAAGCCAACAGGGCGAAAAGCTCGTTTCTCGCCAACATGAGCCATGAAATCCGCACGCCGCTGAACGCCATCGTCGGTTTGACGGGTCTGGCCCTGAAGACCGACTTGACCGAGCAGCAGGCGGATTACCTGACCAAGGTCGACATGTCGTCCCATGCGCTTCTCGGCCTGATCGACGACATCCTCGACTTCTCCAAGATCGAAGCCGGCAAGATGGAGATCGAGGCCGTGGCGTTCAATCTGGACGACGTCATGGAAAACCTGTCCACCATGACGACGGCGCGGGCCGGCGCCAAGCCGCTCGACATTCAGTTCCACATTGACCCCAGCGTGCCGAAAAACCTGAAGGGAGATCCGCTACGGCTGGGTCAGGTGCTGATCAACCTGACGGCGAATGCCATCAAGTTCACCGAAAAGGGCAAGGTCGTCGTGAATGTTCTGCCGGTGCCTTCATCCACCGCCGGCACGGCGAAAAAGCGGATGCTGCGGTTCGAGGTCACGGACACGGGCATCGGCATGTCGCGCGATCAGATCGGCAAACTGTTCCAGCCGTTCACCCAGGCCGACATCTCGACCACCCGCCAGTTCGGCGGCACTGGTCTGGGGCTCGCGATCAGCCACAGTCTTGTCACGATGATGGGTGGCGAGATCGGCGTCGACAGCACCGAGGGCAAAGGCAGCACCTTCTGGTTCACCGCCGAGGTGACGGTCCTGCCCGCCGATCTGACGGAAGACGCCGCGCCGACGCACCGGCCGAAGCCGAAGGACGCGCGGTCGGATGCGCTCAAGCGCATTGCCGGGTTGCGCGTCCTGCTGGTTGAAGACAACGAAATCAATCAGCAGGTCGCGCGGGAATTCCTGGGCCTTGCCGGCGTGACGGTCGACATCGCAAGCAACGGCAAGATTGCCATCGCCATGGTTGCCGAAACCCCTTACGACGCCGTCCTGATGGACGTGCAGATGCCCCTGATGGACGGATACCAGGCGACGGAAATCATCCGTGCCGATTCTCGGTACAACGACCTTCCGATCATCGCCATGACCGCCCATGCCATGCAGTCCGAACGGGAAAAATGCCTTGCCGTGGGCATGAATGATCACGTGACCAAACCCATCGACCCGAATCGCCTGTATGCGGTGCTGGCGACCTGGGCCGCCCGGTCGGGTTCGCATCCGGCAAAGCCGGCCAGCAAGATCACGGCGGCGGATTCGCCCGCGCCCACGCCTGTGTCGGCCGACGTCCTGCCCGACACGATCAAGGGAATCAACCTGACCGAGGCCCGCGCCATGATGCGGGGAAACGACGTGATCCTGCGCCGCCTGTTGGGCGCCTTTCATGCGAAGTACATGGACCAGGCGGACAAGATCGCCGCCCTGTTGACCGACGGCGACCTGGAAACGGCGGTCCGCACGACCCATACTCTGAAAGGAGTCAGCGGCAATATTCGCGCCGAACGCGTGTATCAGGCGGCCAAGGCGCTTGACGACCAGTTGCGCAGCGGACCCGGCGAACCGGAAGTCGATGCCTGCCTGAAGGAATTGAGTAGCGCCCTTGATGAGGTTCGTGATTCTCTGGCAATAGCGTTGGGTGGCGGCAACTCTGCGGAGAATAAATCACCGCCGCCGGCAGGAGAATAACCCAGATGACGCTGGGAACGGTGACACAGGGCCCAATAACACTGCGAACGACGGCACGGCGGAAAGAACGGCGCGATGACGGGAATTGAGAGAAGCGACATTTTGTCCCGCGGCAGCCAGGAGCCGCTGCGCCAGAAGATACTGATCGTCGATGACGCGGAAACGAACCTGATGATTCTCTCCAACCTCCTGGCCGAGGAAGGTGACATTATCAGCGCGACGGACGGCGTGCAGGCAATCGCCCTCGCGGAATCCGACCTTCCCGATCTGATCCTGCTGGACGTCAGCATGCCCGGCATGGACGGTTACGAAGTCTGCCGCCGTTTGAAATCGGGCATCCAGACCCGCGACATACCCGTCGTCTTCGTCACCGGCCGCACCGAAGACAATGACCAGGAAAAAGGATTGTTGCTCGGCGCCATCGACTACATCCTCAAGCCCTATTCACCGCTGATCGTGCTGGCCCGCATCCGCAATCACCTCGCCCTACAGAAGGCCCACCGGGACCTTAAGATCGCCAACGCGGAACTGACCCGACTTGCCACCACGGACTTTCTCACCGGCGTGTGGAACCGGCGGCGGTTCATGGAACTGGGCGAAGCCGAGGTCGCCCGCGTGCGACGCAGCGGGCGCTGCTTCGGCGCGGTGATGATGGATGTCGACCACTTCAAGGCCGTGAACGACACCTACGGCCACGACGCCGGGGACAGCGTGCTCCGGGCCCTGGCCGAGGCCTGCGTCGACCGCCTGCGCAACGTCGATATCGTCGGCCGCATGGGCGGCGAGGAATTCGCCTTGATCCTGCCGGAAACGGATCCCCAGGGCGCCAGGCTGACGGTCGAAAGACTGCGGGAACATCTTGGCGAACTGACCATCCCCGTCGATTCCGGGCCCCTGAAAGTGACGGTCAGCGCCGGCGTGACCACGGTCCAGGACCCGAAAGATTCAATCGAGTCCGCGTTGAAGCGGGCCGACGCGGCGCTTTACGAAGCGAAGGACCGCGGCCGCAACAGAACCGTCGCCTACGAGGAAATGTAACGTCCGACGGTCTGGCCGGGCTTCCGTATCAAGAGGATAGGCTCTAGGACGCGTCGAGCCCATGGGGCCGCAGCAGGCTGCGGGAAATCACCACGTTCTGAATTTCCGTCGTACCGTCGAGGAATTCGCACATCTTCGCCGCCGCGAAATGGCGGCCGAAGGGCTCCTCGGCGCGCAGCCCGGCCGCCCCCATCGCCTGCATGCAGGCCGATATGCCCCGCACCGCGGCGCGGGTCGCGAATTTCTTGGCATGGGCGCATTCGGTGATTCCGGCCTCGCCGGCGTCCAGCGTGCGGGCCGCGTGCTCGGTCAGGCGGCGGCAGGCCTCCAGGTCCGTGGCCACGTCGGCCAGTTCCCACTGCAACCCCTGGTTGGCCAGGATGGGCCGACCGAAGGCCATGCGCCCGGCGCCATAGGCCAAGGCCCGGTCAAGGCATTCGGCCAGCATTCCGCAACAAAGCGCGGCGACGAACATCCGCGCCATGTTGATGCCGGCCATGGCCGCCTTGAACCCCTCGCCGGGCGCGATCAGCAGATTGGCGTCCGGAATCCGGCAGTCCTCGAAGGTCAGACCGCAGAGCCCCGCCGCATGCCCGCCCATAAGGTCATAGGGGGCGGCGCGGGACAGGCCGGGAAAGTCGCCTTCGACCAGGACATTGGCGATGCCACGCCATCCTGCTTGCGCGTCGGTCTGGACATAGACGCTCATGACGTCCGCGTTGACGCCGTTGGTCACCCAGGCCTTTTCGCCGGTCACGGCCCAGCCGCCTGTTTCCTGTCGCGCGGCGCAGGTGATCGCGGTCGCATCGCTGCCGACCGCCGGTTCGGTCAGGCAGAACGCGCCGATACGACGCCCGTCGATCATGCCGGGCAGCAGACGATGGCGCTGTTCGTCGGTGCCGCGCCGGGCCACGGCGTTGGCCGCGTTGGCGTGAACCTTAAGCGCGAAGGCAAAACCGAAGTCGGCCGCCGCCAGAGCCTCGGCCATGCGCGCGGCGCACAGCATCCCGACGCCGGCGCCGCCAACCTCACGCGGCAAAATCGCCGACGTCAACCCGGCGGCGGCGGCCCGCTCGAACATTTCGGCCGGCAATGCCCGCGCCTTTTCCCACCCGGCCGCATGGGGCCGCACGTCGCGGGCCGCGAACGCGGCCGCCGCGGCGACGAGGTCGTCCTCTGTTTTCGAAAGATCTTGGCTCATGATTCCTCCCTCGGCGGTCTTTGGCGCGGTCACGCGCAGGGTCCCTTTGCCCCGACCTTACCCGCTTGGCGCCGATGTTGGGATGGCGAATCGCGCGCTGCTGGCCGCAGGTCCGGCAGAGGTGGCGGCAGGACAGCCCAGACCTCTTCGGGGCGAATAACGTCACGCGGGACGCGTCTAAATTTCTAGAAATTTTTCAAAAGCTTAGATGAATTAAAAAAACAACCTCAGTGCCAGAAACAGACTTCGTCCCGCCCGATAAGATGTTCCAATTATTCCCCGAGTGTGCGATTTTATGCCGGAATACGGCGAAGGCACTCGGGGAAAGACGTTGCGCAGCCTTCTCAAGGCGGGGTTCACATTTGCGGTGATCTTCGGCGTGTCGGCATGGAGTGCCGGCGCGCGGGCACAGTCATTGCCTGACGCCCTGCTCGACCTGATCGAGAACCATGATCGGATCAACGCCGCCAAGAATTCGCTGGACGCCGCGACCAGCCGCATCCGCGAAACCCGCGGCGCCTGGTTCCCCGAACTGGAAATCGATTTCAACAACGGCTTCCAGAAGCGCGCCAATCCCGGCACCCAGGACACCGCCAAAAAGTTCAACGAAACGTCGCTCAGCATCACTCAGTTGCTGTGGGATTTCGGCAAGACCGACACGGACATCGGGATTTCCCGCAAGAATCGGGAATCGGCGGCGATCAATCTGAACCAGGTGCGCCAGGACCTGGTTCTCGAAGGCATTGTCGCCTACATCCAGGTCTACAGCGCGAACCGGCGCCTGATCCTGTCGCGGCAATCGGAAGACAACATCAAGAAACAGACGGAACTTGAAGACGCCCGGGTCGCCGGCGGCGCCGGGTTTTCGACCGACGTCCTGCAGGCCAAGACCGAACTGGCCGAAGCCCAGTCGCGCCGCGTGGTCGCCGAGGGCACCCTGCGCAACGCCCTGTCACGCTATCATGCGCTGTACCGTGACATGCCCAAGGGGGTCAATGAATTCAAGCTTCCCCCCGTGCCCGAAGTCCTGATGCCCCGGACCCTTGAGGAAGCCATCGAAATCGGACTCAAGGAAAACTTTCAGCTGCGCAATGCGCGGCTCGCCTCCGACATCGCCAAGGACAGCGTTACACGGACCCGTCAGGATCTGTTCTTTCCCGAACTGAACGCGGTCGTCGAAACCAGCCACGAGCGCAACCTGGACGGCACCATCGGCCAGCGCAACGCGCAGGCCGCCAAGGTCGAGCTCAACTTTCCCTTCAACCTGGGATTTACCGCGCTTGATTCGGTCAACGCCTCCAGCAGCGACTACAAGGCCGCGATCGACCGCGCCGCGGACACCCAGCGGACGATCGAGGAGAACATCCGCCTCGCCTGGGCGGATCTGGAGACCGCGCGGCAGAATCACGACGTGCGCACCGCGCAGGTCGAAATCGCCGCCAAGTTTCTTGAACTGGCCCGCGAAGAACGCGAGGCGGGCCGCCGCTCACTGCTTGATGTGTTGTCCGGGGAAACCCGCCTGATCAACGCGCAGAGCGATTCCGTCCTGACGGAGGTCGCGATCGTGCAGGCGACTTTCCGGCTGCTGAACGCGATGGGCCGCCTGGAGGTTTCGGCGGTCGAGGCGAAGTAGCCTTCAACCCCCCGTTTATCGCCGTTTTCTCAGCCATATCGGATTCACGCCGATTTATCCGCCGTGCGGTCAACGGTCACATTTTTTCCATCGATTTTAAGATAATTTTATACATACTATACAGTATCGGCGTGGGCGGGTCGTTCACGTTGGTGTAAGGTTGTATGCCTAAAGTCCTGGGGCCCGGCGAACGAGACACCAAGATCGCGCACCGGCGGGTCATGCAGTCAGTGCTCAATCCAAGGGAATCAGGAGGGTTTGCTTCGGCGGCGGCCGGTGGGCGTTGTCGTGCGCACAGAAGAGCGAGCACGTAAGGGGTGGCCACAAACCAGTTTGTTCCCGGCACGGGCGATAAAGGCGCAGACCCGCAGGATTGGAGCGGCGCCAATTCGTTCGTCCTCGATGCGGCGGGGGCCGAACAGGTTCACGTGCCTGACGGCGGCTGGATTCTCCAGGCCCAGTTCGTGCGCCAGGGGCCGGATTTGCTGCTGGTCGGCAAGGACGGCTCCAAGGTTCTCATCAAAAGCTTCTTCAAGTTCGCCGATCCCCCGGATCTGGTGACCCCCGACGGGGCCGTCATCAACGGCCCCCTTGCGGTCAAACTGGCCGGTCCCGCCGCTCCCGGCGTCGAAGCCCAGGCGGGCCCCGCGGGTGCGGCCGAGCCGATCGGCAAGATCGTCACCGTCTCGGGCAAGGTCGAGGCGACTCACGCGGACGGCACCAAGGCCGTCCTCAAGGTCGGCGACCCGGTCTATCAGGGCGACGTCATCGAAACCGGCCCGCTGGGCGCCGTCGGCATGGAGTTCGCCGACGAATCGACCTTCTCCCTCGCCGACAACGGCCGCATGGTTCTGGACGAGATGGTCTACGATCCGCAGGCCCAGTCCGGCACCTTCGGGGCCTCGATCGTCCAGGGGGCTTTCTCCTTCATCTCGGGCCAGATCGCCAAGACCGGCCCGGACAACATGCTCATCAACACGCCGACGGCGACCATCGGGATCCGCGGCACGGCGCTGGCCGGCAAGGCCGCGCCCGAGGGCGAGCAAAGCAACTTCACGATCCTGCCCGAAGGCCAGTTCGTCGGCGAAGTGGTGATCTCCAACAACGCCGGGACGGTCGTCCTCAACCAGGTCGGCGCCACGGTCTCCATCGCTTCCTTCAACGTTGCGCCGCCGCCGCCCATCGTCATCTCGGCGGCGGAAATCCAGGCCCGTTACGCCGATGTTCTGCGCTCCCTGCCCCAGCCGCCCGGCAGTTCCGGCGACAACGCCGTCCCCGGACAGTCCGGCACGCCCCAGGACAACAATTCGCAGCAAGGCGAGGAAGCCGCCGAAAAGTTGCAGAAACTGGAACAGGCGATCGCCCAGGGCGCCGTCGACGCCATCAAGTTCAATATCCAGCTTCAAAACGCCAAGGTAACGCTCGAAGGGGTGTTCGAGACCCTGCAACAGCAGTTCGGCGCCGGCGCATTCGTCCTTGACCCGGTGACCGGCACCACCCTTAGCCAGGTGAAATTGGCGCTGGCCCAGGCGCAGGGCTCCCTTCTCGGCGGCGGCTCGCCCGACCAGATATTCGCCCTTCTGCAACAACCGGGCATCGGCGCCGCGATCCGCAACCTGCTGCCGCCCGACGTTCTGCAGCAGGCCGTTTTCGATACCGCGACCTTCACCGCCATCAACCAGGCTCTGACGCAGCTTATCTCGGCATCGAACATCGCCTCGGCGGCGGAATTCACGGCCGCCAACGCCGTCACCAGTTTCTCCACCGGCTTTCCCACCCTGGCCGCCCAGGCCGGACTGAGCGAGGCCCAGACCAACGCCGTCAGCGGCTCGTTGATCAGTGTCGTAACCAGCCCGCTGGGCGCCTTGAACGCGGCGCAGGCCCTTTCGGAAACCATCATCACCCTGATCCAGGCGGCGCAGGCCGCCCTGGTCACGGCGGGCACCGGCGGCCCGGTCGATCCCACGATAGTCGCCGCCTTGCGCGCCGCCGCCGGTCTGGATGGTACGCCGGGCGCGAACCTTTTGTCGGCCGCGAACACGCTGGCGACCACCATCACCCAGGCGGTCAACGCCGCCGAGGACGCGGCCAATGCGGCGCTGGCGCACTACAAGATCAACGGCAACCTGACCCAGGCCCTCGACACCGCCGCCGCCTTCATCGACGACGCCGTGGACGCCAGCACCATCGCGGCCACCGTGGCCCAGGCGACCCAGCTGATCGACGATCTGCAGGCGGCGATCGCCGCTGTTCCCGGCGTGCCGCAGGCGCTGCTCGACATCGTTGGGTACGCGGTTCAGGCCGCCCAGGCGACCGAGCTTTCCGTGGCCGCGGCCGCGCTGACCCTGGAATCCAGGACCGGGCAGGAACTGCTGGACGCCAGCGCCGAAGCCAAGGCGCAGGCCGCCCTGGTCGATCAATTCCGCGAGAACGCCGAGAACGCCTTCCTATCCTATGAGCAGGAGCAGGCCGCCAACATCGACCCGGCGGTTTCCGGGGCCTATCAGGGCGCAAAGAGTGGGGCCTCTACAGCCGCCAGCAATTCCGAATCCTCGCAATCTGGCATCGACGCCTCGCTGCGGTTGCAGGAGGCGGCGGAGGGCTACAAGGACGGCAGCGCGGCCGCCGACCTGACCGCCAAGCAGGCGGCGACAGCCACCGCCCAGACCGCCGCCAACACGGAGAAGGCCGAGGCCGAAACCGCCGCCGCCGCGGTGCAGACGGCGCGTGCCGACCTGTTGATCAAGCTGATCAGCGAGGCCGTCGACCGCGCCACCGCCAATGCCTACGAGGACGCCGCGAAAAGCGCCGAGGCCATCCAGAAAGGCGCCAGTGACGGCGACAAGGGCGATGTGGCGGTCGGCGACGTCGATGCCAACGGCGCGGCACCGCTGACGTATCAGGTCAACGCGGATCTGATAAGCCTCGCGGTGGGGCAGAGCACGACGGACACCTTCAAGGTCGCCGTGCCCAATAATTCCGGCGGCTTCGACCTGCAGACGATCACCGTGACCATCACCAATGTGGACGGCACCTTGACCGTTTCCGATCAGGTGACGATCACCACCGGCGCCGGCGCCAATCAGACGACCGTCACCGGTTCGCTGTCCGCCCTGCGCGCCGAAGGCTCCCAGCAAGCCGTGGACGTGGCGCGGGACGCCCTGATTTCCGACGACGATCTTGTCGGGTTGACAGGGACGGACCTGCTCATCGCCCAACAGAACCAGGCGAACGCCCAGGCCACCCTCGACGCCCAGGTCGATCTTTTTGAAATTTTCCAGGATGCGGCGCAGACGGCCCAGGCCCAGTCGCGGGGCGCCGGTGACGGCGACAAGGGCGAGGTCACCTTCGACGCCGACGGCAACCTGGTCTACACGCCCGACGCCGATTCCTATGCGGACCTGGAAAACGGGCAATCGGCGACGGACACCTTCCAGATCGCCGTGAAGAACGCGGACACCTATGACCTGTACGACGTGACCGTTACGGTAACCCGTACCGGCGGCGTGCTGGAGGTTGTCAATTCGGTCACCATCACGGCTCCGGACGACACCACGGACACCCTCGACCTGGATGCCCTTGACGATGTCACCACCGGAAACATCGGCTACATCAATGGCGCCGATCAGGTGGCCGACGCATCGGGAGCCCTGGCCGACGCGGCACGCACCAATGTGGAGAGTCTGCTTTCAGCCGCACAGACAGCGTTGACGGAATCGCTCGCGGCCATCAACAGCCTCGCCGAGGCCCAGTCGGCCGAAGCGGATGCCGAGGGCTTCCTTGCCATTGGCCAGACCGCCGCGGAAGGACAGGCGCAATCCGCCCTCGACACTTCGATCATCCGGCTCACGAATCTGGCCGATGCCCTGACCGATCTCGCAACCCAGACCGCCGCCGCGGCCGCCGAGGCGCAGTCGCATACCATCGCCGCCCCCGGCCACAAGGAGCCGGCCAACGCCGCGGCGCTGGACGCCTTCGAAGCTCTGCTGAACGCCGCCGTCGAGCTTGCCGGCTTCGACGTCGCCGATTTCCTGGCCGGCGACACCAATCTCAACACGCGCACGGAGATTTTGGATTTCGGCACCGGCGCGACCAATGATCCGGCGGCCCGCGCCGCTATCGCCGCCGCCGAGGCCGAGGTGCGCGACGCCCTGGTCACGTCGCTGAGCGATTTCATCGACACGCGACTTGCCGCCGTCACCGCCGCAAAAGATCTGTCCTATGCGTCGCAGTCGGATGCCGCCATCGCGGCCCGTGACGCGGCCTTCGCGTCGGCGCAGAAGCTGGCCGCCCAGGCGAGCCAGTCCCTCGACCTAGCCAAGGCCAAGTCGGTGGAGGCGTCGGCGACCGCCGACTACATCGACTTCATCAATCCGGAACCGGACAACCCGGAGCAGGCGCTCATCGCCTTCCAGGGCCTCGTCACGGCCACGGCCGGCGCAGCACCCGAAAGCATCGTCCTCACCGGCAACCTTCCGAATCTTGGCCTAACCGTCACCGTGAATACGGTGAACGTCGGCGGTGGCAATGCCGACAACGCCATCGTGGCTGTTGAAACGACCGCGGCGACCGCATCCACCGCCGAGGTCACCACGATCACCCTTTCCGGCACGCCCGAGGTCGGCGACACCTTCACCATCAACATTTCCGCCACGCTGAGCGATTCCACATACTATGAAGGCGAGGTAACGGTCACGGTCACCGCCGCCGAGAACACCCTGGAAGCGATCCGCGACGCCCTGGCCGAAGCCATCAACTTCGAGCCCACCCTGGGCGGCGTCCAGGGCCAGGCCGAGGCCGCGATCGACGAAGCCAACGCCGCCACGGCGGAATCCGCCGCCGCCGCCGCCGCCGCCGAAGCCGCCGCCGCCGCCAAGACCGCCGCCGATCTGGCCGCCTACAATTCCGCCCTCTCCTTCGCCGACGCCGCTGACGCCAATGCCGCCACGGCCCAGGCCCAGGCCGCGATCGCCGCCGCGCAGGAAACCCTCGCCCAGCAGGCAGCCGCCCAGGCCGCCGCCGCCGAAGCGGCCAACGACGCCGCCGCCGCGCTGACCGCATCACAGGCCGCCCAGGCCGCCGCCACGGCCGCCGCCACCGCCCAGGCCGCCGCCGCCGCCGCCAAGACCTCGGCCGGGCAGAACGCCGCCCTGGCAATCCAGGTCGCCGCCGGCGCCGGCGCGGTGACCGTCAACGGCACCTCGACCAACGCCTCGACGCAGGCCGACCGCGCCGCGCAGGCCGCGGCCACGGCCGCC
This sequence comes from Thalassospiraceae bacterium LMO-SO8, assembly GCA_031655335.1. NCBI lineage: Bacteria > Pseudomonadati > Pseudomonadota > Alphaproteobacteria > Rhodospirillales > Thalassospiraceae > Thalassospiraceae bacterium LMO-SO8. The sequence continues at coordinate 2,363,357 of CP134226.1, read as the reverse complement.
GCCGCCGCCGGTGCGGCATTGCAGGATTCCGACAACGCCGCCGCCTTCGCCGTCGAAGCGCGCGATTCCTACCTGCTTCAGGATGCCGAAGATCGCGCCGCCGAACTGGCGGAAACGGCCGCCGCCGAGGCCCTGGCCGCCGCCGAGGCCGCCGCCGAGGCCGCCCAGGAACAAGCCGATGCCGCCGCCGCCCAGCGCGCCGCCGAACGGGCGCAGGCGACCGAGGAAGCGACCCGGTTCAAGGAACAGGCGGAAGCCTTCGAGACCGACGACGATCCGGCGACCCTGGATGCCGCCCAGGCCACGGCCACGGCCAAGGCCTTGGCCGCCAGCAACGTGCCGGGATCGGCCGAGCTTGCCGCCGAGGCCGCCGAAGCCGCGCGCAACGCCGCCAACCAGGCGCAAACCGCCGCCGACGCCGCTCAGGATGCCGCCCGCGGCAAGGGTCCGGACGCCCAGGCACAGGCCGATCTGGCCCAGGCCGCCGCCACCCGCGCGGCGCAAGACGCCGGCGAAGCCGAAGCCGCCGCCGTGGTCGCCGCCAATGCGGATGCCGCCGTAACCGCCTGGACATCGGGGGATGCCTCCGGCGACCGCGCCACCGCCGCCCTTGCCGCCCGCGATGCCGCCGCCGCCGCTGCGCGCGCGTCCGCCGCCGCCGAAACCGCCAATGCGACCGCCGAGCAGGCCACCGCCGACGCCGTCGCGCCGAACGTGGCCCTGGCCGCCGCCGAAGCCACGGTCACCTCGCGCACCAATTCGCTGGCCCAGGTGCGGGCCGAACGGGACGAGGCGGACGACGGAGACGACAACGTCGATAGCGCCATCGAACTGGTCTGGGACAATGCCGTCGCCCAGGCCGAACAGGCGCTGAGCGATGCCGAGGATGCCCTGGCCCAGGCCCAGGCCGCCGCCGACGCCGCCAACGAAAACGTCACCATCGCCCAGGCGAACGCCGATGCGGCCTCGCAGGCCGCCGCCGAGGCCGCATCGCAGGCTGCCCAGGCCGCGTCACAGGCCAGCTTCGCCGCCGCCTTCGAAATCAACGCCCAGGGCGCCGCGCAGACCCGAGTCGACAACTTCCTCGACTCCCTGGCCGACGAAATCGCCGAGGCCCTGGCCAGCGCCAAGGCCCAGGCGACCACGGCCAGCCAGCAGGCGGTCCTGGCCACCACCGCCGCCGCCAGCGCCACGCCTGATTCGGATGCCGCCCAAGCCGCCGCCGCGGCCGCGGCCGAGGCCGCCCAGGCCGCTCTCGACGCCCTGTTGCAGGCGGCCGAAGACCTTGATCTGCCGATTTCCGCCGAAACGGCGCAGGCGGTCATCGACGCCATCGACACCGCCGCCGACGCGGCCGCCGCGCTCGACGATCTGGACGACGGCGTTCTGACCACGGACAATCTCAGCACCATTCAGGACGCCGCCGACGCCACGCAACTGGCGGCCGTCGCCGCGATCAAGGCCGCCGCCGCATCGGCGCTGCAAGCCGTGGCCGCCGCCAACGCCGCCCTGCTGGTGGCGCAGAAACAAGCCGCCGTGGCCGCCGCCGACGAAGCCGGCCTCAACGCCGCCCGCATCGAGGCCGCCGAGGCGGCATTGGATCAGGCCCAGGCCGATGCCCAGGCCGCCGCCGACCAGGCCGCCGCCGATTCCGCCGAGGCCACGTCCGCCCAGGCCGCCGCCCAGACCCGGGTGTCGGACATCCAGGCCATCGCCACGGCCGCGGCTTCCGCACGCACCGCCGCGACCACGGCGGAACAGGCCGCGACCGATGCGTCGGCCAGCCTGAGCCAGGCGCAGACGGCGCTGACGGCCGCCCGCTCGGCCGCCGACGACGCACAGGCCGACTTCACGGCCTCCGCCGCCGCTCAGACCATCGACCCTGCCGCCTATCAGGCCGTGAAACAAGCCAACGACCGCGCCCAGGCGGCGCTTCGGGACGCCTTGGATGCGGTCGCCGACGCACAGGCCGCCTATGCCTCGGCCAGCGACGCCGCCACCGCCGCCGACGCGGCCGCCGATCTGGCCGAAGTCTACCGTGACGGCGGCACCCACCCGAACACCGGGGCCACCATCGTCGGCGTGAACCTCGCCGCCGCCCAGGCCGCCCTCACCACCGCGACCAATGCAGCCGCGGCCGCACAGACGGCCGCCAATACGGCGGCAGCCGAAGCGGTGGAAGCGGCGGGACGAACCGCTGTCAGTGCCGAGCTTTCGGATATTCAGGCCGCCGCCGATCTTGCCCTCGCCGATGCCGCCGCCGCCGATGCCGCCGCCACGACGGCGGAAACCCAAGCCGGCCTGGCAACCGCGGCGCTGGCCGGTATTCCGCGCGCCGCCGCCGCCCGTTCCGCCGCCCAGGCCGCCGCCGACGAGGCCCAGGCCGCCGTCGCCACCGCCGAGGGCGTGGCCCAGACGGATACGGTAACCCTGGATGGCACCATCGAGGACGGCGACGTCTATCGCGTCACGATTGACGGCGACGTAGTCGCGGTCACCGTCGGCACGGACACGGCCGCGGCATCGACCGGCATCACCATCGCCGATGTGCGCGATGCCCTGGTCGCCAAGATCAACACCCCGGCCAACGGCGCGACCGATTCCGTGGCCGCTTCCGCCGGCAACGGCGACGGCGCCATTACCCTGACCGCGGCCATGCCGGGCATCGGGTTCACGGCGACGGCGTCCGCCACCAACAACGGCGCCAACGACGACCAGAGCGCCACCGCGTCGACGGTTACCGGGAACCTGGGCGGCGCCACGCAGGTCGCGCAGCTGGATACGGTCACCCTGCAGGGCACGGTTCAGGCTGGCGACACTTATACGGTCACCGTCAACGGCACGCCGGTCACCGTGACAATTCCCGAAGGCGGCGCGATATCGACCCTGACCCAAGTCCGCGACGCCCTGATCACGCTGATCAACGACAGCGCCGCCGGCGCCGCCGTTACCGCCTCGCCCGGCGATACCGGCGAAACGTTGGCCATCACCGCCGATGTCGCGGGCGTCGCCTTCACGGCGACGGCGACGGCCACGGACGGCGGCGGCACGCAGGACAACGCGGCCCAGGCGGTGACGACCACCGCCAATCTGCGCGGCGCGGACGATCTCGCGGCACAGGCGGCGACAGATGCCGAGACCGCCGCCACCACGGCCCAATCGGAAGCCGCCAAGGCGGATGCCGCGGCCAAGACCGCCGCCGCCTCCATCGCGGCCAAGGGCGCCAACGACGACGCGGTCACTGCCGCCGGCGACGCCGCGACCCAGGCCGCGACGGCCAAACAGGCCGCCGCCGACGCCGCGCTTCACGCACGCACGGCCAAGGCCGTCGGTGACGCGGTCAGCGAGGTTCTGAGCCGGGTTTCCTTGGATAACGACGATTTTCTGGATGCCATCGAAGCGCAGTTGGAAACCACCCAGGTGACCCGCGTCACCCTGTCGGGCGCGGTCGAAACCGGGGACACGTTCTTCATCACCGTGGGCACGACCCAGGCGTTTTTCACGGTCGATGGGCAGACCACCCCGACCGAAGTCCGCGACGCCTTCATCCAGAAACTCATCAACGAAAACACCTTTGACGGCTTGGTCACCGTCAGCCAAGGCGCGACACCGGATTCCATCCGCCTGACCGGCGCCACCCCGGGCACGGCCTTCACCACCACGGCATCCGCCACCAACACGGCGGACGGCACCAACGACCAGGCCGCCCGCGTGCAGCGCCAAGTCAACGCCGATCAGGTGACGCAGCAGGACACGATCACCGTCGACGGCGCCACCGTGGTCGCCGACGGCGACAGTTTCTCGATCACGGTCGCGGGAACGTCCGTCACCGTATCGACGGCCAACGGCCTGATCAGCATCGGTGACGACGCCGGCGCCGTGCGCGACGCCCTGGTCACGGCGATCCAGAATGCCGGCATTGCCGGCGTCACCGTCGCCGCGGGCGGCACGGGGGCCCTGGTTCTGACCGCGACCCAGGCCGGTGCCGCCGGTGCGTTCCTGACCAGCATTCCGAACGACAGCGACGACACCCTCAGCCTGGACGCCATTTCCAACGGCTCCGTCGCCGACCGCGCCGCACAGAACGCCGCCGACGCCAGCGACGCCGCCCAAAGCGCGCTTGCCGCCGCCAACGCGGCCGGCACCACCGCCGGGAACGCCCTGACCGCAGCCCAGGCAGCCGTCGCCCAAGAAGGGGCCGGTAGCGTCGCCCAAGCATTTCTGACCAACACGCAATCCCAGGTCACGGCGACCAATTCCTCGGTCGCATCGGCCGTGCGCGACGCCGCGGCCGCGGCCCAATCCGCCGCCAGCGCCCAGGCCCAGGCCGACCTTGCCGGCACGGACGGCGACGCAATCGCCGACCTGATCACGGCCGCCAACACTGCGGCGATCCGGGCCGCCGACGAAGACGCCGACACCGCCGCCGAAGCCGCCGAAGCCGCCTTCTCCCAGGCCACGGCCAGTTCCACCGCCGCCCTGACGAAGGCGGAAGACGCGATCACCGACGCGGCGGAGATGCTGCAACTCGCCACCAGCTTCGATCAGGTCACCCTGACCGGCACGCCGGCGGCGGATAATGTCTTCACCCTGACCATCGACCCGACGCCGGGCAACGCCGGCAACGGCGACGCCGTGACGGTCGAGGTCACGGCCCAGGACGGCGACACCATCGACGACATCCGCGACGCCCTGGTCGACACGGTCAACAGCCACGCCGGCCTTCAGGGCGTCGCCCAGGCGTCGGCGACCAGCGGGTCCGGCGGTTTCGTCGTTGCCGCAACCACATCCGGCAGCAGCATCGGCGTGACGGTCACGGAAAACGGTGACGCGACCGGGGCCGAAAGCGCCTCGACCCAGATTCTCAACGCCCTTGCCGCCGCCAATGCCGCGAAGACCACGATCGAAGGCCTGTTGGCCGACGGTATACAGAGCGGCGACGGCAACACCACGGCAACGGCGCTCGACAACGCGGTCACGGCGTTGGACGCGGCGATCGCCGCGACCCGCCAGACCGTATCCGTCACCATCGGTGGCACCGTCGAAGCCGGCGACACCCTGACCGTCGTCTTCGACACGGACAACGACGGCACCGCCGACGTCACGAAATTCATCACCGTCGGCGCCAACCCCACGCTTGCCTCCGTGCGCGACGCCCTGGTCGCCGAGATCGGCACGACCGGCGGCATGACCGCTTCCGCCGCGCAACAGGACGGCGAATTGCTGCTGATTTCCGACAATCCCAACGCGTCGTTCATCCGCGTCACGGTCAGCGCCGTCAACCAGGACGGCGTCGCCGGCGAAGCACCGACCATCAGCGCCGCCCGCACCGGCGCGGAAGCCGCGCTGCGGGCATTGAAGAACGGCCTGGAACAGGCCTCGGACATCGCCGAAACCATCGAGGCCGCCGTCAATACCGCGGGCACCGCCGCGGGCACGGCGCGCGCCGCCGCCGACGGTCTGGTACCGGCATTCGACGCGAACGGCGCCCTGACGGCGGAAAGCGCCGCCACAATCGTCGCCACGGCCAATACTCTCGGCAGCTTATCCCCCGCTCTGGACCCATCGGTGCCGGCGGACGTGGTGGCCGCCGCCCAGTTGCTGGCGGAAATCGCCGAAGGCTATGTGCCCGACGCCCTGTCCGGCGCCGCCACGGCGAACGCCCAGGCGACCATCGCCCAACAGGCCGCGTTCCAGGCGGCATCGGGCCTGGCCCAGTTCGAACAGGCGATCCTCAAGGCCCGCAACGAGGCCGAACTGCGCATCCAGCAGGAAGCCCGCGATTCCGCCCCCGTGGCCGGCGACGACGTGATCGGCGACGGTGACGCCGCCAACGGCGGGCCGGTTTCCGGCGACGACGAGGTGCTGGAAGACCAGGCCGTCACCTTCGACGTGCTGGGCAACGACAAACGCGCCGACGGCGGAGATCTGACCAACGCGACCATCGCCGCGGTCGGCCAACCGGCCCACGGTAAGGTCGCCATCGTGGCGGAGCAGGACGAACTGATCGTCAGCCCCGGATTCAGCGACGGCGACACGGTCACCCTGACCGTCAACGGCACCAGCGTCACCTTCACCCTGGACGCTGACATCAGCGTCGACGCCAACATGGCGCTGTTCGCCACGCAAATTAACGGCAACGCCGCGATGTCCGGGATTGTAACCGCCACCGCCGTCGGCAGCCGCGGCGGCCTGACCCTGACCTCGGCCGTGCCCGGCACACCGATCGCGTCAAGCGCCGCCACCAGCACCGTCAACTTCTCGGCGGACGTCAGCAACACCGTCCCCAACGGGCGCATCACCTACACGCCCGACGCCAATTACAGCGGCGCCGACACCTTTACCTATACGGTGTCGAACGGTGCCAACCCGCCGTCCTTCGACACGGCGACGGTGACCATAGACATCACGGCCACCAATGATAACCCGGATGCCAAGAACGACTTCGTCACCACCGCCGACGACAGCACGGCGATCAGCAAGACGGCGGCGGCGGGCCTGCTCGCTAACGACACGGACATCGACACGGGCGACAGCCTGACCGTCATCAAGGTCAACGGTAGCACCGTCGGTGTCGCGCAGAACGTGAACTTCACCCTGCCGAACGGCGATCCGGTGGTCGCCCAGGTTACGATCAACGCCGACGGCAGTTACACGGTCAACCCCAACGGCCAGTTCGAAGCGTTGGCCGCCGGGCAATCGGCCACCGGCACCCTGACCTATACCGTGTCCGACGGCCACGCCGGGACGGACGATCAGACCATCACGCTGGACACACCCACGCCTAACGCCACCGGGGTCAATCAGGTTTCGACCTATACCGTCGGTGGAACGGTCGAACGCGGCGACGTGTTCGAGATTACCGTCAACGGCACCCGCATTTCCCACACGGTGACCGACGAGACGACCGCGAACGCGGTCCGCGACGCCATTGTCGCCAAGCTGAACGCCAACGGCGTGATCGCCGGAAAGGTCACGGCATCGGCCGGCGGCGGCGGCGAAGTGGTGATCACCGCCAACCTGGCAGGCCAGGCCTTCACGACCTCGGCCCAGGCGATCAACGCGGGCACCGACGTGGCGACCTTGACCGTCACCATCACCGGATCGAACGATGCCCCCACCGCCGACGCCGGCACGGCGAGCGGGGACGAGGACACGACCATCACCGGCACGCTGACGGCGAGCGATCCCGACCTGGGCGATACGCTGACCTTTGCCGTCGCCGGCGGCGGCCAGGCCGCCAACGGCACGGTCACGGTCCAGTCGAACGGCAATTTCAGCTATGTCCCCAATGCCGAATTCAGCGGCACGGACAGCTTCACCTTCCGTGTCACCGACGCCGCCGGAATATCCAGCACCGCAACGGTGACGATCACCGTGAACAACGTGAACGACGACCCCGTCATCACCGCCGGCGGCGATCCGGCGCCGACCTTCGAGGAAGGCGGGACCGCCGTCATCGTCGATGCAAGCATCACCATCACGGATGTCGACACCGCGAACTTCGACACGGGCTCCCTGCGCGCTGCGGTTACGGGCAACCTGAATGCCGGCGACAGCCTGTTGGTTCAGGAAACGGGCGGCATCACGCTGTCGGGATCCGACGTTCTGTTTAACGGCGTCGTGATCGGCGCCATCGACGGCACGAATGACGGGTCGGCCGGCGACCTGTTGATCGCCCTGGATTCCGATGCCACGCCCGCGGCGGTGCAGGCCCTGGCCCGCGCCATCGCCTTCGAGAACGACACGGCCACGCCCGCCACGGTCGACCGCACGGTGACCTTCACGGTCGATACCGGCGACGGCGGCACCACCACCCAGGACGCGACGGTGCAGGTCGTCCTGGAAAGCGGGTTGACGCGCAGCGACCATGATCAGTTGAACGGCAGCGGCGATTGGTTCGACGCCGCCAACTGGACCTCGGGCATTCCCGACGCAACGACCATCGCGGTCATCAACGCCGGCGAGGCGGGGGCCACCTTCTTCGACACCTCCGGTCCTGCCGAGAGCGTGGCCACCCTGCTGGTCAAGTCGGCGTTGGAACTTCGCGCGGGCGTCCTGGACGTCGCCGGCATCGCCGATGTCGACACCAGCGGAACGCTGACCCTGACCGGCGGCAGCCTAGACGGCGCCGGAACACTTGCCGTCAGAGGCGTGGCGATCCTTGAGGACGGCAGCACCCTGGAGATCGCCCAGACCATACTGAATGCGGACAACGCCCAGGGTTACGGCGCCACCCTGGAAATCCACGGCACGGGCAACACGGTCAACGGCGCCGTGTCCATCGAAAGCGACGGCGCCTACGACGGCGCGCTGCTGATCGGATCGGCGGCCGGCGGCAATACCGGCGTGACCTTCACCGCCGGCCTGACCAACGGCGGGATCATCCTGCTCGACACGAGTGACGTCTCCCCGGTCGATACGACGCTGACGGTCACCGGCGGCGTGCTCGCCAACAGCGGAGTCATCAACATCGTTGACGGCGCGGGCGGCGGCGGCAACCGGACCATCGACGCCGACATCGACAACAGCGGCGGCGAAATCACGGTCAGCGCCCCCGCCATGATCGAGAACACGGGGCATGTCTTCGACACCGCCACCGGCACCATCACGGTCAACGGCACCAACACCCTGACCATCAACGGCGGCACGACGATCATCGGCTCCGGCACCGAACTGACGGACAACGTCGCGGGCCAGATTGAATTCACGGGCGCCGCGATCCTGGCGTTGGAAAGCGACACAGGCATTGTCGCAACCGACCCCAAGATCCTGTTCGGCGGACAGTCGGATGCCGTCACGGTCACCACCGTCGATGCCGGACCCTACGTGTTCGAGATCGCCGCGGGCGCGACCCTGACCCTGTCCGGCGGTGACGTGTTCGATACGACCGTCGATCTGGAGATCGGCGGGAAGTTCGAGATCGAAGGCACGGGCAACGCCGTCAACGGCGGGCTCTATATCCAATCCAGCAGCGAACTGGCCGTCAACGGATCGGACGCAGGCGGCGATGCCGCGCTGACCATCGCTCAAGGTTTCGTCAACGACGGCACCATTTCTCTGGACAACGTGGGACCAGCGGCCCATGACGCGACCCTGATCGTTGCCGCGGGTACGATCACCAACTTCGGCTCCATCGTGTTTGGCGATCTTTCGATGGTGGGCGGCGCACGCGTTCTGGGCGCCTCGGTCGATAACGCTGGCGGCAGCATCCTCGTCAACATCGACGCGACGATGGCCAACACGGGACATGTGCTCGATACCGCCAACGGCACCATCGACGTCGGCGCCAATACCCTGACGATCGACGGCGGCGAAACCACCATCGGCGGCGGCACCATATTGCTCGGATCGGGCACCCTGGACTTCGCCGGAACAGCCGCCCTGACCCTGGATTCCAGTTTTACCCTTTCGGGTAGCGGACCCGGCCTGACGTTCAGCGGCGCCACCACCATCGGCGGTATCGTCGGCGAGGGCGCACCGACCTTCTATATCGACGACGGACAGACCCTGACCCTGGACGGCGACACGGTCGCCGACACGGTCAACCTGTCCGTCAACGGCATCCTGAACATCGAAGGAACCGGCACCGTCATCGCCGCCGCGACCAACATCCATTCGCCGAACGGCGTGTTCAACGTTGCCCCGGGCGCCACGGTGACGATCACCGCCCCCGGTTATCTCGACAGTGACGGCGGCATCATCAACGTCGGCACCGGCGCGACGCTGATCCTGGACGGCGCCAATATCGGGAACACGGGCATCATCACCGGCGAAGGCACGATCCAGCTGGCCAACGGCGCCGAGATCACCGGCGACGGCATCATCGACGTGGCCGGGATCGACAATATCGGGACCCTGAACATCACCGGCGGCGAGGTCGTGTTCGACAGCGGGACCTCCCTCGACATCGACATCGGCGGCGGCGGCAGCGACGTCCTTCACCTGGACACCATGGACCTGACGGCCGCGGGTGACATCATCAACCTGAATTTCGCCCCGGGTTTCGACCCCATCGTCGACGGCAACTCGTTCCAGATTCTGACCTATTCCGGCCATACGGCGGAAATCGGCGGCGACGGCGGCGTTCTGGAAGCCGGCATCGACAATATCTTCGACACCATCCAGCACAACCTGGGGCCCGAATACACCGTCACCATCGACTACGGCAGCACGGCCGCCACGGTCACCGTCAACCGCAACCCGGAAATCGCCGTCGTCACCAACGGCCAGGGCATGCAGTTCGACGGCGGCGGCGACTACATCCGGATTCCCAACGACCCGGCCATCGCCAACGCGACCTCGATCACCGTGGAGGCCGTCGTCACCCTGGCCGGCCCGCCGGCCGGCGTGACGCGGATCGCCGAAAACTTCGACGGCGACTACAAGGGCTGGTCATTCACCACGTACACTGACGGCACGCTGATCGTCGAAGTCGGCAACGGCGGCGGGTCCGGCCAGTTGTCCACCTTCAGCACGGGCCCGGGGGTCCTTTTGCCGGACGTGCCGGCCCATGTCGCCTTCACCTACGATGCAAGCGGCGAGATCGCCATCTACGTTAACGGCGTCGCCGTCGACGGCACGCCCGGCGGCGTCGACCCGGTGGGCAACCTGGGCGGAACGACGGCGGGCGTCGCCATCGGCCACCCGACTTTCCCGCTCAAGGGCACGCTTGACGAGTTCCGCATCTACGACGAAGCCCGCACGCCCCTACAGGTGGCCGACGACGCCGGCGGCGGCACCAGCGGCACGCAGCCCCTGGTGCATTACGATTTCGCCGACGGCACGGCCGACAACAAAGGCTCGCTTCTGGATGCCGCCGACGGCATCCTGGGCGACGGGCTCTCCGGACCGGCCCTCGCCTTTGACGGCGTCGACGATACAATGCAGGCAGCCAGTGCCGCGTTCGCTGTCGGATCAAGCGCATACACAATCGAAGTCGTGTTCTCGACCACCGCAGGAGGTGGCGACCAGAACCTGATTTCGCTCGGCAATGGCCCCATCGCGGGAGCCGGGGTCAACGTCAATATCAACAACGGCATCATCGGCGGTGGCTTATCGGGTGTCGGTGGCCTGTCATACGCAACGCCGCTGAACGACGGCCAGCCGCACCATATGGCGTTGACGTTCGATGGCACGAATTTCTACGAATTGTTCATCGACGGCACCTCCGTCAGTTCGTTTACGAACCCAGGATCAACGCTCGAGAACATTACCGAGGGCCTGCTGACCATCGGCCAGCTCGGCGACGGACAACGATACTTCAACGGCGAGGTTTCTGATGTCCGGTTCTACACAGACGTCAGGAACACGACGGAGATCTCAGCCGATGCAGCCGGCCAGGTCGATCTGGGCGACACGGCGCTGGCTGCCTACTACGAGCCTGATCCGACGAATATCACCGGCGGCGCGCTGATCAACCTGGCCGATCCGGGCAATGGCGACGCGGTACTCGGCAACGACGTGCAGACCAGCCAGGGCATGCGGTTCGACGGCATCGACGACAAGCTGGTCGCGGCCGATCCGGCGCTTGCTCTCGGCACCGGGTCCTACACCATCGAAACGATCATTTCGACAACGTCGTCGACGCAGTCGATCATCATGAGCCTGGGCGACACCTGGACGACCGGAGCGGGGCTCAATATCAACCTGCTGGCCAACGGCACGATCGACGCCGGGGTGGCCTATGTCGGGACCGTCTCCGCGACGCCTGTCGTCAACGACGGAACGCCGCACCACTTGGCGATAACCTATGACAGCGGCACCACGACCTATGAGATGTTCCTCGACGGGATCTCCGTCGGAACGTTCGTTAACGGCACGGCCAACCTTACGCCGGGCGTTCTGACCCTGGGGTCGGGGATCGACGGCGCCAGCCCGTTCAACGGCCTGCTCGACGACGTCCGCGTCTACAACGACGTGCGCACCGACGCGGAGATCGCCGCCGATGCCGTGGGTACGCTGGATGCGGGCGCTCTTGCCGACGGCAACCTGCTGGTCGCCTACGATTTCGAGGCCGGCAACATCTCCCCGGACGGCACCGTCAGCAACCTGGGCAGCTTGAGTTCATCGACCGCCGATGCCTCCGCCGGCATTCCGGTCCAACCCGCGCTCGATTTCGACGGCACCGACGATTTCGTCCAGGCAGACACCACGGGCATCAATTTCACCGGCGCGTTCTCCGTCGAATTCACAATCGAGACGACGGACACCGCCGCCTTCCTTGCCGGCGTGGGGAATTCACTTTCCACCAACCAACTGATGTTCCTCAACATTGGGGACAACCCGCTGTCCGGCGGCATTCGCGCGGCCCTGGTTTCCGGCGCGTATATCGATTCGACGGTCGCGGTCAACGACGGCCAGCCGCACCACATCGCCTATACCCACGACGGCGCGGGCAACTACAAGCTTTACATCGACGGCGCGCTCAACGGGTCGATCAGCGGCGCAGTCCCGGCGCTGACCAACAGCGATCTGTTCATCGGGCAGCGCTACCTGGGCGATGTCCAACTGGACGGCGTGATCGGCGATTTCCGCATCTATTCGGACGCGCGCACGGCGATCGAGGTCGCCGCCGACGCCCTGGGCCAGACCTCGGGCGACAATCTGCAGATTCATTACGACATGGATCCGTCGAATATTTCCGGCTCCACCCTGACCAACCTGGGTGCGCTGGTGGGCGGCGACGCGACGCTGGGTGCCGCTTCCGCCGCGCCGACGCCCGCGACGATCACCAACACCGCGACCCCGGTCGCCGAAGACATGACGGGACTTGCCGACGGAACGGCGCCGGTATTGACCATCACCGTCGACCCGGCCGCCCCCAGTGCCGTGCCGCTGGTCGGCCAAGCCCTGTCGTTCGACGGCACCGTCGCCGTCAACGTGCCCGACACGACGTCGGTCAACGTCAATGCCGCCGGCCTGACGACGGGTTTGGTCATCACCAACGCGACCGTCGACGGCACGGACGACACGATCAGGGATTTCAACAACACCCCTGGCGTGTTCAGCGGCGTTCAGGTCGGCGATGTGCTGACGCTTTCCGGCTTCTCCAACGCCTCCAACAACGTCACCGGCACGGTCACCGCCGTGGCCGCCGACGGGTCGTCCATCAGCTTCGCAGACGGCACCCTGGGGGCCAACAACGGCCTGGCCACCGTGGGCACGATCGACAAGCCGTCCAGTTCGCCGCTGGCCACCGGCGACGGCGCGTTCACCTACGAGGCCTGGTTCAACACGGACAGCACTCTAAATCCGCAATCGATCATCACCGTCGGCGATCCCGCCGAGGCAATTGTGCAAATTCGCGTCGTCAACGACGGCAGAATTCAGGTACTCACGCCGGACACGAACACGGCAGCAGTGGACCAGCCTCTTGGCGTTGTGGACGGCCTCTGGCATCACGTCGCCTTGGTCTACGACGGCGCGGGCAATCTTAAACTGTTCCTAGACGGCAGCAGCGCAGCGACGGCCGCGACCACGATCAGTGGCATCAACACGGGATCCGTGACGATCGGCGGATATACGCCCGGCAACCAGCCGTTCGAAGGCGAAATCTTCGACGTCCGCGCCTATAACGTGGCGCGCTCGGCGCAGGAAATCCACGGCGACATGAACACTCTGCCGGACGGCACGGACCCGACCCTGACCGGCGCCTGGCACCTGGACGACGTGCTTAACGGCACCACCGACCAGTTCCGCGACGTGACCGGCAACGGGGCCACGGGTACCTTCACGGGCGGCACGCCCGCCTTCGCGGACAACAACCTGTTCACGATGGCCGAGGAAAGCACCCTGCACGGCCAAATCATCGGCACGGACTTGGATAACGCCGCCGAAGCGTTCACCTACGGCGTCACAGCCCAAGGCGCCAACGGCACGGTCACAGTCGACAGCAATGGGGCTTGGGCCTACACCCCCGACGCCGACTTCTTCGGCACCGACACCTTCGAACTCAAGGTCATCGACAGCCTGGGTGCCGTGTCGACCAAGCAGATCACCGTCAGCGTCCTCAACGTCAACGACGCGCCGGCCGTCAACACGGTCAGCGCCGCCGCCGTGTTCACCGAAGACGGCGCGGCCGTCCTGGTCGACCCGGCGATCCAGATCGCGGACGGCGACAGCGCCGATTTCGACGGCGGCACCCTGACCGTCGATGTGAGCGCCGGATACGCGCCGGGCGACACGCTGGCCTTCGACGGCACGGTGACCCTGTCCGCCGGCATGACCAACGGCTCCCTGGTGTCGCTCGACGGCGGCATCACGACCATCGGCACGATCAATATCGACGGCACCGGCGGCACGCTGACCGTCGACTTGACCGACAGCGCCACGCCGGCCCTGATCGAACAGCTGGCCCGCACCGTGACGTTCGAGAACACGTCCATCGAGCCGGGCACGACCCCGCGCACGGTGTCCTTCACCTTGTCGGACGGCGACGGCGGCACCTCTCTGGCCGTCGACCAGACCGTCACCATCACGCCGGTCAACGACGCACCGGAAATCCTGGGCGCGGTTCAGGCGGGCAATGCCCTGCAGTTCGACGGCGTCGACGATGTCGTCGCCACGCCGCTTACGACGCTGGGGACGGAGTTCACCTTTGAGACCTGGTTCCAGACGAGCGCCAACCCGGCGAACGGCACCTGGAAACCGATCCTGTCGAAGCAGGCGACCGCGGGCGACAATTTCTCCGCGACCTTCGACCTGCAGATCGACAATCTGGGCAAGCTCGGATTCTTCATGGGCAACGGCTCGGCCTATGGCGTGGACCTGCAAACAGCCACTCCCCTTGCCGCCGATACCTGGTATCATGCCGCCGTATCTGTCGACAGCGTCGGCAACACGGTCCTATACCTGAACGGCACGGAAGTCGCCGCCGGCACCTTCAGCGGCTCCGTCCAGGTCAACGCCAACCCCATCGAGATCGGCCATTACGACAACGGCGTCGATCAATTCTTCGACGGCAAGATCGACGACGTGCGTATCTGGAACTCGGCGCGCACGGCCCAGGAGATCGCCGACAACTACCAGAGCGCCGATATCTTCGACATGTCGCAAAGCCTGGTCGCGCACTATTCCTTCGACCAAGTCCTGCCCGACGGCACGATCCCGGACCAGACCGGCAACGGCAACCATATCGCCCTGCCCACCCGCCAGGGCCTCGACCTCGCCGGCGACACACAGATCGTGGAAAGCCTGGGCCCGGGTGCCGTGAACGGCCCGCTGACGATCGAATACAATATCAACTTCAATACCCTGGGCGCGCAGCAGAACATCGTCGAAGTCGCCGATTCCGGCGGTGCGCGCCTGGTTTCCTACGTCAATGCCTCGAACCAGTTGGAAATGTTCTTCGGCCCGGTCAGCCCGTCGTCCCACAACACCGGCTTCACCGTGCAGACCGGCGTCGATTATCACATCGCCCTGACCTGGGACGGCACCAACGCCCGCCTGCTGGTCGACGGCGTCGATGTCGGCGGAACGGCGGTCAGCGGCCTCGTATTCTCGGGCGTGGCGACCACGACCCTGACCGTCGGTTCCGACACGGGAATCGCAACCAATTTCCGCACCGATGCCGTCATCGGCGACCTGCGGGTATGGGACACGGCGCGCACGCCGGCCGAGATCTCGGCCGACAAGGACGCGCTGCTCGACCCGGGACAGAACCCGGACATGATCGCCAATTTCGTGCTGCACGGCGCGGACGGCACAACCCCCGGGACTGTCACCGATGCGGTGACGGCGGCGACACCAACCGTCACCGACCTGGGCCAGACCGGCAATACGGCGACCTTCGTCGACGCAACCGCCACTGCACCGGCGGTCGTCGAAACCACCCCCACCGACACGCCGGCGCTGATCGTGGACGTTTACGAAGACCTGACCGTCACCGAGGACACGCCGTTGACCGCGCGCCTCGCCGCCAAGGACGCGGAGGGCGACGGCCTGACCTTCACCCTGGACGCGGATGCCGGGAACGGAACCATTGCGCTCAGCCCCGACGGCACCTTCACTTACACGCCCGATGCCGAGTTCTCGGGTTATGACAGCTTCACCGTCACCGTGGACGACGGCAACGGCGGCACCGACACGCGAACGATTTCCATCGACGTGCAGCCCGTGAACGACACGCCGGTGATACTGGGTGCCCGTGCCAACGTGCGCGCGGTGCAGTTCGACGGCATCAACGATTTCGTGCAGGTCGTCACCCCGGGTGACCTGCTGCCGGACTTGGCGGGCGATCCCTTCACCGTCGAGGCCTGGATCAAGGTTCCTTCAGGCACGGGCGGCATCCCGATCCTCAGCATCGGGACGACGGGCGCCGGACTGGGTGTCGAACTCGGCATCGACGGCGCCGGCTATCTGACCGGCGCGGCCGCCACCGGCACCGACCTGGTCAACGACGGGGCCTGGCACCATGTGGCCGTCACCTACGACGGCACGGACGTGCAGCTGTTCGTGGACGGCGCGGCCAGCGGCGCCCCCGCGGCCGCTGCGCTCGACCTGACCTCGGGTGATCTCACCCTCGGCCGCTCGCTTGACGGCGCGTCCTTCTTCAAGGGGGCCGCCGACGACATCCGCATCTGGTCGGACGTCCGCACGGCGGCGGAGATCGCCGACAATTACCAGCGCGCCGACCTTGCGGACGAGACCGGCCTGGAAGCCCGCTACACCCTGGACAACCCGGAATCGGACGACATCGACCTCGACCCGGGCCTGATCGACGTGTCCGGCAACGGCCACGCGCTGTCCTCGGGCGGGCCGCCGTCAGACCGCTTCGGCGATTATCTCGTCCTCGATGGCAGTAACGACTTGGTCAGCTTCGATCAGATCAATGCCGTCAACGGTACGGGCCTGATCACGGTCGAGGCCTGGGTCCGGCCGGACAACCTGATCGGCAACCAGTCGATCGCCTATGTCGGCCACTTCATCAACGATCAAGGCCTGGGGCTCAGGCTTGCCGACAACGGCCTCGGCTTCCAGGTTAACAATACTCAGCTCAACGTGACCGGCGCCGCCGGGCTGTTGACCGCGGGCGAATGGGCCCACGTGGCGGTCACCTACAACAGCACCAACGGCGACGTCGAATTCTTCGTCGACGGCGTCGGCCAGGGCCTGATCACTGGCAATACGCCGGTCGCGATCCCCAGTGCCACGACACTCGGCCTCGGCACCGTCGCCGGCGACGGCGGAACAGCGTCGAGCAACCCGTTCGGCGGCGGCATGGCCCAGGTGCGTATCTACGACAGCATCCGGTCGGAAACCGAAATCCAGGAATCCATGGGGCAGTCCTACTTCGACGGCACCCCCCCGTCGTCCCTGGTCAACGATCTTCCGCTCGACGGCATCCTCGACAACGGCATCCATCAGGGCAATGCCGAACTTCCGCTGGGCACGCTGGAAAACGGCGCCACCTTCGCCGACAACACGCCGACCCTGCTGGGGCCCGGCGTGCTGTCCGGCGCGGTCAGCTTCAACGGGGTGGAAGGCGTTCCCGGCGACGACGCCATCTCGTTCGGTCAGCACCCCAATTTCGAGATCACCGGCAGCATCACGCTGGAAGCCTGGATCAATCCGACCGCGATCAACAGTCTGTGGGACGGCATCGTCGGCAATCTGAGAGATACCACCCCGACCGAGCACAGCGGTTATGGCCTGCACCTTTCGACCGGCAACGTGGTGCGCTTCGCCTTCGTCGTGAACGACGTTATCCAGATCGTCGATACTGACATCAACGCGATCCAATTGAACGAATGGAGCCATGTCGCCGCGACCTATGACGGCACGACGGCCCGCGTTTTCGTCAACGGCGAGGAAGTCGCAAGCCGGCCGGTCACCGGCATGATCGAGTATGATCCCGCCAACGACCTGCGCATCGGCGCCATGGTCGACAGCAACGAAAACCACTACTTCAACGGCGAGATCGCCGACGTCCGCATCTGGGATGTCGCCCGCACGGAGTGGGAGATCGAAGACGGCGCCGAGCACTCGGTCCCGCAGGACAGCACCGGCCTGATCTTGAGCGCCCCCCTGAACGGCGGGATCGACGGCGTTTCGGTCGTTTCGGTCACCGATCTTGCCGGCGGATTGGTCGGCGCGGCCTCGGGAACGCTCGTCTACACGGCTACCGGCCCCGCCATCTTCGGCGGCATTGACGCGCCGATCAGCGCCCAGGAGGACACCCTCCTGCGCGGCCAGATCGCGGCGACGGATGTGGACGGTGACACCCTGACCTTCTCGCTCACCGCCCCGGCGGCGAACGGCACGGTCACGGTCAACCCGGACGGCACCTTCGAATACAGCCCCTATACCGACTATTCCGGCACCGATTCCTTCACCGTCACCGTTTCCGACGGCTTCGGCGGCACGGACACGCGGACCATCACCCTGGACATCGCCCCCGTGACCGACGTCATCATCGGCACCAACGGGGACGACACCCTGTACGGCACGGACGGCGACGACATCATCGACGGCCTGGCGGGCAAGAACGTGCTGATCGGCGGCGGCGGAAACGACTATCTGACCGGCGGCACGCGGGGCAATGCCGGCACCGACCGCAACATCGCCAGCTACGCCGACGCCACCGGCGGGATCTCGGTGGCCGGCGACACGGTCACGGGCGACGCCTCGGTCGGCATCGACACGCTGGGCAGCATCGACCAGATCAACGGCACCGCCTACGACGATGAGTTCGACATGACCGGCTGGGACAACGGCCAGTTCACCGTGTTCGGCGGCAGCATCATCGGCGAAAACAACGCGATCCGCGGCGGCGGCGGCGACGACACCATCATCGGCAACACCAAGACGCGGGTCGATTACGGCGACGCGTTCGGCGGCGTGACCGTAACCTTGGACGATGCCGTCACCTTCGGCGGCGGCGTGACCGGCTTCGGGAGGCTGACGAGCAACAGCGGCAACCTGACCGGCCAGTCTGACGGCACCGGCCTCGACAAATTCATGGGCGGCGTCAACGAGATCGCCGGCTCCGATTACGACGACGTCCTGACCGGCAACGACGACAACAACGTGCTGATCGGGCGCGGCGGCAACGACACCCTGGATGGCGGCGGCGGCATGGACCGCGCTGATTACCGCAACGACGTGGGCGGCATCACCGTGACCTACACGGCCAGCGGCAACACCTTCGACGCCACCGTGATCGACGGCTTGGCCGCCACCGATACGCTGATCTCCATCGAACAGGTGCGCGGCTCGCAGTTCGACGACGTTTTCAACGGCAACGACGCCAACAACCGCTTCCGCGGCGAGGGCGGAGCCGACATTTTCAACATCGGCGACGACCCCGGCTTTGGCGGCTCGGCCAACGGCGGAAACGACCGCATCGAATACACGCTCGGGACCTACGAATCGAACCAGTTCGACGGCGTCGACACGATCAACGGCTTCGGCACCGGCAACGACGTCATCAGCTTCGGCGGCCTGGATGGCCTGGAATTGATGACCGTGAACTACGGCTTCGACACCACGCTGCAAACCACCATCGACAACATTATCTTCGATGACGGTGTCCAGGACCGCGTCGTGTTCTTCACCGACTTTACGGACGGCTGGATTTACGTGAAGGGCCGGGGCACCGGCACGACCAGCTACGACGGCACCCTGATCAAGCTTCAGGGCGTCACCGCGCCGCTCGCGGCCGGGGACGTGATCGGCGCCGGCGGCGCCGCCCTCATCGCCACCACCGGCGGCACGGATACCATCGTCGCCTCCGCCGTCCAGGAAACCCATATCGGCGGCGCGGGATCAAATTACTTCGTATTTACAGCAACTGCCGACTCACCAGACGGCACACCGGATGCGATTGCCGATTTCAACGCCGACAACGCCTCGCCGGATCGTGACTTTATCGTCCTTGAAGGCATCGTGGCTGACGGTGACGACTTCCAGTATGAAGGATTTGGCGACGGACTTTTGAGTAGCTTCGTGTCGAATCTTGTCAAAAGCGCATTGGGAACAAATAACATTCTTGGAATCGATGTCGACTACAACGGCGTCTTGGATCTCGGCGCGGACATCGAAATCGACCTGACCGGCATAACCGGCACGCTGGATATCGACGACTTCATCATCATTACGACGACAGATTCACCCGACAGTGACGACGCCTACGTTGGCCGTACGGGCAACGACTGGATTCTAGCCTCGACCACGAGCACGTTCGCGACGGACATCGCCAGCGCCGCCGTGACCACCGGCGACACCATCACCTTCGGCGCGGGTGGGCCGGGCATCGACACCCTGATCATCCGCGACCCGCTGGAGCTGCTGGGCGCGGAATGGTCGGGCAGTGACCTGATGTTCTTCTATGAAGACATGGGCAGCGGCTATGTCCACAAGACCACCGTGGTCGATCACGCGACCAATCCGCTGGACTACATCGAATTCGAATTCGACGAGGACACCCCGGGCCTGGAACGCTTCGCCGTCGCGACCGGCCCGGATGCCTCCGCCGCCACCGAGAACACGATGATCGTCGGCAACGGCGGGCCGCAAACCATGATCGGCGGTTCGGGCGACGACATCCTGCTGGGCAACAACGGCGCCGACACCCTGATCGGCGGCGACGGCGACGACCTGCTGGTCGGCGGCGTCGGGGTCGACCACTACGACGGCGGCAACGGCATCGACACCATTTCCTTCTTCGACGGGACGCAGTCCGTGGTCATCGACATGGGCGCCGGCACCATCGGCAACGACGGCCACGGCGGCTCGGAAAACCCCGTCAACTTCATCAACATCGAGAACGTCGAAGGCAGTCACTTCAACGACGACATCACCGGCGACGATTTCAGCAACTTCCTCATGGGCAACGACGGCGACGACCTGATCGCCGGCGGCGGCGGCGCGGACATTCTCGAAGGCGGCGAGGGCATGGACGTGTTCATCTATGGCGCGGCCGCGGACAGCGGCCTCGGCAGCCTGCTGCGCGACGTCATCCTGGACTTCAATGCCGGGGGTCAGGACCAGATCGATATCTCCGGGTTCAACCAAGGCATGTTCATGTTCCTGGGCGACGAAACCAACGACTTCGTCGGCTACGGCGATACCTCGGCCCGGTTCAACAATCAGACCAAGATTCTGGAAATCGATTCTGATGGCGATGCCCAGGCGGACATGGAAATCGAATTGCAGAACGTCGACGGCGGCGATCTGGACAGCACCGACTTCATGGTCTCCGGCGGTCAGGTCGCCTAGGCGCCGCCCTGCCGCCATTCACCAATCGTTCACCTGAAATTTCTATGATTTTGCCGGGATCGCCGCGATTATCGCCGATATGGTATGGTGGCGGCGCCTCTGTCGCCGGGTGCGGCAAAGCGCGGAAATCCGGGGGTTTTCGCGGGCAGACGAGTGAGCGAGCATGAAGGAACTGTTGAAACGGGTTTTCGCCAGGCCGGCGATCGCGACGGAATTGATCGTCGCGACCCTGTTCATCAACATCCTGGCCATGGCGAGCCCCCTGTTCGTCATGCAGGTGCTGAACCGATACGTCAGCCAGGGCGTGGACGCGACCCTGGCGACCCTGACGTCGGGCGTGCTGCTGGCCATCACCCTGGAATACCTGTTCCGACAGGCGCGCGGCTCCCTCGCCCGCGGCGTCAATGTGGAACCGGATGAAAAACTCGCCATCGCCGGTTACGGCATCCTGACCCAGGCACGCGCCGGCGACCTGGAACAGATTCCGCCGGAAACCCGGCGCGAAATGGTCAACGGCATGGCGTCGGTCGAACAAGCCTATTCATCGTCCAACATCGCGACCATCCTGGACGTGCCGTTCTCGCTGATTTTCGTGTTCGTGCTCTACCTGCTGCATCCCTTGATGGCGGTGGTGGTGCTGGCCTTTCTGGTCGGGGTGTTCGCGTTCGGCGTCTACGGTTCCATATCCATGCAGGAAAAGACCGCCGAATTGCAGAACGCCACCGGCGTCGGCAGCGCCCTTTTGGGCACGGCGACCCGCGAACAGGACCTGGTGCGCGCCTTCAACGCGGGATCGTTCCTGCGCCGGGCCTGGGAAAAGCACGTGCATTCGTCGCAGCGCCTGCGCCGCGACGTGACGTCGCGCCAGGGCATGATCCAGACCATCACGCAGACCGCCAACGGCCTGATGAGCGTCGCCGTCATCACCACGGGCGCCCTTCTGGTCGTCAGCGGCAACATGGACGTAGGCGCGATGATCGGCGCCAACATCCTGTCGGCGCGGGCGTTGCAGCCGGTCACCAAGCTGTCGCAGCTGGGCAGCGCCTTCGCCAAGGCGCGCCAGGCGCTGGCCATGTTCGCCGAACTGACCCGCGTGCCGCTGGAACCGGAAAAGGGATCCGCCGTCACCAAGTATTCCGGCGCCATCGAGCTGCGCGACCTTGCCTTCGGGTTCAAGGGAGCGCCCATGCCGCTGTTCGAATCCCTGAACCTGAAACTGGCGCCCGGCGACGTGCTGTTGGTGGTCGGCGACAACGGCAGCGGCAAGACGACCCTGGGCCGCATCATCCTGGGCCTGTTGGAACCGGACCGCGGCCAAATCCTGATCGACGGCCTGGACCTGAAGCAGGTCGCGCTGGAATGGTGGCGCCGTCAGGTCATCTACATGCCGCAGGAACCGGCCCTGTTGAACGCCACCATCGAGGAAAACCTGAAGGTCAACGCGCCCAACGTCGAAACCTCGGACCTCAACCGCATCATCGACGCCGTCGGCCTGCGCCGGTTCCTGGATGAAAGCCCGCAAAGCTTCGAAACGCCCGTGGTCGACAACGGCTGGCGGCTGTCCGAGGGCACCCGGCGGCGGCTCGGCCTGGCCCGGGCGCTGGCGACCAACGGGGCGCTGGCGGTGATCGACGAGCCAACGGAAAGCCTGGACGCCGACGGCTGCGCCGCCGTGCACAAGATCATGGGGTCCCTCGTCAAGCAGGGCCGCACCATCATCATCATGTCCCACGACAAGAACATCGTGCGCGGCGCCCATTATCTGTTGGACCTCAACCAAAAGCCCGTGCCCACGGTGCGTCACGTGCCGGGTGTTCAGGACCCGCAGGCCGCCCCGCGCCCCGCGCAGGCGGGCCCGGCGCAACCGGCCCCGGCGGCAGCCCCCGACCCCGCCGCGGCGGCGGAGGCCCAGGCCGATGTCACGCCCCTGCCCAACCCGCTGAGCACCCGCAAACGGGGCGGAGACTGACCATGGCCGGAAATCCCGTCGCCGCCACGGAACGGCTCAAGGAACTGATGGAGAAGGCCCGCGCCGTGCCCGAAGCGGCAGCGGCGACGGCAGCCGCCTACATGGCGAAGAAATCCGCCGACGGCGCCCCGCCCCCGCAAGAGCCCGCCCCCGACGGGGCAGGTGGGCCGGGCGGCGCGGAATCGCCCGGCGACGCCCCCGCCGGCGGGGGCTACCGGCCGTCGGAAATGATCCCGTTCAAGACCCATGCCGTGTTCGGGCTATGCGCGGCGATGGTCGTCAGCTTCGGCATCTGGTCGTCGATCAGCGAGATCGACATCGTTTCCATGGCTTTAGGCGAGGTCATTCCCTCGACCCAGGTCAAGACCATCCAGCATTTGGAAGGCGGCATCGTGCGCGCCATCAAGGTGGTCGAGGGCGGCAAGGTGACGGCGGGCCAGGAACTGGTCGTGCTGGAACCGACGGCGAGCAACGCCGACGTGGGCGAACTGGGCGAACGCCTGGTATCGCTGCGCTTCGATCTGGCGCGCCTGCGATCCCTGCTGCAAGGAGACCGTACCCTCACCCTGGACCCGGAACTGGTGCGCGACCGCCCCGACCTGGCCAATTCGGCGCGTCAGCGTTTTCAGGCGGATTTGGAAAAGCACCTCGGCGACCTCAAGCGCCAGAACGCCGCGATCGTGCAGCGGACCCAGGAAATCCACGAGATCAAGACCCGCATCGCCAACGCGGGCAAGAGCCTGAAACTGGTCGACGAGCAGGTGAAAATCAGCGAAGGCCTGTTGAAGCGCGACCTGACCAACCGATTTGTCCATCTGAACCTGTTGAAAGAGGCCGAACAGCTGCGCGGCGGGATCGAAACGGACGAGGCGTCGCTGCTGCGCGCCGACGCCGCCCGCAAGGAGGCCCAGGCGGTGCTGGAAAGCGTGACCAGCGAATTCAACAAGGAAACCCAGCGCCTGCTGGACGAGGCCCAGTTGAATTTCCGCGAACTGACCCAGCGCATCCAGAAATTCCGCGACAACTTGCAGCGCACGGTCGTGCGCTCGCCGGTGAACGGCACGGTCAAGACCCTGCATGTGGTCACCGTGGGCGGTGTGATCCGGCCGGGCGACCCGGTGGTCGACATCGTACCCGCGGGCGACAAGCTGATCATCGAGGCCAAATTGCAGACCCAGGACATCGGCTATGTCGTGCCGGGACAGGCGGCCATGGTCAAGCTGGCGTCGGGCGACGCCATGCGCTTCGGCGCCCTTAAGGGGACCGTGATCCACGTCAGCCCCGATACCCTGCAAACCCCCGACGGCAACCCCTACTACAAGGTCCGCATCGCCACGGAGAGCGACCATTTCAGCCGCGGCTCCCTGGTCTATAACCTGTTTCCCGGTATGCAGGTGGTGGCGAGCATCCAGACCGGCACGCGCACGGTGCTGCGCTATCTGGTCGATCCGCTGTTGGCCAACCTGGACGACGCCCTGGGCGAGCGCTGAGGGCCTTGCGGCCGGGATTCGGCGATTAATCTATTTTTTCGCGGCGGCTTTGCCAGCGGGCTTTTTCTTGGCCGGTGCGGCGGCATCCTTGCCGGCCGCATCCGCAGCCTGGCTTTTCAGCTTTTCACGGATATCGTTGGCGCCGTCGGCCACCCCACGCAACACGGCCTGAAGCTGGTTGGCCGGAATCAGCAGACGGGTGATCGGCCGAGAGGTGCCGGCCTCGACCTGTTGGGCCAGGGTAATGCGGAAAACCCCGTTCGCGTGCGACACGCTGGAGACGAGTTCGACAAAATGCTCGTCCAAATGTTCATCGGCCATGAAACGCCCCCTCGCCTCCGTTGCTCCCCACGGAATAATTGATTGTCGTTTGCTGGTCCTTGACGGTCAACAGGGTTGTGAAAATTGATAAATATCCCAATTTTATACGCGAAGCCCTGGAAACCGGGCGCATGAAACGCGGCGGATTTCCCTCAATCCATATCGATGACATTTGCAAAATACGTTGTAATAATATGCATACAATACTAATTTCTCCTTGAAAGTTCACTCCGGCCCATCCCCCGATGTGGTATAATCTTATGCAAGGTGGGAGGGCTAGCAAAGATAACGCGCACGGGTACAACCCAGGGGCGCAAAAAGGAAAACAAATGCCTAGAGCCTCAAGCAAGAATGAAAGCCACCGACAAAAGCGGCTTCCCCCAGGTGTCTCCAACCCGGTTGATATTCACGTCGGCCAACGCCTGCGTCTGCGCCGTACGCTCCTTGGCATGAGCCAGGAAAAGCTCGGCGACGCGGTTGGTCTGACCTTCCAGCAGATTCAGAAGTACGAACGCGGCGCCAACCGCATCGGCGCCAGCCGGTTATACATGTTCTCGCGCATTCTCGACGTGCCGGTCGCCTATTTCTTCGAGGAACTGCCGTCTCAGATACGCACCCACGAGGGACAGATGCAGATCGGTCTGTCCGATTTGCCGCAGGATGCGCTGGAGCGTGATCCCATGGCGCGCCGCGAGACCCTGGAATTGGTCCGTGCCTATTACGCCGTCGGCAACCCCAAGGTCCGGCGCCGGATCGTCGATCTTGTCCGCTCGCTCGGCGGCGAGGAAGACTGACCGCGCCCTTGACCTTCGGCGTCGGTTGATCCGGTCTTTCGATCAGGCGATTCCGGCCCGGTCGACCATCGCTTCCAGCAGCACCTGACATCCCGCCGCCAAATCGCCGGGCGTCGCCGCCTCCCGCTCGTTATGGCTGATCCCGTCCTTGCAAGGCACGAAGATCATGCCTGTCGGCGCGGCGCGCGCCAGGTTGCAGGCGTCGTGTCCGGCGCCCGAATGGATGTCGCGGCAAACCAGGTCAAGCCGCTTCGCGGCGGCACGCACGGTCTCGACACAGTCGGGATCGAAGGTGATCGAATCACGGCCAAACATCTCCGCGACCTCCACCTCCACCCCGGCCTCCTCGGCGAGGCGGTGGCATAATGCCTCCGCGCGGCCGCAGATTTCAGCCAACAGGGCGTTGTCCGGATGGCGGATATCGGTGGAAAAGACAACCCGCCCCGGCACCGTGTTGCGTGAATTGGGCCGCACCTGCAAATAGCCCGTGGTGATGACCGGCAGGGGATCGAAATCGAAGGCCAGGCGGTTCAGTCCGTCGATCATGCGGGCCGTCCCGACCAGGGCATCGCGGCGCAGGGTCATCGGCAGCGTCCCGGCGTGGCCTTCCTCACCGCTTACGGTAACGGTGTGGCAGCGCCGCCCCTGGGCACCGAGCACGGCGCCGATGACGGCACCTTCCCGTTCCAGAATCGGGCCTTGTTCAATATGGGCCTCGAAAAACGCCGAAATGGGATAGCCGCCGCAAGGGGCGTCGCCGTCATAGCCGATGCGCGCCAGTTCCCGGCCCAGCGTGGTCGTGCCATCGCGGTCGGGCAGATTGAGCCCGTAATCCAGGTCAAACTGCCCCGCATAAACCCCCGACGCGACAACCCCGGCGGTGAAACGCACGCCTTCCTCGTCCGTCCAGTTGACGATTTCAAGCGGCGCGCGGGTGGCGATGCCGGCATCGTTCAAGGCGCGCACGACCTCAAGCCCGGCCAGCACCCCGTAAGCCCCGTCGAACTTCCCGCCGAGCGGCTGGCTGTCGAGATGACTGCCCGTGACGACCGGGGGTGCCGTGTCGTCCGCGCCGGCACGACGGCCGATGATGTTGCCCATGCGGTCGACGCGGACCGCCAGGCCCGCGTCCTTGCACCAGTCGACGAACAGGTCGCGGCCCGCCTTGTCCAGATCGGTCAGGGCGATGCGCCCGACCCCGCCACCGGCCGTCGCGCCGATTTCGCCCATGTCCATGAGAGACCGCCACAGGCGGTCGCCGTTCACCGGCGCCGTCATGCCGGTGGCGGTCACCGCCATTCCCCGGCCTTGTCCGCGAGCCAACGGCAGATGCGCAACAGCTTGGCGTCCTCGCCCCAGGGACAGACGACCTGCACGCCGATAGGCATGCCGTCGGCCCCCTTCAGCAGGGGAAGGCTGGCCGCCGGCGCGCCCATGAGGGTCCAATAACCGTTGAAGGATGCATCGCCCGTGCGGCTCAGGTCGCGGGGCGCCTGACCGGGGGCCGCCGGGGTCAGGATCGCATCGACGCCCTCGAAAAACCCCGCCAGCGCGTCCTGCATCGCTTCGGCCTGATAGAGGGCATCCAGGTATTCCCGAGCCGTCACGGTCATGCCGCGTTCGATCCGGTCGGCGGTGATCGGGTCCAGACCCGCGCGGTCGCGGTCGTAATAGGGGCCGAGGGCCTGCACGACCGAGCCGTTCATCACCATTCCATGGCAGGCCAGGGCGGCGTCGAAGATGGGCGGCAGTTCCGCCTCATGCACGACATCGCCCAGGCGGCGGGCCAGATCCTCGATCGCGTGCTGCATGTCCGCCTCGCCGCGGCTCCAGGCCGGTCCGCGCACGAACGCCAGACGCGGCGGCGCGGTCAGCGGATCCGCCTCGCCCAGCCCGGCATGACCGCGCATGTCCTTGTCCGCCGGATCCCGGCGCATCAGCACGCGGGCGGCCAAGGCCACATCCTCGGGCGTGCGCGCGAAGATGCCCGGATGATCCAGCCGCCGGGACAGGGGCGACATGCCGGCGCGGGAAATCGTGCCGAAGGTGGGTTTCAACCCGTACGCACCGTTGAACGACGCCGGGCGCAGCATCGATCCGCCGGTCTGCGAGCCGATCGCGAGCGGCACCATGAAATCGCCGACGGCGGCGGCCGAGCCCGAGGACGAGCCCCCCGGCGTGCGCGCCGGATCGTGGGGATTGCGTGTCTTTCCGGGGGCCGACAGGGCGAACTCCGTGGTCACGCATTTGCCCATGATGACCGCCCCCGCCTCGCGCAGCAGGGCGACCAGAGTCGCGTCCTTGTCGGGGCGGCGCCCGGCGCACAGGCGGGAGCCGTTCTCCGTCGGCTGGTCGGCCGTGTCGATGATGTCCTTGATGCCGACGGGAATGCCGTTGAGGGGCCCCGCCTGACCGTCACGGCGGCGCCGGTCGGCGGCATCCGCCTGAGCCAGGGCCAGATTCGGGTCCAGGAACGCCCAGGCGGCGACGGCGTCCTCGCGTTCGGCGATGCGGTCCAGGCAGGCCTGTACCAGTTCGCGGGCGGTCAGATCGCCCGTTTCCATGCGGGCGAGCGCGGCTTCGGCGCTGAGGCGGCAGATATCCATGGTCGTTGTTCCTATGAGGCGGTGGTGAGGCGATGGGTCCTAGGGGGCGGCCGGCGCCTTGTAGACGCCCTTTTCCTTGTAAAAACGGGCGGCGCCTGGGCAATAGGGAATGGGAACCCCGGCGTGATGGCTTTCCAGTGTCAGGTTCTTTCCCTTGGCATGTCCGTTGTTCAACAGATGCCGCGCCTGCATGTTGCCGTACAGCCCCTTGACCACGCCGTAATGAAGATCATCCGGCAGGTTTGTCCGCGACAGCCAGAGCGCGGACACGCTGACGGTCTCCATGGACCGCGAATTCCCCTTGTAGGTATTGCCCGGAATGACATCGGCGGAATAGAACGGCGCCCCGGCGATCAGGGCGTCACGTTCCTTGCCCTGCACGGGGACCAGGGTCAGTCCCGTCGTGTTCGCCATCTCGGACACGCCGTCAATGGGATAGCCCGACACGTCGATGAAGGCGTCCAGATGACCGTCGCGAACCAGTTCGGTGGCGGTCTTGGATTTCACGTATTCCGGCATGAAATCGCGCTTTTCCACCAAGCCATGGGCGCCCAGCACCAGGCGCGCGCCGACCAGAACCCCCGATTCAGGCAACCCGATGGACACGCGCTTTCCCTTCAGGTCGTAAACCGATTTGATGCCCCGGTCTCTGCCCGCGACCACATGGACGTGTTCGGGATAGAGGCTGGACAGCACACAGAGCTTCTTGAACGCCTTCTTGCCGGTAAACGGCCCCGTGCCCGTATATGCCCAGAAGGTCACATCGGATTGAACGAAGGCGGATTCGACCTGATCCGCATCGAGCGCGGAAACATTGGCGACCGACCCATGGGTCGATTGCGCGAAGGCGACCAGCCCTTCCATGCCGCAGTTGCCGCCCTTGGTGCAGCTCCGGGACCCCGGTGGATTGGAAATCACCTGAGCCAACAGGCCCGCCATGGGAAAATACGTGCCGCCGGCGGCGCCGCTGGCGATCCGGAAGAACAGCATCTTCTGCGCCCCGGCCGGGCCAGGATGCAGCCAGAAGGCAAGCCCCCCCGCCAGCGCAGCCACGGCAAACAAGCAACGGATCACCCGCAGGCGTTTCGTCTTTCCAATGTTCATGCGCCCCCTCTCCCCCGTCATGGTCCTCAATTTCACCCGCCGAAGCAACAGAACAAGCTGGTTTTCCCCTGACGGCCAAGACAATTATTGTATACATTGGTATTATATACCGACAAAGAGCCCCCCTAAAAAACAGGGGCGCGCCGAGATAAGATGGGGGGAAGCAATCCGCCAATGAACGACCATTCGCCGACAATCGACACGACCCTCGCGGAAACGTTCCGCCATTGGACGCCGGTCACACTCCGGTTTTCCGACCAGGACAGCATGGGGCACGTGAATAATGTCTCCTATGCCGCCTTCGTCGAAGCGGGACGTAATGCCTTCGTCACCCAATACCTGAAGCCGGACACCCATCCCGGCATCGATTTCGTGCTGGCCCGCGTGACCATCGATTTCCGCGCCGAAATGCATTACCCCGGCACCGTCGATGTCGGCACCTGCATCAAGCGGATCGGCAATTCGTCGATCACCATCGGCACCGGCCTGTTCAAGG
Source organism: Thalassospiraceae bacterium LMO-SO8 (assembly GCA_031655335.1). Classification (NCBI taxonomy): domain Bacteria; kingdom Pseudomonadati; phylum Pseudomonadota; class Alphaproteobacteria; order Rhodospirillales; family Thalassospiraceae; species Thalassospiraceae bacterium LMO-SO8. The sequence goes on along the minus strand of CP134226.1, from coordinate 2,333,358 downwards.
ACGGCACCCTGCACGGCACCGCGGAAAGCACCAACGTGTTCATCGATCTGGGGACGCGTAAACCCTGTCCCATCCCCGCCGACGTGCGGGCCGAACTGGAACGTCAATTGAGCGAAGCGGCGGGGGCGTAAATGACCGGCACGGACGACAACATGGAACAACTGTCGCGGGGTGAATTCGTCCACGCGCGCCTGCGCGACGCCATCCGCGCGGGGCGGTATCCCCCAGGCACACGGGTCCGCGAGACCGAGGTCGCGGCCTGGCTGAATGTCAGCCGCACGCCCGTGCGCGAGGCGCTGCGACGCCTGCAGGCCGACGGGCTTCTGGTGTTCGAACCCTGGCGCGGCGTCGTCGTCGCCGAGTTGGACCAGCAACAGATCGTCGAATTCTACGCCATGCGCCGGGTGCTCGACGGGGCGGCCGCGCGCTTGGCGGCGCAGCACGCGTCGGAACCGGAACTGGCCTATATGGAAGATTGCCTGAACGCCGCCGGGCCCGGTAAGGGCGACGCCGCCCAGATGGCCGAAGCCAACCGGAAATTCCACGACGCCCTGTTCCAGGCCGCGCACAACCGCTACCTCCTGAAATCGGCGGCGGCGCTGTCCGACGCGCTGGCGCTGCTGAAGGGCACGACCTATTCCTTCCCCGACCGGGCGGACACGGCGCATGAGGAGCACCGCGCCCTGATGGAGGCGATCCGCGCGCGCGAACCGGAAAAGGCCGAACGCTTGGCCCGCAAGCACATCGCCAAGGCCGAGAAGGCGCGGCTCAAGCTGCTGGGCGACCAGCGCGACGTGAGGCTGTCAGAGGACAAATCGGAATGACCTACTTTCCACCACCCGGCGAGGGATGGGAAACCATCCCCGTGGAACAGGCCGGCCTGCATCCGGGACGTCTGGCCGACGCCGTGACCTTCGCCGAGAACGCCGAGACGTCCTGGCCGCGCGACCTGGACCGCGCCGAATTCCTGCCGACCCTGACCCAGCACGAACCGCCGCCGTGGAACGAGATTCTCGGCACGGTGGCGGCCCGGGGCGGGCCGTCGGGCCTGTTCCTCCGGGGCGGACGAATCGTGACGCAATGGGGCGATCCGGCGCGCGCCGACATGACCTTTTCCATCGCCAAAAGCTACCTCGCCGTGCTGGCGGGCCTGGCGATCGGCGAGGGTCTGATTTCCGACCTGGACGACACCGTCGCGGGCTATGTGGACGGTGATTGGTTCGCCTCGGACCACAACGCATCGATCACCTGGCGCCATCTTTTGACCCAGACCTCGGAATGGCAGGGCACCCTGTTTTCCAAACCCGATCAGGTCGACCATTTCCGTACGCTCGGCCATGGCGGCGGCGAAGCGAAAAAGGGCCAGAAACGCGACCTGGGCGCCCCCGGCACCTATTGGGAATACAACGACGTGCGGGTCAACGTTTTGGCGCTCGCCCTGCTGCATGTGTTCCGCCGGCCCCTGCCCGAGGTCCTCCGCGATTCCATCATGGCCCCCATCGGGGCGTCCGACGATTGGCGCTGGATGGGCTATCGCAATTCCGGGGTCACCATCGACGGCGTCGAGATGATCTCCGTGCCCGGCGGCACCCATTGGGGCGGCGGCATGCAGATTTCATCCCTCGACCATGCCCGGTTCGGCCTGCTGATCAAGGAAGACGGCGTGTGGAACGGCCACCGCATCCTGCCCGAGGGCTGGGTCACCGCCCTGCGCACACCCTGTCCGCTCAATCCGGTCTACGGCTACCTGTGGTGGCTGAACACCGACCGGGCGCAGTACCCGTCAGCACCGGAAACCAGCTTCTTCGCCATGGGGGCCGGCACCAACCTGATCTGGATCGACCAGGACCTGGACATTCTGGCCGTGTTGCGCTGGGTCGACCAACCATCCGTCGACGCGGTAATATCGGGCTTCATGGCGGCGATGGAATGACCGCCTGACCGTTGGCCGGAGCATCCGAACATGACCCCCGAAGACATCCTGCGTCACCCCGCACGCGTTCTGACCCAGGCCCAGCGCGAGGCCTATTTCCGCGACGGCTATCTGGTCGCCGAACGCTTGATTCCGGACGACGTCGTCGACGAGATCAACCGGGTCACGGCGGATTGGATCGAGCGGTCCCGCGCGCTGACGAAGCCCAACGACGTGCTGGACGTCGCCCCCAGCCATACGGCCGCCAAGCCCGTGGTGCGGCGCCTGAAGAAGCCCGACGGCATGGACCCCGCCTATTGGCGGTTCGCCAACGGCGTCATCGCCGACGTCGCCGCCGACCTGTTGGGCCCCGACGTCTGCTTTCATCATTCCAAGCTGAATTTCAAATGGTCGGACGGCAAGGACGAGGTCGCCTGGCATCAGGACATCGCCTTCTATCCCCATACCAACCATTCCGTGCTGGCCATCGGCACCTATCTGGCCGACGTCAACCCGGGGGACGGGCCGCTCGGCGTCATTCCGGGCAGCCACCGGGGGCCGGTCTATGAACACTACGATGCGAACGGCATCTGGACCGGACGCCTGACCGATGCCGACGTGGCCAAGTTACCGACCGACATGGCGGTCTATTGCCCAGCCCCCAAAGGATCGATCACCGTTCATCACGCCCGCGCCGTGCACGCGACGGAGGCAACGACCCAGACATTGTCCGGGCGGCCGTTGCTGATCAATTCCTACGCCTCGGCGGACGCCTTTCCCTACACGGCCCTGAAGGATACCTATACGGAGCATTTCCGGGCATTGGTGCGCGGCGAGGCGGCCAAATGGGCGCATATGGACCCGGAGCCCTGCCCCACGCCGCCGGACTTTTCCGCGGGTTATACGTCGATCTATGCCCAGCAGGCGGGCGAGGCCGGCACGCCGACCCCTCGTGACCCCGGCCACCGACCGCCGGCGGCCGTCGCGGCCGCGCTCAAGCCGGCGGCGGAGTAATCAGCCGGCGGGATCAACCCCCTCTGGCGGCGCCGCGGGTCATGGCCGGACTGGAAATCGACCGGCCGCCTTTCGGCACGCCATAGGATTTGGCGCTGGCGCTGACGCCGGGGCCGTGCTGATGCCCGGCTTTATCGTTGTCAGCGGATGTGCGCTTTTTCTTGGGCTTGCGGTTCGGGCGTTTTGTACCTGGCATGGTTCTGTGGTCTCCGATGTTCGGGAAGACCCCAGATTACGCCATCCTGGACGGAACGCAATTGCCCTGGGCAGGCTTGGGCGCTATAGCCTAAGGAAAACCGCGTGGGAGACGAACATGAAGTATGCCTTGGGCGACCTAAAGGTCCAGACTGACGGCGACAATTACTGGATCGCGCCGAACGCCGCCGTGATCGGCAACGTGGTCCTGAAAAAGGACGCCAGCATCTGGTTCGGCGCCACCGTGCGCGGTGACAACGACGTCATCACCATCGGCGAAGGCACGCAGATCCAGGACGGCAGCGTCCTCCACGCAGACCCCGGTTTCCCCCTGACCATCGGCGACCATTGCACGGTCGGCCATATGGCCATGCTGCATGGCTGCACCATCGGTGACGGCACCATGATCGGTATCGGCGCCGTGGTCCTGAACGGGGCCAAGATCGGCAGGAACTGTATCATCGGCGGCAAGGCGTTGATCGGCGAGGGCAAGGAAATCCCCGACAATTCCCTGGTCATGGGCATTCCCGGCAAGGTGGTCAAGGAAGTGTCCGACGCGCAGAAGGAGATGCTCGCCTTCATCCCGCCCCACTACGTGGAACGCTGGAAGCGCTACAAGACCGACATGACGCCCCAGGATTGATCCGCCCTCACCCCCCTCAAACCAGCATGAAGATTCCCGCCATGGACCTGCCCATCGACCATTTCCTCCGCGCCGCCGCCAAGGCGCCGGACCGCATCGCCATCAAGGACGGCGACCTGACCCTGACCCACGGCGATCTGGCCGCCCGCGTGAACGCCATGGCCGCCGCCCTTCAGGACATCGACCCGACGCCGCAAAGCCGGGTCGGCATCTGCGGCTACAACACGGTCGAACATCTGACCGCGTTCCTGGGCACGCTCGCCGCCGGCAAGACCTGGGTGCCGCTCAACCCCCGCAACGGGGCGGAGGAGCTGACCCGCATGGCGGAGGTCACGGCGCCGTCGATCATCGTCGCCGACGCCGACTGCATGGACCGCTTCGATCCCGGCGCCGCCACGGTGGTGCGCGGACGGCCGACCGGCGGCAGCCAGCATGCCTGCGGCGGCGACCTGAACCTGGCGGCCCTGATGGCCGATTTCGCCGGCCGGACGCCGAAACGTCACGACCTCGCGCCCGACGACGTGCAGGCCATCAAATTCACCGGCGGCTCGTCGGGCCGGCCCAAGGGCGTGCAGCAGACCTACCGCGTGTGGCACACCTGCATCGACCTGATGATCCGCGCGTTCGAACTGGACGGCGACGACCGCAACCTGCTGGCCGCGCCCATGACCCACGGCACGGGCACCCTGCTGGTGCCGATCCTGGCCCAGGGCGGCATGCAGGTCTTCATGCCGCAGCCGGCGCGCCCGGCCGCGATCATCGAGGCCATCGAGAAGGACCGCGTGACCACCGTATTCCTGCCGCCGACGGTGATCTACATGATGATGGCCGAGGAAGACCTGACGAAACGCGACTTCAAAAGCCTCAAGCACGTCATCATCGGGGGTGCCGCCATGCGCCCGGACGAAATCAAGCGCGGCCTGCCGATGTTCAACAACGCGCTGGAAACCTGCTACGGCCAGACCGAGGTGCCGCAGATCGTCACCGTCATGCGGTCGCGGGATTGGCTTGAGAACGATCATCGTCTGGCGTCCTGCGGCCGGGCCACGGATCGCTGCGACCTGCGCGTGGTCGACCCCGAGGGTAATTTCCTGCCGACCGGCCAGGCGGGCGAAATCGTCATCAAGTCCGACCTGGTCATGAAGGGCTACCTCGACATGCCGGACGCCACGGCCGAGACCATCAAAGACGGCTGGCTGTACACCGGCGACGTCGCCGAGATCGAGGAAGACGGCTTCATCTACATCAAGGACCGCATCCGCGACATGATCGTCACCGGCGGCTTCAACGTGTTCCCGTCCGATGTCGAGGCCGTGCTGGGCCAGCACCCGGCGGTCAAGGAATGCGTCGTGTTCGGCCTGCCCGACGATAAATGGGGCGAAGCCGTGCAGGCGGCGGTCGAGGTCCACGCCGACCATACGCCCGGCGAGGACGAAATCATCCAGTACGTCAAATCGCGGCTGGATTCCGTGAAGGCGCCGAAGCGCGTGCATTTCGTCGACGAACTGCCGCGCAGTCCCGTGGGCAAGGTGCTCCGCCGCGAAGCCAAAGCCCAGTTCCAGGAGGCCTAGACCCATGGCAGACAAGATCAAACCGACCCAGAAACTGGCGACCCATACGCTGACGGATCTGTACTACCGCGACCAGAATCTGGTGACGGACATGATGGGCAAGATGAGCTTCACCGAAGCCATGATCGGCCACATCCTGGGCCGCCCGGCGACACCCGCCGACATCGCGATCATTGACGCGGTGCTGCTGGCGCTGATGGAACACGGCCTGACGCCCAGCGCCGTCGCCACGCGCCTAACCTATCATTCGGCGCCCGAAGCCCTCCAGGCCGCCGTCGCGGCGGGGCTTCTGAACGTCGGATCGACCTTCGTCGGCACCATGGAGAACTGCTCCAAACTGCTGCGTGAAATGGTCGAGGGAACGGAGCCCCTGGACACGGCGGCGAAACGGATCGTCGCCGAACACCGGGCCACGCGCAAACACCTGCCCGGGTTCGGCCATCACCTGCACAAACCGGACGATCCGCGCACGCCCAAGCTGTTCGAAATCGCCCGGGCGAACGGCGTCAGAGGCGATTACATCCGCGCCATCGAAGTCCTGAGTCAGGCTGTCGACGATTCATTCGGCAAACACATGACCATCAACGCCACGGGCGGCACGGCGGCGGTGCTGTCGGAGATCGGCATCCCGCCGGAAATCATGCGCGGCTTCGCCGTGATCGCCCGCGCCGCGGGACTTGTCGCCCATATCGCCGAGGAACGCGACGTTCCGACCGCCCGCGCCATCTGGGATCTGGTCGAAGAGGAAATTCCCTACGCGGGGAATGCCCCCGTGGGCATCCAGGACGACGGCGGCAACGACGGCGGTGACGACTAGGTCTCCGCCCCGGCCCCTCGGACCGGGATGATTTCGACATACAATTTATAGTAACGCCGACAGGCGCCACGGACCGATAATTCCGTGTATTTTGTGATGCTTATAGGCCTTTCGTCTAGATAACATGCGGATATGCAGTGTGTTAGCGTGCCCACGGATTCAAAGGGTTTGCTCTCCCTGAAATCCTCCACAAATCAGACCAATTATCCAAAAATTCAACGGATAGTAAAAACGGAGGTTGAAACCGTATATGCCTAAAGCATCCAAAAAATCGCACCCGAACCGCATGCCGCCCGGGGTCGCACATCCCGTGGACATCCATGTCGGCGGGCGGGTTCGCGAGCAACGAAAACGAAAAGGGATGAGTCAGGGGGAGTTGGGGGACTCTTTGGGCCTGACGTTCCAGCAAATCCAGAAATACGAACGGGGCGCCAACCGAATCGGCGCCAGCCGGCTGTACCAGCTCAGCCGAATCCTCGATATTCCCGTTGCCTATTTCTTCGACGGCATGCCGCAGGATATCCAGATGACCCAGGACAATTTCGATCTGGACGTCGTGTTCTCCGAAGACCCGCGCGATTCCTCGGACGTCATGGGGTCCAGCGAAACCACCGAACTGGTCACCGCCTATTACAGCATCGACAATCCACGCAAACGCCGCGCGGTGCACGACCTGATCGCGTCGCTGTCCAAGGCGGATTGGGAATAGACCGCCTTCGCTATTTACCGTCGATCGGGGTGATGTCCGAATGGCCCTTGGGCACGGGCATCGATTCGACAAAGGCGAAGATATCGTCGGCGTCGCCGGTCGTGATCTCAATCGGCGTGGCGTAAGGCGGCAGCTTGGTCAGAGGCTCCAGCCCCTTGACCTTGATGAAGGCCAGGTGGGGGCGGCGGACGTAGAACGTCTGAAACCGATCGCGCCAGTCGGGCAGTTTCTTGATCCACTGCAGGGACGGGGTCGAGCCGATCCCGCCTTGCGGATTGAACGCGCCGACCACGTGGCAACGCGCGCAATGCTTTTCCGCCAGCGCCTTGCCGTTGGCGGCATCGGCACCCGCCGCCGGTCCCTGCAATGCCAGCAGGACAACCGTGGCCAGGGGAACGACGGGGCGAAACATGGCTACTCCAGGGTTTCGAACAACCGGATCATCAGGCGGCAGCGCTCAACCAGGGACGAGTAGTAGATGAATTCGTCATGGGAATGAGCGCCGTGGCCGTCGGCGCCCAGACCGTCCAGCGTGGGGATTCCGAGGGCGCCGGTGAAGTTACCGTCGGACCCGCCGCCGGTCTTCAGGTCCTGGAGGTCGAAACCGATCTCCGCCGCCAGGCCCTTGGCGTGCTGGAACAACTTTTCGATGCCTTCGAATTTTTCATAAGGCGGACGGTCGACCCCGCCGGTAATCTCCAGAACACAGTCCGGATCGACCGGCGCCATGCCTTCGACCTTGGCCATGATTTCCTCGGCCGCCGCCATGTCCGGCACGCGCAGGTCCACGGTGATGCTGCATTTCGCCGGCACCACGTTGGTCAGGGTACCGCCGGCAATCGTGCCGACGGAACAGGTAATGGAACGGCCGTAATCGGTCAGTCCCTCGAGAAACAGGATCTGGTGGGCCATTTCCCGGATCGCGCTGCGCCCGTCCATGTGGCGCACGCCGGCGTGGGACGGGCGCCCGGTCACGGTGATGTCGTATTTCAGACGCCCGTTGCGCGCCGTGACGATCTTGCCGCCTTCGCGCGCCGGTTCGGTGACCAGGACGTATTTGTTCTTCTTCGCCAGGTCGACGATCATCTGACGCGACGTGGGGCTGCCGATTTCCTCTTCCGGAACGTACATGAAGGTGATCGGCAGCGGCGTTTCCTTGCCCGCGCGAACCAGGTGGCGGTAGGCGTGATTGGCGATATAGGCGCCGGATTTCATGTCGTAGATGCCGGGACCGTAGACCTTGTCGCCCTCGCGCCGCACCTTCAGTTCGTTCTCGATGGTGCCCATGGCGTGCACCGTATCCAGGTGCGACAGCACGAGAATCCCCGGCCCGTCACCGCCCCAGGGCGTGCGCGTCACCAGAATGTCGCCGAACCCGTCGCGCCCCGGCGTGCGCTCGATCCGCGCACCCAGCGCCGCATGACCCTTTTCGACGAGATCGACCATGCGGTTGACCGCGACGCCGTCATGGGACGGGCTTTCGATGGCGACCCATTCGAGAATGCCGACAAGAATTTCGTCGGCGTCCAGGGTCGGTTCGTTGGAGGCGGCAGGCGGCGATGTGGGGCGGTTGGTCATGGTGCGATCGTATCCTCGTTGAAACGTCCGAGCCCTATTTAACCCTCGACACGGCCGGTTGGAAACATCGGCGTCACGTGTCCCGGACCTCATCGACGCAGATGAGGATATGTGACACCGCGCCATCGGTCGATCCGAGAGGAAAAAACCCCCGTTCGTGCAGGTGATAGGCGCTTTCATTGACATCGCCGACGGCCAGCAGTGCGGGCCTGCGCTGGTCCACGACCTTGACGCATGCGGCAAGCAGCGGCGCCGGATCGAACGGCCAAACGACCTCGTCGATGCATTTTCCGGTGGGATCCGCGGGGACCAGGCGGCTTCGCGCCTCGACCAGCGACGTGCCGCAGAAGCGATAACGGAAGCGCAGAGCGCCATTCTCATGTTCCGCGTCAACCACGGCCAGGAAGGGCGCCACGTCGTAGAGATCCATCAATCTGACGTCGGTCCATGCCGGAAACGGCCGGTCGCGGCGCAGGCTGGTCCAAAAATCAAAAACACGTTTAATTTTAGGGCTTTGCATAACCCCAAGATCGGAAGACGGCTGATCGCCGGCACTTCCGAGTTCATTAGGCGGCATGCCCTCTCCCCATATTCGATACCCATGCCGTGGCAGGCGTGATCCCTTATCGGCTTAACGATGAATATTTTGATGTTCAACGAAATTCGATGATTTACGATGAATTTGTCTGCACTTTGGAAAAACAAATCCCGCGCAGCGGATGCCGCTTGGCTTTGACGGGCGGCCCGGGCTCAATCTGGTAAAGTGACGCCATGAAATTCCGAGACGCCACCCCGGACGACCTCGTCCATATCGTCGCCCTGCTGGCCGACGATCCGATCGGCCGGCGCCGTGAACGCCTGGAAACGCCGCTGCCCGCCTGTTACCGGGATGCCTTCCAGGCGATTCAGGACGATCCGAACACCCGCCTGCTGGTTGCGGACGCGGGCGACGGCGTCGTCGGCTGTCTGCAAATCACCCTGCTGCCCAACATTTCCCACCAAGGCGGCTGGCGCGCGTTGATCGAAGGCGTGCGCGTTGCGCCCAAGGCCCGCGGCAGCGGCCTCGGCCGGACGATGTTCGAACACGCCATCGGACTGGCCCGGGAGAAAGGCTGCCGGATGGTTCAGTTGACCACGGACCGGGAACGCCCGGATGCCTTGGCGTTCTACGAATCCCTCGGCTTCGTGCACAGCCACGCCGGGATGAAGCTGCCGCTTTAATCCGCGAGAATCCAGGTCTTGACCTCTTTCGACACCAGCCAGGGTTGGACCAGGGCGTCGAAGGATTTGAAATGGGCGGTCGCCTTATGGGCCTCGAAGGCGGCCGCGTCGTCGTAAACTTCGTAAAGAAATGTAACAGCCGGATCCTTCGCATCGCGGCAAACGTCGAACTGCCGGCAACCGGGTTCGGTGTCTTCCGACGCGCGCGCGTTCTCGATCATCGCCGGGGAGAAATCCGCGATATGCTCAGGTTTTACGACGAAGGTGACGGTGACGACGAACATGCGGGAATTCCTTTTTGCTCCGGTTGCGCGCGCCGCCCCCAGGGCCGGCGCGCGACATCTTGTTACAAAATTCCAGCCGCCGACGCCATGAAACTTGATAAGTTCCCATGAATTCCCGGCTAATCTCCGCGCATTAGGAATTTGTGTGGAATTGGCCGATATCCTTCGGCCCGACACCATGGAACCGCATTTGAGACATCGACCATGAACCTGCGCACCCAACTTGCCGTCCTCATCGGCCTGGCCGTCCTTCTCGGCGCCGGTTGGTATGCCATGAACGGCAACGAGGTCGGCGCCCGGCCCAAGGACGCGCCGCGCGCGGCCGGCGGCGGCACGCGGGTTCTGGTCGAAAAGGCGCCCGCCGCCACGGACAAGATCATCGTCCGCGCCGTCGGCACCGGCGAGGCGCGCAAATCCGCTGCGCTTTACCCCAAGACCGCCGGCGAGGTCGTCGCCGTGTCGTTCCGCAGCCAGGACCGGGTCCACAAGGGCCAAATTCTGCTGCGCCTGGAAGACATCCACCAGCAGATCGCCGTGCGCCTGGCCAAGGTTGCGGTCAAGGACGCGACCCGTCAGTTGCAGCGTCTGGAAAAACTGGCGCCGTCGGGCACCGCGTCCCAGGCCCGCCTGGAAACGGCGCAGACCGACCTGGAAGCCGCGGCCCTGCGCCTGGATCAGGCGGAACAGGCGCTCGACGACCGCATCGTCTACGCCCCCTTCGACGGCATCATCGGGCTGACCGACATCGACCGCGGCGACCGGGTGACCACGGACACGCAGATCGCCACCCTGGACGACCGCTCGGAAATCCTGGTCGAGTTCGAACTGCCCGAGGAATACGCCGGGCGCGTCAAGGTCGACGACCCGGTCACGGTCCGCCCCTGGACCGCGCCGGACCAGCGGCTTACGGGCAAGGTTTCCCAACTGGGCAGCCGCATCGACCCGATCACGCGCACGCTCCGGGTCAAGGCGGCGATCCCCAACGAGGACGACCTGATCCGCCCCGGCACGTCGTTCGAAACCGAACTTGCCTTCACCGGCAAACCCTATCCCACCGTCCGCGAGGTCGCCGTGTTGTGGAGCCGCGACGGCGCCTACCTGTGGCGGGTCGCCAAGAAGGACGGCAAGACCGAGACCGCGGAAAAGGTCTTCGTCAAGATCGTCCGCCGCGATCATGGCCGCATCCTGGTCGACGGACCGCTGAACGCCGACGACCTGATCGTCGTCGAGGGCGTCCAGGGCCTGCGCCCCGGCCAGCGCATCCAGGCCATCCCCTTCGACAAATTCGCCGCCGGCGACGCCGCCCCCAAGAGCAAGAAAAAGGCGGCCCCGTAACATGTCCCGGTTCAGCGACCTTCCGTCCCTGTCGGTCCGCCGCCCCACGTTGGTCGTCGTCCTGAACCTGTTGATCATGATCGCCGGCCTGGCCGCGGTCATGGGCGTCGAGGTGCGCGAACTGCCCGACGTCGACCGTCCCATCGTCACCGTGCGTGCGTTCTTCGACGGCGCCTCGCCGGAAACCATGGACGCCGAGGTGGTCAGCGTCCTTGAGGGCGCGGTCGCCCGCGTGTCCGGCGTCAAGCGCATCGAGGCCGCGAGCGAGGAAAACAACGGCCGCGTCCGCGCCGAATTCTCGCCCAACGTCAATCTGGACGTCGCCGCCAACGACATCCGCGAGGCGGTCGCCGGGGTCGAGCGGCAATTGCCCGAGGGCGTCGAGGACATCACCGTCGTCAAGGCCGACGCCGACTCCCAACCGATCATCCGCCTGGCCCTGGTGTCCGACAAGGTGAACCAGGAAGACCTGACCCGCATCGCCGAGGACGATATCTCGCCCGAGTTCCTTTCCATCGACGGGGTCGCCTCGGTCGACCTGTTCGGCGATCAGGAACAGGTTCTGCGCATCGTCGTCGATCCGATGAAGCTTGCACGCTACGGCCTCAGCATCGACGACGTCGCCAAGGTGTTGCGCTCGACCCGTCTCGACGTGCCGGCCGGCAGTTTCAAATCCGACGACCAGATGCTGCTGGTGCGCGCCGACGCCTCGGTGTGGGAGCCGGCCAAGGTCGAGGATCTGGAACTGCGTAAGGACGTGCGCCTGGGCGAGGTCGCGCAGGCCTTCTACGGCCCGGCCGAGGCCGAAAGCTATTCGGTCCTCAACGGATCCAAGGTGGTCGGCCTGGGCATCGTGCGCCGCGCCCAATCCAACACCATCGCCATTTCGGACGCCGTCAACAAAAGCATCGAGCGCCTGAACAAGCGCCTGAAGGACGTGCGTCTGGTCAAGATTTCCGACGATGCGCGGTTCATCCGGTCGTCCGTGCGCGAGGTCATCAACAGCCTGTTGATCGCCGTCGCCGTGGTCATCGCGGTGATCTTCATGTTCATGGGCGGCCTGCGCCCGACACTGATCCCCACGGTCGCCATCCCCGTCGCCATCATGGGCACGGTGGGGGCGATCTATCTGATGGGGTTCTCGATCAACATCCTGACCCTGCTGGCCATGGTCCTGGCCACGGGCATGATCGTCGACGACGCCATCGTGGTGCTGGAAAACATTCAGCGTCACCGCGTGCTCGGTATGAAATCCTACGCCGCCGCCGTCAACGGCACCCGTCAGGTATTCTTCGCCGTGCTGGCGACCACGGCGACCCTGATTTCCGTGTTTCTGCCCATCGCCTTCCTGCCCTCCACCGCAGGCAAGTTGTTCACCGAATTCGGCTTCACGCTGGCCGTGGCCGTCGCCATCTCGTCCTTCGTGGCGCTGTCGCTGGTGCCCATGCTGGCGTCGCGCCTGCCCGACCGGGGCGACGCCGGGCCGACCAAGCCGCCGGCCATCCTGGTCGCCGCCGGACAGCGCATCAATGCGGCCTATGCCAGGATGCTGGAATTCACCCTCAACGCGCGCCTCCTGATCCTGGGTGGCACGGCCATGCTCGCGGCGACGGCGCTGCTGGTCTATCCCACGATCAAGACCGAATTGCTGCCGCGCGAGGACCGCGGCGCCATCATCATCATGATGCAGGGGCCGGACGGCGTCGGGCTGGATTACATGGACCGCCAGTCGGTCCAGGCCGAGGCCCTGCTGCGCCCCTTGGTCGACAGCGGCGAGGCGGAAAACGTGTTCGCCATCGTCGGGCGCTGGGACCTTAACCGGGTCTACCTGATCGCCCCCCTGGTGCCCTGGGACCAACGCAAGCGCACGCAGCAGGAAATCGCCAAATCCCTGAACAAGGACCTGAAGGCGATCCCGGGCGCGACCGCGCGCGTCCGCACGCCCAACTCACTCAACCTGCGCCGCGCCGGCGGCAGCATCGAGTTCACCCTGACCGGCTCCAACTACAAAGACATCGCCGCCGCCGCCTTCGATTTCCTGGGCGCCATGCGCGAGCGCATGCCCAGGCTGGAGGAACCGGAGGTCGAATTCCAGCAGACCCAGCCGCAATTGTCGGTCAAGGTCGACCGCCGCCGCGCCGAGGATCTGGGCGTCCAGGTCGAGGGCATCGTCGATACGCTGCGCGCCATGGTCGCCGGGTTCGAGGTCGCGGAGTTGAACGTCAACGACCGGTCGATCCCGGTGATGCTGGAATCCGCGGCCGGCGCCATCAACGATCCGACCGATCTGTTCAACCTGTTCGTGCCGACGGGCGACGGGCGCCTGGTGCCGCTGTCCGCCTTCGTCACCCTGGAAGAGGTCGGCACGGCGGCCGAGCTCGACCGATCGGGCCAGAAGCGCGCCGTCGAGGTCGAGGCGGTTCTTCCCGCCGACATGTCGCTACAGGAAGCCATCGACGGCATCCAGGCCATCGCCGACGACACCCTGCCGCCCGGCATCGGGCTGCGCTTCATCAACGAAGCCGCGACCTTGCAGGACACCACCAACGAGGTCGCCCTGACCTTCGCCTTCGCCGTGCTGATCGTCCTTCTGGTCCTGGCGGCGCAATTCGAAAGCGTGGTCAGCGCCCTGGTCATCGTGCTGACCGTGCCCTTCGGGCTGGCGGCGGCCGTGTTCGCGCTTAAACTTTCCGGCGGTACCATCAACATCTACAGCCAGATCGGCCTGGTCATGCTGGTCGGACTGATGGCCAAGAACGGCATTCTGGTCGTCGAATTCGCCGACCAGTTGCGCGACCGCGGCCTGTCCGTGGCCGAGGCCATCCGTCAGGCGGCGACCATCCGCCTGCGCCCGGTGATGATGACCATGCTGTCCACCGTGTTGGGTGCCCTGCCGCTGATCCTGGCGACCGGCGCCGGATCGGAAGCACGGGTCGCGATCGGCTGGGTCGTGTTCGGCGGGCTCGGCATCGCCACCGTGTTCACCCTGGTCCTGATCCCGGTGATCTATTCCCTGCTGGCGCCGCTGTCGTCCAACCGGGCCCATGCGGGCGTGCGGCTCGACCGCGAACTGCGCGAGGCCGAACATGTGGATACGACCGAAGCCCCCCAAGCCGATCTCGAATCCAAGCCTCAGGCAGCGGAATAGGCATCATTGGGAATTAATGGCGGGATATTTTTTATTTCCTGTTCCCAGAAAGAATAAGTGTCTTTCCTTCTGCCCCCTTGCCAATCAATGACGAAGGCCGCAGATTCGCGGGACCGAACCGTTAAGGAGACGACCATGTCCCAAGCCGCCGCCAACGCCCGGCCGCAGTCCGGCCGCACGGTCCTGGCCCCGATCACCTTCATGACCCACGCGCAGACCGACAAGCCACGGGTCTTCATGTCGGCCGACCATGCCCAGCCCAACGAACGCCTGGGCGACTTCACGGCAACGGCGGTGGAAATGCACGACGCCCGCGCGCTGACGCCGGCGGCCAGCCTGGACGTTCAGGGCTTCGAGCTGGCGACCATGCCGACCACCATGGCCGATTTCTACGACGACGCCCGCATCGAGGCCGTTTACTACCCGGAAATCACCGCGTTTCTGAAGCGCGTGACCGGCGCGTCCGACGTCCATATCTTCGACCACACGGTGCGGGTCCAGGACGACGGCAAGCGCGCCGCCACGGCCAAGCGTCTGCCGGTGCTGATCGCCCATAACGACTACACGGAAACATCGGGACCCAAGCGGGTGCGCGACGTGATGGACGCCGCCGCCGCCGACCGTTACCTGGGCCATCGCTTCGCCATGGTCAACGTGTGGCGGTCGATCGGCGCCAGCGCCGACCGCACGCCGATCGCCGTGGCCGACGCCCGCACCATGCGGACCGAGGACTTTCTGGCCACGGACCTCGTCTACAAGGACCGGGTCGGCGAGATCTACCAGAACGCCCATTCGGACGGGCAGAAATGGTACTGGTATCCCGGCATGGGCGGGGACGAGGTTCTGCTGCTCAAGTGCTTCGACACCGCCACGGACGGCCGCGCCCGTTACACATCCCACACGGGCTTCGAAAACCCGGACGCCGATCCGGCGACGCCGCCCCGGGAAAGCATCGAGGTCCGCACGATGATCTCCTTCGCGCCCTAGGCCGCCCTAGTTTTCGACCGTCATCGACGCCGGCGTCCATTTGTGGCGCCGGCGTTCGCGTTTGCCGCCCTCGGTCTCGACGCCGTATTCGATGGGTTCGGTCGGCGCCCAGATGTCACGGTCGTCCATGGCGTTGGCCATGACGTTGGCCCAGGCCCGCCCTTCTTCTCCGGGGACGCCGTCCGCCATATAGGCCGAGACGTAGACCCCGCAGGATTTGCAGAACACATAGTCGCCGACCTTCAGGCCGAAGCGGTACCGGCCAAGAAGGTTGGCGTCCTTGACTTGCAGGTGGATATGGCCCGCGTTGTCGGACAGGGCGCGGGTCGCGTGCTTGCGGCAGAACGAGCACTGACAGGCGCGCGGCACGATCTCGGCCGGGTCCTTGTCCGTGGTGAAGGTGACGGAGATGTTGCCGCAGTGGCAGCCGCCTTTATGGTCGGTCATGGTCGATGTTTCCTCAATTCCGGTCTTGCCCCCGACGGCATTAGAGGACGGGCGGGCCGGACCGCGCAAGTCTCCATCATCGCCAGAACGGTTTGGCGCACTCCCGGGCGGCCTCGGCAGGGCTGATGCCGATGTCCGTCAGTAAGCGCGTGTCCAACCGGGCGAGCGCCCGCCTCTGCCGCGCCTTATCCCGGCAGAGGCGCAGCCAGGCGGTCAGCCGGATACGCCACGGCCGCCGCCGCACGGCCCGGCGCGCCTGTTCAAGATCACAAGGATCGGGAATTCCATCGAACATCGGCCGGTTCCTTCGTTGAAAAATCATCGGCCGATGGTGCCGCCGGGCAGCGGCGGGGTCACGCGCGATCGCTTCGTCCGCGACCGAAGGTTCAGGAGGACAAAGGCCGCCCCCCGCGCCAACCCGGCAAGGTCATGGCGGCGACCCCGGCAATGACGCAGGCCATGCCCGCCCAGGCGCTGAGCGGCAGCGTTTCGCCCAGCACCAGCGCGCCCAAGGCAACCCCGATGGGAACCCTGAGATAGGCCTGCGCCGCCGTGCCGACGGACCCCAGGGACTTGAGCAGGCGAAAATAGATGACGAAAGCGAGCGCCGTCGACAGCACGGACAAGCCCAGCAACGCCAGCATCGAATCCGTTGACACCGAAAGCGTCCAGGGGCGGTCGATCACAAGGCTGGCCGGGATCAGCACGGCCCCGCCGGCGATCATCGATCCCGCCGCCGGAACGATGGCATGCATCCCGGAAAACCGCCGCCCGAACACGGCGGCCCCGGCGTAGCACACCGTGGCGCCGACGATGACGAGCTGCGAGATCAGCTCACGCGTGAGGCCCTCAAGGGCGTCCGTGCCGATCACCAGCACGATCCCCGCGAAGCCGAAGGCGACGCCAAGAAACTTGCGCAAGGTCCGCTCCCCCTCCAGCCGTAGGACCATGGCCAGCAGAAAGATGAAGATCGGCGAGGTCGAGTTGAGGATCGTCGCCAACGATGCGTCCACGGTCTGCTCGGCCCAGGCGATGGCCGTGAACGGCAGCACGCTGTTGAGGCAGGCCTGCACCATGAACGACCGCCAGGACGCCGCGTCGCGCGGCATGCGCAGACCGAGGGCGCGCATGACCATCAGCAGCACCATGCCGGCGATGGCCGTGCGCCCGGCGATCAGGGTGATCGGCGGGATCGTCTCGATCCCGACCTTGATGAAGCTGTAGGACGCCCCCCACAGGGACGCCAGAAGGACCAGCAGGCCCAGGTTCACGGCCAAATCCAGGGATGCGCGAGGAGTGGGAAGGGGCGCGACAGAGGGTGTTGTCATGGGAGATCCGAAACGGTTGCGGGACGACGCAGTCTGGCACGCATCCGGGGCAATCCTGCCGGAGAACACTTCGGCCGAGACCGAAGCATGTCTGCGTGCGGTCAGGCCCGGCGGCGGCTACAATCGTCCCATGACGACGGTGAACGCAATGAATTTGGCGGAGATCGGCAATCTGGTCGGCGACCTGACACGCGCGCAGATGCTGACGGCGTTGCTTGACGGACGAGCGCTGACGGCGGGCGAGCTTGCCTGGTGCGCCGGGATCATGCCGCAAACGGCGAGCAGCCACCTGGCGAAGCTTCAGGCCGCGGGCCTGCTGACCATGGAGAAACAGGGCCGTCATCGCTATTTCCGCCTGTCGTCGCCCACCGTGGCGGCCATGCTGGAAAGCATGCAGGTGGTCTGTGCCGTCGACACGCCACGGCGCATCCGCCCGGAAAGCCGCATGGACAGGGACCTGCGCATGGCGCGCAGTTGCTACGACCATCTGGCCGGCGTTCTGGGGGTATCCCTGGCCGATGCGTTGACCGACCGGGGGGCCATCGACCTTGCCGCCGACGGCGGCGTCGTCACGCCGGCAGGCCGCGACATGCTGGCCGGGTTCGGGATCGACCTGGATCGACTCAGCCAGCAGAAGCGCTGTTTTTGCAGGCCCTGCCTGGATTGGAGCGAGCGGCGCCACCATATCGCGGGCGCCCTGGGCAAGGGCTTGTCCGACCGGCTGTTCGAACTGGGCTGGGTCGTCCGCGTCCGCGACAGCCGGGTGATCCAGGTCACGCCCGAGGGACAGCGCGGATTGAAGGACACCTTCGCCATCGACCACCCGATATAAGGCTGTCTATACTCCCGGCATTGTATACAAAAAAAGCATCCCCGGGAGCATCCACGCATGAGACTGAAAGACAAGATCGCCATCGTCGTCGGTGGCGGGCAGCAGGCCGGCGAGACCATCGGCAACGGTCGCGCCACCGCCCTCCGCTTCGCCCAGGAAGGCGCGACCGTCCTGGTCGTCGACTACGACGAAGCCAGCGCAGCCGACACCCTGAAGATGATCACCGACGCCGGCGGCAAGGGATCGACCCTGCGGGCCGATATCCGCCGCGAGGACGACTGCCGCGCCATCGCCACGACCTGCGCCGACCGCTATGGCCGCATCGACGTGCTGCACAACAACGTCGGCCGGTCGCGCGGCGACAAGCCGACGACCGAGCTTGAAGCCGAGATGTGGGACGAGCTGTTCGAGCTCAACCTGAAGGCCATGTTCATGACCTGCAAGCACGTCCTGCCGGTGATGCGGGAAAAGAAATCCGGGTCGATCATCAACATTTCCTCGACCTCATCCCTGTGTTCGCGCGGCACCATCGCCTACAAGACGTCCAAGGGCGCCATCAACACCATGACCCACATGCTGGCCATGGAGAACGCGCCTTACGGCATCCGCGCCAACGTCATCATTCCGGGCCTGATCGACACCCCCATGGCGATCGAACGCCGGGCCCAGGAACGCGGCGTCGACCGCAAGGTCGTGCGCGAGGAACGCGACGCCCAGGTGCCGCTGTACGGCCGCATGGGCACGGCTTGGGACGTGGCCAACGCGGCCCTGTTCCTGGCCTCCGACGAAGCGCAATACATTACCGGCGTGCTGCTGCCCGTGGACGGCGGGATTTCGTCGAGAATCGGATAAGGGGCGTCAATCGTCGGCGGTGGTGCCGCGCCGGTCGGTTTGTTTCCGGCGGGGCCCTTCCTCGCGGCGGTCTTCGTCTTCGCGGCGATCCCCACCCTTGCGCCGTTCGGCGCCCTTGGGGCCGTCATCCCTGCGGCGGCGATCGCCTTTGCGCCTTCTTTTCTTGCGGCGGTCGCGTTTGCGGCGCCGGTCGCTGCGCATCATCAGATAGAAGACAAGCAGCACCGCGACCGCCAGAACCACCGCCGTGATGGCGACGACGGCCGCGACCCAACGCCAGAAATCGACGGCATCCGGTTCGGCGACAGGCGGCGGAACCTCACCCTTGATCCGGGCCATGACCTCGGCCGCCAGGTCGGGCCGCTCGATCTTCGCCGCCTCCTTCATGACCGCGCCGGGCATGGGAAAATCGTGACTGCCGGGACACAGTCGGAAGATCATCAACGGATCGGCCAGGGTCAGGTGACGGATCTCGGCGTTGCCCCTGGTGCTGTGCAGGCTCAAATAGGTGGTCGTCAGCTCGCTGTCGTCCTCGCGCTTGAGCACGAAGGACACGTCATCGACCCTGCCGTTGGCGTCCGCATCGACGGTGAAGGCCCGGGCGAACCGGAACCTTTCCTTGTCGAGTTCGACCCAGGCCGGCTGCCACAGGTCGGAAATCTCGAAATTGCAGGCGCCGGGCTTGCCCTTGGGCGGCGGCGCCTTGATCTCGGTCTTGGTCAGATCGATCTCGGGCTCGGGTGCCGCGCGCATCTGCGGATGCGTCTCGAACGGCTTGTCGGTGTCCTCGGCGGACGCCGCCGATGTCTTCGCCGCGTCAGGGGCCGTCGCCTTCGACGCGTCGGTCGCCAGCGAGCGCACGGGCGCCGCCATGGCGTCGCTGTAGCGCGCGGTGACCGCGTCGCCCGGCAGGGACCGCACGGTGGTGCAGTCTTCCAGTTGTTCCAGGCGTTTTTGAATTTGGTTGGTCGGGCGGCTGCTTTCCGTGCGGCCGAGCGACAGATGCACGGCAACCAGCTTCTCGCGCCCGAACATGGGCTCCAGGGCACGGTACAGATCGCTCGCCAGGTTCATCATGTCGTACTGCCATTTCGCATCGGCGAGCTGGCGGTTGTAGGTATTGACCAGGAAGATGCTTTTGACCTCGGCCTGATTGGCGCAGACCTCGCGCACGGCCTCCTTGGTCACGGTCATGAAGAAATTCACGATCCGCTTCACGATCTTGTTGTCGGGCGTCACGAAGGGCATGGCCTGGGGCCGCATGCGCACCGTCGCGAATTCTTCCGCGGCGGCGGCGGGCGCAAACAGAGACAGCCCGCCCGCGATCAGCAAAACGGCGGGAAGTATCCGAAACAGACCTTCGGCACGCGTCAAATACCCAGACGACATGGCAGCTCACCCTTACATGCTGCCCCCAAGGACGCCGCCGTATGATGGCCGGTTCAAGGTGCCGGCCTTGTCGATGTTGCGAATGGGCCGACGGCGCCGAGAGAGAGCATAGAACAGGCCGCGACGGCGCCAAACCCATTTCCGGTCCGAAAATGCTTAGGGCCGGGCGCCCAGACATCCCTCGAAGGCCCGCAGATTGGCCGTCATCATGTTCCCGTAGAGGTCCGGGCCGGGCGCGAAACCAGTACCCAGGGGGTCGAGAACGCCGATCCGCGCCTGAGTCCCCTCGATCAACGCCGTGACGAGACGCGACGGAAACTGCGGCTCCGTGAACAGACAGGCGGCGTTCAACTTGACCATGCGCGCCCGCAGTTCGGCGATGTGGCGGGCCCCCGCCGGGCGATCCGGATCGACGGCAAGGATGCCCCGGGCCGTCAGTCCGAAGCGATACTCCAGATACTGATAGGCGTCGTGAAAGACGATGAAGGGCCGATCCTTGAGCGGCGCCAAACGCCCCATAAAATCGGCGGTCAGGGCATCGATCCGGTCCCGCGCGGCGGCGGCGTTGCGGGCGTAGATATCCTTCCGCGCCGGATCGGCGGCGATCAGGGTATCGGCAATGACGGCAAGCATCGCCTTGGCGTTTTCCGGATCAAGCCAATAATGGGGGTCGTCCGCATTCGCCCCCTGACCATGGTCATGGCCATGATCGTGATCGTCGCCGCCAAGATGGCGAACGGGCAGGCGGACAAGGCCCGATGCACGCGACAGGGCGACCACCCGGGCCGCCTTGGCGATTGTGGCGATCGGCTTGGCCAGGGCGGATTCCAGCCTGCCGCCGATCCAAAACACGACCTCGGCCTCGGCCAGCATGCCGGCCTGCGACGGGGATAGCGCGAAACCATGCGGCGACGTGCCGGCCGGAATCAACAGCCGCGGCGCGCCGGCGCCCGCCATCACCTGGGCGGCCAGAGAATGCAGCGGTGCGATGGAGGCCGTGACCCGCAGGTCGGCCCCGGCGGGGCGCGGCGCACACAGCACCGCAAGCAGCAGGATCAGCGGGACAAACGCAGCACGCGGACGGGCGTGGCCGGCATTGACAGGGGCGCTCATTGGACTATGTTCCGCCTTTCGTCCGGAAATGTTATAATGTAACGTTCGTGGCCGGGTGTGACTTACACGATCCCGCCCGCGCAAGTAAACAGGAACCTGCTGGCCATGCCCCGAACCGCCCGCGCCGTCGCCCCCGACATCACCCCCGGTACACCCGGCCGCGTGCTGTTCCGCGCCACGGGCATCGGCGTCAAGCGCGGCGGCGAGTGGCTGGTCAAGGGTGTCGACCTGACCCTCAACCCCGGCGAGATCGTCACCCTGATCGGCCCCAACGGCAGCGGCAAATCGACCACGGCCAAGGTCGTGCTGGGCCTGCTGCGGCCCGACGCGGGCAGGATCGAGCGCGCGGCGGCCCTGCGTGTCGGCTATGTCCCACAGCGCCTGACCATCGACGATACCCTGCCCTTCACCGTCAGGCGCCTGATGACCATGACCGGGCCGGCGGACGACGACGCCATCGCCCGGGCGCTGACCCGCGCCGGGGTCGGCCATCTCGCCGACGCGGCGGTGCAGCGCCTGTCCGGCGGCGAGTTCCAGCGCGCCCTGATGGCCCGCGCGATCCTGCGCCGACCCGACCTTCTGGTCCTGGACGAGCCGGTCCAGGGCGTCGACTTCGCCGGCGAGGTGGCGTTGTACGAACTGATCCGCGACATCCGCGACGAACTGGGTTGCGGCATTCTGCTGATCTCCCACGACCTGCATTTCGTGATGGCGGAAACCGACCGGGTGCTGTGCCTGAACCATCACGTGTGCTGCGCCGGAACGCCGCAGTCCGTCGCCGCCGACCCCGAGTACCGCCGCCTGTTCGGCCCCCGCGCGGTCGAGGCCCTGGCCGTCTACCAGCATCATCACGACCATGCCCACGGCCCGGACGGCGAGGTCATCCCCCTGGCCAGCCGCGACCCGGCGGCCCATAGCCACGGCGACGGCGCCGTGTGCCGCCTGGACCATGAGCACGAACACGATCACGGTCATCACGGTTCCGGCCATGACGCCGACGACATCCATCCCATCGACCCCGCGAGCGCCACCGATGGTCAGTGAGTTCATTCTGCGCGCGGCCCTGGCCGGCATCGGCGTCGCCCTGGTGGCGGCCCCTCTGGGCTGCTTCGTGGTGTGGCGGCGCATGGCCTACTTCGGCGATACCATGGCCCATTCGGCGCTGCTGGGTGCTGCGGCGGCCATCGCCTTCGACATCGACGCGACGCTGGGCGTATTCGTCGTCTCGGTGCTGGTCGCCCTCGCCCTGTTGGCGCTGGAACGGCGCGGCGGCCTGGCGACGGACACCTTGCTTGGCCTGCTGTCCCATTCGGCCCTGGCCGTGGGTCTGGTGGTCATGGGGTTCATGACCGGGCTGCGCCTTGATCTGTTCGGCTATCTGTTCGGCGACATCCTGGCCGTCGGCACAAACGACCTGATCCTGATCTGGGGCGGCGGCGCCGTGATCCTGGCCGTTCTGCTGCGCATCTGGCGGCCGCTTCTGGCCGCCACGGTGGCCCCCGACGTGGCCGCGGCCGAGGGCATGAACCCGGCGCGCCAACGTCTGATCTTCATGCTGCTGCTGGCCGGCGTCATCGCCATCGCCATGAAGATCGTGGGCATCCTGCTGATCACCGCCCTTCTCATCATCCCCGCCGCCGCCGCGCGGCGGCTTGCCCATACACCGGAATCCATGGCGATGATCGCGGCGGGTATCGGCGCCCTGGCCGTGGCCGGCGGGCTGGGGGCGGCCGTCGCCGCCGACACCCCGGCGGGTCCGACCATCGTCGTCGCGGCCCTGGCCCTGTTTCTGATCGGATTGATTCCCTGGCACGGAAAGGCGCTCGACCATGGTTGACCATGTGCATCTCGACGGCCCGGCCCTGACCCGCAATCAGCAGGCCGTGCTGACGGCGCTGAAGGGCGCGGACAAACCGCTTACGGCCTATGACGTCCTGGGCCTGCCGGCCATCCGCAAGGCCGGCATGAAGGCACCCCTGACCATTTACCGCGCACTCGACAAACTGATGGACCGGGGCCTGGTCCACCGCATCGAAAGTCTGAACGCCTTCATCCATTGCGATCACGGCCCCCATGACCACGCGACCGGATTTCTCATCTGCACCGATTGCGGACGCACCCTGGAGGTTCACCTGGAATCCTGTGAAACCCATCTTGCCGGGCGCGCGCGGGACCAGGGCTTCGCCGTCGACAACGTGCGGGTGGAAATGACCGGCCGCTGCCCCGACTGCGCGGCGCGGGCCGCCGCCCCCTAGCCCTTTCCGAGCCGGCCCAGGTCCGCCGCAACCTGCGTGGCGACGGACCGCCAGTCGCCCAAGGCAGGCTGACGGTAAAGACACAGGCTGTCGTACCAGGGCGTCGTCTCGCCGGACAGACCCCAGCGCCAGTCGGGCACGAAGGGCAACAAACCCCAGACGGGCCGCCCCATCGCCCCCGCCAGATGCAGGACCGCCGTGTCGGCGCTGATCACAAGGTCGAGCCCAGCGACGACCGCCGCCGTTTCCGCAAAGGTCCCGAGCCCCGGCGTCTCGGCGAACAGGTCCGGTCGCCGGGCCATCTCCGCCGCGTCGTCGGGCCTGAGCCCGACCTGCAGGTTGACGAAGCGGATGCCCGGGACATTGAACAAGGGGGCGAGCTCGGCAAGGCGCAGGCTGCGCGCCCGGTCACGGCGGTGGGTCGGGTTGCCGGCCCAGGCCAGCCCGACGCGCGGCCCCGCATTCTGCCCGTTATCGATGGACGGCGCGCACAGATAGGCCGCGCCGGAAATGTCGCCGGCCGTCAGGTCGAGCACCGCCCCCAGGCTCATCAGCGGGCACCACAGGGGTGCTTCCGGCGGGGCGGCGGCATCGACGATGTCGATGTCCCAGCCCTGGGCCGCCATCAAGGCCGTCAGCGGCCCCGGCACGGCCAGCACGGGCACGCCGCCCCGGTCCCGCACCCGGGAGGCGAAGCGCGCGAACTGAATGACGTCGCCGAACCCCTGTTCAGGGATCAGCAGCACGCGTTCACCCGCGAGGGGTTCGCCGTTCCAGCGCGCCCCCCGCAGTTTCGCGATGTTCTGGAATGCCAGGCGCGCCTCGTACATCGGCCAGCCGGCGGCGGTCTCCCCCGCCATCAGATGCAGGACAGACCTGTTGAAACGCGTCCGCGCGTCTTCTGGATCGAGGACCAGGGCGCGGTCGAGGGCCGCCGCCCCGTCCGCGTAGCGGCCCAGGTCCGTGCAGGCGATGCCCAGGTTACACCAGCCCGCGGCGAACTCCGGGTCCGCCGCCACGGCGCGGCCGTGCAGATCCGCCGCCGCCACATAATCGCCCTGCCGATGACGCACGATGCCCAACCCGTCGAGAGCCCGGGCGTTGGCGGGCTCGGTCTGTAGGACCGCCGCAAACGCCTCGGCGGCCGCGCCCAGGTCTTCCGCGGCAAGGCAAGCGCGGCCCAGGTTGTTGCGGATCATCACCTCGTCGGGCATGAGGGCCGCCAGACGCGTCAGATGGGGCCGCGCCCCCGCGACGTCGCCGGCGGCGAAACACAGGTTGGTCAGAATCATCAGGGCCCCGGCATGGGCCGGGTCGTCGGCCAGGACTTGTTCGGCCGCCGCCTTTGCCTCGGCGCCGTGGCCCGCGCGCCAGGCGGCCTCGGCCTGCTTGAACAGGGTTGCGATGTCGGCCACCCGGCGGCCCTAGAAGGTCTCGACCCAGGGCCGGATTTCGACTTCCCAGGTCCAGGCGGAGCGATGCTGCTTCAGGACCGCCATGTAGGTTTCGGCGATGGCGTCGGGTTCCAGCCACTTGTCCGGCTGGTCCGCCGTGTTCTGCCGCCCGTCCCGGTGCTTGGCGGCGATGCCGCCGTCGATCACGAAATGCGCGATGTGGATTCCCTGCGGGTGCAGTTCACGGGCCAAACTCTGCGCCAGGCCGCGCAGGGCGAACTTGCCCATGGCGAAACTGGACGACCGGGGATAGCCCTTCACGCTGGCGGACGCCCCGGTGAAGAAGATCGCCCCTTCGCCCGCCGGCAGCATGCGACGCGCCGCCTGCTGGGCGACCAGGAAGCCGCCGAAGGCGGAAATCTCAATGGCCGTCTTGACCTCGACCGGGTCCAGATCGGTGACGGCGCCGGGGGCGCGGCGCGAGGCGTTGTACAGCACGAAGGCGGGGGCATCGCCGGATTGGTCGAGAGCCGCGAACAGGGCCGCGACCTGGTCCGGGTCCGTGGCGTCGCAGGCATGGGCCGTCGCCCCGATTTCGGCGCAGAGACTTTCCAGCTTGGCCGTGTTCCGCGCACTCAGGAAAACCCGCCAGCCGTCCGCCGCCAGTTGCCGCGCCACGGCGGCGCTGAGCCCCGCGCCGGCGCCGACGATAAGCGCGCGCTTTCCATCCGTCATCTCTGCCGTCCTCCCTTCCGGTTTCCCTCAACCTTTACCCCCCGCCGCCGGTCAGCGTCCAGCCCGCGTGGGGCCGATCACACATGCGTTCGGCGCCGTGACCGGAAATTTCGCTGGTGGATGGGATTTCAGAATCGCGCGGACCCCGAAGACGCGCCCGACGCGTCGCGTCAGTCGCGCCCGCGCTCGATCAGGCGCCCGTCGTCGCCCAGGATGCGCACGGCGGCGTCGCCGCCGGCCAGCACGTCCCAGTCGACATCGCCCAGAATGCCCTGGGCCGCGCCGGAATCCGTTGGGGCTGGATAGGTTCCCGGCCCGGGGCGGGCGGTGCCGGGGAGCAGACCGCGGTCCCCGGGCCGGGGCTCTTCGTTGGATGAGCGAAGAGCGAGCGCCGTATCGCCTGCCGCGTCACCACGGGCGGTGACGGGGGCGAAATTCCTGTCTTCATCCCTGTTGGCCGCACGGGCGGCCGGGGCGGTCTTCCGGTTTCCGGAAAGGACGCCGTGGATTTCCGCAGCCACGTCGGCGACAAGTTTTTTCAGAATACTCATTGCCCCGCCCCAACTGCGCAACCGTACAATACTTGCTTAATTATTACTTTAGTCTAGGTGGTAAACAATTATATTATTTGTTTATAATTTTTGAATATATTTCATATTTACTTGAATAAAATTTCCTTCAAATTTTATCCATCTCGCGTTCGGGCTGAAATGAATGCTGTCCGCTGTTGTTTGCGGCGAGGGCCTGACATAGAAAAGAGGCCGAGGAGAAACCCCATGTCCCAGGGTCTCAGGACCGTCGTCGTCATTCCCGCCCGTTGGGGCTCGACCCGCTTTCCCGGCAAGCCGCTGGCCACCGTGGCCGGGGTTCCCATGGTGCAGCGCGTCTGGGCGCTCGCCTGTGCGGCCGAGGGCGTGACCAACGTCTGCATCGCCACCGACGACGCGCGCATCGCTGAGGCCGCCGCCGCATTCGGCGCCGAGGCGGTGATGACGCCCGCCGACTGCCGCAACGGCACGGAGCGGGCCCATGCCGCGGCCCAGGCCATGAACAGCCCGCCGGATGTGATCGTCAACCTGCAAGGCGATGCCGTGCTGACCCCGCCCTGGGTGATCGCCGCCGTTGCCGGCGCCTTTGCCGATCCGGAGGTTCGCATCGCCACGCCGGCGGTAGCGCTGAGCGACGCGCAGCTCACCGCCCTCGAAGCCCACAAAAAGGACAGCCCGGCCAGCGGCACCACGGTTGTCCTGGATAACCGTTCGAACGCGCTCTACTTCTCCAAGGCCATCATCCCCTTTCGCCGTACCGCCGCCGCGCCGGTCCACCGTCATGTCGGAATCTACGGCTACCGGCGCGAGACCCTGGCCGGGCTGGTCGATCTGCCGGAAAGCACTTTGGAAAAGACCGAAGGCCTGGAGCAGCTGCGCGCCCTGGAGAACGGCATCCCCATCCGCGTCGTGCCCGTGGACTATGCCGGGCGCACCCATTGGTCCGTCGATAGCCCCGCCGACCTGGCCGCCGCCGAAGACCTGATCGCCCGCGAGGGCGAACTGCTGACCGCCTATGACGGCACGGGCGCCGTCCGTTCATGAAACTTCTGCTGGTCCGCCACGGCAACACTTTCGAAGCAGGCGAGACGCCGGTTCGCGTCGGCGCCAACGAGGACCTGCCCCTGACCGCCACGGGCGAGGATCAGGCCCATGCGCTGGCCACTGAACTGAAGGGGGCCGCTATCCGTCCCACATTGTTCGTCTGCGGACCGCTCAACCGCACCCGTCGGCATGCGGAGATCGTCATGAAGGATCTTGCCGCCTCGGGCGCGGCCGAGATCGACCCACGGCTGACGGAAATCGATTACGGCCCCTGGGGCGGGATGAGCGATCAGGACATCGTCGCTCGCTTCGGCCCGGCGGCGGCGCGTGAACTCGCCGCCTGGGAGAACGAAAGCC
The DNA here is from genome assembly GCA_031655335.1 of Thalassospiraceae bacterium LMO-SO8. NCBI lineage: Bacteria > Pseudomonadati > Pseudomonadota > Alphaproteobacteria > Rhodospirillales > Thalassospiraceae > Thalassospiraceae bacterium LMO-SO8. The sequence goes on along the minus strand of CP134226.1, from coordinate 2,305,650 downwards.
GCTGGCCGACGGAAACCGCCCGCTGGATGCCCGGCGCCGAGACGGTGACGCGCAACCTCCGCAATCTGACCGCAGAACTGGCGGGCCGGCTTGGCGCGGACGAAACAGCGCTGATCTGTTCTTCCAACGGTATTCTGCGCTATTTCCTGGATCTGACCCCGGAGGGCCTCGCCGGCCATCAGGCGGCGGGCAAGGCCAAAATGGCGACGGGGGCGGCGTCGCTGCTCGACATCACGGACAAGAACGCCCGCGTCCTGTTCTGGAACGTCAAGGCTGGCACGCCATTGCCCAACGTACACTGATCCCCGCCGGGATGACGAATGAACTCCCATCACCGCCGTGTTCGGCCCGTGACGCAACAAGACATCACCCCCCCGCTCGCCCTCTCAGATCAAGAGCGGCGATGCAAGGATGGAACAGCCCCTGACACGACGGGAAAATTCCGCGTGATTGCGGGATCGGACACCGAAACAGTCGACGGCATCATCCGGCCCTAAAAAGGGCCGGACGCGCCAGTCGTACTTATTTCTTTGCTGCGCGTTTTTTGGCCGCGGGCTTCTTGGCCGCCGCCTTCTTCGCCGCAGGCTTCTTGGCAGCAGCCTTCTTCACCGCGGGCTTCTTGGCCGCCGCCTTCTTCACCGCGGGCTTCTTGGCAGCCGCCTTCTTCGCCGCGGGCTTCTTGGCAGCCGCCTTCTTCACCGCAGGCTTCTTGGCAGCCGCCTTCTTCACCGCAGGCTTCTTGGCAGCCACCTTCTTCGCCGCAGGCTTCTTGGCAGCCGCCTTCTTCACCGCAGGCTTCTTGGCAGCAGCTTTCTTCACCGCGGTTTTTTTGGCCACCGGCTTTTTCGCAGCGGGCTTCTTGGCCGTCGCGGGCTTTGCCGCCGGCTTCTTTGCCGCAGGCTTTTTAGAAACTGTTTTCTGAGGTCCGGCCATTGCATGCCCCCCTTAATCGTTGAACAAATGCGGCCCGAGTATTCACAGGCCGCGCCACCAGTAAATATGACATTTTTATCCTTTACGATCCATGTACCATTTATTCAGCCAGCCAAAATGCTAGATTTTGCGTTCTAACTCGCTTATCAAGCGGCGCGACTTCCGCGCGAATCGACACGCTGAAACTGGACAATGGGGAAGAGCGTTCATGCACAAGTCACTCGTTATTGCCCTCGCAGCAGCCACTGCTTTTGGGCTCGCCGCATGCGGCAAGAAAGAGCCCAGCACGCTGACCTTCGATCAAGCCGCGCAGGAATTGGCGAAAGGCGCCGACAGCTTCAAGGCCTATGTGAAGGGCCTCGACAACAAGCTGGTGAAATGGACGGGCACGGTCACGGAAACCCGCAGATGGCACGAAGACGATTACGCCCCCGCCGCCGGCATGCTGGTCGACATGGACGGCGCGCCGGGACCGGAGTTGTTCGTCAACATCGGCGTCGACAACCTGGAGACCGCCAAGACCGGCGCCAAGGTTTCTTTCACCGCGCGCCTGATGGAAGGCATCGACGAGAAGGGCAAGCTTCTCATCAAGATGAAGGTCGAAGAGTTCCACTAAGCGCCGGCACGCCTACGCCCGACTGAGAATCAACAGCAGGATCGCCAGAATGATCAGGGCGATGCCGATCACTTCGAGGCGGGTCACCTTCTCTTTGAAAAAGAATATCGACGCCGCGAAGGTAAAGACCAGTTCGATCTGCCCCAAGGCGCGGACATAGGCCGCGTTCTGCATGGTGAAGGCGAGGAACCAGGCGACCGACCCCGCCATGCCCACCGCCCCCACCGCGGCCGACCATTTCCAATGGACGAACACGGCCTTCAAGGTCGGCGCCTCTTTCCACGCCAGGTAGGCACCCATGGCGATCGTCTGGATGACCAGCGACACCGCGAGGGTATAGGCGACCGTCATCGCTAGGTCGTCCCATTTCAGCGACAGCGCCGCCCCCCGGAAGAACACCACCGACGCGCCCAGGAAGGCGCCGCAGACAAGCCCGATCACCGTCGCCCTTTCCGTCACCCCGGATATCAGCGCCTTCAGCGACACCTTGGACTGGCCCGCCGACAGCACGACGACGCCGACACCCGCCAGCGCAATGGCGGCGGCGGCGGTGGTGGTCACCGTGTCGCCGAGAATGAGAAACCCCAGAACGGCGACCTGGAATACCTCGGTCTTGGAAAAGGTCGTCCCGACAGCGAAGTTGCGGAACTGAAACAGGTACAGCAACAGCACGGTGAAGATGATTTGGCTGGCGCCGCCCAGCACGCAGTACATCAGGAAGGTGGTGTTGAACACGGGCAGATCCTTGCCCACGATTTCGTGCAGCCCCCACAGATAGACCAGCGAAAAGGGCATGGCATAAAGGAAGCGGACATAGGCCGCGCCCAGGGTCGAGAGCCGCCCCTTCAAATGCTTCTGCAACGCCGAACGCGCATTCTGAAGAAATGCCGCCAGGACGGTGATCGGTATCCAGAGTTCCATGTGTTGGGGGGCCTTCGTCGGGGTGGGTTTTCATCCATACCCCGTTCACCCCCATCAGGAAATGCAATTTTCCCGCCCGGCGCGACCGCCGATATGGGCTTTGGCCGCGACGGCGAAATTATTTTGTCTTATTTTGCATATAAAAATGTTGCTAACGCGCTCGTATATTGCGACTAATTAGCATCAATGCATCTAAATACGTACCATTGCATTCACGCGTACCGGATCGGCAGGCAGACCGATACTACAGTGGCCCTTGCCCACAACACCATCCTCGGCGCCACCCGCTGACAACCGCGTCGGCGCCTTGAAAACCAAAAAGGGACGCGCCATGGCCGACTCTGATCTGATTGTCCTGCGGTCAAAGGCGAACCCCGACCTTTTCATCATCACCGAGCGCAGCCGCTATCGCGTGGCCATGGATGCCTTTCATGCCAGCGATCCCGACGACAGCCTGATCCACGTGCCGCCCGACCGGGCCCAGGCCCTGCTGCGCGGAATGGCCGATCTGGCCTACGCCGTGGATACCATCAACACCAAGGGGCTCTACCGCTACCAGACCAATTAACGCCTGTCTCACCCCATTTCATCGCCGATCCAGCCAGACATCTTTGAGGGAAGGGAGGGTGCGATCGAGGATGTCCAGCACGTGAATTTCTACAAGAGCCTCGCCGTTGCCGGCGGCGTTACCGGAACCATTCTGGGTGCCGTCCTGCTGACTGGATTGATGACCGACCAGAAATTGGCTTTGGAAAACAAAGAGTTCAAACGCCCCCAGACCCTCCGCATTCAGGCGATCCCCATACGTTTGGGCGGCTACAGCCTGAAATACAAACGAGGGGCCGGCGATATCGTCATGCTGTCCGTATCGGTCACGGTTCCTGGCCGCGCAGAAAGGGATCTGGTCTGCCGTCTGGCCCCGCGTCTGGTATCGACCGTCACCAACGACGTCACCATTCGCTATTCCGACGTCGACGAACTGCGGACGGATCTGACCAGGGCTCTGCCCGAACACCTGCGTCGGCGATTCAACCTTGCCCTGAACGGGAACCTGATCCAGAGCGTGACCGTGGACAAGGTCGAAGCCGGGAAACTTCCGCCGCAATCGACCTGCACCGACGCCCCCTGAAAGGCCGCGCGGCACCCCACCCTCTTTGCGGGGCGGCGGCCCGGTGGTATCTGTTGAGCCGACAACAGGAAACGAACGGGGGAACACCCACCCGTGAGCAGGGCGGACAACATCTTCGAACAAGGCCTGGAACGCACCCCGGCCAATCATCAGCCGCAAACGCCGCTGAGCTTCCTTGCCTGGGCGGCGTCAGTCTATCCCGATCAGGTCGCCGCCATCCACGGCCCCCGGCGCATCACCTACGCCGAGATGCTGGTCCGCTGCCGCCGGCTTGCGGGGGCGCTCGCCGCACGCGGCATCGGCCGAGGCGACGCGGTATCGGTCATGGGGGCGAACACGCCGGAACTGCTCGAAGCGCATTTCGGCATTCCCATGGCGGGCGGCGTGCTGAACGCGCTGAACACGCGGCTCGACGCGCAGACCATCGCCTTCATCCTGGACCATGCGGAAAGCAAGCTGCTGATCACCGACCGGGAACACGCACCCGTCATCAAGGACGCACTCGCCAAGCTCGGCCGGAAAATTCCCGTCATCGACATCGACGACGCGGAAACCGAAGCCCAGGGCGGCACCCGGGGCGGGCATCTGGGCGACATGGATTACGAGGCGTTCCTCAAGACCGGCGATCCCGAGTTCCCGGTTCATCCGCCTGAAGACGAATGGCAGGCGATCTCGCTCAATTACACCTCCGGCACCACGGGCAACCCGAAGGGCGTCGTCTACCACCACCGGGGCGCCTTCGTGACCGCCATGGGCGGCGCCCTCGTCTCCAAGCTGGACCGCCGGTCGCGTTATCTGTGGACGCTGCCCATGTTCCACTGCAACGGCTGGAGCTATCCCTGGTCGATCACCGCGGCGGCGGGGACCCACATCTGCCTGCGCCGGGTCGATCCGGCCCTGATCTTTTCCATGATCGCGGAACACGGCGTGACGCATATGTGTGGTGCACCCATCGTGCTCAACATGCTGATCCACGCGCCGGACAACGTGAAGCGGACGTTCGATCAGGAAGTGCAGGTGTTCACCGGCGGCGCGGCGCCGCCCTCGGCGGTGATTTCGGGCATGGAAAAGATGGGCTTTCGCGTGACCCATCTTTACGGGCTCACGGAATCCTACGGGCCCTCGACCTATTGCGCCTGGCAGGACGCCTGGGACGATTTGGACCCGGATGCCCAGGCCCAGAAGATCAGCCGCGCCGGGGTGCGCTATCCCACCGTGTCCGGCCAGACCGTGATGAACCCCGACACCATGGAAACCGTGCCCGCCGACGGCCAAACCATGGGCGAGATCATGCTGCGCGGCAACACCATCATGAAGGGCTATCTGAAGAACCCGGCCGCGACCGAGGCCGCGTTCCAGGGCGGCTGGTTCCACACGGGCGATCTTGCCGTCCTGCATGCCGACGGCTATGTGGAAATCAAGGATCGGTCCAAGGACATCATCATTTCCGGCGGCGAGAACATCTCGTCGCTGGAGGTCGAGGAATGCCTCTACCGCCATGCCGATGTGATGGAAGCCGCCGTGGTCGCCAAGACCGACGAAAAATGGGGCGAGACACCTTGCGCCTTCGTCACCCTGAAGCCGGGCGCGGAGGACCGCATCGACGCCGCCGCCATCATCGAATGGTGCCGCGCCAACATGGCCCATTACAAAGCGCCGCGCCATGTCGTGTTCGGTCCCCTGCCCAAGACGTCGACGGGCAAGATCCAAAAGTTCGTGTTGCGCGACCGCGCCAACGACACCGACCAGGAGATTTAAGTCATGACCCGCTTTTTCCGCGACGACCTTTTGGCCGACCGGGTGGCCCTGGTCACCGGGGCCTCGTCTGGCCTGGGTCGCCGTTTCGCCGAAGTGCTGGCCGCCCACGGCGCCGCCGTCGCCTGCTGCGCCCGGCGGCGGGAAAAGCTCGCCGAAACGGTCGATGCGATCACCGCGGCGGGCGGACAGGCTTTGGCCGTGGAAATGGACGTGACCGACCGGGAATCCGTGGCCGACGCCTTCGAGACCGCCGACCGTGCCCTGGGCCAGGTCACGATCCTCATCAACAATGCGGGTCTTGCCTCGACCGGCCCGGCCATCGATCTCGATCCCGCGACCTGGGACCAGACCATGGCGACCAACCTGACCGGTGCCTGGACCGTGGCCCAGCGCGCGGCCAAGGACATGGTCGCCGCCGGCCGGCCGGGCACCATCGTCAACGTCGCCTCCGTCCTGGGCCTGCGTCAGGCGGGCGGCGTGATGCCCTATGCGGTGTCCAAGGCGGGAATTGTTCAGATGACCAAGTCTCTGGCGCTCGAATGGGCGCGCCACAGGATTCGCGTCAACGCCATCGCCCCCGGCTACATCGAGACGGACCTGAACCGGGAGTTCCTGGAAAGCGAGGGCGGCCAGACGCTGATGAAACGCATTCCCCAGCGCCGCTTCGGCAAGCCGGAGGATCTTGATGGTGCCCTGCTGCTGCTGGCGTCGGACGCATCGGACTTCATGACCGGCGAGGTTGTCGCCGTCGACGGCGGCCACCTCGTCAACACGCTGTAGAAAAGGATTTCGCCATGCCCTTCGCCACCGCCGACGACGGCACGACGCTGTATTACGCCGACGAGGGCGTGGGCGAGGCAATCCTGTTTCTCCATGAATACGGCGGCGACCCTCGAAGTTGGGAGCCCCAGGTCGAGGCCTTCGCCAAGACCAACCGCTGCATCGTCACCGCGTCCCGCGGCTACACGCCGTCGGGCATCCCGGACGACCCCGCCGCTTATTCCCACGACATCGTGGCCGAGGACGCGCGCGCGGTGCTCGACCACCTGGGCATCGACAAGGCCCATGTGGTCGGCCTGTCCATGGGCGCCTATACGGGCCTGATGCTGGCACTGCGCCATCCGGACCGGGTTCTCACCTTGACGGCGGCGTCGGGCGGATCGGGCTCGCACCCCGAGGACAATCCCGGCTACCGCGCCGAATCCCAGCGCCTGGCCGACGCCATCGCCGGCGCCGACGGCTTTCCCGCCGACGATTTCGCGGGCGGGCCGACGCGCCTGCAATTGAAGCGCAAGGACATCGGGGCCTGGGAAAAATTCCGCGACGAGCTTGCCGAACACGACGTCACGGGCGCCGCCCACGTGCTCCGTCAAATCGTCGGCGGCCGGCCGTCGCTCTATACCTTCCGGGATCAGCTGGCCGCGTCGTCGACGCCCGTCCTGTTCATGGTCGGGGACGAGGACGAGCCGGTGCTCGACATCAACCTGTGGCTGAAACGCACCATGCCCGGCGCCGGGCTGGAGGTCGTGCCGAAATCGGGGCATCTGTTGAATCTGGAGGAACCCGCCGCCTTCAACCTGCGCATCAAGCGGTTTCACCAATGGGTCGCGGAAGGGTCCTGGCCGCTGCGCGACATGTCGACGGTGGGCTTCAGCGGCGTGGCCCCGGCCCAGGACCGGACCTAGGACTCAGTTATCCCGGTCTTTCAGAAAGCGGTCGTGCTCGATATTCAGGGACCAGTCGAATGCCACGGCGAATCCGCCATCGAACACGCGGGCCACGCGTCCCGGCACTTTGGCGCGGCCGCGAATGACCAGCAAGATCTCGTCATCGACCTGAACCGGATTATCTTGGGCTTGGCTTCCCTCGGGATAGAGAACCGATGCCCCACCCACGGACATGTCGTGCAGCTTGCCGCCCCGGTAAGGGCCGCCGCCGTTGACCTCCACGTTCCCATGCACGACGGAACGGGGGTTTCTGCGGGAATCTTTTTGTTCGTTCAACATCATGGCGGTTATCCTTAGCATCAAAGATCCCGCCCTCAAGAGCCGTCGTTTTCATCTTATGAAGCACATTCTGGGCCAGAAGCCTGATCCCTCCCTGACAGGCGCCGAAAACAAGGTAAATTTCCCGGCCCACTTCCGGTTTTTCGGGCAAGTCTGATAGTCTCGCGGCCCGCCGTCGGGTGACCATGGCCCGCTCCCAATCGCAGAATGACAGGAACCCGCCTTCATGGATTTCAATCTGACACCGGAAGTGAACGAAACCCGGCAGGCCATCCGCCGGTTCGTCGCCCAGAACATCCTGCCGTTGGAGGCCGACCCCGCCAGCTACGACGATCATGAGAACATCCGGCTGGATCTGCTGGACGATCTGCGCGCCAAGGCCAGGAGCGAGGGGCTCTGGTCATTGTCCATGCCGACGGCCCGTGGCGGGCGCGGATTCGACACGGTCGGCATGGCCGCCTGCTACGAGGAAATGAACCGTTCCATCTTCGGGCCCGTGGTGTTCAACGCCGCCGCCCCGGACGACGGCAACATGTTCGTGCTCAACAAGGTCGCGACCGACGCCCAGAAGGAACAATGGCTGCAGCCGATCATCGACGGCGCCGTGCGGTCCTCCATCGTCATGACGGAACCCGCGCCCGGCGCCGGGTCCGACCCATCGGGCATGATGCAGACCCGGGCCGAGAAGAAGGGCGACAAGTGGATCGTCCACGGCCGCAAGTGGTTCATCACCGGGGCCGGCGTGGCGTCGCACTTTATCCTGTTGGCGCGCACGTCCGACGACGCGCGGCGCAACCTGACCGCCTTCCTGTTCCACAAGGACCAGCCGGGCTGGAAGATAGAGCGCCGCATCCCGATCATGGGGCCGGAAGAACACGGCGGCCATTGTGAGTTGACCTTCGACGGCCTGGAAATTCCCGACGAGAACCGCCTGATGGGCGTCGGCGAAGGCATGAAATGCGTACAGATCCGCCTCGGCACCGCGCGCCTGACCCATTGCATGCGCTGGCTCGGCCTGGCCAAGCGGTCGTTGGAAATCGCCGACGAATACATCTCCGGGCGCGAGGCCTTCGGCACCCGACTGGCCGACCGGGAAAGCGTGCAGCTGCTGCTGGGCGAGGCGGCCAAGGAAATCCAGATCGGCCGCCTGCTGACCATGCATGCCGCCTGGACCCTCGACCAGGGCAGCCGCGCCCGGGCCGAGGTTTCGACCGCCAAGGTCCAGGTCGCCGACACCCTGCACACATGCGTCGACACGGCGGTGCAGTTGTGCGGCGCCAGGGGCTATTCCAAGGATACGGTCCTGGAATGGATCTACCGCTACGCCCGCCAGGCGCGGCTGGTCGACGGCGCCTCCGAAGTTCACAAGATGGTCCTGGCCGGCCAGTTCCGCGAACAGGGCCTCGATTACTGGCATTGGGGCTGAGGCCGCCCGTGGCCGGAAACCTGACCGCCGACGACTGCGCCCGCCTGACGGACTGGCTTGCGGGCGAGGCCGGGGCGCCGGTCCGCATCCTGACGACGGAGCGGCTGTCCGGCGGCGCGATCCAGGAAAACCACCGCCTGGATATCGACGTCGCGGGCGGCCCCTGGCCCGGCCGTCACGACCTGGTCCTGCGCCGGGACGCGGCCTCCGCCGTCGCCACCAGCCATTCCCGGGCCGAGGAATTCGCGCTGTTGAAGGCCGCGCACAGAGCCGGGGTCACCGTGCCGACGCCCTGTGTGCTGTGTGAGGATACCGATGTTCTGGGCGTGCCGTTTTTTCTCATGCATCGGGTGACGGGCGAGGCCCGGGGCAGCCGACTGGTCAAGAACGCGCCCGACGCGGAGCTTGTCCGCGCCATCGGCGCCAATCTGGCGCGCATCCACAGCATCACGCCGCCGCGTGACGATTTGCCGTTTCTGGGCGCGCCACCCGGGGACCCGGCCCGTGCCGCCGTGGCGCAATACCGCGCCTATCTGGACGCCCTGCCCGACCCACATCCCGCCGTGGAATGGGGCCTCGCCTGGCTTTCCGATCATGCCCCTGACCCCGGCGAAATCGTGCTATCGCACCGCGATTACCGTATCGGAAACCTGATGATCGTGGACGGAAAATTGTCGGCGACCCTGGACTGGGAATTCGCCGGCTGGTCCGACCCGCTGGAGGATATCGGCTGGTTTCTCGCCAAATGCTGGCGGTTCGGGCGCTGGGAGGAAGAAGCCGGGGGCCTGGGCCCGCGCGGGGCCTTCCTCGACGGCTATCGGGAGGCTTCGGGCCGCGCGGTCGATCCCGCCGCCGTCACCTATTGGGAGGTCATGGCCCATGTGCGTTGGGCCGTCATCGCCCTGCAGCAGGCCTGGCGGCACGTTTCGGGCGAAGAGCCGTCCATCGAACTGGCCCTGACCGCCCATGTGGTGCCGGAACTGGAAGCGGAGATCCTTGCCATGACGGGAGACGCCCCTTGAGGAAAAATCCGAGCGGACCGGCCCTGACCGAGATCGCCGACGCCACGGAGGCGGCCGCCGATCCCGGCGCCGGCAACGCCAATTACGTCGCCGCCATGATCCGCAACGCCCGCGCCATCGCGGCGCGCCAGGCCGCCGCCGGCGATGCGCCGGAACGGGCCGAGACGGCGTCGCTCAAGGCGCTGCTGGGCGCGAACGGCACGCTTGACGACCTCAACCGCGCCCTCGCCCGGGCGATCCGCACGGGCAATGCCCCCAAGGGCACCCATGCCCATCTGACCGCCGGCATGCGGGCGGAACTGGGCGAGAGCAATCCCCGCTATCTCGCCCGTCTGTATGATGACGCCTGAGTGAACGCCAATGTGATGGGGTGTGATTTCACGCCCCCCCGCGGGATGGCGATAATCCGGACATGACAACGATTTTGCTGGTCGATGACGACGCGGACCTGCGCGGGACGCTGTACGAAACCCTGGAAGACGCCGGATTCCGCGTGCTGGCCGCGTCGGGCGGCCATGCCGCGCTTGATATCGTCACGCGCGAGGCCCTGGATGCCGCCGTCACCGACATCGTCATGGCCGACGGCGAAGGCATCGAGTTCATCATCAAGGCGAAGGCGGCCCGCCCGGCCCTTTCCATCATCGCCATGTCGGCCAAGGCCATGTATCTCGCCGACGCGGCCCGCCTGGGCGCCGACCACACGCTGTTGAAGCCGTTCCGCCTGCGCGCGCTTCTGGCCCTTCTCGGGCCCGCCGCCTAGGTCGTGCGTTTCCGGACATAAGGCGTTATATAGCTTCAGAGACAAAAAAGGCCGCCTCCCTTGACGGCGGCCGTCATTGAGGAGACGCCCGCCCCCATGTCCATCGTTTTGGGATGCATCGCCGACGATTTCACCGGCGCCACGGACCTTGCCAACACCCTGGTCAAGAACGGCATGCGCACGGTTCAGGTCAACGGCGTGCCGGCGAGCGCCAACGCCAAGGACCTGGGCAACGCCGAAGCCGTGGTCGTGGCATTGAAATCGCGCACCTGCCCCGTGCACGAGGCCGTGAAGGAATCCCTCGCCGCGTTGGCCTGGCTCAAGGGCCTGGGCGCCAAGCAGATATTCTTCAAATACTGTTCGACCTTCGATTCCACGGACATGGGCAACATCGGCCCGGTCGCGGACGCCCTGCTGGATGCGCTCGACGCCGATTTCGCCATTGCCTGCCCGGCCTTTCCGACCACCGGGCGGACGATCTACAAGGGCTATCTGTTCGTGAACGACGTCCTGTTGTCGGAATCGAGCCTCAAGGACCATCCCCTGACGCCGATGCGCGACGCCAATCTGGTGCGCGTGCTGTCGCGCCAGACGGACGAGATGGTCGGTCTGGTCGAACACAAGACCGTGCGCAAGGGCCCGGCCGAGGTGAAGGCCGCCTTCGCCGCCCTGAAAAAAAGCGGCAACCGCTATGCCATTGTCGACGCCCTGGACGACGCCGATCTGGGCGTGATCGGCCAGGCCGTGGCCGATCATCCGCTGGTCACCGGCGGCTCGGGCATTGCGCTGGGCCTGCCGGAAAACTATCGCCGCCAGGGCCTTCTGGGCGTCGCCGCCAAGGCGCCATTGCCGAATGCCGCCGGCCCCGCCGTGGTCATCGCCGGAAGCTGCTCGCAGGCGACCCGCGGCCAGGTCGCGCGCGCGCGCAAGCTGTGGCCGAGCCATCAGGTCAACCCCCTGGCCCTGGACGACGTGGCCGTGGCTGCGCGCGACGTCGCCGACAAGGTGCTGGCCGGGCTGAACGCCGGGCCGCAACTGATCTACTCGACCGCCGATCCGGACACGGTCCTGAGGGTTCAGTCGGAACTGGGCCGCAACAGGGCGGGCGATACGGTCGAAAAATTCTTCGGGCGGCTGGCCCAGAACCTGCGCGACGGCGGCATGCGGCGCTTCGTCGTCGCCGGCGGCGAAACCTCGGGCGCCGTGGTCCAGGCGCTGGGCGTGCAAGCCATGCGCATCGGCCCGGAAATCGACCCGGGCGTGCCCTGGACGGAAAGCCTGACCTTCGGAACGGGCGGCGAGGCAACCCTGGCCCTGGCCTTGAAATCCGGTAACTTCGGAAGCGAGGACTTTTTCGAGAAGGCACTCGGCATGCTCGACGAAAGGTCCGCCGCATGACCCCGGAAAACAAACAACGCGACGAGATCGCGCTGCTCGGAAAATCCTTGTTCGACCGGGGCATGACCTATGCCTCGTCCGGCAACATCAGCGTGCGGACGGAAGACGGCGGCTGGCTGATGACGCCGTCCGGGTCCTGCCTGGGACGGCTCGATCCGGAACGCATTTCCAAGCTCGACAAGGACGGCAACCACGTCAGCGGCGACAAGCCGACCATCGAAACCTTCCTGCACATGGCGGTCTACGATCAGCGCGCCACGGCCAAGGCCATCGTGCACCTGCATTCGACCCATTCGGTGGCCGTCAGCTGCCTGAAGGAAGTGAACCCGAAGAACGTGCTGCCGCCGATCACCGCCTATTACGTGATGAAGGTCGGCACCCTGCCGCTGATCCCGTTCTTTCCGCCGGGCAGCGTCGATCTGGCCAAGGCGGTCAAGGAAATGGCGTCGGACCACCACGCGGTGCTGCTCGCCAATCATGGCCCCGTGGTCGCCGGCAAAACCTTGGCCGACGCCGTCTACGCGACGGAGGAACTGGAGGAAACGGCGCGCCTCTACCTGATGCTGCGCGGGCTCGACACCACCTTCCTCACGCCGGAACAGGTCGCCGACCTGAAGGCGCGGTTTCCGTCCTGATACGGCCCCATCCGGCCAAGGCATCAAGAATTCGCGATCCGAATGGCAAGACGGTTGCCGCCGCGGTTTTTCCTCGGCAATATGTAGACCGTTCTGTATATTTCCATCGCAACCCGGAGCCCCCCATGACCAGCACTTCCCCGCTCACCCTCGGCGCCCATCACGTCGGCCTGACGGTTCCCGATCTCGCCCAGACCAAGTCCTTCCTTGAAGGAGCACTCGGCTTTCAACAAGTGGGGGAGGTTCCCGATTATCCGGCGGTGTTCGTTTCGGACGGCACGGTCATGCTGACCCTGTGGCGGGCGGAAAACCCGAAAACCGCCACGCCCTTCGACCGCCGAAAGAACATCGGCCTGCATCACCTGGCCCTGAAGGTCGCGGATGTCGCGGCGCTGGACACCGTTTACGAACGGGTCAGCACCTGGCCCGGCGTCGAGATCGAATGCGCGCCCGGCCCGGTCCGGCCGGAATCCCCGGCGCGGCATTTTCTCTGCATCATTCCGGGCGGGCTGCGGTTCGAGTTTTTCGCCCCAGCGCCATAACCGCGCTTACTTGCCCTGCCAGTCCGGTTTCTGCTTGGCGACGAAGCTTTCCACGCCGTGCTTGAAATCGCGGCTGCCGTAGGCGGCATGGATCAGATCGCGGTCGTCGGGGGTCAGGTCCGTGCCCAGGCGGCGCAGAGCTTCCTTGGTCACGCGCATGGTCACCGGCGCGTGGCCCAGCAGCTTTTCGACGATCTCCGCCTGCAAGGCGTCGATGCCGTCGGCGTCCGCCACGGCCAGCAGATAGCCGTGGCCCAAAAGTTCTTCTGCCTCGGGCATTTCGGCCAGCATCAGCATGCGCTTGACCATGGGCAGGCCCAGGGTTTCCGTCAGCGCGCGCAGGTTCTGCGCCGACAGGCAGTTGCCGAGCGTGCGCGCGATCGGCACGCCGAACCGCGATCCCGCCGTGGCGATGCGGAAATCGCAGGCGTTGGCGATCGCCATGCCGCCGCCGACGGCCCAGCCCTCGACCACGCAGAGGGTCGGCATGGGCAGGCGTTCGACGCGGGAGATATAGGTTTCGACCTTGTCCTCGTAGGCCAGGCCGTCGTCGCCCGAGGTGAAGGCGCCGAACTGGGCGATGTCCGTGCCGGCGACGAAGGCCTTGCCCCCCGCCCCCCGGAACACCGCGACCCGCACGGAGGGATCGTCCATGATCTCGTCGCAGGCGTCGGCCAGGCCTTCGTACATGGTCCAGGTCATCGCGTTGCGCGCCTGCGGCCGGTCGAAGATCAGATGGGCAACGGCGCCGTTGCGGGTCAGGCGCACTGCGCCTTGGTCGTCTGCGGGTGTGGTCATGGGGCTTGGTTCCGTGATTGTTGGATGGCAATTGAATTCTGCGGGCCGCATCCTAGCCCAGGGAACCCGAAAGGCACAGTCACGAGAGGCGTTTTCGCCTGACCGGGCAGCATCAAGCGGAGTAGAATGCCGCCATGAAGGCAGGAAATCAGCAGACCGGGGCGCGGCTCCGTGTCGTTCTCGCCCCCGACGTCGCCATCGGGCCGGGCAAGGCCGACCTGTTGCAGGGTGTCGGCGAAACCGGCTCCATCGCCGCCGCCGGGCGCGATTTGGGCATGAGCTACAAAAAGGCCTGGGGCCTGATCGAAGCCCTGAACGCGCAGTTCGGCACGCCCCTGGTCACCACCTCGCGCGGCGGCAGCACGCGCGGCGGCGCCGAACTGACGGACCTGGGACACAAGGTTCTGGAGCAGTACCGCAAGATGGAAGCCAAGACCGAAAAGGCCATCGCCGGGGACCTGATCGCCATGCGCAAGCTGCTGCCCAAGAACGGCGCCTGACCCGCCCGCACGCGCCTCTTGCCAAGAACCGTCCGCGGCGATAGTTTCCGATATGTCCGAGTTGTCCTATCGGAAGGGTTCACCATGTCCACCACCGCCGCACTGAAACGCCGCATGCTGCTGTTGGCCGCCGCCGTCGTGGCGTTCGGCTTCACCGGCCCCGCCCGCGCGGGCGAGGTCAAGGTCGCCGTGGCCGCCAACTTCACTCAGGCCGCCCAGGACATCGGCACCTTGTTCGAGAAGAAAACCGGCCACAAAATTGTATTCAGCTTCGGATCGACCGGACAGCTTTATACCCAGATCGCCAAGGGCGCGCCGTTCGAGGTGTTCCTGGCCGCCGACCGGGCGCGCCCCCAGAAGGCCGGCGCGGATGGCTTGGCCATGGCCGAAACCCGGTTCACCTATGCCACGGGCAAGATCGTGCTCTACAGCCGCGACGCCGGACTGATCGAAGGGCCCCGCACCCTGAAACTGGGGGCATTTTCCAAGATCGCCATCGCCAACCCGGTGACCGCCCCCTATGGCGCCGCCGCCGTGGCGGCCGTGAAGGCGCTGGGCGTCTATGACGACCTGAAGCCCAAGATCGTCCAGGGCAACAACATCGCCCAGACCCATCAGTTCGTGGAATCGGGCAACGCGGAACTGGGCTTCGTCGCCCTGTCGCAGATCGCGGGACATGACAAGGGATCGCGTTGGCCCGTGCCGGAAAACCTTCATCCCGTCATCGCCCAGGACGCGATCCTGCTGAACAGCGGCAAGGACAACCCGGCGGCCCGCGCCTTCATGCGGTTTCTGGGCGGGGCCGAGGCCAACACCGTGAAGGACAAGTTCGGTTACGGCGTGGGGGAGCCCCCCAAGATCCGCCCGGATGCCTGACCAGGGGCTCGATCTCGCCGGGCTGTGGTCGCCGATCCGCCTGACGCTTGAACTGGCCACGGTGACCACCGTCGCACTTCTTATCATCGGCACGCCCATCGCCTGGTGGCTGGCGCGCTCCAAGGCCCGGTGGAAGGAAGCGGTCGCCGCCGTGGTCGCCCTGCCGCTGGTGCTGCCGCCGACGGTGCTGGGCTTCTACCTGCTGGTCGCCATGGGGCCGGACGGCCCCGGCGGCTGGATCGCCGGACTGTGGGGCGAACGTTCCCTCGCCTTCACCTTCGAAGGGCTGGTCATCGGCTCCGTGTTCTATTCCATGCCCTTCGTCGTGCAACCCATCCGCAACGCCTTCGAAGCCTTCGGCGACCGTCCGCTCGAGGTCGCGGCAACCCTGCACGCCTCGCCCTGGGACGCCTTCTGGTCCGTCGCCGTGCCGTTGGCCCGGCCGGGATTCCTCACCGGTGCTGTGCTGGGCTTCGCCCATACGGTGGGTGAATTCGGCGTGGTGCTGATGATCGGCGGCAATATCCCGGGTGAAACCAAGGTGCTGTCCGTCGCCATTTACGATTACGTGGAAACCCTGCGCTGGGCCGAGGCCCATATCCTGGCCGGCGGCCTGCTGGTCTTCGCCTTCGTCGTCATCCTGTCGATGATGATCCTGGAAAAGCGCATCGGACGCCCCGCCCCATGACCGACGGCACCCCGGTTCTCGACGCCGCCTTCACGGGGCCGGTCGGCAGTTTCAACCTGGACGTCGCGTTCAAGGCGCCGCTCGCGGGCGTGACGGCCCTGTTCGGGGCGTCCGGCTGCGGCAAGACCACGATCCTGCGCTGCATCGCCGGATTGCACCGCCTGCCGGGCCGCCTCGCCCTCGGCGACCGGGTGTGGCAGGACGACCGGGAAAACCTGTTTCGCCCACCGCATGAACGGCGCATCGGTTACGTCTTCCAGGAACCCTCGCTGTTTTCCCACCTGACCGTTCGGGGCAATCTTGAATACGGCGCCAAGCGCGCGCCGCGCGGCAACGGAACCACGCCCACCGTCGATTTCGGCCAGGTTGTCGATCTACTGGGCATTGCGCATTTGCTGGACCGCGCCCCGGCCGGATTGTCCGGCGGCGAACGGCAGCGCGTCGCGGTCGGCCGGGCGCTGTTGTCGGAGCCGCGCCTGTTGCTGATGGACGAGCCCCTGTCGGCCCTCGACCGCGCGACCAAGGACGAAATCCTGACCTATTTCGAAGCCCTGCACCGGGAGCTGAACATCCCCATCCTGTACGTCAGCCACGACATCGCCGAGGTTACCCGCCTGGCTGATCGGCTGGTCGTGCTGTCGCGCGGCGGCAAGGTCGCCGAGGGCTCGGTCGGCGAGGTGCTGGAGCGCCTGGACCTGCAACCCATGACCGGGCGGTTCGAGGCGGGGGTCATGCTGACCGCCACGGTCAAATCCCATGACGATGCCTTCAACCTGACCTTCCTCGACCATCACGGCCAGACCCTGACCATCCCCGCCGCCGACGCCGCCGTCGGCGAGACCCTGCGCCTGCGCGTGCGCGCCCGCGACGTGTCCCTGGCGACCCATCCTCCCACGGGCATCAGCATCCGCAACATCCTCAAGGGCACGGTCATCGAGATCCGGGAAGAACCCGACACCGCCTTCGCCGAAACCCTGATCGACATTGGCGGCGGACGCCTGCGCGCGCGCGTTACCCGCCATGCGGTGGCGGATCTGAATCTGGCGCAGGGCATGCCCATCCATGCCCTGATCAAGAGCATCACCTTCGACCGGCGCTCTCTCGGCTGACCGCGCCGTCCGGCGGGCTGGAAAACCGCGCCCGGGACGCGTAGGAATAAGCAGGGAAACGGGAGGTCCCGGCCATGAAGGATTGGAACAGCCGCTACGCCAAGGCGGGCACGGCGCCCGACACCCGCCTGTTCGGCGACCAGCCTTGCGACTATCTGCGCGCCGTCCTGGCACGCTCCGACTTCTCCCCGCGCACGGCCCTGTGTCTGGCCGACGGCGACGGCCGCAACGGCGGCTGGCTGGCCGAACAGGGAATCGTGGTGACGGCGGTCGACGCCTCAAGCGTGGCGACGGAACTGGCCCTTGCCCACGACGCCCGGCGCGGCGTGACGGTCGAACGGATCGCCGCCGACCTGGCCGACTGGACGCCGCCGCCGGGCCGCGCCTGGGACGCCGTGTTCCTGATGTACCTGCAATGCGAGGCCGCCGTGCGCCTGCACGCGGCCAAGACGGCGGCGGCCGCGCTTGCCCCCGGCGGCTGGTTCGTCGCCGAGGGCTTCGCCCCGGCGGGGGCCGGCGGGCGCAGCCTGGGCCCGGACGACCCCGACCTTCTGTATGAACTGGGCGACCTGCTGGACGCCCTGCCGGGGTTCGAGGTCATGGAAGCCTTGAAGGGCCGCATCCGCGTCAACGAAGGCCTGCGCCACCGGGGCGAGGCGCGGATCGCGCGCCTGCTGCTGCGCAAGCCGGATTAGACCCAATCCGGAAACTGCACCGTCCCCCGGCCAGACCGTTATCTCAGGGAAAACTGAACCGGCACGACGACTTCCAACTTGTCGCGGGACATGTCGGTGGGAATCGGCGGCAGGGGCTGGGCGCGGTTGATCATGGCGATGGTTTCCGTGTCCAGCATGCGGTGGCCCGAGGACCGCTCGATCCGGTAGGCCAAGAGGCGTCCGTCCCGGTCGATGGCGAAATACAGCAGCACCGCCCCCTCGATGCGCCGCAGGCGGGCCGAGCGCGGGTATTCCTTGTGCTTTTCCAGCCAGGCCTGCAACACGGACATGTAATTCGCCGCCGCGCCCGCCTGGCCGCCGCCCTGGGAATTGTCGCCGCTGCCGGTTTCCTTGGCGTCCTTGGTCCCCGCCTTGCCCTGGGATCCCGCGACCGCCGGCGGCGGCGTGTGAACCGGGGCGGGCGCGACCGCCGCCGTCTCCACCGGCTTGGGCGGCGGCGCTGCCTTGGGACGCACCACCTTGGGCGGCACGGGCAAGGGGTCGCGCGGGCGTTCCTCGACGGCCTTGACCGGCTCGATGGCGACGGCATCGGGGACCACGGGTTCCACGGGCACCGCCTCGGCCGGAACCTCGGGCGTCACCGCCTCGACGGTCTCGGTCGGCTCGATCGGCTTCTCTTCCTGCGGTTCAGGGGAGTCTTGAGCGTCGGAACCGGGCGCACCCCCCGCCGGGCCCAACGATATCTCGATCCCGCCGACGCCCGGAAGCTGCGCACCCGACGGCGCCGGGGTCCACAACACGACGGCCGCCGCCGCCGCGTGCAGACACACTGCCCCGGCGATGGCCATGTTCCAATGACGGACACGAATTTCCATCACAAGGCCTTCGGCACGGTCAGCACGTGCACCTTCCGCACCCCGGCGGCACGCAGCAGTTCCATGACCTCGACCAGACGCACCGCCGGCGCGCCGCCATCGGCCTTGAGCCGGAAATGCGTCACCCCGGCCTCGACCGGCGCGGCCAACGCGGCCGTCAGCCCGGCATCGTCCACGGTCTTGCCGTCGAAGGCGACACGCCCGTCGGGGCCGACCAGAATGACGGGACCGGCGTCGCCCGGTTCCGTCTCGCTGGCCGAAACCGGCGGCTCGATATGAAAAGGATCGGTCGCCGCCAGATGGCCCGCCAGCATGAAGAAGATCAGCAGCAGGAACACCACGTTGATGAGCGGCAGGATGCGGTCGTCGTCGTTGGCGCCGCGCCCGGGACCGGGCCGCAGGGAACGCATCACTTGTTCCTCCGGATCAGCGACAGATTGGCGACCCCGGCGGCGGACAGCGCGTCCACCACCTGAATCACCTCCTGCACGGCCACGCCGTCGTCGGGGCGGACCAGCACGGGACGGTCGGACTTCTTGGCAAGCGCCGCCGCGGCACGGCCCGTGATGCGGTCGAGCGACATGGTCTCGCCGGCAAGACGCAGACCGTCCGCGCGCACCTCGATCAACAGGGCCTGCTCCAGCGACGCCGACCTTCCCGTCTGTTTCGGCGAGTCCAGGGCGATGGACCGCCAATCGAGGAACGACGACGCCAGCATGAAGAACACCAGCAGGATGAACACCACATCGATCAGCGGCGTCAGCGAGATCAGGTTGCGGCGACGCCCGTTATTCGGCGGCGCCAGCGACAGGCGTGCGGTAGGCAGAGCCGGCATGGCTTTCTTCCGTTTGCGGGGCGGCCGTCAGGTCCGCCGTGAAGACCTGGGTCACCAGGTTGTCCATTTCATGGGCCGTGCGGTCGATCATCCGTTCCAGCCAGTTGACCACGGCGACCGTCGGGATCGCGACCGCCAGGCCGACGGCCGTGGTCAACAGGGCCTCCCAGATGCCGCCGGACAGAATCGCCGGGTTGATACGGTTGCCCGCCTGTTCCAGCTGCTGAAAGGCCTCGATCATGCCAAGCACCGTGCCGAACAGCCCCAGCAGCGGCGCCAGGGTGGCGATGACCTCGAGCGGGCGCATGTAGGCGCGCAGCATTTCCAGCATGTCCAGGCCGCACCGCACGACCTCTTCCCGCACCTTGCCTTCGTCCAGGTCGCGGCGCGCCTTGCCGCGCATGGCCAGCAGCACGACCCGCGCCGCCGGATTGGGCGAAGCCCGCAGAAGTTCCGCCGCGCGCGGTGCCTTGCCCGCGCGGTACAGGGCCAGGCCCCGGCGCGCGGTGTCGCGGTCCCACAAGCGCACGCCACGGAACTGCCACAGCTTGAGCCCCAGAATGGCCACGGCGACGACGGACATGGCGATCAGAATGGCGACGACGGGCCCGCCGGCAATCAACCAGTCCAGACCTTGCGCCAACATTCCGGGATCTTCCGCGACGGCTGCCAGCGGCTCCCCCACCTGTTGGTTCTCCATTCGATTACTCCTCTGATCCCGGATTATTCAGTCCCTTGCGGGCACAGCTAAAGCCGCCCTGCATCCGGTCGGATGCGAGCCGCCTACTCAATAAGACGAACGAAAAGTCGGTTTCCTTCACTCCGCCCTCCAAAAAATCACTTGATGAACGGTTGGGCCGCGCGGGACGACACGGACACAAGCGCGAGACAGTCCGGTGTCTGCTCCTTGCCCCCCTTGCAGGACAGCACGCCGTTCAACAGCATGCGCCCGATCGCCGCGCATTGGGTGCCTCTGATGTCGAATACCTTGAGGCTGGTCTTGCCGGCGCCGATGGGGGCCGCCTCGACGGCGACCCGGCGCTGCACGATCCCGTCCGCATCGAAGGTGACAAGGTCCAGCTTCAACGACGTGAACGCCGCCGCCGTGCCGTTGGACAACAGCAAATAGGCCCGGCAGGCGTCGTCGGCGGGCTCCAGCTTGTTCAACTCGACCCCGATGCGGCCTTTTTCCGCAGCCGATGCGGCACCGGCGGAAAGGTAAAGGCCGGCGAAAAGCAAGGCGGCGGCAAGGACGGATGGGGTGCGGTTGTTCATTTTAGGCCTCGTATTTCTGGCTTCGATGGGGCGCCGCCGGGGCCGATCCCCGGCGGCAGCACAGGTGATTGGGAGCTCCATAATGCGATTGACTATTAATATCAAGTCAATACCCCCAATGCACCCCTTCTTAATCTGCCGCCTACCACGCGGCGCGCAGGCCGACGAAGACAGACCGCCCGGTTCCCGGTTCGAACAGGGCCGAACTGTCGGTTGCGGTGGCGGCGACGCTGGAACTGGCGATGTACTTCGTGTTCGCCAGGTTGCGTAGATCGACGAACATGGACACGTCCTTCGACACCTCGTATCCCGCGCGGAAGCCGAACAGGACATAGGACTTGGTCGCCACGGAATTGGCGTTATCGACGAAATAGGCCTGAGGCACCCATTCGATGTTGGGTCCGGCATGGAACCCCATGGGGTGGCGGTAGGTCAGGGCCGCCCGAATAAAGTGTTTGGGCGCGCCGGGCAGGTCGTTGTCGCCCCAGGTCGCGTCGTCGTCGAACTTGAAGTCGCTGTAGGTATAGGCCGCGTCCAGCGACAGGCTGTCCCCCTTGTCGCCGCTTTCCAGCAGGTTCCTGGCGAACGCCCAGCCGACCCCGGCCTCGATCCCCTGGTGGATGGTCTTGTCGGCGTTGGTGACGGAATAATTGCCGCCGCCCAGGTCGAAGTATTGGAATTCATCCTTCAGATGGGCGCGGTAGACGGCAAGGTCCCAGGTCAGGTCCCGGACCCGGCCGCGGGTGCCGATTTCCAAAGTCGTCGCGGTCTGGGCCTCGGTATCGGACAGGGCCGTGTTGGTGAAGTTCAGTTCGCCGAAGGTCGGCGCCTCGCCGCTGCGCGACAGGTTGCCGAACACCTGCCAGTCGGGCGCCGCCTGCCACAAAATCCCGACCTTGGGATTGACGAAGGTGTAATCGTTTTCGCCCGAGGTGTCGGTCGCGTTATCGAAGCGGTCGTTGCGTTTGCGCGTCGCGTGAAGGAACTGCACCCCGCCGATCAACGCCAGGTCCGGCCGCAGGTCGTAGGCGTTTTCCACATAAGCCGCGTAATTGACCGACCGATCAGACGACGCGGACAAAAGGCCGCCCTTGCTGCCGGCGTTGTTGGTCGACTGGCTGTTGTCGACCCAGCCGCCGGAAACCGTCAGCCCCGCCGTCAGGCGGTTCCCGTGACCGGCGATCTCGCGCTCGTCGACGATCCGGCCGTAGGCGCCGAAGTCGTGATAGGTGTAATCCAGATACTGGAAGATCGGATGGATCAGGTGCTTGTTCACGGCATAACCGCCCAGTTCCACCGTCGCCGTATCCAACTGCAAGGTCGTCTTGTTGGCGAAACGCCAGGAGTCGATGTTGCGCTGGTAGTCACGGGTCAGGTTGGCGGACGCCGCCGTCTTGGGGTCGGTCAGGGCGGCGGTCTTGGTCACCGACCCCGGGATGTCCTGCTGAATGTCGGCGTAACTCATGTAGAAGCGGGTTTCCAGACCGGGCGTGACGCGCCAGCCCACATTGCCCGAGGCGCGGACGGAATGTCCGCCGCTGTGATCGCGGTAACCGTCCTGACGCAGCCAGGACGCCGTGGCGAAGGCATCAACGACACCGTTGTTGCCGCCGGACGAGATCTGTCCCCGGCGAAACCCGAAGCTGCCCACATCAAGACGCCCCTGCGCCAGGTCGGCGTCATAGCCCGTGGGCGTCACGAAATTGATCGCCCCGCCAAGCGTGTTGGCGCCGTACCGCAGGGCGTTGGCGCCTTTGTAGACCTCGGTATAGCGGAACGCCGTCGGATCCAGTTCCTGGAAATCCGTGCTGCCGTCGGCGGCGTTGACCGGCACGCCGTCCTGGTACAACTGAATCCCCCGCATGTGGAAGTTCCGGGACAGGCCCGAGCCGCGGATTGACAAACGGGAATCCTCGCCCCATTTCGGTTGCACGAACACGCCTGGGGTAAAATCAAGAATGTCCTTGAGCGTGCCCGAGGCCGTATCCTTCCAGGCCGTGTCGGGCACCAGTTCGACGCCGCCGGGGGTGCGTTCGATCAGACGGCGGGCATCGTCCGTGGCAGGAACGGTGAGCGACGGCACGGCGGTTCCGGTGACGGTGACCGGGTTCATTTCGACGGGCGCCGCCTTATCCTGGGCCGCCGCGGCCGGAATGACGGCCACGGTCAGGGCTGTCGCGACGAGGGTGCCAAGCGGATTGCGGATCGGATATCGGTTCATGGTCGTGTTCTCCTTGGCACGGGAGCCGGCCAGTGGCGCATTGCGCCTCGGCGACATTGCCCCCTGTGCGGGTCTTCAATGTTTGTGGGCGTGCGGTTTGGCGGTCAGGGTCAGGATCGGGGCCGGGGACGTAAGATCCCGGCGCGATTGCCCCGGCTTCGGCACCTCGACCCAGGCACGCGAGCCTTGCTCGCAGTCCTGGATGACCGGGAAGGCCAGCACCCCGCCCTCGGCGGCGTCCGGCAGTTTCATCTGCAAGGCGAACTCGTCGAAGTGCTCGTTCGGCAGGGAACCGCCGTGCCACACGATCTCGGAAACCACCTCCGTGACGGTCTTGCCGTGCGGGCCGGTGACGGGTTCGGGCAACGTCTTCTTGCGGATGTCGATGGTCCAGCCCGCCTTGGGCTGGGGCCGCACACTGAGGATGCCGGACGGAATTTGCACCGTGACACGGACGGTCGGCGACGTGCCGCAGCCGTGGCCGATGCGGAACAGGCCCTTGAAATAACTGCCCGCCGGCGCTTCGCGGGTATCGAGAACGACATGGGCGGATGTTGGCGCAGCCATAAGGCCGGAAATCAGAATCGCGCAACCGGCGACCACGGGGACATATCGGGGCATGAATCGCTCCTTTACATGCATTTTGTAAGCATGTTCATTATGGCAACATATCATGTATGTTAATTACATGTTTAATTGAAATGGGCCCGCCGCGCGGCGATCATCGAGGGGCGCGGCTGTCCTTGAATGCCGTCAGGGCACGAAGACTGCCGGGAACGCCTTGGGCGCGCCGACGCGGGCGGAAATCAGCCGAGGAGGATGGGAGGTGCGCGGGAACCAAGCGGCAGGCGGTCCGCCGACGCCGGCAGGCCGAGGGCGGGCGGCAGGGTGCCGGGGACGGTGCGGACCGTATGGACCGTCATCGGGACGGGTTGTTCGGGCACCGCCAGGGCCTTGCCCGCGACCGTCGCGAAGGGGCATTTCAACGTCCCATCGCCGCCGGGGATGGCCGGGCCGTCCGGGGCAATCCGGTTGCCTGACTTGTCGAGGACGACGGTCTGTAAACCGGCCCCGGTACAGATGACGACCTCATAGCGGCCGTCGCGCAGGGAGTCCGTATCGAGCATGTAGCCCGCCGGAAGAATCCCATGCAGAGCGAACAGGAACAAGGCAACCCACGCAACCGCGCGCCGCGTCCCCGATCTATACCTTGCGTGAGTCCCCCTGGTCATGTCCCTACGAAAGCACCGGCGCGGCGAACCTGTCCAGGTTTTTTGTGCGACGCAATACAAGTTTCCGACGACACGGCCCCGCGCTTGGCACGCCGTCAAACGTTATTGAGAATCATTCTTAACAATTGTAAGTTATCGGCGGATGCAGGCCCGGCTTCTCGGAACCGCCTGTTCAGTCCATGCCTTGCTCGCCCACATCATGACACGACCAGGCCGAATAAGATGATCGACGACCACAGACCGGCAACATGACCGCACGCCCGTTCCATTCCCTGGCCCAGGCCGCGGAGATTTATTACGAAGAACTTCGCCGCTTCATCCAGCGGCGGACGGGGTCGCTCGCCATCGCCGAGGACGTGGTCCAGGAAACCTGGATTCGCGCAACCGCCTCCGGTGCCGTCATGCCCGACAACCCCCGGGCCTACCTGTACCGCATGGCGGGAAACCTGGCGATCGACCACTTGCGCCGGAACCGGCGCAGGGAAACCTGGGTCGACGGCGATGCCGACGACGGGACGCTGGCGCGCATCGAAAGCCGAAGCCCCGCCCCCGACGATGTCGTTGCGGCCCGGCAGGAATGGCACATTCTGACCCAGGCGGTTGCGGAACTTCCCGATAAATGCCGCGAGGTCTTCCTGCTGTACCGTGGGCGCGGCCTGACCATGCGCCAGGTCGCGGATACCCTGAACATTTCCGATAAGACCGTGGAAAAGCACATCGCCCGCGCCATGATCCATTGCCGCCGGCGTCTGCGTGATGCCGGGCGCGACGTGTGACCGCCTCCGACGGCCCCGGATATCATGGGGGGATTTTCCGGCCGCCAATCGTCTTATCATCAGGCCCCCCGCATAGGCACATCGACCTGATGCGCCGTTGCCTCCCGCAACAGGTTCAGATGACCGACGATCAGGATCATTCCGCCCATCAGCACCCGGACGACGCGGCTTTCGCACAGGCCGTTTCGTGGTTGACGCGCCTGCGCGAACGGAACGGGGATGCGGCCGCCGAGGCGGCCCTGCGGGACGCCTTTCAGGCCTGGCTCGGCGCCGATCCACGGCATGAAGCGGCCTTTGCCGAGGCCGAGCGCCTGTGGGGTCGGCTGGAACTGCCCACCCGCAGGTTGGCCGATGCGGAGAACAGACGCCTCCGCGCCGTCCGGCGGCATCGCCCCCTGCGCAGCCTTGCAGCCGCCGCGGGCTTGATCATCCTGCTGGGGACCGGGCTGATGTGGCGCGACGACATCGCGGTCCGTCTGCAAAGCGATTACACGACGTCAATCGGCGGGCGCACCCCTGTTGACCTGGCCGACGGCAGCCGCATCACCCTGAACACGAATACGGCGATCGCCGTCGACATGGCCGATGATGTTCGCCATGTCCGCCTGTTCAGGGGCGAGGCCTGGTTCGATGTCGCGCCGGACGCCGGACGCCCGTTTACGGTCGACACCCCCATGGGCGCCGTCCGCGTGACCGGCACGCGGTTCAACCTTCGCATCGCCGACGGCAAAACCGACGTCAGCTTGGCCGAAGGCCGGGTCAACCTGACCAGCAACATGCCCGGCGAGGCCCTGATCCTGGCGCCGGGTCAAAGCGCCCGACTGACGGCGGCGGGCATCTCACATCCAGAACCCTTCGACCGAACCGCCGTGACCGCCTGGCTGCGCGGTCAGTTCGTGTTCTACGACACGCCGCTGTCCAGCGTGGTCGCCGAAATCAACCGCTACCGGCCGGGCCGCATCGTGATCGCCAAGGATGCGCTGCGCGACCTCAAGGTCAGCGGGGTATTCCGCACGGACGACACCGATGCGGCGCTTCGCGCCATCACCGATACCCTGCCCCTCGGCGCAACACGCATCACCGGCTATCTGGTCGTGCTGCATTAAGGACGCGCCGCGCCCGCCGACGGCGGACATGAAAAATTATGCCGGCAGCACTGGGGGAAGCGCCCCTTGAATTCCGTCTCATGTTCATATGATTTTGCAACTTAGTTGCAATTAAATGCATGAACATGAACTCTAAGGGGAATTCGGGGATGAACAACGAACACCAGTCCACGCGGGCAGCCGGCCGCGGGATGACATACATGGCGCGGTCCGGCCTGTTGGCCGGCGCGTCGCTGCTGGCTTTGATGCTGGCCACGCCCGCGGACGCCGCGCCGGAGACGTTCCCGGCCGGCAACGGCACGGACAGGGCCATCGAAAAGGCTCAGGCCGACGACGTTTTCACCTTCAAGATTTCATCGAAGCCCCTGCCCCAGGCCATCGCCGAATTCTCGGCCGTCACCGGCCTTCAGGTTCTCTATACGGAACCCGCCGTGTTCGACCGGACCGCCCCGGCGCTGGCCGGCGACTTCACCGCGCGCGACGCCTTGACCCGCCTGCTTGCCGGCTCGGGCCTGATCGGGCGCTATACATCTTCCGCGTCGGTCACCGTCGAATTGCCCGGCAAGGACGCCAACGGCGACGTCATGACCATGGGCCCCGTGACCGTCGAGGGTCAGGGTGAAAAGGCCAGCGGCGCCGTCGCGGGCTATGTCGCGAAACGCAGCCTGTCGGCGACCAAGACCGACACGCCGCTGATCGAGACGCCGCAGTCGATTTCCGTCATCACTCGCGACCAAATGGATGCCCGCAACGTCAATAAGATCAACGAGGTGCTGCGCTATACGCCAGGCGTCGATCCGCAACCCTATGGCAACGAACCGCGCTATACCGACCTGCGCATGCGTGGATTGAATGCAACGACCAACGGGATTTTTCAGGATGGCCTGGCGCTAACCTTCCCCGATTACGTCGTCAGCTACAATCCGGAACCCTGGGGCGCGGAACGGGTCGAGGTCCCCCGCGGCCCGGCCTCCGTGCTCTACGGTCAGGGATCGCCCGGCGGACTGGTCAACTATGTCTCCAAGCGCCCGACAACGGACCCCATCAACATCGTCCACTTTGAAGGCGGCGATTTCGATCGATATCAGGGCAAGTTCGATTTCGCAGGGGCGATCGACGAGTCCAAGCAGTTCTCGTATCGTTTTACCGGCCTCTACCGCGACAGCGACACCTTCATCGACTTCATCGAGGACGATCGTTACTGGTTTGCCCCACAAGTGAGTTGGCAGCCGTCGAAGCACACCACCGTGACGCTGTTCAGCCATTACCAGCAGGACAAGACCAAAAACTCCCAGGCCCTTCCCAGGTCCGGAACGGTGGTCGCAAACCCAAACGGTGAGGTTCCGCTCAGCCGCTTCGTGGGCGAGCCGGATATCGACCGGGTCGACCGGACGGAATACGCCATCGGGTACGAGGTCGCGCACGACGTGGGCGAACGCCTGAAACTCAGCCATAAACTCCGCTACAACAACGTCGACCTGGACGATGTCGTTGTTTACGGCTCGGGGTTCGACGGCAACCGGACATTGTCGCGCAGCGTCTACGGCAATTTCGGCAACCTGGACGGTGTCTACACGGACAGTAATGCGCAACTGAAACTGGATGTCGCCGGCACCAGGCACACCTTGCTGGCCGGTCTCGATTATCAGCTCATGTACCTGGAACAGATCGCTAGCTCCGCATCGGCGACATCGATCGACGTTTTCGCGCCGGTCTACGGCACGCAGACGTCCGAAGGGAACATCATCATCAACAAGGACTTCACGCGCAGTCAGACAGGCATCTATCTGCAGGACCAGATCGAATGGGGCGACCATTGGCGCTTCACCCTGGGCGGGCGGTTCGACCGCGCGGTGACCGAAACCGTCAATCACCTCACCAAGGCGGTTTCCCAGCAATCGGATAGCGCCTTCACCGGCCGGGCGGGCGTGGTCTACCTGTTCGACAATGGGTTGGCACCCTACGCCAGCTATGCGGAATCCTTCGCGCCCGTGATCGGCACCAACCCGGCCAGCAAGAACTACAAACCCGAAACCGGCCAGCAATACGAGGTCGGGATCAAATTCCAGCCTGAGGGCAGCCGCAGTTCCGTGACGCTGGCCGCCTTCGACCTGCGTCGCCAGAACTATACGGAAACGGATCCGTCGACGAACACGACGGACCAGACGGCCGCCGTCCGCTCCCAAGGTATCGAACTGGAAGGTGTCGCGAGTTTCGACTTCGGCCTGAACGTGACCGCCGGATACACCTACATGGAAACCGAAGTCATCGAGAGCGTCGATCCGGCCGACCTGGGCGACGTCCTGGCGCCCGCGCCCAAGCACGTCGCCACGGCCTGGGCGGACTACACCATCCCGGATGGTGCCTTCAAAGGCCTGGGCTTCGGTGCCGGCGTCCGCTATCGCGGCATGCATTGGGGTGACGGCGACCGGACACTTTCCGTTCCCGCTTTTCTTCTGTTCGACGCCTCGGTCCATTACGAATGGAACGGTATGCACTTCGGGCTGCATGCGCGAAACCTTTTGGATAAGCAGCATGTCGGGTCCTGCTATTACCGGAACAGCGCCGGGATTTGCACGGCGGGTGAACCGCTGACCGTGATCGGCAACCTGTCCTACCGATGGTAGGCCACGGAGACATCCGGCGCCCTGCCCCGGTCCCGGGAGAAAAATTTTCTCCCGGGACACGAGGATTCAGGCCGGTTGATTCGTCTTAGAGTCATGAACACTGCTTGCGACGAACCGACCGGCCCTTTGCGCATGACGGAACGTCTGCGCCGCGCCCTGGACGCGCGCCCCCGATTGACCCGCTGGCTGCTGGCCGGCCCCGGCGCGGTGGCGGCGGCCCTTCTGTTCGCCATGGCCATGCCGGTCTGGCTGCCCAAGGGGGCCGCCGGCATCGACAACATCGCCTTTCCCCTGATCCTGGTGCCGCTGATCTGGGCCGTGGTCTTCGTTTATGCCTGCGTGGAGGAAAGCCTTCTGCGCTGCACGGCCGTGATGTGCGGCACCGCCATCGTCTGCGGGATGACCGCCGCCATGGCCTTTGCGGGGTGGATATGACGCACCCCGGCCAGATCGAACAGCGCCAGATCGAACAGCGATGGAAGCCCCACCGATGAAATCTCTTTCGCAATCCCAACTGAAACGCCTGACCGCCGTGCACGGCTGGTCCGGAACGGTCCTGGGCCTGCTGCTTTACGCCGTCGTCGCCACCGGCACGGTCGCCGTGTTCGCCCACGAAATTGCCGAATGGTCCGTCGGCGGCGCGAAAAATCATGCCCCGCTGACGGGCGACCTCGACGGCAAGATCCGCCCCATCGCGGACCGAATGACCAAGGGATACCTAGAAGAAATCGCCGTCTGGGCGACGGCCAAGGGCGACCTGAACGTGTTTCCCCATGCCCATGCCCGCAATCCGGACAGCGGGAAAATTGAAAACTACGGCACCCTGTTCCGGCTTGACGGCGCGACGGGCGCGGAATTGGCGCGCAACGAAGGGTTCGTGTTCACGAAACCGGAATGGTTCGAAGCCAGCGCGCTCGAAGATTTCCTCGTCGATCTGCACGTGCAGCTTTACGTCCCGCGGCCGTGGGGCCTGATCCTGACCGGAATCCTGGGGCTGTCCATGATGGCGGCGGGCGTCACCGGCTTTCTCATGCACCGCCATCTGATCCGCGACCTGTTCGTCGCCGCCCGGCCGGGCGACCGCCTCGTCACGGCCCGCGACCGCCATGTGCTGGCCGCGAGTTGGGGGCTCTTGTTCGCCTTTCTTCTGGGGTTCACCGGCTCGTTCTTCAGTTTCGCGGGGACGGTCGCCCTGCCCCTGATATCCCAGGTCGCCTTCGGCGGCGACCAAAAGGCGATGCGCGAAACCCTTTTCGAGCCCGCCGTGACCCCCGACCCGCGCCCGGTGGCCCTGACCGACCTCGACGCCGTGGTCGCCCGGTCCACGGGTCTGGCCGGCGCGCCGGTCCGCTTCGTCGTGGTCGATCACTATGGCCGCGCCGATGCGCGCATCAACGTCTGGCACATGCCGCCACAAGGAAACCTGGCCTGGGTGCGCAACGTGTTCGACGGCACGGACGGCCGGTTCCTGGGCGTCAAGCCACGGGTCGGCCGGCAGCCGTCGGCGGGCAATACGCTGTACGAGCTGATCTGGCCCCTGCACACGGGCGATTTCGCGGGCACTCTGTCCAAGGCCGTGTGGGTCGGGTTAGGTGCCGCCATGTGCTACGTGATCCTGTCGGGCATGCAGCTTTGGGTGCGCCGCCGCGAAGACGCCGCCCTATGGCGCGGTTTCGGGCGCGCGGTCACGATCACCGCCTACGGCTTGCCGTTCGCCATGACGACGGCGGCCTATGGCTTCTTCCTGTCCCTGTCGACAGCCGACCCCTTCTATTGGACACCGATGGGCTTCGTCCTGGGCGCCCTCGCCTGTATCGCGGTCGGCGTCTTCGCGGGCAACGGCGGCGGCCTGGCCCAACGGTTCCGCCGCCTGCTCGGCACCGCCTGCGTCGTCCTGCCCGTCGTGCGCATGGCCATGGGCGGCCTGGGCTGGGCGGATGCCGCGGTTCAGGGACAAGGGGCGGTTCTGTCCTTCGATCTGATGTTCCTCGTGCTCGGCGTCCTGCTGTTTCGCTGGGCGACGCGGCAGCCCCATGGCCGTCCTGCCGGCGACCCGTTGCCGGAACCCGCGGAATGAGCATCCTGGCCACCGTCGCCGCCGTCGCCGCCTCCACGGCGGCCCTTGCCTATCTTGCCGTGGGCGACGCCAAGCGGCGGCGGGTGTTCGGCCTGCCCCCCTTTAAACGCAAGGCGTGGCAGACCTGGCTTGCCATCGCCGGCGTGCTGGCCCCCGCCGTGTTGCTGCTCTATGGCGGCGGCGGTGGTGCCGGTTTCGCCGTGTGGTGCGGGGCCGTCAGCGTCGTTGGTTGGATCCTTGCCGCGACATCCCCCGCCCAGGCCACCGCGATGGGCCGCCGGGTGACCGGCGGCATGGCCGCGGCGGGGCGCATCCTGCGGGCCATGATCCGGGCCGCCCGCGGGACCGAGGATGCCCGGCTCACTCGGCTGGAACGCAGGGTCGATGCGTTGGAAGCCGCCCTCGCCCGTCATGAACCGGCGGCCAGGCCCGCCGCCCCGCGCCGCCGGAACGGCAGCGGCACGAAGCCGGACGCCGCGCAGCCGTCGGGCAACTAACCGACACGGAACGATCAGTCCTTGGCGCGCCAGATGTCGCCGGAAGACGTGATGTCGCCGGAAGTGTTGACGATCCACGGCCGGCCTTCGATGGTCACGGTCACCTGGTGCATTGCCTGTGTGATGTTGACGGCATCGAAACGCCCGTTGGACGCATTCCATTTCTTCAGAAGGGATGTCGACTGATCCAGGACATATACCGACCCATCTGCGCCGACGCCCAGATCCTGCGCCTTCTGGGCCGTGCCCTTGGGCCGGTTTTCGAACCTGGAGCCCGTGTACTGCTGCACCTCGGACGACTGGTTCACAATCCACAGATCGCCGCCGGCGCCTAGGTGAACATAGAAAATACCGCTGCTTTCGATCTGCTTGAACACGCTCTTGCCGGCTTCCATCTTGTAAAGCTGGGCGCCGACGGCAACGTACACCGTGCCGTCCGCGGCGACCGCCATGTTGCGTGGCGTGGTGGTGTCGGTGGAGTTGATGACGTAGTAGACCTTTTCCTGCGTTCCCTTGATCCGATAGACGCGGGCCGGCGCGATTTGGCTTAACCCCCACAAAGTTCCGCTTTCGTCCTCGCCCACATCGGCCAGGGACGAATTGGAGAACGCCTTGTCCAAGGCCTCGAACTTTTCGGTCTTGGTGTTGAACTTGAAGACCCCGGTATCGCCCGAAATGTAGACCGCACCCGTATGCCCGGCATGGACGTCCGACAGCATGCCCATGTTGGCGTCGGCGTCGCTCGACTTGTACTTCTCGAACTTCAGGTTTTTGGTGAAGGTGAAGGCGCTGGCGCTTTGGGACGCGACCACGGCGGCGGTCGAGCCGCTGCCCGTCGTGCTGCCAGTCGACTTCTGGGCCAGGACCCGGTCGCCGGCCTCGTTGCGTTCGAAGTAGCGGGATGACAGGACCTTGCGCGCGCTCGTCACGACCCAGGGAAATCCGTTGGGGCCGACAGCGACGGAGGCCGGGGTATGCCCCGGCACCAGCACCTGAGAGAATTTCTTATCGGACGGCCGCTTACGCATCAACAGGTCGTTGGTGTTGACCAGAAACACCGTGCCGTCGGGGCCCACGGCGATGCTGCGCGCCAGTTGGAAAAGGGGCGTACAGGGGCTTTTGCCGCAGCGCTGGGCGACCTGTTCCTTGGAAATGGTCCAGGGCGTGCCGTCCGGTCCGGCGGCGACCTGAACCCCCAACCCGGGCACGTTGTCCGTCTTTCCCGTGGCCCGGTCGAGGCGGGACAGCAGCCCGTCGGCATTGGCGAACAGAACGATGTCGTCCTTTCCGCCGATGGAGATGTCCGACGCGGTGACGCCTTGAATCTGGACCCAGGACGCACCGTTGTGACGGAACACCCGGCCGACGCCGGTCACGCCCCACGGGCTGCCCGTGCTGTCCACGGCGATGCGCGCCAGTTGTCCGGGAAAGCTTTCGAACACTCCCCGGGCATTGCTCCACCGCGTGATCCCGCCGCTGGTATCCAGCGCGAACACGCTGCCGTCGCGGCCGATGGCGATCTGCTGGGCGGTGCCGCGCGTATCGACGAATTCCAGTTTCTCGTTCGTCGTGCTGGCGGCCGGGTCGCTGGTTCCGCCGCCGCCGCCGGGAGACACGGAATTGCTGTTGGAATTGGACTTGTTACCCGTGCCCGAGCCGCTGCCCGACGTGCCGATGGATTGGGCCGTCGGCGTGGTCGCCTTGGCGTCCGGCGCGGTGCTTTCCGTGGCCGTGCTTGTCGTGGGCTGCACATTGCCCGCCGTGATTTGCGGCGCAATGATCGGTTTCGCCTGCGCCAGCGGCGCCTGGGGCACCGGGGCATGCGGTGTTTCCGCCTTGTCTTTGTTTTCTTCCTCGGTCAGCGGCACCTGATCGCGGATCAGCACGGTGGCGAGGATACGCCCGTCGGCCAAGGTCACCCAGGGGCCGCCGTTGGGGGTAAGGCCCGCGGCGATAACGCCGGAGATCCCCTCGTAAGGCACCCAGCGGACGGGCGACATGCGCAGTTTCCGCAACTGTCCGTCGCCGTCGACGATAACGGCCGAACCGTCGGCGCCGAGCGCGATATCACGGGCAATGCCCGGCATGGCGATCCATGCACCGTCTTCCCAGCGCATGATCTGCCCCTTGGGCGTGACGATCCAGGGTTTGCCCCGAATATCGAGGGCGATGCGCCGCGCCGACTGCCCCGGCACGGGCTTCCAGCTTTGCGACAGCGGCTCCCATTTTTCGACGGCGCCGGTAAGCCGGGCGATGTAAATGTTGCCGACCGCGTCACCGGCCACGTCGGCGACCTTGTCGCCTTTCGCCTCCCACCACAGGCCGTTGAAGCGCATGACGTTGCCGTCCGGGGTCACGCCCCAGGGCCGGTTGCCTTCGGCCGCTGTAATGCGCACGAAGGCCCCCGACATCCTGGCCCATTTCTGGCTGACCGCCCGCCACCGAAGGGCGACGCCGTCATCCCCCACGGCGTAAGCCATGGCGGCGGCATTGATCGACAGGTCCTTGGCGCGGCCGGGGATCGGCGTCCAGGCCGCCTTGATCGTTTCACTGGCCGGCGGCGCCGTTACGCGCGACGATTGCCCTGTCGCGGGACGACCGCCGACAAAGGGTAAAAGCGCCAGCACAAGTACCGCACAGGTTATCCCGCGCAGAAACACGTTCTTCACCATCACAATTCATGACCTCCCTAATCGATCGCAGGCATTCGCGTCGGATGGGGGTTCATGCGTCCCACCGCTCAGAGACGATTAAAGTTTCTAATTGTTCGCCAGTCGTTTTTGGATGCTGGCAATGTGTTCGAAGTTTCTCGGATCTTCGTTCCAAGCTCTGAGGCGGAAATCGCCCGACCGGAATTCCTCGAAGAATTCGCGTTTCTTCAGGTTATCGATGATCTGATTGAATGTCGGACGCGGGGTGAACCAGTCTTCGTGGCGTTTGGCCAGGCGTTCCAGATCGCGTTCAAGATCGCTCAAACGTTCGCGGGTCTTCTTGCGGTTGTCTTCCGCCTGGCGGGTATACTGCGGGCGCCGGGGCGTCAGCAAAATCAGGATCGAGCGTTCGAAGTGGCGCTTGGACCGCTCGGAAAACAACAGACTGACGCCCGGGATATCCATGAGCCCCGGCACGCCGTCCTTGGAATTCGACGTTTCACGCTCACTCAGCCCGCCCAAAATCAGGGTTTCGCCGAACCGCATGGTGACCGTCGAATTGACGTTGGTCTTCGTCGTGTCGAGGCGAAATTCGAACAGCACGGAACTTGCCGGATCGGTCAAGAAGGTCCGTTCCGCGACCACGTGCAAGCGCAGGAAGTCGTCTTCGAGAATTTCCGGCGTCACCGCCAGCTTGACCCCGACCTCTTTCTGCACGGAAACCGAATCCCCGTCGCCGCCGGAGACGGCGGCGGCCAGGATTTCCGTGCCCGAGAAAAATTCGGACGTCAGGCCCGATTGGGCGACCAGGCTCGGCTTGGCCAGGATTTCATTCTCCGAATCGGCCGAGTTCGCGATGTTCAACGAATAGGTCACGGCAGGGATGCCGATCTGATTGGTGATCGTCCGCGTGTTTTCGTCGAGACCGCTGTCGATCTTGTCGTTGATGTTGTTGCGCGACCAGCCGAAACCGTAAGCGCCCGTCGTCGGGTTGCCGAACTGAAGCTGCAAGCCGTTCAGAAGGTTGATGCCCCGGGTTTGGCGCACGTCTTCCTGGGTGCCGATGATGACGACGTCGACGACGACCATGCCGGAATCGTTCTGCAGCCCCCCCGTGGCGGTGCCCGGCGCGACACCTGCCCCGGAATCCGCACCATAGGGGTTCGCGGGGGCGCTGCCGTAAGGGCTGCTCGGCGCCCCATAGGGATTGCCCTGGGCGGACGGCGAGCCATAGGGGTTTTGCTGGCCGAACTGGGCCGGAATGACCTTGGCGTCGTGCTCGTAGAACCCGCGCCAGGAATGCAGCCGCCGTTCAAGCTGTTCGACCTTGCCGTTGGATGCATCCTTGTCGCGGAAGGAATTGAGATAATCCTTCGCGGCTTCATTGTCGTTCAGAGCCGCCTTGACCAGGGCCTGGGACCACAGGATATCGGGGTCGGCCGCCGCTTCCGGCGAGACCTTGGTCAACTGGTTCAGGGCCGCTTCCGCCATTTGCGGGTCGTGGCTGTAGTAGGAACTGGCCGCCAGATTGTAGAGCAAGGCGGCATCATCCGGCCGGTGCAGGGCAACCGCGGCAAGATGCCCCTGAGCCAGGGCATAGCGGCGTTGATCCATGTAAAGCAGGCCCAGCTGATAGCGCGCCGCGAGATGGCTGGGATCGAACTTGAGGGCGAGCAGCAGCCCCTGTTCGGCCAACTCAAGCTTGGACCGGTCCTTGGAAATACCGATCAGATGATAGGCGAGACCGTTGAGGAACTGCAGATCCGCATTGGTGATATCAAGCTTGAGCGCGCCGCTGAACAGGCGTTGCGCCTTATCCAGGTCTTTGTCCCGGAGAGCCTGCTCACCCTCCCGGATCAAGGTGACAAGCTCGCGCGGCTGCGACATTTGCGCCGACAGGTTTGCCCCCTCTTCGCCGGACGACATGGTCGCCGCCGTGTCGAAGTTTAAGGTCTGACACCCACCAAGAGAGGCGGCCAACACGACAACTGGCAGACCGTGCCACCGAACACCCAACACAAATCCGTTACTCACTGATACCCCCGTTGCGGCCTGTTACAGGCCGTCTTTTCCGTAACCCCAATCACTCGGCGAGTGCTCACAAAGCGCGTGCAAATATTTAAGTGAAAAAAGACAACCCACTACTCAAAATCGTCCAATTCTCTTTTCAACTGCGGCACTCCCCGCCGCCTGCACGCAAATACACATAAGTGTTCGCTGGCTGCAAATCGGCAGGTTACTGCTTACACGGCCAGACAGGCGAGGCACAAGCACACTGCATTATGATCAAGCGCAAGATTATGCTGCCCGACCGACACGATCCGGCCGCGCGTCTCCATCCACGCAAGGCATTATTCTTTCCACGATGGATTAAGGGGGAGAAACCCGGGAACCGAAAGCGCAAATAGGCCGTGCATGAAGTTTTGCCGCGCAAATCGGACATCGGTTACGCAAATCGGATAGTGACCCGCCCGCGGGGATCACCGGCATCGCGTTTGCGGCGGCAAATCGGCCCTCCCGGCGCCGGGCGGATCCGGGCGATTCGCCCGATACCCACCCCGGTCCTATTTTGCCGGAGCGTCGAACCCAAAGCGGGCCAACACCTTCTGGCCGTCGGGGCTCAGGATGTAATCGGCAAGCTGCGCCGCCGCCTTGGATGCCCCCGTCATCAAGGTGATGCCGTAATCGGCACCGACGGAAAGGACATCCGGCACGGCGACGATTTGCAGGCCCGGAACCTCTTTCTTCGCCAGCACCGCGTTGGTGCAGTAGGTCAGGAACACGTCGGCGCGCTTGTTTTCCATGACCCAGCCGTATTGGTTGCGGCCCTTGGGCGCCTTTTCCGAGGTCGGCCCGCCGGTGAGTTTCACCGCCTTGGCGTCGAGCGTCTTTTCCGCGCCCGGCTTGACCTTGTCCGCCTTGGCGAACAGCCGCCAGGCATAATCGCCCGAAGGATCGGCCTTGGGCGTCGAGGTGCCGACCGTGATCTTGGGATCGAGCAGCACGTCCAGAAGCGTGTCCGTCGACACGGCCACCTCGGGCTGGGCGATGGCGCAGAGCTTGTTGCGCGCGAACATGCGCACCGGCCCGGCCTTGCCGGCTTTCTCCAGGGTTTTCGGATGCTTCATGTTGGCCGAGGCGAAGACCGCCGCCGGCTCACCCTTTTCGATGCGCTGGCGCAGCAGGCCCGACGGCCCGAACGCCGTTTCGACCTTGTGGCCCGATGCCGCCTGGAAATCACCCGCAACCTGCGTGAGGGCGGCCTTCAGGCTGCCCGCCGCATGGAGTTTCACAGTGTCGGCCATGGCCCCTCCGGACATCAACAAGCAGGCAACAAAAACGGCGATTCGCATGGGCTTGATCCTCCGACCCGATAATCCGGTATTTTCGTTCCGTAATATTTGCATAATTATGCAGTTTTATGAGAGCCTGTAAATGCCCCCAGGAAAGGTCATAACCGAGGCGTCACAAACGGAACCCCGCCAACCCATTCGGGAGTCAGGTCCATGAAGATCAGTGCGCGCAATCAGATCACCGGCAAGGTCGTCGAGGTGAAGGACGGTGTCGTCACCGCCCAGGTCACGGTCGACATCGGCGGTGGCAATACCATCGTCTCGTCCATCACCCTGGATTCCGTCAAAACCCTGGGCCTCGCCGCCGGCAAGGAGGTGACGGTCATCATCAAGGCCTCGGATGTGATGCTGGGCGCCTAGGCGTTCAAATTCCAGAGGTTTCGCCGCGGCGGCGGTAGTAGGCGCCGCGCAGGGCTTCCGCCGCCAGACCGACGGCCAAGCCCACGGCCATGTTGACGCCGACGCAGACCACCCCGGTCAGCAGGATGACCACGCGGCAGCTTGGTTTGACGCCGAGAATCCGGCGGTTGAGGGCCATCTCGGTCCCCGCCACGGCCAGGATCGCGCCCACGGCGCCGACCGGCACCAGCATCAGAACGTCGCGGGCCTGCGGGCCGAAGCCGATGCCGAGCGTCAGGCAGAACAGCCCGAACAGGGCCGGCGCGGCCCAGGTCCGCGCCCCGAAACGGTACTGCGCGATCAGCCCGCCCGACCCGTGACACATGGGCAGGGCGCCGAGCGGCGCCAGCACAATGTTCAACACCCCCGTCGACAGCGCCAGACGCCGGGGACTGGTGCGTTCCTTGGCATCGTCGGGAAAGTATTCGGCGGCGATGGCCGAGGTCGCCAGGACCGCGTTGGACAGGGTCAGCGCCAACTGCGGCAAGGCCGTGGTCGTCAGCGCCGCCTGGAAATCCGCCAGGGCCGGGAAGCCCGGCAACGGAAAATGCAGACCCGGGCCGGTCACCGCAAGTCCCGCGCCGCCGGTCATCAGAAAGGCCGCCGCCGCCGTCACCACGACGACCAGCGACCCCAGATGCCGGTAGGGCGTGAGGAACAACAGCAACAGCAGGGCCAGTGCCGCGCCGCCGAACAAGGGCTCGCCCGCCATGTGTTGAAACCCGAGCAACGCCAGTTGTACGCCGACCCCCAACTGCACCCCCATGATGACCGAATTGGGGATCAACCGCGCGATGCGCGTGATGATGCCCGTGACCGCCAGGGCCGCCAGCACCCCGCCGATGATCAGGCCGCTGGCCATGGCCTGGGCCGGGGTCACCGCGCCGACGATGATCAACGCCGCCACCGCCTTCATGGGCTGAATGGGGATGGGCCGGCGGTAGACCAGGGCCACGGCCAGGGCGAACAGGCCGAAGCCGGTCAGCACGCCGGTGCCGTCGAACCCGCGCACGGCCAGCACGCCGATGACCAGCGGCAGAAACGTGCCGAAATCGGCGACCGCGCCCGACACCTCGCCAAGCCATCCCGCCGCCTTGTTTGCCGTCGTCTGGGTCATGGGCCTCCCGCAGGTTCCGGGAAAGGGCCGGAACAGTGCCGGAAATTTTGCAATATGTGCCAAAAAAACACAATCGGCGGCGACGATCCCCGGGCGGCAGGCAGGCCACCCGGGGATCTGCTGCGGGGATGCGGATGCCGAAGAGAGCCGCCGTCCCCGTGGTTCATGAACAGGCCGTCAGGCCGGCAGTTGGGTAAACCGCGCGCAGCGCGCGACGTTGCGGTCATGGACCTCGCGCATTTCGCACAAATCGTCGTATAGATCGGGGTCGGCGATTTTCGGCAGAAATTCAACCAGCCGCCGCGCGACCCAGGACTGCCCCTTGTTCAACAGTTCGATCTTGGCCTGTTGGTCCGCGGTGTCCCGCAGCTTGTCCAGGAACGCGCCGGTTTCGATGCTGGGCTGACCGCCCAGGCGTTCGATATGGCGGGACAGCATGGCGCAGTACCGGGCCTCGTCCTGGGCCACCGCGGACAGCGCGACGCGAAGTTCCAGATCCGGGGTTGCCCGCGCCATCTCGATCACGCCGCGCGCGCCGGCCCGCTCCCCTTCCAGAAGTTCGTTGAGAAACGCGGCCGTTTCCTCATCCGTGAGATAGCCCATGTAGGCGGGATCGGCCTCGCTCATCATGCAGGGCGGCTCTCCCGCGTCACCGGCGGACACGGGGCCCGCGGCAAGGGGATTCCGCGCCGAGATCCACCGCACGCCCTCTTCCGTGACGATCGCGTCCATGGGGATGTCATGCGGCTGCGGGTGGATGGTGGCGAGGCGGTCGACGGCATAACCGACGCCGATGGCCAGGGGTTTCCCGGCTGCGGCCGCCAAGGTCCGATCATAATAGCCGCCACCGTAGCCGAGCCGGTATCCGGCATCGTCAAACCCCAACAACGGGATCAGCAACGCGGGCGGTTGGATGGGCTTGCGCGACGCCGGAACCGGGATGCTCCACACCCCCGGGACCATCTTGGTCTCCGGGCACCATTCCCAGAACTCAACCGGCTGCTTTTCCTTCACGACCACCGGCAAGGCCATCGCCCCGCCCCCGGACGTCGCCGCCGCGGCGAAATCGCGCAGATCCAGTTCACCCCGGAACGGCCAGTAGAACCCGAACCCGCCCCGGCCAAGCCAGGGCATTTCACGGCCGAGATGTTCGACGATCCTGTCCCGGGTGGCCTTGCGGACCGCCAACGGCCGCGCCAACCTGGCGACAAGAATTTCATTCCGCGTTTCCCGCCGCCACTTGTTGACCTCACGCCATTCCATTCACTCAACCTCCTCGAAACGGCCCGACAGGCCCGCGACGATCCCGGCCGCCTCGGCCATGATCCGCTCAATCCGCACCGCCGCGGTGGGAATGTCGTCGATTTCACCCGCCACCTGCCCGGCGAACAGCGCCAGTTGCTCAAGTTCGCCCCGCATGTTGCGCAGCGGGGAATCCGTGCTGTAGCGGTAGATCGGGCGGTCGTCTTCCAGGGCGATGGGCTCACGCTTTCGCAAATAAGGGTCATGGCCGAAACGCGCGGGGCCGGCCTTGGCCGTCAGGCTGTTGCCGATGACCCGGACCGATGCCCCGATGGGCCAATTGATGGCGAACAGGTCCGTGCGCAGGGTGTCTTCCGAACGCGCGCCGACGACCCGTTCCTTATGATAGGCATGGGCGAAGGATTCCTCGGTCGCCAGGAACGCCGTGCCGCAGTGGATTCCCGCCGCCCCCAACGCCAAAGCCGCGACCAGCGACCGGCCCGAAGCGAACCCGCCCGAGGCAACCACGGGAACGGATACCGCCCGCACAACCTGGGGAACCAGAACCAGCGACGATGTCGTGCCGTGGACATGCCCGCCGGCCTCCACCCCCTGGGCGATGATCACGTCGGCGCCGGCCTGTTCGGCCAGCCGCGCATCCTCGACCGTACCGACCTGATGGAACACCAGACAACCATGGTCCTTGGCCCGCTTGATGACGTCCGGGTAGACGTCCCAGAACAGGCAGATCGAATGCACGCCGGCATCGAAGCAGGCGGCCAGTTCGTCTTCGAGCAACCGGGCATCGGTCGCGGCGGGGATCAGGTTGACGCCGAACGGCCGGTCCGTGCCGTTCCGCACGGCGTCGATCTGTCGGCGGATCAAATCCGGGCTTTCGCGCACCATGCCAAGGAAACCATAGCCGCCGGCACGGGTCACCGCGCCGACCAGATCGGCCCGCGCGACGCCGCCCATGCCCGCCTGAAGCACCGGATAGCGGCAGCCGAGCAGCGTGCAGAGTGTCGATTTCATCATCATTCCGTCCATGGCCCTACTCACATATCCGTTCGAACAGAGACGCCAGGGTGACCGCAAGAGTGATCGCGACCAGCCGTTGGACGACGAAAGCCCCCTGCGTCTTCGGGTGGCTCCAGATCATTTCGGCATTCCGCCGGGCGCGGTTCCAGACCGGACGGAATGACCTGGCGGGCGGCGGGGTCACACGGGCCGCGCCGGGGAAGGGAATGACCTCGCAGCGGTGGTCGCCGTTCGACGCCTCGCGGGGACGGGCATCCAGGCCCAGCATGCGATGCAGCCTTCCCGACGCGGGCGGGCCGATGAAGAAATAGCCGAACCAGAATCGAATGTCCGACGGCACCATCGTCATCCCCCGGCGCTGTTCCAGGTCTGAGGATCGGCGGCGCTTGCCGCCGCGCGCGGCCGCGCCAAATTCTGCGCCGCGAACCCCCAGTTGACCAAATGTTCCATGATCGTCGCCACGTAGTCGGGGCGCCGGTTCTGATAATCGAGGTAATAGGCGTGCTCCCAGACATCGAGCGTCAACAGCGGCGAGAGGCCCCGCATGATCGGCGTCTCGCCATTGGGGGTATCCATGATCGCCAGCCCGGGACCGTCGATGACCAGCCAAACCCAGCCGCTGCCGAACACACCCAGGGCGGCGGCGGTGAATTCCTTGAGAAAGGCGTCGTAACCGCCGAACGTGGCGTCGATGCGGTCCGCGAGATCCCCCGCCGGGCGGCCGCCGCCGTCGGGATGCAGGCAGCGCCAGAAAAACGCGTGATTCCACGCCTGCGCCGCGTTGTTCAGAAGTCCCTTCTGATGGCCGTTGCGGGACGCGAACTGGATGATCTGTTCCAGCGGCATGTCGTCCATGCGGAGTTCCTTGGCCAACGTCTTGGCCTTTTCCACATAGGCGCGGTGGTGACGTCCGTGATGGGCCTCCAGGGTCGCGCGCGAGATATGCGGCTCCAACGCGTCATAGGCGTACGGAAGGCTGGAATGGGTAAGCTGCATGGAGTCGTTCCCTTTCGCGGACCGGCCCGTTTCCGGGACCGATTCCGCCGTGCGCTTGTGCGTTGGTCAGGAAAAGGTACGACTTGACTTTTATATCTTGCAAACGATTAAATTTTGCCGATTAAATCGATATCACCGATATAATTTTAGCACATGATCAGGCCCCCCGTGGATACCGAACTCGCCCGCACCT
This sequence comes from Thalassospiraceae bacterium LMO-SO8, assembly GCA_031655335.1. Taxonomy (NCBI): domain Bacteria; kingdom Pseudomonadati; phylum Pseudomonadota; class Alphaproteobacteria; order Rhodospirillales; family Thalassospiraceae; species Thalassospiraceae bacterium LMO-SO8. The sequence continues at coordinate 2,263,346 of CP134226.1, read as the reverse complement.
TTCTCACCGTCATCGACGCCGGCAATTTCATCGGCGCGGCCGACCGCCTGCACGTCACCCAATCCACGGTCAGTGCCCGCATCCATTCCCTGGAGGAACAGCTGGGCTGCAAACTGTTCGTGCGCAACAAGGCCGGGACGGCCCTGACCCCGGCCGGGCACCAGTTCCAGAAACACGCGGCCGTTCTTGTGCGCACGGTCGAACACGCGCGCCAGGACGTCGGCATTTCCAGGGGCTACCGGGCGTCGCTCACGGTGGGGGGGCGGTTCGGGCTGTGGGAACGTCTGCTGCTCCGCTGGCTGCCGCTGATGCGCCGAAGCGCCCCCGACATCTCGGTCCGCGCGGAGATCGGGTTCGAGGCGGAGCTCATGCAAGGATTGATCGAAGGGCGCCTCGATATCGGCGTCATGTACACGCCGCAAAGCCGCCCAGGCCTGACGGTCGAGGCCCTGATGGCGGAAAGCCTGGTCATGGTTTCGAGCCGGCCGACGGCGCGGGCGGAACCGGATGCCGATTATGTCTATGTCGACTGGGGGCCTGAATTCTACGCCAAACACAATGCGCGGTTCCCCGAATTCGTGGGGGCGGGGATCACCGCCAATATCGGCTGGCTCGGCCTGCAACATGTATTGCAGTTCGGCGGGTCCGGGTATTTTCCGATCCGCCTGGTACAGCCCTATCTGCAGGACGGGCAGTTGCACCGGCTGCTCGACGCGCCGACCTTCCCGCTGCCCGCCTATCTGGTCTATTCCAGAGACGCGGACACGCACCTGTTGGAACCGGCGCTTGACGGCATTCGCCGGGTCGCCGCGGAAGCCGCCTGACGCCCCGGCGCCGCGCCGTCACTCCACGGCGATCAGCTTTTGGACCATGTCCTTGCTGGAGATGAGGTCCGCCAAGGTGTGCCGCCCGAGGCTTTCGAAAAAGGCCTTCTGCGCCTCGGCAAGGGCGTTGCTGAGAGAGCAGAACGGCGACAGACGGCATTCGATGGCGGCGCAGTCGATCAAGGGGGCGCCCCCCTCAAGCCGCGCCAAGACAGCGCCGACATTGATCTGGTCCGGCGGGCGGGCAAGCTCCATGCCGCCGCCCTTGCCCTGGAAGGTATTGATGAACCCGGCCTTGCCCAGTTCATGGACGACCTTGCGCAGATGTTCGTGCGAGATGTTGAAATAGGCCGCGATCTTCGACAGCGTGCCCCGTTCGTCGGGACGCGCCGCAAGATACAGAAGAACACGCAAGGAATAATCTGAATGGCGGCTTAAATGCATGCGCCGGATTATAGATCACACAAGAGGACGCCGCCACTCGCAACACCCGCCGTCCACCGGGGCACGGACGCCTTTGGGCGGCGCCGGGTGTCCCGCACCCGGCGCCGCCGTTCGGCCGATGGCATGCCACGGATCAAAGACGGTCAGCGGCGAAGCTCCGGAAACGTGCCTTCATGTTCGGGAACGTCGTGGATCCCCGGCCCCTTGGTCATGCTTTCCGAATAATAGAAATCGGCGTCGTATTTCTTGTCCTTCCAGACGTACCAGTCGTCGGTTTTGACGCCTTCGTATTCGATGACCAGGACCGATCCGCCCGGCGCCTTGCCGTTGTTGGAGGTATGATGCTCGATATGGTCGTGGGCGATCCAGCGGCCCGGATTGTCCATGCGCATGATGACGTCGTAACGCTCGCCGGGGCTCAGGTGAATGACATCCGCCGCATAGGGCGAGGCCAACGGCAGACCGTCCTTGTGGGTGACCAGCATGTCATGACCGTGCGGGTGGAACGCCACATCGAGCGTGGCCGCGATCAGGCGCAGACGCAGGACGTCGCCCTTCTTGACCCGGAGCGGCTGCGTCGTCGGGAAGGACTTGCCGTTGATCGAGAAATACGTGATCGGCTCACCAGGCACCCCGCCCTTGCCGTATTCCTGGGCGACCTCGGGGTTCCAGCCGGAAAACATCAGGATGGCGTCCTTGGTGACTTCCTTTTCGATGGGAATCGGCTCCTTCGGGTCGATGATGAAGGGGCCCCACATGGCGCGCAGGCCCACGTGTTCGGGCACGTTGACGTGGCAGTGGTACCAAAGGGTACCCACCTTGTCGGCGGTGAAGCGATAGGTGAAGCTCTCGCCCGGCTCGACCGCCTTTTGCGTCACATTAGGCACGCCGTCGCTGCGCCAGCTGTTGGTCTGGTACATGCCGTGCCAGTGAATGGTATGGCTGAGGGTCGTGTTGTTGGTCACCGTGACCTCGACATCGTCCCCTTCCTTGACCCGCAGCAACGGGCCCGGGACCTGTCCGTTGTAGGCCCAGACCTTGTATTTCAGGCCCGGCGCGACATCGACGGTTACTTCCTCGATCGTCATGTCGAAATGGCGGGCCTCGGCCCAGGCCCCGGCGGGCAACAGGCCCCCCAGCGCCAGGGCGAGGATGAGCAGTCCTGATCTTTGCATGTCACGTTCTCCTATTTGGCGCCGGCGCAGCAAAGCGCGCGCAGGTAGGCGACCACGTCGTGGATTTCGTCATCGGTCATGTTGCCGTCCCAGTTGGGCATCAGGATCGACTTGTTGACCGCCTGGCCGCCTTCCTTGATCGCCTTGAACAGGTCGTCGTCGGTGCGGGCCGACATTTCCGCCCGGTCCCGGTGATTGCGCGGCTGAACAGAAAGCTGAGGGGCGTTGATTCCCTTTCCGTCGCCGGACAGGCCGTGGCACTGGGTGCAGTAGACCCGGTAAAGCGTCTTGCCGTGCGCCGCGTCGGCGGCCGGCGCCGGCCGCGGATAAAGGATCGATCCGCACAGAAAGACAGCCAGTATGAAAAGCTTGTTCATTTCGCCTTCTCCGGTTTTTCGCCGATGGTCCGCAGGTAATTGGCCAGCTTGTGAATCCCGGCCGTGTTCAGATGCTTGTTCGGCATCAGGGTCCGAGGCTCCCAGGCCGCCGGATCGCGGATGTAAGACACGATGAACGGCGGCTGGAGGCGCTGCCACGCGGTATGGAGTTCGGGGCCGGAAAAGCCCCCGTACTTGGGCGTATCCTTGTGACAGCCGCTACAGCCCTTGAACTTGACGAAGTCCATGGCCCCGATCCGGGCCGACACGCGGCCGGGGGTGTAGTCCTCTTTCGCCAAGAGGGCCGTATTCGGTGTCAGGGTCATCAGGTAGTCCGCGATCTCCTTCGCCGCCGGCGCATCGACCGCCGGGTGGTCGGACAGGGACGCCGCGTCAACGGCGTCCCCCTCCGGCCCCTTGGCCGCATGGTCGGGGGCGAAGTCCCCCGCCGGCCGGATGCGGGTGGGCTTCTGCAACCAGGTTTCCAGCCAGTCCCGGCGGAACTTGTTTCCGGCGAAGAAAAGAGGCGGCCCCTTCCGGGTCTGACGCGCCGCCAGATCGGGGCTCGCCGGCCCTGACATCTGATGGCACACCGCACACTCTTTTTGGATCTTCGCCGGCGCCTCGGCCGCCGGGGCCGAGGTAACGGACAGCGCGGTCATCAGGGCCGCGCCGCCGAGTGCGATAACCTTTCGCATGGGGGGAACTCCTGTTCTCAGCGCAGAATGAGATTGCCGTTTTTGCCCTTGTCCGGGTTCGCGTCCTTGAAGTTCATCAGAACGGAGATCGCGCCGTTGAGAGCATGCTTCATCCGGTGATCGACAATGGCGTTATTGGTTGCACGGTCGGCCGGCGGAACGATGTCGAAGGTCATGGCGTGGGCCGGCGGCACTTCCGCCGTTTGCAGGCTGTAGCGGATATTCTTCGGATTGCCGTTGTCCCACACCCGGTCCCAGATGCCGGCGATCGGATGAAACGCCGCCGCTTCGTTGATCATCGCGTTGACGAAGAAGATGCGGACACGCTCGCCGGGTTTGGCTTCCAGGGTCAGGGCCGCGTTGGGATCGTGCACCGGGTCGTAGTGGAACAGCTTGCCGTTCACCAGCGTGCCGACCCATTGCTTGTTCATCGCCCGGTCCTGGGCGCTGGTGCCGTCCTGAAACAGATCGCCGTGGACCAGGACGTATTCGCGGTCCGGCTTGGGATAGGCGTCCGAATAGCCTTCCTTGGGATCGACGATGATCACGCCGTACATGCCGCGCGAAATATGCTCGGCCATGGAACTGGCGCCGCAGTGATAGATGAAGACGCCGGGATGGTTCGCCTTGAACGTAAACTGCTTGGTGTCGCCGGGGCGGACTTCCGAGAACTCATCCAGGACGTCGACGACCGCGGCGTGAAAATCCATGGAATGGCTGTTCTTGTTGGTCTTCTGATTGAGGAGCGTGAAATCGATCTCGTCCCCCTCCGTCACGCGGACCAGCGGGCCGGGCACGGTGCCGCCGAAGGTCCACATGCGTTGCGTCGTGCCCTTGTTGTCGATCGGCAGTTCTTTTTCGATGACGGGGATGTCGACTTTCACCGTCTTGGCGGCGGCGGGCGCGGAGATCGCAGAAAGCAGCCCGGCCGCGGCCAACCCAAGAACCCAGGCACGGGGGGTGTTGTTACGCAGATGATTCATAGATACCTCCATAAAGATGTTTTATTTACACATGTTAAATAGCCTTCGTTTTCATGGATGTCAAATACATGTTATGCGGCTTTCCCGTACCGGAAAGCGCGCGAATAATGCCCGCCTGCCCCCAATGGCTTGCGGGCATGCTGTTTTGAATGCGGGGGCGCGCGGCCATCTCAATTCGCGGCACGCATTTCAGGAACGGGAAGTCGCGGCGCCCGGCGGGACGCGGCCCCTATCTGGCGGCGGCCAGCGTCGCCCGGAACCGGGCCAGGCCGAAGGCAAAGAACGCCCCGCCGATGCCGGCGGTCATCAGCAGTTCCGGCCAGACGATCTCGATCCCTGCCCCGCGGTACAGAACCGCCTGCGCGAACTTGATGAAATGGGTCGAGGGCAGAACCTGCACCGCGGTCTGCAACGCCGGCGGCATGCTTTCCAACGGCGTGACCCCGCCGGACAGCAGGTTCATCACGACGAATACCGGAATGGACAGCAACCCGAACTGGGGCATCGTGGTCGCGACGGTGGACAGCGTGATGCCCATCGCGGTGACGGCGAACAGATAGACGGCGGAACCAAGCGCAAACAGGATGACCGACCCGACGATGGGAACGCCGAGCAGACCCTGAACGACGAAGTGCAGCGACAGCACCGCCGCCAGGACGATGACCAACCCGTTCGCCCAGATCTTGGCCAGCATGATTTCCCCCGACGCAACCGGCATCACCAGAAGGTGCTCCAGGGTTCCGTGCTCGCGTTCCCGGATGACCGCGGCTCCGCTGAGGATGATCGCGAGGATCGTCAGGTTGTTGATGATCTGCATCACCGCCATGAACCACGAAGAGTTCAGGTTGGGATTGTACTTCGCCCGTGTCTGTAGATCGACCGGCAGCGCCGCGACGCCGCCGGACCGGCTGACGAACTTCAGAAGTTCGGCATTGATGATGCTGGAGATATAGGTCGCGCCGTTGCCCGCAATCGTCATCGCCGTCGCGTCGACGTTCAGCTGAATCGCCGGCCCCCGCCCGGCCAGCACGTCCGCCTCGAATCCCGGGGGGATATCCAGCACGAATGTGTACCGGCCGGCATCCATGCCCGCGTCAACCGCATGCAGATCGATCACCTCGGGCGTTTTGAAGTAGGGCGGCAGGAAGGCGCCTGTGATGCGGTTTGACAAGCCCGTGCGGTCCTCGTCGACAATGGCGATGGAGGCATTGTGCAATTCCGTCTGCACCCCGTTGGCGACGGTGTAGATGGCGAAGGTGAAGGTATAGAAGATCAGCCCCATCAGGACCGGATCGCGCATCAGGCTGAACAGTTCCTTCACGCCCAGCCGATAGATGTTGGAAATCTTCTGCATGGTTCAGGCCTCCTGCTTGCGCAGCAACGCCGTCGCGATCCCCAAAAAAAGGAGACAGAACCCGGCCAGAATCAGGTGGTTGGGATATAGAACCGCGATGTCGAGCCCCTTGTTGAAAACGCCGGCGCTGATTTTCTGAAAATAGAGCGCCGGAAAGACCTTTCCGATGATCGCCGCCCCCCCTTCCAGCGTCGACACCGGATACATCATCCCGGAAAAATTGACCGTCGGGATCGTGACGATAATCGCCGTCGCGAAGATCGCGGCGATCTGCGAGCGGACAAAGGTCGACACGACGAGACCGAAGGCCGTGGCCGCCATCGCATAAAGCACCGCGCCCGACACCAGGGCAAGAACGCCGCCCGGCATACCGATGCCGAACACCGTCAGCATCAGCGTCACAAGGCTGATGAAACTGACCAGCGCGACACCGACATAGGGCAGTTGCTTGCCAAGCAGGAATTCTATTTTCCGGGCCGGGGCGGCATAGAGATTGAGGATCGATCCCATTTCCTTTTCCCGCACGACGCCGAGCGCCGTCAGCATGGCGGGAATCATGATCAGCAACATCATCAGAACGCCCGGCGGAATCGCGTATTGCGACCGGAATGCCTGATTATAACGAAACCGAGGTTCGACCGTTGCCGGGTAGTAGCGGGGAACCACGGCGGTTTCCTGCATCGACACATCGGCCAGATGGGCATACAGCACGCCCTGCACGTAGCCGCGCCCCGTTTCCGCCCGCGTGGTGTTCGATCCGTCCAGCCAGGCACCGATTTGCGGGGTGCGGCCCGCCAGGAGATCGCGGCCATACCCAGGAGGAATGACAACGGCGAGAGAGATGTCGCCCGCCTTCATCCGGCGGTCCAATTCGGCGAAATCGGCAATCGGGGGCCGTTCGTCGAAATAGCGCGAACTCGACATCGCGTTGAGAAACATGCGGCTTTCGCGGGACTGGTCCTGATCCAGGGCGGCGTAGGACAGGTTTTCGACATCGAACGTAATGCCGAACCCCATCGCCAGCATCAGGACGATCGGGCCGGCCAGGGCAAAGGTCAGTCGAATTGGGTCGCGCAGGATTTCCATGGCCTCGCGCCGCGCGAACGCCCAGATGCGGGCGGCGAAGATCCAGTTGGAACCCGCATCGTGCGGCGCCGCCGTTGCCGGAAGGGCCAGCCCGCGCCCGGCGGAGGCGTCTTCCGCGCCGGCGTCCGCCAGAAATCCGATGAACGCCGCCTCAAGCGAGGGAGCGTTTCGCTGCGCGCGCAGACCGTCGGGTGTCCCCTGCGCCAGAACCTTTCCGGCGTGCATCAGCGAAATACGGTCGCAACGCTCCGCTTCGTTCATGAAATGGGTGGAGATGAAGATCGTCACCCCGTCCTTGCGCGACAATTCGATCAGCAATTCCCAGAACGCGTCACGCGCGATCGGATCGACGCCCGAGGTCGGTTCGTCAAGGATCAGCATTTCCGGTTCATGCAGCACCGCGACGGCCAATTGCAGACGCTGGCGCACGCCCAGCGGCAGGCTTCCGGGCGTGGCGTCGGCCACGTCGCGCAAGTCGAAGCGGTCGATCAGTTCGTCGACACGGGCCCGGCGGCGATCACCCTTGATGTGGAACAGGTCCGCATGCAGGAACAGATTCTGGCGCACCGAAAGTTCGGAATAAAGCGAAAAGGATTGCGACATGTAGCCGACGCGCCGGCGCATCGCCATGCCGTCGCTGCCGACCGATTTCCCGAACAACCGGGCCTCGCCTTCGCTCGCGGTCAGCAGGCCGGTCAGCATCTTCATGGTCGTGGTCTTGCCGCAGCCGTTCGATCCGAGAAATCCGAAAATCTCGCCTGGTTCAATGCGGAAACTGACATTGTCGACGGCCGTGAAATTGCCGAAGCGCATGGTCAGGTCCTGTGCCTCGATGGCGGGCGGGCCGTCCTGCGGGGGGCGTGGCGGCAGGGTGACCGCCCGATGTCCGCGCCGGTCTTCTTCGGGCAGAAGGGCAATGAACGCGGCTTCCAACGTATCGGCGCCGGCGGCGGCCATCAGGGTGTCCGGCGCGCCGACGGCAAGGATCCTTCCGGCATTCATGGCGATCAGATCGTCGAACCGCTCGGCCTCCGACATATAGGCGGTCGCGGTGATCACGCTCATGCCCGGACGGCGCGCACGGATGCGGTCGATCAGTTTCCAGAACTGCTGACGCGACAACGGGTCGACGCCGGTTGTCGGTTCGTCGAGGATCAGCAAATCGGGGTCATGGATCAACGCGCAACACAGGGAGAGTTTCTGTTTCATGCCGCCGGACAGCTTGCCCGCGGGACGGTCCGCGAACGGGTCAAGTCCGGTGCTTTGCAGCAGGTGGGCGATGCGTGTGCGGCGTTCGTGTTCCGACTGGCCGTAAAGCCGTCCGAAGAAATCGATGTTTTCAAAGACCGAAAGCGTCGGGTAGAGATTGCGGCCCAACCCCTGCGGCATGTAGGCGATGCGCGGGCAGACCGCGTCGCGGTGCCTCTGGTCGCCCATCGATCCGCCAAGCGCCGTGACGGTGCCCGTTTGCAGGCGGCGCACCCCGGCGATCAGCGCCAGAAACGTCGACTTGCCGACACCGTCCGGCCCGATCAGGCCAACCATCCGGCCGGCGGGGATCGAAACCGACACATCGTCAAGGGCCGCCACCGCCCCATAGCGGTGCGTGACGCCGTTCAGGACGGCGGCCGGATCGGCCGGCGCCGTCATCAAGGCAGGTTCACGGCCAGCGTCCCCGGCCATTCCACCGCCGGCGAAACGCGGACAATCGCCACCCCGGGCACACCGGTTTTCACGACGTCCTGATACTTGCCGAGAACCTCCGCCGGGATCTGCAACTTCACGCGGAACGTCAGTTTCTCGCGTTCGCTCTTGGTCTCGACGTATTTTGGCGTGAACTGCGCCTCGGACGCGACGAAGGTTACCGTCGCCGGGATCACGTATTGCGGGGCGGCATCAAGAATAAGCCGTGCTTCGGCGCCAAAGCGCAGGCGGCCCGCGTCGTCCGTGGGCAGATAGACATCCATGTAGACGTCCGTCAGGTCGAGCAAGGTGACGACCTTGCCGCCGGCGGCGAGGATTTCCCCGGGCTCCGCCAGGCGGTATTGCACCCGCCCGCGCCGTGGCGCGATCAGGGTATGGTCGGCGAGATTCGCCTTCAGGGCGGCGGTCTTGGCTTCCGATGCCTCAATCGCCGCCTCTGCCGAGGCGATCTGCGCGCGGGCGGTGTTGAGGGCCGCGGAGGCGGTGATTTCCTGGGAACGGCGCTGGTCCAGTATTTCCCCCGTCGCAAATCCACGTTTGGCCAGCAGCTCCGTTCGCTTCAGTTCGGATTTGGCGAGCGCCAGTTCCCCTTCCCGCTGGGAGAACAGGGCCTTGGCTTGCGCCAGTTCCTGAACCGCCTGCCGGGTTGCCGCCTCGGCGGCGCGAACCTCCGCCTCAAGCTCGGACGCATCGACACGCGCGACCACGGCCCCGGCGGCAACCATCTGCCCCTCTTCGACCAGAACCTCGGCGATCCGCCCGCCGAATTTCAGCGCGACATCGACCCGCTTCGCCTCGATCCGCCCATTGGCGCGGCTGAACCCTTCGGGCAGATCGCTTTGGTGTTGCTGCCACCAGAAGAAACCACCGCCAATTGCGACGGCGACAATCACCGCGCCGGCTATCAGGATTTTTCTAGAATTCATTCCGACTTATCTCTTTCTCTTTTTTCCTGCTGGTCCCTGGACACAGAGACCTGCGCCCAGGCGGCGATAAGATCGTCGCCATCGATTATATGGTCTCACCGATGATCAATTTCGCATAGTCCATGACGAAATACGCCGTGACCATACCGACATGCATATGCGGCGGCCTTCTCCATCAACGCATCGAAGCCGCATGGTTTCGCCGGTTTTCCATGCAGAACCTTGGCGGTTCTTGCTTCCACCTGCTTTCCATAGGTTGACCCCTGGATTTTGGTGGTTGGGGTTTAGCCAAACAAAAACGCCCATAACCTTATGAGGTTAGGGCGTTTTTGTTTTGGTTGCGGGGGCAGGATTTGAACCTGCGACCTTCAGGTTATGAGCCTGACGAGCTACCGGGCTGCTCCACCCCGCGTCACCGAATAGCACTGTCTGTGCTGGGACGCCTGCGGCGCCTGGAATGGTCCGCGCGGTTGCGCGGGAGATTATGAAGAGGAATTGGGTGGAACCCGGTTTGAAGACCTGGCGGCGACCTACTCTCCCACGCCTTAAGACGCAGTACCATCAGCGCTGGAAGCTTTCACGGCCGAGTTCGGGATGGGATCGGGTGGGGCACTTCCGCCATAACCACCAGGTCGTCAAACCGGGTTCGCGCATATTCGTTATATTCGTTGGGCATATTCCAAGAACAGTCTGGCAAGTCGGGAATACCGAGTATCGGTTTCCCCTGTATGGGTTTTGCTTATCCATACGTATGGAGGGGTTCTCAAGATCAATCGAGCCATTAGTACCGGTCAGCTTCACACATTACTGCGCTTCCACACCCGGCCTATCAACGTGGTGGTCTTCCACGGCTCTCAAGCGAGACCTGGTTTTGAGGAGGGTTTCCCGCTTAGATGCTTTCAGCGGTTATCCCGGCCGGACTTAGCTACCCTGCTATGCGGCTGGCGCCACAACAGGTCCACCAGAGGTCCGTCCACCCCGGTCCTCTCGTACTAGGGGCAGATCCTCTCAAGTCTCGAACACCCACGGCAGATAGGGACCGAACTGTCTCACGACGTTCTAAACCCAGCTCACGTACCACTTTAATCGGCGAACAGCCGAACCCTTGGGACCTGCTCCAGCCCCAGGATGTGATGAGCCGACATCGAGGTGCCAAACCGCCGCGTCGATATGGACTCTTGGCGGCGATCAGCCTGTTATCCCCGGCGTACCTTTTATCCGTTGAGCGATGGCCCTTCCACGCGGGACCACCGGATCACTATGACCGACTTTCGTCTCTGCTCGAACCGTCGCTCTCGCAGTCAGGCGGGCTTATGCCATTGCACTCAACAGCCGATGTCCGACCGGCTTGAGCCCACCATCGCGCGCCTCCGTTACTCTTTAGGAGGCGACCGCCCCAGTCAAACTACCCGCCACAGAGGGTCCCGGACCCAGGTTCATGGGCCGCGGTTAGATATCAGAGAACAAAAAGGTGGTATTTCAAGGATGGCTCCACACCAGCTGACGCCGATGCTTCATAGCCTCCCACCTATCCTACATAGTCATTCCCTAATACCACTCTGAAGCTGTAGTAAAGGTGCACGGGGTCTTTCCGTCTAACCGCGGGTACTCCGCATCTTCACGGAGAGTTCAATTTCGCTGAGTCGATGTTGGAGACAGTGGGGAAGTCGTTACGCCATTCGTGCAGGTCGGAACTTACCCGACAAGGAATTTCGCTACCTTAGGACCGTTATAGTTACGGCCGCCGTTTACCGGGGCTTCGATTCAAAGCTCTCACCTCTCCTCTTAACCTTCCGGCACCGGGCAGGCGTCAGACCCTATACGTCGCCTTGCGGCTTCGCAGAGCCCTGTGTTTTTAGTAAACAGTCGCCACCCCCTGGTCTGTGCCACCCGCCCCTGGTTGCCCAAAGACGGGTCACCCTTATCCCGAAGTTACGGGTGCAATTTGCCGAGTTCCTTCAACATCGTTCTCTCAAGCGCCTTGGTATGCTCTACCAGTCCACCTGTGTCGGTTTGGGGTACGGTCTATACGGCGGGGTTATTTCCTGGAACGGCTTCGCAGCCCCGACAATCCAATAAGCCGGAACTACTTCCACCATTCGTCACCTCCGCCAGGCCCTGGAATATTAACCAGGTTCCCATCGACTACGCCTTTCGGCCTCGCCTTAGGAGCCGGCTCACCCTCGGCGGATTAGCCTTGCCGAGGAACCCTTGGACTTACGGCGAGAGTGTCTCTCACACTCTTTGTCGCTACTCATGTCAGCATTCTCACTTCCGATACCTCCAGCAATCCTCACGGATCACCTTCGCAGGCCTACGGAACGCTCCGCTACCACTCCTCCGAAGAGAAGTCCGCAGCTTCGGTGCATGGCTTTAGCCCCGATACATCTTCGGCGCAGGACGGCTTAACTAGACCAGTGAGCTGTTACGCTTTCTTTAAAGGATGGCTGCTTCTAAGCCAACCTCCTGGTTGTCTTGGCCTTCCCACATCCTTTCCCACTTAGCCATGACTTAGGGACCTTAGCTGGCGGTCTGGGCTGTTTCCCTTTCGACCATGGACCTTAGCACCCACAGTCTGTCTGCCACGCTCTACTCACCGGTATTCGGAGTTTGGTTAGGTTTGGTAATCCTGTGGGGACCCCTAGCCCATCCAGTGCTCTACCCCCGGCGGTAATACGTGACGCACTACCTAAATAGTTTTCGCGGAGAACCAGCTATTACCCGGTTTGATTGGCCTTTCACCCCTAACCACAAGTCATCCCCCCATTTTTCAACATAGGTGGGTTCGGTCCTCCAGCGGGTGTTACCCCGCCTTCAACCTGCTCATGGCTAGATCACCGGGTTTCGGGTCTGATCCTACGAACTACGTCGCGCTATTAACACTCGCTTTCGCTCCGCCTACACCTAACGGCTTAAGCTTGCTCGCAAAATCAACTCGCTGACCCATTATACAAAAGGTACGCGGTCACCCCTCAAGGAGGCTCCCACTGCTTGTAAGCATCCGGTTTCAGGTCTCTTTCACTCCCCTCGTCGGGGTGCTTTTCACCTTTCCCTCACGGTACTGGTTCACTATCGGTCGTCAAGGAGTACTTAGGCTTGGAGGGTGGTCCCCCCAATTTCAGACAGGATTTCACGTGTCCCGCCCTACTCGAGGACTGAACTGCTTTCTACCCGTACGGGGCTATCACCCGCTATGGCCCTACTTTCCAGAAGGTTCCGGTTCTTACAATCCAGCCACTGGCCTGGTCCGCGTTCGCTCGCCACTACTAACGGAGTCTCGGTTGATGTCCTTTCCTCCGGCTACTGAGATGTTTCACTTCGCCGGGTTTGCCTCGCATACCTATGTATTCAGTATGCGATACCGCTAAAGCGGTGGGTTGCCCCATTCAGAGATCTCCGGATCAAAGGGTGCTCTCCCCTCCCCGAAGCTTATCGCAGAGTGCCACGTCTTTCATCGCCTCTTGACGCCAAGGCATCCACCAGATGCTCTTGTCACACTTGAGAACGTCCCCCATACGCATGAATAAGCCGACCGGACCCCCTCGCCGAAGCAAGGCAGACCGTTCCGCGTCTTCCGCAATCCCCTTCCAACATGAGCCTTTTGTGTGCCTCATGCCGTCAGGAACCGCGTCCTTACGGATACATACGGGAAAACTCGATACTCAACTCGAACCGGTCTCAGAACGGGGCCCCGTGCAGGAACCCCAGACCTCAACCGGCCCGCGGTATTCAAAACTTGCCAGACCAAAATATTCGGTATTGCCGCACCTACGGA